>JAJFHD010000119.1 GCA_021775805.1 Alphaproteobacteria bacterium | reverse complement strand
GTACGAGGAGAATGAACGCATGAAAGTGCTCGTCCCTGTAAAACGGGTTGTCGACTACAACGTCAAAATCCGTGTCAAGTCCGACGGAAGCGGCGTCGAACTTGCCAACGTCAAGATGTCGATGAACCCGTTCGATGAAATTTCCGTCGAGGAAGCCGTCCGCCTCAAGGAAGCCGGTACGGCGACCGAGATCGTCGCCGTCTCGATCGGCCCGCAGCAGTCCCAGGAAACCATCCGGACCGCCCTTGCCATGGGCGCAGATCGCGGCATCCTGATCAAGACCGACGAGCGCACGGAGCCCCTCGCGGTGGCAAAACTGCTCAAGGCGGTTGTGGATGAGGAAAAGCCTGAGCTGATCATTCTGGGCAAACAGGCAATCGATGACGACTGCAATCAGACCGGTCAGATGCTGGCAGCCCTCCTGGGCTGGCCTCAGGGCACCTATGCTTCGGAAATCAAGATCGGCGATGGCGTCATCGAAGTGGTCCGCGAGGTCGATGCCGGCCTGCAGACCCTGGAACTGGACATGCCCGCGATCATCACCACGGATCTGCGCCTCAACGAGCCGCGCTACGCCTCTTTGCCTAACATTATGAAGGCCAAGAAGAAGCCGATCGACGAGAAGACGCCTGAAGATCTGGGCGTCGACATCACGCCACGGCTGAAGGTGATCAACACCACAGAACCGGAATCCCGCAAGGCGGGCGTCATCGTCGGTTCCGTTGCCGAACTCGTGGAAAAACTCAAAGACGAAGCGGGAGTAATTTGATGACGGTTCTTCTCATTGCCGAACACGACAATTCGGAACTGCGGGACTCCAACGCAAAGGTTTTAACCGCAGCGCTTGAAATGAATTCCGATGTCCATGTGCTGGTGGCGGGTCACAATTGTGCCGCCGTCGGCGACGCCGCCGCCAAGCTGGAAGGCATCGCCAAGGTGATCGTCGTCGACGACCCCCAGTTCGAACGCCCGGTTGCCGAGAACATGGCCACCCTGATCGTGCCCATGATGGACAGCTACGAGCACCTGGTGTCGGCTGCCAATACCGACGGCAAGGACTACACCCCGCGCATTGCCGCCCTGCTCGACGTCGCCCAGGTATCGGAAATCACGGCGGTCATATCCTCGGATACGTTCGAGCGCCCGATCTATGCCGGCAACGCCATTGAAACCGTTCAGGCGACCGATGCCAAGAAGGTTGTCACTGTACGGACAACGACTTTTGCAGCAGCCGGCGAAGGCGGCTCTGCCCCGGTTGAATCCGCGTCCGCCCCGGCAAGCCCCGGCATCACCCGATACAAGGGCGAAGAACTGTCCAAGTCCGATCGTCCGGAACTGACGTCGGCCAAGATCGTCATTTCAGGCGGACGCGGCATGCAGTCGGGCGACAACTTCCCGATGCTTGAAGCCATCGCCGACAAGCTCGGCGCTGCCGTCGGCGCCAGCCGTGCAGCGGTTGACGCAGGTTTTGTGCCCAACGACTACCAGGTTGGTCAGACCGGCAAGGTCGTTGCCCCTCAGCTTTACATCGCGGTGGGGATTTCAGGTGCCATTCAGCATCTGGCCGGCATGAAGGACTCCAAGGTCATCGTCGCCATCAACAAGGACGAGGAAGCACCTATCTTCCAGGTCGCGGATTACGGCCTTGTGGCGGACCTGTTCCAGGCAGTGCCGGAGCTTGAAGCGGAGCTTGCAAAAGCCGGCTACTGATTTGTGAAAAACCCCTGTATATTGCCCGGCGCAACAACCGGGCAGATACAGGTGGGATGGAGAACGGATGCAGATTAAGACGATAGGCGTGATCGGCGCAGGCCAGATGGGCAACGGCATTGCCCATGTCTGCGCCCTTGCCGGCTTCGACGTCAGCCTGAACGACATTTCCGCCGAACGGATCGAAGCAGGCCTTGCAACCATAAACGGCAACCTGGCGCGCCAGGTTGCCTCCGGCCGCATCTCAGAAGACCAGCGCAATGCCGTGCTGGCCTCCATCCGTGCCACGGAAAATCTGGAAGATCTGGCCGACGCTGACCTGATTATCGAATCGGCGGTCGAAGACGAGGACATCAAGCGCCAGATCTTTGCCAAGCTGGCACCGATCGTGAAGGACAGCGTTATCCTCGCCTCCAACACATCGTCGATCTCGATTACGCGCCTGGCCGCCGCCACGCTGCACCCGGAACAGTTCATCGGCATTCATTTCATGAACCCGGTGCCGGTCATGGAACTGGTCGAACTGGTGCGCGGCATCGCCACCGATGACGCCACCTTCACTGCCGTCCGCGAGTTTGTCAGTGAACTCGGCAAGACAATTGCCGTTTCCGAAGACTTCCCCGCCTTCATGGTCAACCGTATCCTGCTGCCGATGATCAACGAGGCGATCTACACGCTTTATGAAGGTGTCGGCACGGTTGAAGCCATCGACACCGCCATGCGCCTGGGCGCCAACCACCCCATGGGCCCGCTCCAGCTCGCCGATTTCATCGGGCTAGACACCTGCCTGTCGATCATGCAAGTACTCTACGAGGGACTCGCCGACACCAAATACCGGCCCTGCCCGCTGCTGGTCAAATACGTCGAAGCCGGCTGGCTCGGCCGCAAGACCCAGCGTGGGTTTTATGACTATCGTGGTGAGACACCGGTTCCGACACGGTGATCTCCATACTTATCACCGGTTAGCCTGCCAATCTTGTCCACGATCTAGTTTAAGAACCTTTTTGAGACGATATCTTGCCGTCGATCGCCGCCTGTATCAGCGCCTTCGCGTCCTCTGACGCCCATTCCGCCGGCCCCACGAGACGGCCGAGTTCCTGACCTTTCCTGCCGATCAGGATGGTCGCCGGTAGGCCGAACGCCTTCAGGTCTATACTGGCGCGGGCTGACTTGTCGTTGTACAGCGCCAGGGCATCGGCGCCGGTTTCCTTGAGAAACGCCGAAGAGGCCTTCAGGCCCTTGCGGTCGACGCTGATGGCCACGACTTCGAAATCTTCGCCGCCCAGTTCTTGCTGCAGCGTGTTCAACGACGGCATTTCCTTCTTGCACGGTGCGCACCAGGTCGCCCACAGGTTGACCAGAACCACACGGCCTTTCCAGTCCTTGAGGGTCCGCTGGGTCTCGGTTTCATCGACGAATTTGACATCGGCCACGGCGCGCGGTTTTTTGTGAATGACAAAGGCAACCATTTCGCCCTTGCTGTAGGGCGAGGCTGCTTGCGCCTGCTCCACGACATTGATCGGCGTGCCGGAAATTACACCTGCCAGTAGTACCACGGCACCCAAAACCGCCAAACGGCTGCTGCCAGCCTTACGGCTTGTCGGATCAACCGGCCGGGCCCACTTGCTCCGCTTCAAACCTTCTGCCATGAGTAGCATCAACCGTTTCTTTCCTTTTACCAAACACGAGCCATCAGCCATGAGCAACAAAATGTGGGGCGGCAGGTTTGCCACCGGACCCAGCGAAATCATGGAGGAGATTAACGCCTCCATCGGATTCGACAAGCAACTCTATGCCCAGGACATACAAGGGTCCAAGGCCCATTGCCGCATGCTCGCCCAGACCGGGATTATCACGCACGACGATGCCGAGGCGATACTTCACGGTCTAGACACTATTACGTCAGAAATCGAAAACGGTTCCTTCGAATTTTCCCGCCAGCTTGAAGACATCCACATGAACATCGAGGCCCGGCTGACCGAGATCGTCGGCCCGGCGGCGGGACGGCTTCACACTGCCAGGTCGCGCAACGACCAGGTTGCCACCGACTTCAGGCTTTATGTCCGCGATACGGTCGATACACTGATCGAACAGATTGTGTCGCTGCAACAGGCCCTGACCCGTAAGGCTGCAGCCCACGCCGACACGATCATGCCGGGCTTCACACACCTGCAGTCGGCGCAACCGGTCACCTTCGGCCATCACTGTCTGGCTTACGTGGAAATGCTTGACCGCGACCGCTCACGGTTTGCCGATGCAAGACGCCGAATGAATGAAAACCCCTTAGGCGCCGCAGCCCTTGCCGGCACGTCTTTTCCGATCGACCGTGATGCCACCACGCAAATGCTGTCCTTCGACCGCCCCTGCGCCAATTCGCTCGACGCGGTCTCCGACCGGGATTTTGTGATGGAATCCCTTTCCGTGGCCTCGATCTGCGCCATGCACCTGTCGCGGCTGGCGGAGGAACTGGTGATCTGGGCCTCGGCCCAGTTCAAATTCGTGAAACTGTCCGACAGCTTCTCGACCGGCTCCTCGATCATGCCGCAAAAACGCAACCCGGACGCCGCCGAACTGGTGCGCGGCAAGGTCGGGCGCATCATCGGCGCGCTCAACACCCTGCTGATTGTCATGAAGGGCTTGCCGCTGACCTATTCCAAGGACATGCAGGAGGACAAGGAACCGGCGTTCGACGCTTTCAGAAACCTGTCCCTGTGCCTGGCGGCCATGACCGGCATGGTCGACGATCTGGAACCCAATGAGGAAATCCTGAAAGATGCCGCCATGGCCGGGTTTTCCACGGCAACCGACCTCGCCGACTGGCTCGTGCGTGAACTCGGCATGCCGTTTCGCGATGCCCACCATGTGACCGGGCAAATCGTCGCCCGTGCCGAAGCCCTGGATTGCGATCTCGATGCCGTCCCTCTGGCCGACATGCAGGCGGTCGAACCGGCCATAACACAAGCAATATTCGAGGTTCTGGGGGTTGAAAACTCGGTCCGGTCACGCACCAGTTTTGGCGGAACGGCGCCGGAGAATGTCAAGCAACAGGCAGAGAAGTGGCGGATTGCCCTTGAACAGGCCGCCACGACCGGTTAGGAAAAGAAGTGTATACCGGCTCGAAAACAAAGGTTTGCCGCCTCGGTGTGGCCGACCGTCCGGAGATCGGGAGTAACTAGACGTGCGGATAAGGCATTTGTTTGTGATTGGTTTGCTGTTGACGGCTTTGGGCCTGACCGCCTGCGGCCGCCGTGGTCCGCTGGAAGCGCCGCCGGATTCGGGCAGCAACGACGACAAGCCGATTGTCCTCGACACCCTGATTTACTGAGCGGACATCCGGCATGCATCACTTTGCCTATCGTAACGGCATCATGCATGCCGAGGATGTCGATTTGCGCCGCATCGCCAGCGACGTCGGCACGCCGTTCTACTGCTATTCCACGGCAACGCTTGAACGCCATTTCAAACTCTTCGACGGCGCATTCGGCGATCACGATCATCTGGTCTGTTACGGCATCAAGGCCAATTCCAACCTTGCCGTCCTGAAGGTTCTGGCCAATCTCGGCGCCGGCATGGATGTGGTCTCCGAAGGCGAGTTGCGCCGCGCCTGCGCGGTTGGCGTGCCTGGCGAGAAGATCGTGTTTTCAGGTGTCGGCAAGACTGCGGACGAAATGGCCTATGGGCTGGACGAGCGGATTTACTGCTTCAACGTGGAATCCGAACCCGAGCTGCAACGCCTGAGCGAGGTTGCGACTGCCAAGAACACGACCGCTTGCGTATCCCTGCGCATCAATCCGGACGTGGATGCCGAAACCCACGAGAAGATCTCCACCGGCAAGGCCGAGAACAAGTTCGGCGTTCCCTGGCACCGTGCCAGCGAAATCTATGCCGACGCGTCCCGGTTGCCGGGGATCAAGGTAACCGGCATCGACATGCACATTGGCAGCCAGATTACCAAACTGGCGCCGTTTGAAGCAGCTTTCGCGCGCCTCGGGGACCTCGTGACCATGTTGCGTGCCGACGGTCATGCCATCGACCACATCGATTTTGGCGGCGGCCTTGGCATTCCCTATACCGGGCTCAACGACATTCCGCCCCACCCCGACGAATACGCCGCCATGGTGCTTCGTCTGACCAAGGATCTGGGCTGCCGGCTTATTTTCGAACCCGGCCGCCTGATCGCCGGCAATGCAGGCATTCTGGTCACCGACGTAATCTATGCCAAACAGGGCGATGCAAAGTCCTTCCTGATCGTCGATGCCGCCATGAACGACCTCATCAGGCCGACGCTTTACGACGCCTATCATGCCATTCTTCCGGTGGTCGAACCCACACCGGATCACAAACGGCTCACCGTCGACGTGGTTGGGCCGGTGTGCGAGACCGGCGATTACCTGGCCCGCGACCGCGAGTTACCAGAGATGGCAGCAGGCGATCTGATGGCGATCATGTCGGCAGGGGCTTACGGTGCCGTGCAGTCGGGCACCTACAACACAAGGGCCCTGATACCGGAGGTTCTTGTCAGCGGCACCGACTACGCAGTGATCAGACGGCGGCTCGACGTTGAGGAATTGCTTGGTCTCGACCACGTCCCGGACTGGTTGTAACCAGGTCAAAAACAACAGATTTGCGCCAATCAGGCATCGCCAAGGCCATAATTCATCCTATATTTAGGACTACACAACTGTTCTTTGTGAGTTGGCGTAGTTGTGACTCCGCTCATCTTGTGAATGTGCTAAGGTGTCAGCGTCAAATTGATATGGACGTGGAAGATGCGAAATTTCCAGTGGCGCAGTGGATTTGAACGCAAGATCCTGGTCGCACGCGCGATTATCTTTTGGGAACGGTTGTGGTACGCCCTGTTGCCGTTGCTGGTGTTTGCCGGCTGCGTCGGTATAGCGACCCTGTTCGGGGTATTTGCGCTGTTCCCGCGCTCCGTCCATTTTGTGATTCTCGCAGCCCTTGCAGTGACATTTCTCTGGACACTGCGGCCGCTGCTGGCCTTGACCCTGCCACCACGCGAAGACGCTCTTCGCCGGTTGGAGGGAGCCTCCGGCCTGCCCCATCGCCCGGCGTCTTCCTATGAGGATACGCTCGCCAAGAATTTCACCGATCCATCGAGCCGCGCTGTCTGGCAAGCACATAAGCGCCAACTCCGCGAGCGATTGAATCAGCTGAAAACCGGCTGGCCGCACCCCGGACTGCCTGGCCGTGACCCTCTCGGCCTTCGGGTGATCCTCGTTCTTGGCCTCGTGGTCGCCTTCACCTGGGCCGGTCCTGATACCTCCGACCGGATCAAGGAAGCCTTCGTACCGGTTCCCGCAGCCCAGAGCGCATCGAAAACCTTCATCGATGCCTGGATCACGCCACCGGCCTATACTGGCCGGGCCCCGGTATTCCTGTCCGGCGCCAACGTGACGCTCGACTCTGAAACCGCCGACCGTCCAGTCGACATACCGGCAAAAAGCGAACTTGTGATCCGGGTAACCGGCGCAAAGGAACTGAAGGCTGTTCTCAATGGAACCGACATTGCCGGACGCGATGCCAGCAAAACGGTGGCGTTCCAGGACTCCGGCGAGCAGATCAAGACCGCCCGCATCCCGCTTCTGCAATCGGGACAGGCGCTGGTCAGCGACGGTGGCAATCCATTGGCAGCCTGGCGCTTCAACGTCATACCCGACAAGACACCGGTGATCTCCATCGACACCGATGCGCCCCTGACCAATGAACAGGCGGTTCAGTTCGGCTACATCCTGAGCGACGACTACGGCGTCATATCCGCCAAGGCCGAATTCAAGCTCGCACCTGCAGAAGCCGAAGACGGCAACACACCGCGTTACGCTCTGCCCGTCACGCCGCCTGATTTTGCCCTCGTCCTGCCCAAGTCCCGGGTCAAGACGACACAACAGAAGGTCTTCCGGGACTTCACGTCTCACCCCTGGGCCGGCCTCGAAGTCAGCCTGGTGCTCAAGGCCACCGACGAGGCCGAACAGACCGGTGTCAGTAAACCGGTTCGGCTGGTTCTGCCCGAACGTGACTTCAAGAAACCTCTGGCGCGCGCCTTCATCGAACAACGCAAACGGCTGGTGGCCGAGCAGGGATCGGCGGGCAAGGTCGCCACCGCTCTGGGTGGTCTGATGATTGTCGCCCCCGGCCTGAAGATGAACTCGGTGGTCTATCTGGGCCTGTCCACCGCCCATCACCGCCTCAAGCGCCATGACGACGTGGCCACAAGTACCGAAATAGTCGATCTGCTGTGGGATCTTGCCTTGCGGGTCGAAGACGGCGACCTATCGCTTGCCGAACGCGAACTCAGGGCCGCCCAGGAAGCCCTGCGCAAGGCGATTGCCGAGAATGCGCCCCAGGAGGAAATCGACCGGCTTGCCAAGGAACTGCGCAAGGCGCTCAACCGCTTCATGGAAGCCATGGCCGAGCAGATGCGCCAGAATGCGGGCAAGAATGGCCAGCCCCAGGAAATCCCCCCCGACGCCCAGACCATCACGCCGCAGGACCTGGCGAAGATGATGGACATGATCGAGAATCTTCTCAAGAACGGGGCGACCGACGCCGCCCAGGAACTGCTCGCCCAGCTCAACGAGATTCTGGAGAACATGCAGAAAGGCCAGACCGTCACCGGCTCGCAGCAACGCTCGGAACTTTCCGAAATGCTCGACAAGCTGGGCGATCTGATGGGCAAGCAGCAAGGTCTGATGGACGAGACCTTCCAGTCGTCGCGCAACAAGTCGGGCCAGCAGCAGGGCAAGGGCCAGCAGGGCGGCCAGCGCGGTTCCGATCTCGCCGGCCAGCAGGAAACCCTGCGCGAAATGCTCGGCGACTTCATGAAACAGTTCCAGAACGGCAACCAGAACGGCCCGTCAGCGCTCGGCCGTGCCGGACAGGCCATGCGGGATGCCGCCGAAGCCCTGCGCAAGGGCCAGCGCAAACAGGCGGTCGGCCGCCAGGGCGAGGCCATCGACCAGATGCGCCAGGGCGCCAATGCCATGGCCCGTGAAATGCTCCAGGGGTTTGGCCAGGCCAACCGCAACGGCCAGCGCGGCCGCCGCCGTGGCGCCGGTGATGTCGACCCCCTGGGACGCTCCATGCGCACCCATGGGCCCGATCTCGGCACCTCGACCAAGGTCCCCGGCGAAATCGAAGTCCAGCGCGCCCGCGAAATCATGCGCGAACTCCAGCGCCGGCTGGGTGATCGGTCTCGTCCGGAAATCGAGCTCGATTACATTGAGCGGTTGCTGAAGCGGTTTTGAGGATCAAGAACCGGGTTGCACTGTTTCGCAACTTTCAGTGGCAACCAACGTCGGCCGCTGTCTTTGTATCGAACATCTCCTCAGTGTGAGTTGGCATCCGCGACCGATGCCATGACCCGGGGCAACGTGACCACAAACACGGTATGGGACCCCAGTTCGCTTTCGACGGTTATGGTCCCGTTATGCTGTTTCACCACAATATCGTAACTGAGAGACAAACCGAGCCCCGTCCCTTCGCCGGCAGGCTTGGTGGTAAAGAATGGTGTAAAAATCTGTTCCCGAATGTGTTCGGGTATGCCCATGCCGTTGTCCCGGATCTCAACCGCGATGTATTCGCCATCGGATCGTGTGTTGACGCTTAGTGTCGGAACCGACGCCGAATCATCTGCTTCTGCCTCGCGGGCGTTGGCCGCATACATGCCGTTTGAAGCAAGGTTTAGAAACACCCTCATCAGATCCTGAGGCAAGCAGTCAATCCTGCCGACGTCCTCGGCAAGGTCAGTTATCATTTCGATATTGAATTCCGGGTTTTCTGCGCGCGCACCATGATAGGCCAGATTAAGCGCCTCTTCGACGATCCCATTCAGATTGCTGGATCGAACTTCACTGGACCCCTCGCGCGAGTGCAGGAGCATATTCTTGACAATCGCATCGGCACGCCGGCCATGTCGATTGACTTTTTCGAGATTGCCTTTCACCGTTTCCAGAAGATCCTCTGCATCGTCGCGGGTTTCCTCATCGAGCGAGGCGATGGGGTCCTTGAGCATGACGGCCAGCTCATCAAGCATTTCCTTTGAGAGCTTGGCAAAGTTATTGACGAAATTGAGTGGATTTTTCATTTCATGGGCGATGCCCGCGGTCAACTGGCCCAGCGATGCCATTTTTTCCGTCTGAACCAGCCTTTCCTGTGCCAGCTCGAGGTCTTTGAGAGCACGTTGGGCTTCGTCACGAGCGGCTATCAACTCCGCTTCCCGCTGCTTCAACTCGGTAATATCGAAGTACGTCAGCATGCGCCCGCCATCGGGCAACACATTGCACTGGTACTGCATAATCTTACCGTCCGCCCGTCTGATCTCCATCGGTGCAATTTCGCCTTCACGCACAGCGTCGACCCGGGTATCGATCCATTCGTCCCACTCGTCCGCCGAAACGTCATAGAGCCCCGTGTCCTTATTGTACTCAATCAGTTCGCGCATGGTCGGCGACTGATCGATAAAATCCTGGGACATGCCCCACATCCGGCCAAAGGCCCGGTTGATGATCCGGGCCTTGAGGTTTGCGCCCATGAAAAGGACGCCGTATTCGATCGTGTGCAGAACCGCATTGAATTCCTGCAAAGCCGCTGACAACTGCGCCTCTCTGTCTTGAAGCTCGACTTCCGCCTGTTTCTGTTCGGTGATATCGGTGATGATGCTGACATAGCCGCCATCGGGTGTCGGGGCCAGGTAGATACGAACGGTCCTGCTGCTGTCGGCAAAGTCGCGCTCGTAGCTGACAGGTTCCGTTATCCGGTGAACGTCAACCCATTTCCTGACCAACGCATCCAGGTCGCCCGGGCCAAAATCACCACGTTCGGCCTGAAAGCGAACCACATCGCTCGTCGATCCGCCGATTTTGACGAGACCTTGGGGATAATCACAAAGTTCGCTGTATTGAGTATTGGCGAACACATAATTGAGGTCTTTGTCACAAAGCACCATGCCCCCTGGCATGTTGCCGAGGGCGACACGCAGCTGATTCTCCTTCTCGGCTAGCTCCTGTTCGGCCCGCTTGCGCTCGGTTATATCGGTGGCGATGGTGACATAACCGCCGTCCGGTGTCGGCGCGACACTGAATTGCAGCGTTCGGCCGTTGGGGATCGTCCGTTCGTAGCTTCCCGACTTGCCCGACGTGAACGGCCGCTGGGCCGCCGCCATCAGTTCTTTGGGATCGCCGGGACCATAATCGCCACGCTCAGCCTGAAAGACGACCTCGTCGTGCGCCGATCCGCCAATTTTCAAAAGCCCTTCCGGATAGTCGTGCAGATCGCAGTACCGTTGGTTGAACAAAACGTACCTCATGTCCCGGTCGACCAGCTCCATCCCACCGGGCATGCTTTCCAGGGCAAGGCGCAATTGCCCTTCTTTGACCGCAAGCTTCTCTTCGGCCCGTTTGTGTTCGGTAAAGTCGGTCGCCACAGTAACGGTTCCGCCCGCGTCAACCCGTTTGCGGCGGACGAGGTAGACCCGGCCGTCAGGCATCTGGGTCTCGAATGTCTTGTCAGACGGATTCCTTAGGCTCTCGACCCTTTCGGCGACCAGTTCATCCACATCGCCCTCGCCGTAGGCGCCTTGCGACGCCAGAAAATACAAGAGATCACGATAGGGCCGGCCGGGTTCCAAGAGGTGCCGTTGCTCGTGGAAAATTTCGCTGTAACGATCGTTGCTCAAAACGATGTTGAGATCCTCGTCGGTGTACATCAGCGCCCCTGGCATGCTGTCCAGGGCAATCCGGAGCTGGGCTTCCTTTTCTGCCAACGCCTGCTCGGCCTCCTTGAGTTCGGTAATGTCGCGGATCGCCGCCACCATCCTTACCGCTTCTCCTCCTTCATTGCGAATGGAGGTTCCATGATCCGAGATCCATCTGTACTTGTCGTTTTGATCCCGGAACCGGTACTCGCACTCCCAGCGCTGAAGCGTCCCAAGGCGATGCGCCTCGAGCGTCGATCTGTAGTGATCGACGTCATCCGGGTGGATCCAGTCCTCCCAATTCCAGTCCCGAAAGCCTTCCTCGTTGACTTCAACGCCCAGCAGGGTGTTCAGTTGTGGCGATGCAAAGAAGCGGTTGGCCTCGATATGCCATTCGTAGATCGCCTCCTCTGCCGCCTCTGAAACAAGCGCATAGCGTTCTTCACTGGCGGCCAGTGCTGTTTGTGCATGTCTCTCCTTGGTTTTGTCCCTGAACGTAACGGTCAGGCCGCCCCCATCAAGGTGAAGGTAGCGAATATTGAGGATCTTCCCGTCGGACATTTCCCGCTCGATTTCCCGTTGCGAAGAATCGGTAATCTCGGCCATCCGTTCGGTGACTTGATGTTCGACGTCCCCCGGACCGAAGTCGCCTCGTTCGGCATTGAAACGGATCATGTCTTCGAGGGGCGTACCCGGTTGGCAAAGTTCGGAGGGATAGTCTCTGAGTTCCCGGTAAAGACGATTGCAGGCGACGATACACATGTCGTCGTCAAATATCCCGAATCCCTCGCTAAGTTGATCCAACCCGCGACTTACCAGCGTCTTTCTATTGCCCATGTCAGTGCATTCCCCAGAAAGAAATATTTTCTCACCGGCAACCCTGCGAAGGCAGATCGCAGGAGGATTTTCCAAACCTCCTGGTCGGACTCCGCTTGCCCCGCGCTTCAACAACAGCACGAGTCTGGATAAATTTCCATAGGTATTGATCCGTCAGCGAATGAGTAGACGACATGACGGGAGTCACAATCGCAACTGGCCGCAATTCCAAATCTAGTGTTTCGCCGGTCCGGCGTCGGCCTGCGAAACACTTGCCATGAAGGCCCTTAACTTGCCGGTGTCCAGCATACCGTTGGTTCTAACCCCCGTACACAAATCGAGCCCGAACGGGCGCACCGTTTGAATAGCCTCTGCAGCGTTCGCCGGGTTCAACCCTCCTGCAAGAAACACCGGCAACGGACTGACGGCGACAAAGTCGGCGCTGATCCGCCAATCATGGGTTTGTCCGGTACCACCGAGCTCCGGCACGGCGGCTGAGGGCCGGCCGGAATCGAGCAGGAACGCATGGACGTGGGGCGCATAGTGATCGATCAGATCCAATGCACCGGCATCTTCCACGTGGATAACCTGAACCCGGCGTGTGGTTGGCAACAGTTCCGCCAGACGTGCCGACTCATCTGCTGCAATATGGGAAACCACCTGGACCGTGGACGCACCTGTGCGCGCCACATGTGCCGATATGGCGTCGGCTTTAATCTCAGATGTCAGCAGAAATGTTGCCACCGGCGGTGCAACGGCTGCTGCAATCTCGGCAATGGTTGCATCGGAAATGACGCCCGGTCCGGATGGCATCGAGGCGACAAGGCCCAGGGCGTCGGCACCGGCCTTCACAGCCATTTCCGCCTCATACCGAGAGGCGATACAGCAGATCTTGACACGCGTTCTCATCGTGACTCGTCCGCGACGCTCGGCCCTATTGCTTCTCGATGGTGATACCGCCTTCGTTCACCTTGATCTCAATACCGGAGGTTTTCTGGGTTTCCTGATAGTACAGGAAACCGACAACGCAGACGACAACGGCGAGAGCGCCGATGATGAGATATTGCATGTTGGGTTTCATGGCTGGGACTCCATCGACTTGATAAAGAAGCAAGTGTTGCCGGCGGCCTGACACAGGGTCCGGTTTGAACCTGCCTATTCCGTCGTCACGTAACCCACAAACGGCAGTTCCCGGAACGTATGCGCCATGTCCATGCCGTAGCCGACCACGAACAGGTCCGGACACTCGAAGCCCATGTAGTCGGCATCGATGCTCGAGGCCCGTTTGCCGGGCTTGTCGAGCAGCACGCAGGATTTGACAACCTTGGCACCGCGTGCCGCCATCAGATCCTTGGCGTAGGCCAGCGTCCGGCCCGATTCCAGAATATCGTCGATCAGCAGCACACTGCGGTCGCGCACATCGCTTTCGATATCGCGCAGAACCGTCACATGGCCACTCGAGATCGTTGCGTCCCGGTAACTGGACAACGTGATGAATTCGACCTCCGGCGAAAGACCGGCACCGTGCAGCGCGCGCAGGAGATCTGCAGTGAAGACAAAACTGCCTTTCAGAACCGCCACGACCAGAAGCTTTTCAAGGCCCGATTGCGCGATCTCGTGGGCCAGTTCCTTAACCCGTTTGTCGATCGTTGCAGCGTCGAACAAAACGCTAATTTTCGGCTCTGTCTGGCCGTCAGGGTCGGTCAAAACATCACTCCTGTTTCCGAGCGCCTGGCAAACCGGACCTGAATGTCGTTTGCATCCGTGGGCGGCGAGGCCAGCCTGGCGACAAAGGCCGTCGACTGATCAGGCCCGAGGGGTTCTTTTTGCACCTGCATGCTCCAGTGATAGAGTTCCTGCCGGGTCTGGTCGCGCAATCCAAACCGGATTTTTGGTACGATTTTCGGCTCCCCGGATATATTCACGATCTCGCCCTTAATGGCAAGGACCGGCAGGCCGTTTTCGTACTGGCGCTCATAGACCACCTTGCGGAACACCATGCCGCGGACATTGACCTCCAACCCGACAGTTTCATAAAGCGTTGCCAGCGTCGGGGCCGTACGCACGATCGGATGCCTGAAAACAACTGCCGCAGTCAGCACAATACTGGCCGCCACCGAAAGATAGGCCCACCCTACAAGCGTGCCGCGGCGCAGGGCGGCCTGGTCGCGCAGGCGCTCGGCAGTCTGGCGGGACGCCCGCAGGAGCCGGGCTGCTTCGGATTCGATATCACGGGGCTTTGTCACCGCAGCCGCAGTTTTCACTTGATCCAGCGGCGCGATACTGACATCGATAACCTCAGTCTCGCCCAGCGGCCTCTGCGACCAGGTGTGGCTGCATTGCGTGCAGCGGACCTTGCGGCCATCGGGTTCGAAGCTTTCCGGCTTGACCGTATAGCGTGTTGCACACTCTGGACAGACTATTATCATTACGGCACGCGCACTTGATGGATGATATTGATCTCAATCCTGAATGGAAGAAATCTGGTTTCACCCTTCCCCTTTGTTTAACGCTTCCTTACATAAAACCATGCACAGTTAAGGCGCAGTTAAATCCGAAGGTTTAAGCGGCGGGCACGGATACAGGGAACGCACCGTGATTCACTTTGAAAATGTAGGCCTTCGATACGGCATGGGGCCGGAAGTCCTGCGCGATGTAAGCTTTCATCTTGAGCCGGGCTCGTTCCATTTTCTCACCGGGCCATCGGGCGCCGGTAAGACCTCCCTGCTGCGGCTACTGTTTCTGGCCCTGCGTCCCACGCGTGGATTGATCTCCCTGTTCGGCAGCGACGTGGCGACACTGGGCCGGTCGCAACTGCCGGTCGTGCGCCGCCGGATTGGCGTCGTTTTCCAGGAGTTCCGCCTTTTGGATCACCTCACCACGTTCGAGAACATCGCTCTGCCGCTGCGCGTGCGCGGCAATGACCCGGTGAATTACAGCAGTGACGTGCTGGAACTGCTCGACTGGGTGGGGCTGGGCGAACGCATCAACGCCTACCCGCCGGTTCTGTCAGGCGGCGAGAAACAGCGCGCCGCGATTGCCAGGGCCGTGATCGGGCGGCCGCAACTGCTGCTTGCCGACGAACCCACGGGTAACGTCGATCCGTACCTGGCCAAACGCCTGCTGCGTCTTTTTGTTGAACTCAACAAACTCGGGACGACAGTACTCATCGCAACCCACGACCTCACCCTCATGGAACAGTTCCGCGCGCCGCGCCTGGTGTTGCAGAAGGGCGAACTCCACATAGTTCAATGACAAATTTGCCCGACCACATTCCCGAAAACGACCCCGGGCCGCTGCCGTCTTCGCTGATACTGAGCCAGAGCACGCACCTCTCCCGCATCATGCCGCAGTCGACCACAGCCAGCCGGACGCTGATCATGGTCATGGCCGTCATGTGCTATCTGGCATGCTTGGCCCTGGGCACTCTGATTGCCATCAACCGGGCCGTGAACACGTGGACTTCTGATATCGCAAGCCAGATCACAGTTCAGATCAAGCCGGTCGAAGGACGCAAGATGAACACCGAGATCCGGCGCGCCCTGAGCATTCTCAGGGCCACCGGCGGGGTTACCGACGCGGTTGCCCTGAGCGACGAGGACACCGCCCGTCTGCTTGAGCCGTGGCTTGGAAAAACTGACATTCTGGCTGAACTGCCGGTACCGCGGATGATCGCAGTGGGGATCGACGCCGCGTCTCCGCCCGACATGGCAGCCCTGGGCAAGAGACTCGAAGCCATGGTTCCCGGTGCAACACTCGATACCCACCGTCAATGGCAGTCCCATCTGGTCAGAACAGCGGATACCCTGAAGCTCGCAGGCCTCGGTGTCCTGCTCCTGATTTCGGTCACGACAGTCGCCATCGTGATCTTTGCCACACGCTCGGCGCTGGCCGCCAACCGCGAAGTCGTCGAGGTTCTGCATCTGGTCGGCGCCTACGACAATTTCATCGCCATCCAGGTCCAGTGGCACTTTCTGATGCTGGGCCTGAAGGCCGGGATCATCGGCGGCATTGCGGGCGTCGCCACGTTTGTCGCCCTCAGCCTTGTTGTCGGCGGACAGTTTACCGGCGGCTTTCCCCAGGGCGTCACCGCACTGGTGTCGGGACCCTTCGGCCTCTCGATCGGCAGTTACTTCCTGTTTCTGACCGTACCCGCTTTTGCCACCTTGATCAGTGTTTTGACCGCAAGAATGGCGGTTTTGCGTATACTGTCCAACGTCCTGTAAATTTTCAGAGTTGGAGACAGTGTGTTTCTGGTGCGTTCCCTGGCCTTCAACGCGGCTTTTTACCTTAATCTGATCGTCCAGATGATCATCTTTCTGCCGATGTTCTTTGTGCCGCGCCGTCGTGGCATGTGGATTGTTGCCGGTTGGGCGAAATCCTCGATCTGGCTGCACCGGGTTCTGGTCGGCGCCCGGGTGAAAGCGGTCGGTCTGGAGAACATCCCGGCCGGCAGTGCGATCATCGCTTCGAAGCACCAGTCGTTCTGGGAGTGTTTCGCCTTAATACCGCTGCTTCACGACCCGGCCTTCATCCTGAAGCGTGAGCTTAGCTGGATTCCGTTCTTCGGTTGGTACACGCTCAAATACAAGATGATCCGGATCCGGCGCGGCAGTGGCGGCCGTGGCGTGCGTTCCCTCATCGAAGAAGTGCGCAAAGCCGTCGCACAGACCGACCGGCATATCATCATTTTTCCCGAGGGCACCCGCAAGCCGCCGGGCGCGCCGACCGACTATCGTGCCGGCGTATCCGCTCTCTATGCCGAAACCGGTCTGCCTTGTGTTCCGGTTGCGCTGAATTCCGGATTGTTCTGGCCACGCCGGAAATTCCTGCGCTACCCGGGCACGATCACCATCGAGTTCCTGCCGGTCATCGAAGCCGGCCTTACCGCAGAAGAATTCCGGGATGTCCTGGAAGATCGTATCGAAACCGCCACTGATCGCCTTCTCCGCAATGCCGGCAAACGGCGCATTAATCTTTTATGAAATCTTTCATGAGTACATAACAGGAACATTTCTTTGACTCTGCCTGAGGCCACACCTATTGTTTCCACCCTCGTACCTTTAGAGAACCGTCACCGTGAACAATCCAAGCACATTGCCGCGTAGCGCCATTTCCGACCAGATCTGGGACATGAAATACCGGCTGAAGGCGCCGGACGGCACGCCCATCGACGCCTGTGTGGAGGATACCTGGCGCCGGGTGGCAACCGCTCTGAGCGATGCCGAACCGGCCGAACGGAGGGATGTCTGGCACAACCGGTTTTTCGAGGCCATGAACGATTACAGGTTCCTGCCTGCCGGCCGGATTCTGGCCGGCGCCGGAACCGGCCGCTCGGTCACCCTGTTCAATTGCTTTGTCATGGGAACCGTGCCCGACGATATGGAGGGAATTTTCGAGAACCTCAAGGAAGCCGCTCTGACCATGCAGCAGGGCGGCGGCATCGGGTATGACTTCTCAACCCTGCGCCCGCGCGGCGCGCCGGTGCGCGGGGTCGGTGCGGATGCCTCGGGGCCATTGAGTTTCATGGATGTTTGGGATGCCATGTGCCGGACGATCATGTCGGCAGGCTCCAGGCGCGGCGCCATGATGGCGACCATGCGTTGCGATCACCCGGACATCGAGGATTTTGTCGCGGCGAAACACGATCCCGGCCGTTTGCGCATGTTCAACCTTTCCGTGCTGGTTACCGATCCGTTCATGGAAGCAGTTCGCGCCGGCGCCGACTGGCCCCTGGTGTTCGGCGGCAAGACCTATCGCACGCTGCCGGCCGCCGACCTGTGGACCCGGATTCTGCGCTCGACCTATGATTATGCCGAACCCGGCGTGATCTTCATCGATCGCATCAATGCCCGCAACAACCTTTCCTATTGCGAGACCATCAGCGCCACCAACCCTTGCGGCGAACAGCCGCTGCCGCCCTACGGGGCTTGCCTCCTGGGTTCCATCAACCTGGCGCGCCTGGTCCGAAACGTCTTCGATGACGACGCCTACATCGATGCGGGCGAACTCGCCGAACTGGTCGAGACGGCGGTACGCATGATGGACAACGTCGTTGACGTGTCCCTGTTCCCGCTGGAGGACCAGCGCCGCGAAGCCCTGGCCAAACGCCGGATCGGTCTTGGGGTGACCGGGCTGGCGGATGCCCTCATTATGTGCCGGACGGTCTACGGCAGCGATCAGGCGGTTACACTCACACGCCGTTGGATGGCACAGATCGAACGGGCGGCCTATCTGGCAAGTGCGGCGCTTGCCGGCGAAAAAGGGTCATTTCCGCTGTTTGACCGTGACGCCTATCTCGCGACCGAGAATATTGCCAGACTTGACGAGGATGTCCGCGCCGCAATCGCACAATCCGGCATGCGTAACGCCCTCGTCACATCAATCGCGCCGACCGGCACGATTTCGCTTTTTGCCGACAATGTCTCGAGCGGCGTCGAACCGGTGTTCAGCTACATCTACGAGCGCAAGGTGTTGTTGCCCGACGGATCGAAGTCCGTTGAGACGATTTCCGATTATGCCTATCGTCTGTTCCGCCAGCGGTTCGGCAACGATGCCGATCTGCCGGACTACTTCGTCACGGCCCAAACCCTGGCCCCGCGGGACCATATCGTCATGCAGGCTGCCCTTCAGGACCACGTGGACAGCTCAATATCCAAGACCGTGAACTGCCCCCGGGACATTTCCTTCGACGAGTTCCGCCAGGTCTACGATCTCGCCTACGACCAGGGTCTGAAGGGATGCACAACCTACCGGCCCAACGACGTTACCGGCTCGGTGCTGTCGACGGCGGGCGAGCAGAACGCCCGGCCGGAAGACACCGACAACAACGGCCAGACCCAAAAGGCCCTGCCGTTGGACGCACCGCGGCCACCCGGCTCTGCGACCCCCGCGGACGTGGTCTACATGAACCAGCCATTGGAGCGCGAACAGGTCCTTCCAGGCTTCACCTACAAGGTGCGCTGGCCGGACTCCGACCATGCCATCTACATCACTCTCAATGACATCCTGCAAAACGACCGCCGGCGGCCGTTCGAGATTTTCATAAACTCAAAGAACATGGAGCATTATGCCTGGACCGTGGCCCTGACCCGGATGATCAGCGCGGTGTTCCGGCGCGGCGGCGATGTCTCCTTTGTCGTCGACGAGCTCAAGGCCGTATTCGATCCCCGTGGCGGCCAGTGGATGAACGGCAAATATGTGCCAAGCCTGCTTGCCGCCATTGGCGGCGTGATCGAACGTCACATGATCGACACCGGCTTCCTGAGCAGCACGGACCGGATCACGCACATCCCGGCCTCAGATGACAGCATCGAAATCGCAACGACAAATGCCGCACGGTATTGCCCAAAATGCGATGCCCCCTCTCTTGTTTTCCAGGAAGGCTGCCACACCTGCATGAGCTGTGGTTATTCCAAGTGCGGATAAGCCTGGAAACGTGCTTAGGCGTTGACATTCAAACCCCAATGTTCTACTTTTGTTCTCATGCAAACGAATCATGAAATGATGGGCAACATGCCCGCTCAGGTGACCCGGAACCGGTCTTTTGCAGGCGCATTTCACTACTGGTACGGCAGGTCCGGCGACCGTTACCTTCACACGGTTTTCGATCCCGAAACCTTGCCCGAACTCGATGGTGCGGTCTATCTTGCCGTTCGCAAGGATCTCGACGGGAGACGCACGGTAATCGATGCCGGTATTATTGAAAATGTGCCTGCCATTGTCCGGTACGGCCAGGCTTTGGCCCATGCCCGCCGTTCGGGTGCCAATGAAATCCACCTTCATCTGATGGCCGACACCACCCGCCAGCGGCGCGATATCCTCAACGACATCCGCCATCGCCATCTGGCCGGCCAACGCACAAGCCCCTGCCTGCACTCGAGCTAGGGCGAGTCTTGTCTCAGCCCGCCATTGACCCTCTCAAACAGGGCCTCAAGATCGTGATCGTGAATCTGCATCTCCCTTAGATGCAGAACCGTGTTCTCCAGGTACTCCGGGTTTTTACCCGACTGACCGACCCCGTCGCGAACCAGTCGTGCCTGCGTTTCAAGATCCAGCCGTCCGGCATATTGCATGTGGCTGGTGTCGACGACAAAGCACAACGCCTCCACTTCCTGTGGCTCGTCGGCATGAAGACGTACGGTCTGTCTTGTTTCCAGGTACACCATGGTCACCTGTTCTCGGGCGCGAAGATAGGCACACGTCTCCTCCCAGTCGCATTCGTCCACGCGAAACGCCACCCCCTCGCAAAACCCGCCATCGTCGAGCGCCAGGACCAATCCGGGTTTGTCGGGCGTCCCGCGATGCACATGAGAATAAACGCACAGGCTGCGGTGCAAACCGTCGACCCGGGCCTTATGGCGTTCGAGATACCGAAACCCCGGCCGCCACATCAGCGACCCGTAACCAAAGACCCAGTTGCTCTGCATGTCCGTATCCCAACAATGATGGCCCGGCAAAAAGACCCGAACACGGCCATCATTGCAACCGGGCAATTGCAGCCGTCAATGACCCTCTAAATCCAATGCCACTGTTTTGCGCGCTGCCGGAAGCCTCACAGCCCCAGTGCTTGCCGGTAGGCAAAAAGCGCCGGTTCGCCGCCTGTATGGACAAAAACAACGTTGTCCGATGCCTTCCAGCGCCCAGCCCTGACCAGCGAGATCAGACCTGCCAGGCCTTTGCCGGAATAAACCGGATCCACGGTCAGTGCCTCCAGATGGCCCGCCATTCGTATGGCCTCGAGCGTTGCTTCGTGCGGCACGCCGTAGGCCGGACCGGCATGGCCGGCGACAACCTCGACGCGGCTGTCATCGAAATCCATATCGAGCAATTCGGCGCCACCGCGGGCATAGCCGACGACATCTGCACGCACCCGGTCCGGTTCCGCATCGATATCGATTCCGACGATGTCCGTGTCCGGAAGGCAGGCCGCAGCCCCGATGACAAGGCCCGCCTGCGTGGCACCGCTCCCCGAACAATGAACCACCGCATTGAGCGTTCCCTCAACGGCGCCCAGCTGGCCGCAGAGTTCCGCGGCCGCCGAGGCGTAGCCGACCGCTCCCATGGCACTCGACACCCCGTAGGGCACGATGTAGGGACGATGGCCCTTTCCCCGGAGCGACTCCGCCAGATCGCATATCGCGGCGTTGCGGTCACCGGTCCACGGCACGTCATGCAGACACGCGCCAAACAGCTTGTTGAGGAGAACATTTCCACTGGATTCGTAGTCAACCGTCTTGACCGGAACCCGCCCGTGATAAACCGCCAAATGACACGCCAAGCCCAGCTTGGCCGCAGCCGCTGCAACCTGGCGCTGGCTGTTTGACTGAACCACGCCGCCGGACACCAGCGTATCGGCCCCTTCAGCAAGCGCCTCGCGCAGCACAAAGTCGAGTTTTCTCAATTTGTTGCCGCCCATACCTATCCCGGTACAGTCCTCCCGCTTGACCCATATCCGCGGCCCGCCTAGCGTGCTGGTCAGGCGTTTCAACGGCAACAGCGGCGTTGGCAGGGTTGCCAGACCGATGCGCCGGAACCCGGAAAGACGTTTTTCGAGATCGTTCAAGGACATCGATGTCACCTGCTGGCGCAATGGTCTTTCAGGCTGGATGTTCCCGGTTAACGTCGTCAATAGCGACGAATTGGCAACACCATGCCCAAGGCTTGTCGAAATTCATTGCAATAATGTTTGTTTTTGTCTGATGTCACATTATGTAAACAAACCTCTCACCATCGGAAACAGGCAATGACAGGCAGTCGCCGGAAATCCTGGCTGATCACGCTTCCTCTACTGGGTTTGATCGCGGTGTCCGTTTTATGGGTCGCCTATTGGTATGCTGCCCGGGAAGTAGCCAAGAGACAGGTCGCCACCCTGCCGCAGCGCGGTCTGGAGCTATCGTGCTCACAAGCGACCTGGGCCGGCTTCCCTTTCCGGTTTTCCTACATCTGCGATCAGGCCGCGTTCAAGTTCACCAGGGGGTCTTCGAAAATCGAGGGAACCGCTGCGAGGCTGTCCGCCTCGGCATTGGCGTATCGTCCGCAACACATGGTCATGGAGTTCGCCCCTCCTTTTCAGATCGATGTTTCATTGCCTCCTGCGCCCGAAACCACTTTCGCCGACAGTTTCACAATCTCCGGGGACACGGCGCATTTGCGCGCCGGTGTTAAGGTCGGGGTGGCGTCGGTCGAGGAGTTCTCCGTGAAAACGCAATCTTGGGCCGGGCGCATCAGGGCGTCGAAGTCCGGAAAACTACTCGAAGACGCCAGCGTTGAGCTGGGTTCCATGCTCGCACACTGGTCGCCGTCTCAGGTGACGGTTCCCGGTCAAAACGTCTCTGTTGCACTTAGAGACCTCATCTATTCCGGCAGATTGGGCACGACCATGGGTCTCAACAATGTTCGGCTGGAATCCGGAGACCTGGCGGCGACCGTTACCCACTGGCCGGCTGCCGCGCACAGCGATCTTCGTGCCTGGCAGGCGCGCGGCGGTATGCTTGAGATCAAGAGACTTGCGGCAAAGATTGACGGACGGGAAACCGACGCTGTCGGCACCGTGAAACTGGATGACAAAGGCCGCCTCAACGGACGGCTTGATGCCGCGGTCAACGATATGGCGGGCATTTTCCGCGACCTTGTGGCCGCAGGGGCTCTAAAGTCCGATGAGGCCGCACTCGCGTCCACCGCCATCGGGCTGCTCTCGCAGCAAACCGACGAAAACAGACCCGGCTGGACTGTCATGCCCATCATTCTGTCAAAGGGGCGTGTTTACATCGGTCCGTTCAAATTCACGCGCCTGAAGCCGCTTTTCTAGGGCCTGGGATGACCCGGCAACGTCATTCCTCTTTCTATGTGTTGTCGGCAAGTGCCCTTTTTACGTTCGCCCTGGGTTCGGTCCATGCCTTCTCTGTATTCCTGACACCACTGGAAACGGCGTTTGCCGCATCGCGTGCCGAGGCCAGCCTGACATACTCGATCGCCCTGCTCAGTCTCACATTCATGGTCCTTGTCGGGCACAGGATCTATGCTGCCGCGCCGGCCTGGGGCATTACGCTGTTCGCAACGTTGCTTGCCGCTGCAGGAAGCGTGGTCTGCATCTTGACCTCGTCATTGGCTGGTTTCTGGATCGGTTACGGCATTCTGTTTGGCGCCGCCAACGGCGTCGGCTACGGCTTTGCCATTCAGATCTCCGCACAGGCCTATCCGCACAAGAGCGGACTCGCCATTGGCATTGTAACCGCGGCCTACGCCCTAGGCGCGGCCCTCTTTCCAAAGTTCTTCAGTTCGGCCCTCGCCAGCAGCGGTCTCTCGGGCGGCATGCTGGTATTGTTGGTCTGCGTCCTGCTGGCCGGGTGTATCACGTCCGCCCTCCTGTGGTTCGCCGATGCCCGCTATCGATCCGCCGGCAATTCCGAGTCCCCCGGACAAAGCCGACGGGACCTGCCGCTTCAGTGGGCTCTGTGGTTCGGATACGGCGCCGGTGCGGCTGCCGGCCTGATGATAATTGGGCACGCTTCCGGTATTGTCCGGTCTCTGGGCTTCAGCAACGATCAAGCGGTGCTGGGCACTATGTTGATTGGCCTGGGAAACATGTTCGGCGGCATTTGCGCAGGTCCCCTATCGGACCGGATTGCCGCGAAGAAACTTCTGATCCTGTTGCCTCTGACAACCGCAGCGTGCCTGTGGCTGATGCCGGCCTTGAGCGGCTTTGCGGCCGTCGTCCTGACCTTGGGGACAATCGGGTTCTGTTACGGTGCTCTGATCGTCGTCTACCCGGCCGCCATCGTCCAGTATTTCGGTATCGCCGATGCCGCGCGAATCTATGGCCGCGTGTTCACCGCCTGGGGGCTGGCAGGTCTGACGGCGCCATGGTTTGCCGGCGTGCTCTACACCTGGCTCGGCGAATACCAGTTCACAATCATGCTCGCCGGTTTTGTCGGGCTGACATCGTCTGCCGTCATTGCCTGGAAAGTACCGTTTCGTGCTCCGCCAGGCACCGCTGCCGTTTGAGGCACGCCTACACTTCCATTCAACCGGTTTAGCCTGTAAGCAGGAATGAGTTTGTCGCGTTTCTGCTGTCGGCGGGGATGCAGGGAGGATGATTTGGCCAAGCTCATAATGCTGTTTTTCGCGGCAATCGCGTTCATTCAGGTGCTGAAGCCGCTGGGTTGGCCCGGACTGAAGTACCGCAAGGACGCCTGGAAGCTGGCGGTGGCGGGTTTTGCCGTGATGATCGCGCTGATCGTTCTGCGCCCGGTCTTCAATTCCGTAACCGAAACATCTCCATCGTCGGGCAACAATTCCGCTCAGACCGACTGAGCCAACCTATTCCAGACCACCTAACGGAGCACCCTCATGCTTGAACAGGCAAAAAAACGGACATCGGAGTTTCAAGATCGTCTCAGGGACGCCGGTGTGCAGGCCGTCATTCTCACCGATGAAAGCTCGATTGCCTACTTGGCAGGGTTCTGGGGCTATCTGGGTGTCGAGTTTGGCCGCCCCACCTTCCTGGTCTTAACGCCTGAAGACCCCCCGGTAGTGGTCACGCCGCTGATGGAAAGCGAAATGGTGGGCGCCATGACCTGGGTCGAAGACATCCGGACCTGGGAGGATTTTGGACCCAATTCCTGGTCCGCGGTTTTGGGCGGATTGCTGCAGGGTCACACGCCTGAAAAGATCCATGTGGAACAGGGGCAAATTCCAGCGATTGTCAGGAATTTTCTCGACGACCGTTTCCCCGCAACACCTTTGGCCGACATCGGTCCGGTCATGGGTGCCATGCGCATGATCAAGTCGCCCGAAGAAATAGAGGTCATGCGTCAGGCCGGCCAGATTGCCGGCGCCATGATGGCCGCTGCCGAGGACTCGCTGGCGGAAGGCGCGCCGGAATATGAATCGGCCCTGGCGGTGATGAATGCGGGAACCCGCAAGGCCGCGGGATTTCTCACCGCACGCGGCTGGGAGGCCTTCGTGTCGCCCCTGATCCACAACCTGCAGGTCCTGCAGAGCGGCACCGACACGTCGATGGTTCATCGCCGGGCAAGCGTCAAGACGTACGAAAGGGGCGATCCGGTCTATTTCTGTTTCTGCAACATGGCCCAGTTCAAGCAGTACAAACTCGGATTCGACCGCATGTTCTTCGTCGGTGAAGTCTCCGACGAGGCCGCCCGGGTTCAGCAGGCAGCCATTGATGCCCAGCAGGCAGCCCTCGCCGCCGTCCGCCCGGGTGTCACGGCAGAGTCCGTCGCAGAAGCGGCCAATGTGGTTTACCGCGAGCGCGGCTATGAAACCGGTTACCGCACCGGTCGCTCAATCGGTGTCGCCTACCTGGAGTCGCCTGAACTGAAAGCCGGCGACAAGACCATCCTGCAACCGGGAATGACCTTTGCCGTCGACGGCGGGATTTCGCTTGATGGCCGGCTCGGCGGGCGCATCGGCGACTCCATCGTCGTCACCGAAAGCGGTTTTGACTATCTGACTGAGTATCCCCGCAAAGTCCTGATCACCTGACCGCCGCTACTCTTCCTCCTCACCGGCGCCGGCTTGCGTCGCTGCCATGCGGCCGAAGTTTGGCAAGGCCGTATCCTGGCCGGCATCGACAATGCTGCGCCGGATCGCCCGGGTATTGGTAAAATGGTTGAACAGGGCCTCACCATCGCCCTTGCGGATGATTTTCTGCAGCGCCTGCAGGTCCTCGGTAAAGCATCCCAGCATCTCGAGCACGGCATCCTTGTTGGCCAGGAAAACGTCACGCCACATGGTCGGGTCGGATGCGGCGAGGCGGGTGAAATCGCGAAATCCGCTGGCAGAAAACTTGATGACTTCCGATTGCGTGACTTCCTCCAGTTCGGCCGCCGTTCCAACGATGTTGTAGGCGATCAGATGCGGCAAGTGGCTCGTGATCGCCAGAACACGGTCATGGTGGGCCGCATCCATCCGCTCGACCATCGAACCGCAGGCCCGCCACAGGTTGGCGAGCCTCTCGTAAGCGTCCTCGTCGACATCATCCGGCGGTGTGAGGATGCACCAGCGGCCGTCGAACAGTTCGGCAAAGCCGGAGTCCGGCCCGGACTGTTCGGTGCCCGCAATCGGATGCCCTGGAATAAGAGAAACACCGTCGGCCAGGCAAGGAGCAAGGGCCTCGAACACAGGTTCCTTGACCGAACCCACATCCGTCACGATGCATCCTTGGGCGATTGCAGGACCGATTTCCTCACCAATAGCGGCAAAGGCACCGACCGGCGCGCAGACAATGACCAGATCTGCACCCCGGACCGCTTCTGCGGCGTTGGCATGGACCGTGTCGACCAGGCCAAGGGCCATGGCACGGTCGCGGGTTTCCGGGCTGCGGGCATAGCCCGATATCTTGCCGGCGAGTCCGCCTCTGTGCATGGCATGCGCCAGCGACGAGCCAATCAGGCCCAGCCCGATCAGGGCGACATGCTCGAAGTGATGGGAAGACATGCGCTCAGCCTGCCACTTCCAGGAATTCCTTCAGGGCGGCAATCACCGCATGATTGGCCTCTTCGGAACCAACCGTGAGGCGCAGGCAATCCGCCAGGTGATAGTTCTCCAGCCGCCGCAAAATGATTCCGCGCTCGATGAGAAACGCATCCGCGTCGGCAGCGGACTTTCCGTCGGTGCCGGAGAAATCCACCAGCAGGAAATTGCCAACGCTTGGGGTTACCCCAAGGCCCAGTCTTTCAATCTCCTCAGAAAGCCATGTGAGCCAGCGCCCATTGTGTTCAACCGCCTTTTCCGTGAAGGCGACGTCGCGCAACGCCTCAACCCCTGCCGCAATCGCCGGCGCGTTGACGTTAAACGGTCCTCTGATCCGGTTCATGACGTCGATCATCTCAGCGGGACCATAGGCCCAACCGAGCCTGAGCGCCGCAAGGCCGTAGATCTTGGAGAACGTGCGGGTCATGATGACATTGCTGGACGTGGCGACCAGTTCGATGCCGGATTCATAGTCGTTGCGGTGAACATACTCCGCATAGGCGGCGTCGATCACCAGAACAACGTTGCCCGGCAGGCCCTCGTGCAGCCGGCGGACTTCGTCGAACGGCAGGTAGGTGCCGGTGGGATTGTTCGGATTGGCCAGAAACACGACTTTGGTGCGGTCCGTTACTGCCGCGAGAATATTGTCCACATCTGCCGTGCGATCGGTTTCGTCTGCGACAACCGGGACACCGCCATTCGTGCGGATCGCAATTTCGTAGACCAGAAATCCGTGCTTGGTGTAGATCGCCTCGTCGCCCGGAGCGATATAGGCCTGCGATATCAGGGACAGCAGTTCATCCGACCCGGCACCGCAGACGATGCGGTCGGGATTGAGACCGTAATGCGCACCAACCGCATCGCGCAGGTCATTGGCAGGACCATCCGGATACAACTCCAGAGAGGTTCCCGCGTTCTCATAGGCCTTCCGCGCCTCGGGGCTGGGCCCAAGCGGGGTCTCGTTGGATGACAGTTTGAATGTCTTCACATTGGGCGCAGCTTTGCTTTTGCCGGGAACATAGACAGCAATGTCAAGGATACTTGCACGCGGTTGGGGTTTTGCAGGCGACATGGTCTCGGTTTACCCAGGAGTTGTTATTGGAACGGCTTGGGGTGAGTGGGTCGTATTCATACGGTCAGCCTTCGTCAAAATCAAAGAAAACATTGACACATCGGCAACCCGCGCCATAGCTATGCGGCGCCGGCAGGCGGTCTCCGCCGAAGGCTCCAATTCACTCATAGTCCGGTTGGCCATGACGGTGCCCCACGAACAATCGATTACAGACCCGGCGGGTGTAATACGGACGGCAACCGGCCCGAACACCGGTACAGTGACATTCGGCGCAGACAGGCCGCTGACGCTCGACTGCGGCATGAGCCTGTCACCGGTCACCCTGGCCTACGAAACCGCCGGTACGCTCAACGCGGACAAGTCCAATACCATACTCATCTGTCACGCCCTGACCGGGGATCACTATGTCACCTCGCAACATCCGCTGACCGGCAAGCCGGGGTGGTGGACGACCATGGTCGGTCCGGGCAAACCGGTCGATACCGACCGTTATTTTGTCATCTGTTCGAATGTTCTGGGTGGCTGTCTGGGCAGCACCGGGCCTGGGGAAACCGATCCGGAAACCGGCAACCCCTACGGCATATCGTTTCCCGTCATAACCATTGCCGACATGGTGCGGGCTCAGAGGATGCTGGTGGAAACCTGGGGTATCGACACCCTGTTCAGTGTGATTGGCGGCTCCATGGGGGGTATGCAGGTATTGCAGTGGGCGTCAGCCTTCCCCGACAAGGTGTTCAGCGCCATACCGATTGCCGCGGCTTTCAAGCACTCCTCTCAGAACATTGCGTTTCACGAAGTTGGCCGTCAGGCGATCATGGCCGATCCCGACTGGCATGGCGGGCGCTATGCCGAACATGACGCAAAGCCGCGCAAGGGGCTCGCCGTCGCCCGCATGGCGGCTCATATCACCTATCTGTCGGAAACCGCCTTGCACCGGAAGTTTGGCCGCAACCTTCAGGATCGCGAAGCGCTGACCTTCGGATTTGATGCCGATTTTCAGATTGAGAGCTATCTGCGTCACCAGGGGTCGACCTTTGTCGACCGTTTTGATGCCAACAGTTACCTCTACATGACCCGTGCCATGGACTATTTCGACATAGCCGCGGACAACGGCGGCGTTGCCGCCAACGCGTATGTCGGCACGCCGACGCGCTTCTGCGTCGTCTCATTCACCAGCGACTGGTTGTTTCCAACCGCCGAGAGCCGGGAAATCGTTCGCGCCCTGAACGCGGTTGCCGCCAATGTCAGCTTCGTGGAGATCGAAACCGACAAGGGTCACGATGCGTTCCTGCTCCATGAACCGGAAATGTTCGAGACGATTTCGGGCTTTATCAATGCCGCCGCCCGCAATCGGGGACTGCCGGACGTCAGTGGCGTCCAGGACGCGGAATTCTGATCATGGCCGTGGAGTCCGTAAACAACAGCCCCCGGGTCGATCTGCTGCTGATTGCCGAAATGATCGAAACCGGATCGCGGGTTCTGGATGTCGGTTGCGGCGACGGCACGTTGCTGCGTTTGCTGTCCGAGGTCCGCGGGGTCGATGCCCGCGGTATCGAATTGAGCCAGGACGGCGTCAACAAGTGCGTCGCCCAGGGTCTTTCGGTGATTCAGGGCGATGCTGACCAGGACCTGGTTGCCTATCCCGACGACGCGTTCGACGTGGTCATCCTCAGTCAGACCATTCAGGCGACACTGCATCCGAAAACCGTGCTGGAGCAACTCCTGCGCATCGGCCGCCGGTCGATCGTGTCGTTCCCCAACTTCGGCCATTGGCGCATTCGCCTCGATCTGGCCCTCAACGGACGCATGCCGATATCCCAGAACCTGCCCGAGCGCTGGTACGAAACACCCAACATCCATTTCTGCACGATCCGCGACTTCCTCGATCTTTGCCGCGATACTGGTACGGTGGTCGAGCGCCACATCGCGCTGGACGCCCACGGCCGCCGGATGTCGCTGCGCTCGTCAGCCACATTGGCCAACCTGTTTGGCGAGCAGGCCGTGTTCGTCCTTCATCGGTAAACGGTGCACTGGCCGATCCTACTGGGAAGCGCTTTTCTTTGAGGCGGCATAGTGCCGCCGCGCTTTTTCGCGATTGCCACAGGTCGCCATGGAACACCAGCGACGTTTTCCATTCGGACTTTCGTCCAGAAACAGCCAGCCGCACCGGCGATCCGGGCACACCTTTACCCTGTGGAGGCATTTGGAGGTCAGCAGTTCCAGAGCGGAAAATGCCACCGGCGCCGCAAACCACCGCTCCAGATCGGTTTGATCAGCGATCGTGTAGCGCCCGTCTCCGAAAGCAAGTCTGAGACTGCCGGGCAAGGACCCGGAACATCCCAGGGCCTGGTTGAGGCATTCCTGGGCCTTGCGGGATGGCACTGCGTCGGAAAACAATTGCCACAATGCATTGCGCAACCGAAGTCCGGCACCATAGCCGGACGCAGCCTCGGTCCGCCGCTGTTCGGCATAAAGCCTCAGGTTTTCAGAAACACGCTGGTCCAACAGTCCTGACCGCACGCCCCAGGTCACGATGTCATCATAGGTGAGCAGGCGTTCGTCGGCCACGGAAGCGCCTGTGCGGTTTGCGGTGTTGACAAAGTCGAGGCAAAGCCTGCCGCCAACCTGATCGATGTCGGCAATCGTCAGTGGGTTTTGTTCCATCGGACTCATAATCTAACCATCATACCGGTTGACAAACCATCGCGCAACGGGCAACGTCCATTTCTAACCAGTATGATGGATAGAAGAATGAATCCGGCGGCCACTCTGACATTGCACGGAACACTCGCTGGAGCCCGGCGAATTGGTCCCATTGCGGTGCTGGTTGTGCCCTTTGGAATGGCCTATGGTGTCGCAACGACCGAAGCGGGCATGAGCCATCACCACACATTGCTTATGAGTGCCGCGGTGTTTGCCGCCGCCTCCCAGTTCGTCTCCCTGGATTTCTGGACGTCGCCAATCTCGGTTCTGCCGCTGTTGATCGCCGTGTTTGCGGTGAACGCCCGCCATATTCTCCTCGGCGCCACCCTCTATCCCTGGCTGCGACACCTGCCGGCGGGACGGCGTCATCTGATCGCCGCCATCATCAGCGACACCAACTGGGCTGTTGCCATCCAGGCCCGGCGAAACGGAGAAACCGATGTCGGAATTCTTCTTGGCAGTGGTTTGGCTTTGTGGGTGGCCTGGGTCGCAGGCGTTGGTGCCGGCCTTTTTATGGGCACCCTGATCGGCAATCCCGCAACCTATGGACTGGACCTGATTCTGTTTGCCTTTTTTGCCGCCGTCCTGGCCGACCTGTGGAAGGGGCGGAATTCACTCATTCCCTGGACCGCCGCCGCCGTCGTCTCGATTGTGGCCGTCAACACGCTGCCTGAAAACTGGCACATAATAACCGGGGCTCTGGCCGGGGGCCTCGTCGGGGCGGCACTTGATGGTCACTGAATCCCAGGCCCTCATAGCGATCCTGGGGATGGCCGCAGTCACCTATCTGACCCGCATCGGCGGTCTCTGGTTGATGGCAGCCATTCCCATGAGCAACAGGCTCGAGCGATTCCTTGATGCCATGTCAGGCACAGTTCTGGTTTCCATACTTGTGCCGGCAACTCTCAAGGGCGATGGCAGTGCCGCAATCGCGATTGCAGGCGCTGTGTTTGTTATGGTTGTGACGCGGCAGTCGCTTTTGGCCGTCATCGCCGGGGTAGCCATTGCGGCAATCGCGCGTCAGTGGTTCTGACCGTCGGGCCAAGACGTCCTGTCGGTGCGGTTCTCCCTGTTATGCGCCTGGTTCGTCGCCGGGGCCGGCACCAGAACCGGACGCAACGCACCGCTCCAGCGCTTGGCGCGCCGTCGGGGCGATACTGCATAGACCTGTTTTGTCGCCTCGACGATGATGACGCCCGAAAATGCCGTCCAGAGCCACAACCCCAACCGCTCCCAGGCGGCAGCTGACCGCTTGAGAAACATGCGGTCGAACGGTGGCACGTACAGCGCGGTTGACCAGCCACTGGGACTGAGCAGCGCATCGCGCAGATATTGTGTGAGTTGGCCACGGCTGAACGGACGGCCATGACCGAACGGCGTCTTGTCGAACCGGGCCCACATGCCCCGTCGGTTAGGCACAACCAGAAGCACGCGACCGTCAGGCGTCAGTACGCGCCAGATCTCGCGCAGCATGTCAGGCAGGCTTTCCGACATCTCCAGTCCGTGGACCACGAGCACCCGGTCAACGGATGCGTCCTCCAGCGGCAGATAGGCTTCTTCGACCAGGGTCGTCACACAGGGCCCCTCCTGCGGCCAGTGAACCACGCCCTGACGCGCCGGCATGAAGGCCGCCAGCATCGCGGCCTCGTCCCGCAGCACGCCCATGAAGGGGGTGGCATAACCCAGACCGACCACACGCATGCCTTTGACCGACGGCCAGCGCGCGCGCATGCGGTGCGCGATCAGGCGACGCGCGACATTGCCGAGTTCTCCGCCATAAAAAACCCTGAGATCGATGACGTCCATGCAAGCCCTGTCAGTTCCTTGTGCCGGGTGCGAAAATCGGGGCCTATTCCTGCCATCAAGCGGGATCCCGTGACACCGGCTTCAATTCTATGCTGGCAGACAGTGGATGCTATGTTAGAAAAAATCAACGTGGCGAACAAATGCGCAATGGAGATCGATTATGGCCCCCCTTGAGATTTACCAATTTCCCTGTCTGAGCGACAATTACGGTGTCCTGATCCACGATCCGGACAACGGCGCCACCGCATCGATCGATACCCCGGAGGCTGCCGCCGTCGATGCCGCGCTCTCCGCCAAGGGCTGGACGCTTACCCACATACTCAATACCCATCATCACCACGATCATACCGGCGGCAACCTTGAATTGAAGAACAAGTACAACTGCATCGTCGTCGGTCCTGGTGCCGAAGGCGACCGGATACCCGGTCTCGACCAGGCCGTCAATCACGGCGAAACATACGATTTTGCCGGCCACGACGCCCATATAATAGAAACCCCCGGACATACGTTGGGACACATTGCCTATTACTTTGCCGACGACCGTGTCGCCTTCGTCGGCGATACTCTGTTCGCCCTGGGTTGCGGCCGCGTCTTTGAAGGCGACGCCCAACAGATGTGGATGTCGCTTGAGCGCCTTTTGGCGCTTCCAGATGACACAACCGTTTATTGCGGACATGAATACACGGAGGCCAACGCCCGTTTTTCCGTGACCGTCGACCCGGGCAATCCGGATCTGCAGGCACGGGTCGCAGAGATCGCAGCTCTTCGCGCAGACGGCAAACCGACCGTGCCCACAACCATGGCTTTGGAAAGAGCGACAAACCCCTTCCTGCGCCCGGATGCCCCGTCCATTCGCCGGCACCTCGGTATGGCGGATGCGGAAACCGTTGACGTCTTTGCGGAAATTCGCCGCCGCAAGGACAATTTCTAAGCAACCGGACCATGTCGGAACACAGTACGACCGAACATCAAACGGCAGAACAGGTCATCGCCTGTCTCGGTCTCCAGCCTCACCCGGAGGGCGGTTTTTTCTGCGAAACCTTTCGCGATCCGGCAACCGTTGCCGGCCGTTCCGTGGGGACTGCCATCTATTTCCTGCTCAAGGCCGGACAACAATCGTCCTGGCACCGCGTTGACGCAACCGAGATTTGGCACTGGTATGCCGGCGCGCCGCTGGCACTTCTGACCGCCGGTGACGATGGCAAACAGCACCGCACAGTGCTTGGCAACGGCCTCAAGACGGGCCAGCGCCCGCAGGCGATCGTTGCGGCGAATGCCTGGCAGAGCGCACAGAGCCTGGGCGAATGGACGCTTGTCGGCTGTACTGTTTCACCGGGGTTTGAGTTCGCTCACTTCGAACTGGCCCCTGAAGGCCGGGCACCCCGATAGCGGTCCCCGGCCCGACCGGAATCGGTCAGCCCGATACGTATTGGCCGCCATTTGCGGCAAGCGTTGCACCGGTAACAAAGCCGGCTTTCTCGTCGCACAGGAAGGCAACGCAATGAGCGATTTCGCCGGCCTTGCCAAGACGGTTGACCGGAATGCCGGCAATGATGCTTTCCAGGACCGGCTGGGGAACAGCGGCAACCATGTCGGTGTCGATGTACCCGGGTGCCACGCAGTTCACGGTAATGCCCTTGCGTGCGGTTTCCTGAGCAAGCGCCTTGGTGAACCCGATCACGCCGGCCTTCGAGGCTGAGTAATTGGTCTGGCCCATCTGCCCCTTTTGACCATTGATCGACGAGATGTTGACAATCCGGCCAAAGCCGCGTTCACGCATACCGTCGATCACGTGGCGCGACATGTTGAACACCGAGGTCAAATCGACACGAACCACATCGTTCCACATTTCAGGGGTCATCTTGTGGAGCATGCCATCTTTCGTGATACCGGCATTGTTGACCAGAATGCCGACGGCGCCGAGATCGGATTCGACGGCCGCGACGCCTTCGCCGCAGGCTTCGAAATCGCCGACGTCCCACTTGAAAGCCTTGATGCCGGTTTCTTCTGTAAACTTGGCTGCAGCCTCGTCATTGCCGGCATAGTTCGCCGCCACCGTATGACCTGCAGCCTTGAGAGCGATAGAGATCGCGGCACCAATTCCGCGAGTGCCCCCTGTTACGATGGCCACGTTAGACATGTCTTTCCCTTTCAGTCGTTTAGCCACCTCCGGTCGCGACGCTCATGTGGCAATCGCGTTGTGAAATCCGGAACCGGATGATTTCGGTATTCTTGAGCGGTCCAATCAGTCCCGTTCGACGCACATCGCGATGCCCATGCCACCGCCGATACACAGTGTTGCAAGACCCTTCTTGGAGTCGCGCCGCTGCATTTCGTGAAGCAGGGTTACCAGGACGCGCGCGCCGGAGGCACCGATCGGATGACCGATCGCAATCGCACCGCCATTGACATTGACCTTGTCGGTATCCCAGCCAAGATCCTTGTTCACGGCACAGGCCTGGGCGGCGAAGGCTTCGTTGGCCTCAACCAGATCCAGGTCGTCAATCGACCAGCCGGCCTTTTCAAGCGCCTTGCGGGAGGCCGGGATCGGCCCGCTACCCATGATCGCAGGATCGACGCCAGCCTGGGCCCAGGAAACAATCCGGGCAATCGGTGTCTTGCCGTCGCGCTCGGCGCGTTCACGGCTCATCAGAACGACCGCTGCCGCACCGTCATTGATGCCACTCGCATTGCCGGCGGTGACCGTGCCGTCCTCGCGTTTGAAGGCCGGGCGCAGCTTGGCGACACTTTCCATCGTCACACCGTGTTTGATGTACTCGTCGTCCTCGACAATCACATCGCCTTTGCGTGAGGAAATGGTTACCGGCACGATCTCGTCCTTGAACTTGCCGGCTTTCTGGGCAGCTTCTGCCTTGTTCTGCGAGGCCACGGCAAAGGCGTCCTGCTGATCACGGGTGATCTGCCATTGTTCCGCGACATTTTCTGCGGTCTGGCCCATATGGTAGCCGTTGAAGGCGTCCCACAGGCCGTCCTTGATCATCGAGTCGATGAACGAAAGGTCGCCCATTTTCTGTCCGTCGCGCAGATGGGCGACATGCGGGGCCCGGCTCATCGATTCCTGACCACCGGCAACCACCACTTCGGAATCGCCATTCACGATTGCCTGGTAACCCAGGGCCACAGCGCGCAGGCCGGAGCCACAGAGCTGATTGACCGCCCATGCCGGCGCTTCCACCGGAATGCCGGCGCCGATCGAGGCCTGGCGGGCCGGGTTCTGGCCTTCGCCGGCCTGCAGGATCTGGCCCATGATGACTTCGGAGACGTCTTCAGGAGCCACACCGGCCCGTCCCAGGGCACCCTTGATCGCGGTCTGGCCGAGTTGGTTCGCCGGAACCGAACTCAACGCACCATTGAACGATCCGACCGGCGTGCGCGCTGCCGATACGATTACCACATCTGTGCCCGATTGAGACATTTCGTTTTCTCCCGTTTGAATTCACCGCCATGGACTCTTGCCATGAAATCTCGTCGGCAAAACGACGACTGAGCTTCATTGCCCACATGAAAAGGCTGCTTGCTCTTCCCATAAGATCCTAATGGTTAACGAGGTGTATAATGAATAAAAAAAATGATGCAATGCACAATTTTCGGAAATCGCATCGCCGCGTCGCTTCGTCGCCCCTATACAAATATCTATGTTGCGCTGCAACATGTATATCTGTTCGGGTTGTGGTCATTGCGGGACTTGCATGCAGCGCCTCGCAGGTGCAAAATCGCACCCGGTTTTTATTCGCGGTTGCACACAAGCGGTCCGTCTCGTTGAATCCGGCGTGAGAGCCACGACCGGGACCAGGTGACGCCGGAGAGGATTACAGTGGCAAAGACAGGTGACTCCGGCAACGAGCCGGTTACAATCAAGAAGTACGCCAATCGCCGGCTCTACAATACCGATACAAGCACCTACGTTACGCTTGAGGATCTCGCCGAAATGGTCAAGTCGGGTGCCGATTTTGTCGTTTTTGACGCAAAATCCGGAGAAGAGATCACCCGGTCGGTACTGACCCAGATCATATTCGAAGAAGAGAGCAAGGGACAGAACCTGCTGCCGATAAACTTCCTGCGCCAGCTCATTCGATTCTATGGCGACAGCATGCAGTCGCTGGTTCCTAGCTATCTCGAATTCAGCATGGATTCCCTTACCCGCGAGCAGGACGGATTACGTGAACAGATGACAAAAACGTTCGGCGGCCAGACGTTTGACGTTATGGAAGAGCAGGTTCGCCAGAATATGGCGATATTCGAGAACGCCATGGGCAGCATGTTTGCACCGTTTGCCGGCCAGAATCCCTTGGCAACCAGTGTGTCTTCGCCACCGGCCGCTGACGTGCCCGAGACGTCGACGGCAAATGAAATGGATGAACTGCGCGAGCAACTGTCATCCATGCAGAAACAACTCGATAATCTGGCAAACAAGGACTGAGCAACCAGTCCGTTACGCCACTGACCGCGTTCCGGGCTTCTGAGGCACAGGACTCGCGGCAGCATCGCATGGAACTTCCATCCTGGCCGCGCCGAAAAGAAAGCCCTGCAGGTAATCGACACCCCATTCGCGCAGAAGTGCCGCACTCTGCTCGTCTTCCACCCACTCCGCAACCGTCTGCAGATTGCAGTTCTTTGCCAGATCAATCAGGGTTCTGACAAAAAACTGGTCGTCGGAATTGTGCGCCAGCGTATCGATAAACGAGCCGTCAATCTTGACCATATCGACATTCAGAGTCTTGAGGTTTCGAAACGACGTGTATCCCGCTCCGAAATCGTCGATGGCGATCCGGCAGCCCATATCACGCAGTGAAGATACGAAGCGTGTCGATTCTTCGATGTCCTGGATCGCCACCGTTTCGGTAATTTCCACAATCAGCCTTTCCGCTATGTCCGGACGGCTTCCGATGAAGGACTTCAAATTCGCGATCCAGACCGGATCCGATGCCGTCAAGCCTGAAACATTGAGCGAAAGAGCGACATCCTTCCTTTCTTCAAGAACGCTTGTAGCCAGTTCCAGCACACGATGATCGATAAGCCGGACAAGGCCGATTTTTTCGGCGACCGGAATCAGGTAACCAGCTGACACCATTGAGCCATCGGACCTTCGGACCCGCAACAGGCATTCAAAGATTGTCGGTTTCTTGGACCCGGCATCGACAATCGGTTGATAAGCGATATCGAGTCGCCGGTCGTTCAGTCCGGATATGATTTCATCGGCATACAGAACATTTCGCTTGCGCACCGACTCCTTCTTCTGGGAGTGCTGGTAGACGACAAAAGGCTGGTTGTGCTGGTTTTTTGCCTGATCCAGAGCCTCTTCCGCCCGTGTCATGGCTTCAGTAACCGTGCGCGCACTGCGGGGAATATCGACGCCGCCAACGGAAACAGTTGCGGCGACAGCCCCCGACGATGTCCCGATGACCGTGCTGCGCACGCTCTCGATCAGCCTTTCGGCGGCGGCATACATTTCCTGTTCGGTGCACGTGCACAAGACCAGACCAAACTTGTTACCCGCATACCGTCCGATTGAATCGCCGCCACGCAGAAATCCGCTCAGGCGCTGGCCGACACTGGCGATAACCTCGTCGGCAACATCGAACCCGTAGGCCTCGTTGATCAGCGCCAAATTGTCGATCGCCGCGAGAAGAAAGGCGCCGGATGTATTTTTGCGCTCCTGATTGGCCTTGGCGATGGTCAGGAGTTCCTCCAGGCGAGCCCGGTTGACATGTCCGGTCAAGGGATCGAACCGGCTGAGGTACTCCAATTGTTTTTCCCGTTCATGACGTTCATCGTTGCGGCGGACGATACCGACGACACGATCGGGGCGGCCATCTGGCCCACAATACCAGGTGCCTCTATCCTCGATCCAGATCGATCGGTCGCTGCGGCGTCCGTCGGGTTTGATTCGATACTCCATATGAAACGGAACCCCGTCGCCGGTGTCGGTCTGGCGCGATTCCATAACGACGTCATAAGGTGACGTCTTGTTGGACGGGTCCAGAAAGGCGGCAAAGCCCCTGCCCGACACAATCTGTGAGGCGTCCCCTATCTTCAGGACATCTGAAACATTGCCGCTCCAAGACATGTGATCGCTTTTAGGATGCCACTCGTAAACAACTTCTCCGGCCGAAATCAGCGCGGAATTTACTGTACCGGGGTCCAGAGGACCGATGGGCTTTTCCCCCAGGGATGAATCATCCCGTATCGGCACAGATGTATCGTCACCCGGCGTCGCACTATCGAGTTTAGCGGTCACGAAACACTCCTCACTGGAGGCAGACCCTTTATGCTACGGCAATCCACGAATTTCCGGCATCAGGTCCAGCATCAACTTCATTTGGATCCAGAATAGATTTGAAGTCTTAAAAATCCGCCAATCCGGGTCCGGATTGGTTCCGTCCGGGGAAAAATCGGCATGGGGCACATGTTCCGAGCCCGAAACCTTCCAATTCGGTAAACAAACGGTTAAATCTCGAGCAAGGGTGACGACTGGCAGGAAACTTGCGGCATCACCTGTCAATTGTATCAATTCAGAACACGTGGCATGTCATGCGACTGACCAGCGATCCCCTCAGAAACGCCGGCAATACAGCCAGAAAATGCGCCACAAGGCGTGTGGCGGCGGCTGCCCGGTCGCAGGCGCAATCGCACAAAAATCGCAATGATGACAACAGTCCAGCACTGGGGCTTCCTGTTGTTGTTGAGCCCCGGCGCGAGAACCGCACACCTCCAAGGCGGCAGACGGCGGTCCATTGCCCGTTTCTTGCGCAATTGGCTGTTCAGAGAAATCCTGAAACGTCTCCTGCCCGAGAACAGCGGCGGCGCCCGGCAGGCGCCCTCGAGGCTTACGAAAACGCCGCCGCGTTGAAATCATCTTTGTCGCCGACACCTCCAGGATCGAAACTGGCGTTAAGCGGTATTTGAAGCAACTCGCGGGTTGCAACAGCCACACAGTCACTTCAACTGCGCGCGAAACAAGTTCAAAGCCCATGGGAAAGCTGTGCCTCGATGCGTCCGAAGATGGATTTGGAACTGTTCAAGTAGACGTGGATGCATCCTAAACCGGCGATAGAAGTCCGGTCATACAAACCTCCGATCAATAGGAATTCCCCGCAAAGTCAACACTTTTGGCAGGCCGGTCCATGGAGGCATAAAAACCATCCTGGTCGATCCTCCCGCCGGTGCCATGTCCAACAACCATGACTCAAGGAGAGTTCCATGTCCCATTTCCCGGCCAAGTCAATTGCCGCAGACATAACAGCTGCGTCTTTGTTCACAGTGCTTTCCGGTCTCGCGCTCGCCGCCACATCATAGGGCGCCTATGTGGGAACGACTGCGGAGGAAATCGCCCGCCTGCGCCATACCAGGACCGGTACCATCAAGTCACAATGTCACGCGGTCTATCGCAAGGCGGATGTCACCGGCCGTTTCCAGTTGATCAGCCTGTTCGTTGAGCAGCTGATGGCAGAGCCGTTAATGGGCAAAACTATGGTCCGGTCACCCGGAAATCGTTCATGAATCCGGGCCTGCTGGGCCGAAACTGTTGTCATAGAATCTCAACCAGTTGCCGCCCATGATCGCAGCCACTTCCGGTGCGTCGAAACCCACGGCGTGGAGACCGCCTTCGATCTTTCCGAAATCCCGATTGTCGCCGAACCAGGTTGGCATGGGAGGGAACCCGGCAGCCGCCGCCGTCCCTTCGCCGTAATCGATTTCCTTGGTCCAGCGCCCGGTCCTCATCCATTCCACAACACTGTCGGGCTGGTCCTGACAAAGGTCGGTGCCGATACCGATATTGCCAACGCCCATCAGTTCGGCCGTCTGGGCAATCATCTGGCAAAAACTCTCAAGTGTGCAATCGGACTTGCCCTTCAAATGATGCGGGTAGACCGAAAACCCGAGCATGCCGCCCGACTGGCCGAGCGCCCGCAGCACATCGTCGGACTTGTTGCGCAGGGCCGGATGCCAGAAGCCCGGATTTGCATGGGTAATCGCAATCGGGCGTTCCGAGATTTCGATGGCCTCCAGGGTCGAGCGCTCGGCGGAGTGGCTCATGTCGACGACCAGACCGACCCGGTTCATCTCCTTGATGACCTGGCGCCCCATCCGTGTGATCCCGGGATCTTCCGCCTCATAACATCCCGTCGCCAGCAACGACTGGTTGTTGTAGCTGAGTTGCATGAATCGCGCACCGAGCGTGTGGCAGATCTCGACCAGCCCGATGTCGTCCTCGATCGGCGACGGGTTCTGGAACCCGAAAAAGACTGCCGTACGGCCGGTTTCTCTGGCCAGGCGCACGTCGGCACCCGTCCGGCCCTGAAAAATCAAATCTGGATAACGCTCGAACCAGCGGTTCCACTGCTCCACATTGAGCACAGTCTCCCGGAAATTCTCATGGTAAGCGATCGTAACGTGGACGCCGTCTACGCCGCCCTCGCGCATCTGGCGGAAGATCTTTTCCGACCAGTTGGCATATTGCAGGCAATCTACTCTGTAGGGGTGGTCCATGTCGTTCAATCCGGCTGCCCCGGCGCAATGTATGAGGTTTTCACGGTGGTGTAGAATTCGGCGGCATAGGCGCCCTGTTCCCGGGGACCGTAGGAACTGTCGCCACGGCCTCCGAAGGGCACATGATAATCCGTCCCGGCGGTCGGCAAATTGACCATCACGCAGCCCGTTCGTGCGTTGCGTCGGAAGTGTGTTGCACGCGCCAGCGATCGGGTAACGATGCCGGAAGTCAACCCGAATTTCGTGTCGTTGACCGTTGCCAGGGCTTCGTCGTAGGTGCCGACCTTGATCACACAGGCAATCGGCGCAAACATTTCCTCGATGTTTATCCGCATGGTGTTGGTCGTGCTCGAAAATACCGCCGGTGCCATGAAGTGGCCTTCGGTCGGCTGTTCCACACGATCGCCGCCGCACTGCAGTTCCGCCCCTTCGGCCTTGCCCAGGTCGATATAGTTGAGGTTTTCCTGCAGTTGAACGGCGCTCACGACCGGGCCGATCTGAGTACCTTCCGCGAGCGCGTGGCCAACTTTCATGGCGCGGGCACCGGCGACAAGTTTTTCGACAAACGCGTCGTGGACGTTTTCGTGCACCACCAGCCGCGACGACGCGGTACATTTCTGGCCGGTTCCGCCAAACGCCCCGCCCAGTGCGACCGCCACGGCCGTGTCGAGATCGCCATCGTCCATCACCGCCAGGGCGTTTTTCGATCCCATCTCCATTTGCACCTTGGTCAGGTTCCCGATCGCCGCCGTAGCAATGCCTTTGCCCACCGGCACAGATCCGGTGAACGAAATCGCGTCGATCTTCGGGCTTTCCACAAGACGTTGGCCGACCGAACGGCCTGATCCCATCACCAGGTTGAAAAGCCCCTTCGGCAGGTCCTGCCGGGCAATGACTTCCGTCAATGCGACCGCCGACGCCGGTGTCAGATTGGCCGGTTTCCAGATAACCGCATTTCCAAAGGCGAGGGCCGGCGCTATTTTCCAGCTGGCGGTAGCCGTAGGAAAATTCCACGGCGAGATGACGGCGACAACGCCAACCGGCTCGCGCCGGACATCAATCTCGATGCCGTCGCGCACCGAATCCGCAGTATCACCGATCTGGCGCAGGGTCTCGGCTGCATAGTAGGTAAAGAACTGGCCGGCTCGAAAAACCTCTCCCTTGCCTTCCGCCAGCGGTTTGCCTTCTTCACGCGCCAGCAGTTCGCCAAGCTCGGGCGCCCGTGCCATCAACTCCTCGCCGATAGACATCAGCGCCTTGTAGCGGCGTTCGATTCCGGCATTGGCCCATTCGGCCTGGGCAGCCCGCGCAGCGTCCAGTGCCGTTTCCACCTGATCGGCGCCCGCTTGTGCGAAAAGGCCGATGACATCGGACAGATCGGACGGATTCAGGTTCTCGATTTCACTCTCGCCGGCAAGCCATTCGCCGGCAATGTAGTTGAGTTTCTGGTCTGGCATGGTGTCCTTTCGTGGACTCTCCATATCACTGGAATCGGCCGAGTCCCCATCATCCAATTATGGACTCGGGGACTAATTTCAGTCAAAGTATAATTTCTGTAGTTCATTCAAATTGTGCTGAAGTGATGGCCATCAAGATCGAAATGCTGCGCTGCTTCGCCACGGTGGCCGACAGTGGCAACCTGGCCGACGCCGCCGACAAGTTGGGTCGAACACCGTCGGCCCTTTCAATGATGTTGAAGCAGTTCGAGGCCCATTTGGGCGCGCCTCTGTTTGAGTCGGAGCGCAAGAGCAAGCTTACCTCGCTCGGTGTGTTCGTACTTGACGAGGCAAGGCGCGAACTTGTTCATTTTGAGCGCACGATTGCGGCAATCGAGAGCTTTGCCCGTGCCGAGTCGGGTTTTGTGCGAATTGCCGCCGTTCCTTCTGTGGCCGAAGCCATCCTGCCACGCGCTGTCCGCGACTTCTTGCGTGATCATCCGGGCGTCCGTGTTGATATCCGGGACATGGATTCGCAAGCTGTCCTCCGCGAGCTCGAAGAGGAGCGCGTTGATCTTGGACTGGCGACGAGCACAGGCGCCGGTGCCGAAATCAAGCACGATGCCCTGTTTTCCGATGCCTTTGGCGTCGTTTGCACTGCCGGCCACCCGCTTACCGAAACCGGTCAACCGCTCGATTGGACAGCCCTGCAGCCATGGCCATTCATTGTCAATGGCGTTTGCGAACACATCACACACCAAGATTTCCGCCACATCCTGGACGGTTCGCATCTGATGGTTCGCAATACGACGTCACTGTTGGCGCTGGTGCGCGCGGGCGTCGGCGTTACGGTGTTGCCGCGCCTGGTCGTCGACGGGGCGCCACAGGGCTTGGCATTCGTTCCGGTGGCCGATCCCGACGCACGCAGGCGCATTGATATCCTCAGCCGCGCGCACGCGACGTTATCGCCGGCGGCATTGAGCTTCGATCGGGTCGTTCGCAACGCGGCCCGCGAGATTGCCTCGACCTGGTAGATCGGCGCGGCCCCTGGGGCTTCCGGTCTGTACAAGTCGGCCAACACGCAGTACGACACTGCCAACCCAAGCAGCACGGGGAGACAATCATCCCCGCCACAGGTGCCGTCCCCAAGTGTTGAACTCCAACGCGGCGCCCGAAACCCGAGTTCCGAAAGACAGAAAATGACAGACAAGGAAGGCATCCTTCCAGCCCTGGGCCAGGCGCTGGACAAACGCGGATACTCCGAATTGACCCCGGTCCAAACTGCAGTTCTGGCACCCGAGCTGAAGGACGCCGATATCCTGGTATCGGCCCAGACCGGTTCAGGCAAGACGGTCGCCTTCGGCATGGCCTTTGCCCCAACTCTGCTCGAGGGCGCGGAGCGTTTCGGTCACGCCAAGGCGCCCCTGGCCCTTGTCGTCGCGCCGACCCGGGAACTGGCGCTGCAGGTCAAGCGTGAACTGGAATGGCTTTACGAGATGACCGGCGCGTCCGTCGCCTCGTGCGTCGGTGGCATGGACATGCGTATCGAACGCCGGGCCCTGGGCCGCGGCGCCCACATTGTCGTCGGTACACCGGGACGGCTCCGCGATCACATCGACCGGGGTTCCCTCGACACCACGGCTTTCAAAGCCGTGGTACTCGATGAAGCCGACGAAATGCTCGACCTGGGATTCAGGGAGGACCTGGAGTTCATCCTCGATGCAGCACCCGCAGACCGGCGAACCTTGATGTTTTCCGCCACAGTGCCGCGATCCATCGCAACTCTTGCCAAGCGTTATCAGCGCGACGCTGTGCGCATCGCGGCATCTGCGGAACAAAAACAGCATGTCGACATCGAGTACCGGGCGCTCACGGTCGCCAACAACGACCGGGAAAATGCGATCGTCAACGTCCTGCGGTACTTTGAGGCCAAGAATGCCCTGGTGTTCTGCGCCACCCGCGCCACCGTCAACCACATGACGAGCCGGTTCAACAACCGTGGCTTTTCCGTTGTTGCCCTGTCGGGCGAATTGACCCAGAACGAGCGCACGCACGCCCTGCAGGCCATGCGCGACGGCCGGGCCAAGGTGTGCATCGCCACCGATGTGGCGGCCCGGGGGATCGATCTGCCAGACCTGGAACTGGTTGTTCATGCCGACATTCCCAAAACCCCGGAGACCCTGCTGCACCGAAGCGGCAGGACCGGCCGCGCCGGCCGCAAGGGCGTGAGCGTCGTGATTGTGCCCCACAGCGCCCGCAGGCGCACCGAACGCCTGCTTCAGGCCGCCAGCATTGAAGCCGTTTGGGCCAAGCCGCCATCGGCCGACGATGTTCTCAAGCGCGACGATGAGCGCATTCTCGCAGACCCTGCCTTGAGCGAACCTGTCAAAGAGGAAGAACAGGCCTTTGCCCAGGAACTCCTCACCCGCCATGGTCCCGAACAGGTGGCGGCAGCGCTCGTGCGCCGCTATCGGGCAGGACAGTCGGCACCTGAGGAATTGCTCGATGTCGCACCACCGGAGAGCAAATCCAGGTCGCGCGACGATTTCAAGGATGGGGTTTGGTTCTCGCTTTCCGTGGGACGCGAACAATCCGCCGAGGCCCGCTGGCTATTGCCGATGCTGTGCGGTGCCGGCGGCCTCAACAAACGCGAGGTCGGTGCTATCAGGATCCAGTCCCGGGAAACCTATATCGAGCTGGCGCCCGATGGCATTGACCGTTTCCTCATGGCCATCGGACCCGACAAGACTCTGGAAAAGACCATCAGGGTAAAACGCCTGGACGGCGTTCCCGAAGGAGCCGGCGATGTTCGGGACAGGCCCGCCACCAGGAAGAAGAAACCCTATGACGGGTCGAAATCCGGTGCCTTCAACAAGGGCAAACCGAAGAAAAACGCAGCCCGGAAGTCCAGCGATGCGGCAAGCACCACAGATCTGCCCGACGCGGGGGCATCGAAGCCCAAGGGAAAAAAGGTTTACAAGCCGAAATTCTCCAAGAAGCGGGCCAAGCCTGGCGGAACAGGCGGTCAGGGCGAGGGCTATCTGAAGAGGAAAAAGTCAAAAACAACGACTGAATGACGTCTGGTTCGAGGCAGACGCGAATGTTACGCCGGGCGGTGGCATACAGCTTCGATGCGGTTGCCGTCGGGATCGAGCAGGAAGGCTGCGAAATACGCTTCATGATAGTGCCGGCGCAATCCCGGCGGCCCGTCGTCGCGTCCTCCGGCAGCCAAACCTGCAGCATGAAAGGCTTCAACAGCTGCCCGGCTGACCGCCCGAAAGCACCAGTGCCGCCGGTCGGCAGCAATTACCTCACCCGTGGCCAGAATCGAGACATAGGAGTGGTTGTCGTCGCCCGGCCGGTTACGCATGCCGTATCCGATGGCGTCAACCTCACGACGCACGCAAGGATATCCCAGCGCTTCGAAAATCGCATCGTAGAACGGCGCCGTGGCCGACATGTCGGCAACGGTGATCGAAATATGATCGAGCATGGTTGATATCCGAATTTGAGTATGAGCCAGAACAATGCGCAAATCATTTCAGAGGTCACCACCAGCCAATCCGGGCCGTTGTTCGTGCGGAGAAAATACCTCTCAAAAATACAACAATCAGGCCAATGTGCGTGGCGTGAAGTGATCTAAACACCGTCAAAGGTCAATTCTTGCGCCATACACCTTCACGTTGAGATTGCTAATTCGTATTGGGCGCAACGTTGAGTTAAAGCCAATAAACAGCGGAGCAGATGTGCTTTCAGGCAACTTCAACTGACAGAAAGATCCGATAGCCACGGGTTGGTCTATTGCAAGTGCGTCGCTAGCTTCGCTCGGTATTTTGTCAAACGCTGTACTACCGCCAATCTTCCCCAACAATGCTCCGAACGGACAACCTTTAAGGATGAGTTGACCATCAGGTACAGCAAGACCTGCTGCGCCATCAGGATCACAGTCCGGCAAAACGCTGTTCGTAACCTCCCATTTGCCTTCTGCAACAAACTTGAGATGTGTGGCGTCGTTCATGGATTCGAGTATCAACAACCAGCGGGCACTCACATCCTCTTCGTTCTTCTCAAAAACTTTCAGTTCAGTCCAGTTCATGCACACGCACCTCCTCAACAGGCATCATTGGAAGACAATGTCACGTTGGAATCTTTCTCCAGCTTTCCAGAATTGGTGCTGGACACATCGACAACAGCGATACAGTTATGCCCATCATGGGCACAGTGTAATGCTCGGGCTTTAGCTATAATTTTGACGGGGCAAAGCGTGAGATTTCTGCCAACAACGAACTTACCAATGTCAAAGTCCTTGCGATCCACAGATACGGAGAAGGGGACTGTGTTTTTCTGAGTCGTGTATGTAGCGGCGTCTTCAATTTCGTCAGCGGAGATTTCACCTCCCTTGACGACTTTGCGCGTAACCAACTGGCGCCCATCTGTCTTAAGCCAAAAGTCCCCCGGCAGCACAACACTGTTTGCGCCCAGTTCACGTTGCGCGACCAAAGCAACATTTTTGGAACCGCCTCTGATCACAATGACCGCAGCCAAACCCATTAAGATGAGAATATATCCCAAGACTGCAATGGTTTTTGGCATCAGTTGTCTTTTTTGGAAAGAAGGAAGTCAACACTATTACCAGCCTCAGCCGCCGATCGGAGTCCTAACCAAAGTGTTCGTTCTACTGCAAGAGTTTGGGGTAGAGGTTGATGGACGATTTCGGTAAGAACCTGAAGCCTGTACTTGTCTATAGCTGCCCGAACCAGTTCACCGAAAACCGCTTCGCTTTGAACAACAAGCTCGTATAAAAAGAGCAGTACTGGTACTGACAGGAATCCCACGGCGAGGAACAGCCAAGGTGACTTAGACACGGCAAATAATATCGGCAACCACACCAGTGGTACTGTGCACATTAATCCTAGAATCAGTATCGAAAAATTGACTTGGGACTGCGCATCACGAAGCCTCAAGGAAAACTGATTGCTTTCCGCCGGCAATATCATCTGTATTCTGGCCCAGACATAACTGAAGTCAACATGATAGAGTTCTTCACAATATCTTTCGATCGATTTTCGGGTATCTGCCACACGCGTGGGCAGCAGATCCGTTCGTTTGTAGTTTGATGGCGTCCTTCTAAGGCGATATTCGGACTCAGAAACGGCCTCGTAAAGCATGGCTATGAATTGGCTGCATGCATCTTCAAGCATACTGAGATCGTCTATCGAAAAGTTTGCGGCACGGCTATTGTAAGCGGAAAGAATTTTATCGAATGTCGCCTGTACACGCACCCGATCGGGAAGTTCGGTTGATCTAGTACTCTCCGTGAGGACATTCAGTGCTTCAACGGCCTGTTCAACTTGAATTTTGTTGGGGCCTGCGGAAGCAGAATTCATGTCTTCTTTGGCCCGATAGATCGCCTTTAAATTCTGATCATACATTTGAAAAAAGAACACACGATTCCTCTTTGCGATCGCCATTTTGTCCTCAAGCCGGCGCCATTCTGAAAAGCGACTTTCCCGTAACCAGTCATGTAGCCAGTTAGGGAGAGCACGGCCATCTAGAATGCCTCGGAGCAAAGTTGTAAATGGTGCAAATACATAGGCCGCAACTACCAGTCCAGTGATTGCTAATGCTAAAGAGATTGTTTGTTCGGACAGCGCTGCATCAAACTGCGTTGCCAATTGCAAAGTATCCGGAAAGACAAGTTCAAGAATTACGATATGTATGGCCGCCGTAATCGCAACGGGGAGAAAGCTGCCGAACCAAAAAGATCGTGAAAAGAAGTTTTGGAATGTTGTGAGAAGTTGGTTCAACATCCTACGAGCCTAACGGATCGGTTGGTGATTGGTCTTCTCTACACAAATTGTTCTGCAGGAGTTCATGTGTTTGCCAGATATGGTTCTGTGACAGCCTGCAGATCCAGAGGGTTGGTGGGTGGCCAAAGTTTAGTCCGTAAGATTCGAATCGGGTCAGAATATGGGCTTTGTTGTTCCGCACACGGCATGTCGCATAGGCAGCCTGTTCGCCATCCATTTTCGCTTCGGCTTCGATCATCTCCGTCGAACCAGATTTCGCTCGAGCGACCGGTGGCTCGCCGAGAAGGTCAATAATTTTCAACCTCGGGCGAATTGTGCAAACCTTCTGGTTTCCGCGCGTACGCAAAACATATTGAAGTGTTTCAAAGTCGAATACCTTAGGTTCATTTTTACATCTAACAAAAACACCCATGCATCTCATTTCTTGCATGACTAAAATCGCATCTTTGATGCGTGACTCTGGGGAAATCACAGGCAAATCGATGAAATCCATCGTACGTCCCGAGCTCTCATTTCAATCAATTCAACTTTTTCAGTTTGAATAGATTTTTCTAATCTGGCAACAAAATTTTTGTCAAATTCGATATCTGGAACACTGACATAAATAACATGAGATCGATTTATGTTTTGGGCAATTTTTCACAAACATCCTAAAACATCTCTATGTCTTGACTTACGAGTCGATGGATTAGATCTTGGTATTGTATAAGTTTTATGATTTGTCGTCGAAAATTCTTTGCTATACTGACAGTTGGGAAAAGTGTCAGCTCAATGCGCTATTGAATTTTTTTTGTTGCTTTGATTACCTGGGCACCAGTCACCGGAATGTCGTTGTGATGGCCAACCATTTGCGGAATCGACTCTGCCACAAACGAAGATGAACAAGACCCTCGCTTTGCCGCCACCCCGCTCCACGGGTCGGTTTTGCATGCTTCGTGTCGATTCCGGCATGTCCAGTCGGCACTGCCTGCCGGACAGTGCGATCAGGCTACGATACAATTGAGAGAGATGTGCCATCGCCATGTCCGCAAACAGCGACATCGATATCGCGCGTGCCGCGACCCCTTTGCCTATTGCCGAAATTGGATTGAAACTGGGGATACCCGATGATGCCATCGAACCCTTCGGGCGCACCAAGGCCAAGATTGCCGGCTCGTTCATCGACGGCATCCGTGACCGCCCGGACGGTAAACTGATCCTGGTGACGGCCATGACGCCGACCCCGGCAGGCGAAGGCAAGACAACCACCACTGTCGGTCTCGGTGACGGACTGAACAGGATCGGCAAGAAGACGGCAATCTGTCTGAGAGAACCAAGCCTTGGTCCCTGCTTCGGCATGAAGGGCGGGGCCGCGGGCGGTGGCTATGCCCAGGTTATCCCGATGGAGGATATCAATCTCCATTTCACCGGCGACTTTCACGCCATCTCGGCGGCGCACAATCTGCTGTCGGCCATGATCGACAACCATATCCACTGGGGCAATGCCCTGGACCTTGACGCCCGGCGCATCACCTGGCGGCGGGTGGTTGACATGAACGACCGGTCGTTGCGCGACGTGGTGGCCTCGCTCGGCGGCATCGCCAACGGCTTCCCGCGCCAGACCGGTTACGACATTACGGTCGCTTCCGAAATCATGGCCATACTCTGCCTGGCAACCAACCTTGCTGACCTCGAGCGCCGGCTTGGCAATATCGTCGTCGGTTCCACCCGCGGCCGCTCGCCGGTGACCGCCCGCGACCTCAAGGCATCGGGTGCCATGGCGGTTCTGCTCAAGGACGCGCTTCTGCCCAATCTTGTCCAGACGCTTGAGAACAACCCGGCCTTCATCCACGGCGGACCGTTCGCCAACATCGCCCATGGCTGCAATTCGGTGATGGCCACGAAGCTCGCTCTCAAGCTGGCCGATTTCGTGGTCACCGAAGCCGGTTTCGGCGCGGACCTGGGGGCGGAAAAATTCTTCGACATCAAATGCCGCAAAGCCGGACTGAAACCCGATGCCGCCGTCATTGTGGCCACGGTTCGCGCGCTCAAGATGCATGGCGGGGTCGCCAAGCAGGATCTCGGGTCTGAAGACCTCGAGGCGGTTAAGACCGGCCTTGCCAACCTTGGACGCCACATCCGCAATGTCAGCCAGTTTGGTGTTCCGGTCGCCGTCGCCATCAACGGATTTTCATCCGACACCCCGGCGGAACACGCAGAAATCATCGCCTATTGTGAGGACTTTGGCGTCACGGCCCACATCTGCACCCATTGGGCGGATGGCGGTGCCGGCACGCACGATCTCGCCCAGACCGTCGTCGACATGGCCGAATCAGGATCGAGCCAGTTCCGGCCGTTGTACGAAGACAGTCTCGACCTGTGGGAGAAGACCCGCCAGATTGCACGCCAGATCTACCACGCCGACGACATCATCGCCGATCAGCGGGTGCGCGATCAGTATCGCGAATTCCAGGAAGCCGGCTACGGACACTTTCCGATTTGCATGGCCAAGACCCAGTACAGCTTTTCCACGGACCCGAATCTCAAGGGCGCCCCCAGCAATCATGCCGTGCCGATCCGTGAGATCCGGCTGGCGGCAGGCGCCGAGTTCATCGTCGCGGTCTGCGGCGACATCATGACCATGCCGGGCCTGCCGCGTGTGCCGGCCGCCGAGAACATCGGTCTGGATTCCGGGGGCAACATTGCCGGCCTGTTCTGAGCCGTCAAATTGTCGCGTTCTTGACCTACAAGACCGACAGTACCAGATATCTCTGTATCTGCTTAGGGCGATAACGGAAAACCTTCATGGCACGCAAGCTCCTTGCAATTGCTGTTTGCGCGGCTGCCGGTCTGACAGCCGTCGCGACCCTCGCGCCGATCCCGATCAACGTGCCGGTTCTCAGCACACTGTTCGGCACCGGAACCAGCTTTGCCGACGACGCCGAGATCAAATCACGCCTGAAGCTTGCAGACGGCTTCGAAATCAACATATATGCCACCGGCCTCGGCACGGCGCGCATCATGGCACTGACGCCGGCGGGCGACATACTTGTCAGCGATCGCAGCGGGGACGTTATCCGGCTTGTGCTGGCTGACCGCAACAATGACGGGCGTTCTGATGGTGTTCGCGTCGTGGCCAGCAAACTGAAGACACCCCATGGCCTCTATCTGGACGGCGACACACTGTTTGTCGCCGAGGAGGATCGCGTATCGTCGTTCCGGTTCGACCCTGACAAAAAGTCTCTTTCGGACAAAAAGACCGTCCTCAAGGGCATTCCTGCAGATGGTGGACACAGCACCCGGACCATTTCACGGGGACCGGACGGGTGGCTTTACGTGTCAATTGGGTCGAGCTGCAATGTCTGTATCGAGAAACACCCCTGGCGGTCCGCCATGATCCGGTTTCGTAAGGGCGAGGAAGACGTGGAGTTGTATGCAGGCGGGCTTCGCAACACCGTTGGCTTTGACTGGCAGCCTGGCACTGACGATCTATTTGGCGTCGACAATGGCCGGGACTGGCTCGGAGAGAATTTCCCCCCTGAAGAGCTGAACCGGATTGAGAAAGGCGGCTACTACGGTTGGCCCTTCTTCAATGGCAACAACATACCCGACCCTGATTACGGCACACACAAGCGCGCAAAATCGGTGACCCCTTTGTCACCGGTCCACACCTTCGGTGCTCATAGGGCACCGCTCAGCATCCGATTTCTGAAACACCAGAAGAATGACCAATATCATAATGCGGCCCTGGTGGCCTTGCACGGATCCTGGAACCGTGAAGTCCCCGCCGGCTACGAGGTGGTTTCCGTCCACTGGGACGAAGCAGGCGGCATCTCACATAAGCCGTTCATCACCGGTTTTGAGAAAAACGAAGACGTGATCGGTCGTCCGGTCGACACCATCGAAGCACCGGACGGCACGATCTATGTTTCGGACGATCATGCCGATGTCATCTACCGGGTCATCCGGAAAAACTGACGCCGGGTCTCAATCCCTATGGCAACGTCAGGCGCGCAGGCGTTCGTTTTCCGTATCGAAGGGGGAATCCGGAATGACGGTCGCCGGATAACGCTCACCGAGGATCTCGATTTCGAATGTCTCGCCTTCCTTGGCCATCGCCGGCGGCACCATGCCGATCGCCAGTGACTTGCCAAGCCGCCAGCCGTAATTGCCCGACGTTGCCCGGCCGACCATCTCGCCGTCCTTGTAGATCGGCTCGTTGCCGCGGGCATCGGAATGCGTGACATCATGGACCTCGAGCGTCACCAACGCATTTGAGAAGCCCTTCTGCTGCCACTCCACCAGCGCGTCGCGCCCGATGAATTCACCCTTGTTGAGGTGCACGAACCGGTCGAGCCCGGATTCGAGAGCTGAGTATTCAATCGAAAGCTCCCGGGGAATCAGGCGATAGGACTTCTCGATCCGCAGGCTGTCCATGGCGCGAATACCGAACGGCTTGAGATCAAATTCTTCGCCGGCCTCAAACAGCAGGTCATAGATATAGTTCTGCATCTCGATCGGGTGGTGAAGTTCCCAACCCAATTCGCCGACGAAATTCACGCGAATGGCGTGGGCCTGAGCCCATCCCACATTGATGAACTTGCCCGTAAGCCACTTGAAGTTGTCGTTGGACAGATCCGTGTCCGTAATCTTCTGAAGCAGCTTCCGGGAGTCCGGTCCGGCCAGCACCAGCACACCATATTGGGACGTAATCTTTTGCAACTGGACACCGCTTTCGGGCAGATTCTGCTTCAGGTAGTCGTAGTCGTGACGCTCCATGGCGCCGGCGGAAACCAGGTAGAACGACTGTTCGCCAGTCCGGTAGATCGTGAATTCGGCACGCACGCCACCGTTTTTCGACAACATGTGACAAAGGCCGATACGTCCCACCGTCTTCGGGATCCGGTTGGCCACGAGGCTGTCGAGCCAGTCTTCAGCGCGCGGTCCGGAGACTTCGAACTTGGAGAACGCCGACATGTCGAGCAGGCCGACCTTCTCGTGCACGTGACGGCACTCGTTGCCCACATGCTCGAAATAGTTGGACCGGCGGAAGCTCCACAGCTCCTTGATCTTTTCGCCCTCAACAACTGGTGCATGGTTGTGGTTGACGATGACATCGGGCTTGTCCAATTCGGATTCATCGAAGCCGTAGCCTTCCGGTGCAAACCAGTTTGGCCGTTCCCAGCCGAACACCGACCCGAAGACCGCACCTTTGGCCTTCATCCGGTCGTAACACGGTGCTTTCTTGAGCGGCCGGGCTTCGGCCCGTTCTTCGTCGGGATAGTGCACCGTGAACACGTTGCGGTAGGCTTCTTCGTTCTTGGCCTTGAGGTATCCCCGCGATGCGTAAGGGCCGAAACGCCGTGGATCGACACCCATCATGTCGATCGAGGGCTCGCCTTCTACCATCCATTCAGCAATCTGCCAGCCGGCACCACCAGCCGCAGTAATGCCGAAGCTGTGGCCTTCATTGAGCCAGAGATTGCGCTTGTCCCAGGCCGGTCCGATAATCGGTGAGCCGTCGGGCGTGTAGCAGATAGCGCCGTTGTAGCATTTCTTGATGCCGACTTCGCCGAACGCGGGCACCCGGTTGATGGCGGCCTCGATGTGCGGCTCAAGACGTTCCAGATCCTCCTGGAAGAGCTCGTACTCGGCCTTCTCGTCCGGTCCGTCCACGTAACAGCACGGCGCGCCGACCTCGTAGGGACCAAGCAATAGACCCTTGTTTTCCTCACGCATGTACCATGATGCGTCGGCCTCGCGCAGCACGCCCATTTCCGGCAACCCCTGGTCATGGCGGGCGACGATATCCGGATGGGGTTCGGTCACGATGTACTGGTGCTCTACCGGGATCACCGGAATGTCGAGCCCGACCATGGTGCCGGTCTGGCGCACGAAGTTACCGCTCGCCGTCACCACATGCTCGCACGTGATGTCGCCCTTGTCGGTCTTGACGACCCACTCGTCGGACGGCATCTGCTCGATCGCCGTCACCCGTGTGTTGCGGTAAATCTCGGCACCCATGTCGCGGGCACCTTTCGCCATGGCCTGGGTCAGGTCGGCAGGCTGCACATAGCCGTCGCGCGGATGTTGAATTGCGCCGATCAGGCCTTCGGCATTGCACAACGGCCAGATATCGCGCACTTGATCGGGGGTCAGGAAATTGACATCGATTCCGATGGTCTCGGCAACGCCTGCATAGTAGCGAAACTCATCCATCCGGTCTGGCTGACAGGCCAGGCGGATGTTCGATACCTGACGCAGGCCCACATGCTGACCGGTTTCCTGTTCGAGGCTCTCGTAAAGCGCCACGGAGTATTTGTGAATCTGCCCGACCGAATAGCTCATGTTGAACAGGGGCAGCAGACCGGCGGCATGCCATGTGGACCCAGACGTCAGTTCGTTGCGCTCGACGAGCACCACGTCCGTCCACCCTTTTTTGGCCAGATGATAGAGGGTTGAGACCCCCACAACACCGCCACCGACAACCACCACCCGCGCATGCGTTTTCATGGCATAGAACCCTTTGAACATAGACCTGCCGAAATTTGGCTCAAGATAAGGGCATCACCCCGCGTAACAGGTCGAGAATTCCGACGCTTGTGGGCAGATTCCGACACGTGGCCTTTTTCCGGCCGGGTCAGCCACGCCGTTACTGCGTTTTCGGCGACAGCGTTACGGCAAGCTGAGTTTGGCCGTCCGGCCGCCGTCAATGGTGTAGACCTGTCCGGTCACGAACGATGCGTCCTCTGACGCGAGCCAGGCAACCAGAGCCGCGACCTCATCCGGTGACCCGGTTCGCCCGACCGGGTGAATCTTCCCGATGTCGCGGCGGAAGGCTGCCGGGTCATCCATCGACTCGATAAAGTCGACATTGAGATCAGTGTCGATCCAGCCTGGTGCGACCGCATTGCACCGGATGCCGTCAGGTCCGTGATCGACAGCCACCGCCCGTGTCAGCCCATGTAACCCGGCCTTTGACGCGCCGTAGGCTGGATGTCCCGGATTCGATCCAAGCCCTTCGATGGAACCGATGTTGACGATGACGCCACCGCCACGCAGGTGCGGGATGGCATGCTTTATGAGCAGGAACGGCGCCCGCAGGTTGACGGACAACGTGCGTTCCCAGTCATCGAGCCCGGTTTCCTCGACTGTTCCCTCGATCATGACACCGGCATTGTTGACAAGAATGTCGAGCGTTCCGGTTAGGCCAGCAATTTCTTCAATGATTTTCAACGGCGATTGCGGGTCGCCCAGGTCCGCAGCAATTGTTTCGAAGCCTTCCGCCTTGCCGCGTTGAGCCGTGAAAACGCGCGCGCCGTCCTGTGCCAGCCTGGTGGCGCAAGCCAGCCCGATTCCGGACCGCCCGCCGGTTACCAGGGCAACTTTACCGTCGAAGCGGCTCACCCGACCGGCTTCCCGCCATTGACCTCAACCAATGCGCCACACATGTAGCGGGCACTGTCGGAGGCCAGAAACATCACCACATCGGCAATATCGTGTGGGGTTGCGATGCGCCCGAGCGGCACCGTCGCATCGAGATCGTCGATGGCGGTTTGAGGGTCGAGCCCCCGGATTTCGAAACCGGTGCGCAGCATTGGCGTATCGACTTCATTTGGGCAGACCGCATTGATCCGTATTCCCTGATGCGCGTGATCCCTCCCCATGCACTGGGTCAAAGAGGCAATCGCTGCCTTCGACATGCAATAGACCGGATGGTTCGCGCCCGGATGAACACCCCAGCATGAGGCCGTGTTGACGATTGCCCCGCCGCCGGCCTTCGCCATGATCGGTATGGCTGCCCGGCAGATACGGAACGGCGCCTCGACGTTGACCGCCATGGACAGGGTATAATCCTGATCGCTGGCCTCCGTGACCGGACCGCGCCGGATGATGCCCGCATTGTTTATGACGATATCGAGCCCGCCAAGGGCCTCGGCCGCATTCGCCGCCAGGCCGTCACAATAATCCGTATCGGTAAGATCACCGGGCAGGACAACGTCGCCGTTGAGATCCAAACCGGCACGATCTGCCACAGCAACCGAAGCGCCTGCTTGAGATAACCGGTCAACGATTGCCCGGCCGATACCACCTGCAGCGCCGGTCACCAGGGCTTTTCTCTCCGCAAAACTATCCGGTGACATCAATCGAGCTCTAGCACGCCGATCGAGCCCTAGAAGGGCCCACTCTGATGGCCGACGCTCAGGTCCCGACGTGCGGAGCGAATCGTCACGGAATAACCGGCGATCACATCGATCAGGCAAATCACCATGATGATGAAGAACGTCGAAGTCGCCGCCTGACGGACCAGAAGAAATTCAATCAGGCAGATGATGAACAGGAAGGTCGACAGGAGATGGTCGACAATCGACCCCGCCCCGGTACGCGTCGCCTTGAGAATCTCGACAAACAGGAACAGCAGAGACACGCAGATCAGAAGGTCCGACAACGTGAATGCCCAGTATCCGCCGGAGACCATGGTCATGGAAAACAGTTCCGCCTCAAGCGGCGTTGTTCCCACAAACACAAACACGTTGTAGGCAATCACCGCGATCACGAGAATTGGAATACTGAGCAACATCTAAGGCGTCCTTTCTGATTTGAATATGGAATGGCCACGTCGCCACAGACTATACACACCTGGACACGATCCGGCATCACCCAACAAAAAAGGCGATCCGAACCGTGTCGCATCGCCTTTTTCAAATTAGCCTACCGAAAAACAATCAGTAGTCGTCTTTCGGCTCGAGAATCTGCCGTCCGCGGTACATCCCACTCTTGAGGTCGATGTGATGGGGACGGTGCAGTTCGCCGGATTCCTTGTTTTCCACATAGACCGGCTGTTTCAGGGCGTCAGTGGACCGACGGTGGCCGCGCTTGGAACGCGACACTTTTTTCATTGGCACTGCCATGGTGCATTCTCCATTCAATTTTGGGTATTCAGGACGCCAATGCGGTCTCACAACCGTCACCCGTCGCAATTCTGGCGCGACTTATACTGCCACTCATTCCAAATTGCCAGAAAAACATGCGCCATGACCATTGGCCGCGGCCAATGGTTCCGGCAGATGCATTGATACCGCATGATCCTGAGACGTGCCTTCGGCATGATTGCACCCCTTCGCGCCGGAAACAGGCAATTAGAGGGTGCGTTTTACCAAAAAACAAGTCACACTCGCAGAATCGACGAGGTTGGCATACAAAAATCGGCAGGAGAGTTTATGAGCGCCAACGGCTCAGACGTCGCAGCACTGGAAGTAGAGAATCTGCACAAGAGTTTCGGTGAGTTGGAAGTCATCAAGGGTGTGTCGATGAAGGCCCACAAGGGCGACGTGATTTCAATTCTCGGCGCATCCGGATCCGGCAAGAGCACGTTCCTTCGATGCATCAACCTGCTCGAAACACCAAACTCTGGCAAAGTCACCGTATCGGGCGAAACCATCGGCATGACGCGAAACCGGCGCGGAGAAACCGTGCCTTCCGACATCAAGCAGGTGGAACGGCTGCGCTCCAGGCTCGCCATGGTGTTTCAGAGCTTCAATCTGTGGACGCACATGACTGTGCTCGAGAACATCATCGAAGCCCCGGTGCACTTGTTGAAAGTCCCAAAAGCCAAAGCCATCGAGCAGGCCAAGGCGCTCATGAACAAGGTTGGCATTCTGGAACGCCAGGATTACTATCCCGCACACCTTTCCGGCGGTCAGCAGCAACGCGTGGCGATTGCCCGGGCCCTGGCCATGGAGCCGGAGGTCATGCTGTTCGACGAGCCGACGTCGGCACTTGATCCGGAGCTGGTCGGCGAAGTCCTGAAAGTCATGCGCGACCTGGCCGACGAAGGCCGGACGATGCTTGTCGTCACCCACGAAATGGGCTTCTCCAAGGACGTGTCCTCGCATGTGGTTTTTCTGCATGAAGGCCTCGTCGAGGAAGAGGGGCCACCATCGCAAATGTTCAACGCACAAAATTCGGAGCGATTTCACCAGTTTCTGTTGCGGACCCGTCAATGATTTTATTGCCGGCCGGTTCGCACAGTTTAGCGCCCATTTGGGCACATTGATCCGCATAAATCCGTCAAGCGGATTTGGGTATTGATAGGGAGAGTAGAATGAACATCAAAAAGACCATCATGGCTGCAGCGGCAGGGATTATTGCCTTCGGGTTGACTGCTGCCTCCGCCAACGCTGCCGATCTCAGGATCGGTGTTGAGGGCGCCTACAAGCCGTTTTCCTGGAAGGAAGCCGACGGCACGCTCAAGGGATTCGATATCGACATTGCTCTGGCCCTTTGCGAAAAGATGGGCAAGAAGTGCGAGTTGGTCGAACAGGATTGGGATGGCATGATTCCCGCTCTGCTTGCCAAGAAGTTTGATGCGATTGTTGCTTCCATGTCGGTGACAGAAGAACGCAAGAAAAAGGTCGATTTTTCCAACAAATATTATCAGACACCGGCCAAATTTGCCGCCAAGAAGGGGGCTGGCCTCACCATCACGCCAGAAGGCATGGCAGGCAAGCGGGTTGGCGTGCAGCGTGGCACAACCCACCAGTGCTATATGGAAAAATTCTTCCCCAAAACTGAACTCGTGCTTTATGCCACCCAGGAAGAGGTCTTCCAGGATCTTGCATCCGGTCGGATTGACGCCCAGATTTCGGATTCGGTTCAGACATTGGAAGGATTTCTCTCTGTAGACGCGGGCAAGGATTTCGAATTTGCCGGCGGCGACCAGAATGACATCCCCTGTTATGGGGTAGGTGCCGGCATTGCGCTCCGCAAGGGCGAAGACAGTCTGCGCACCGCATTCAACGATGCCATCAAGGCCATTCGCGCCGACGGCACCTATGAAAAGATCAACGCCAAATACTTTGATTTCGGTATCTACGGCGCCGAATAGTCAGACAGCTTGAACCAACCGCGGGGCCGGCCATCCGGCCCCGCACCCTCCCCTCCCCTGCCAGACAAGTCGATCGGCGCGTCTAATGGACCAGATCATCGCCTATAGCGGCCAATTGGTTGACGGTACCTTCGTCACCATACAACTGGCACTCGGATCTCTTGTGATCGCCGTTACCTTTGGTCTGCTGGGGGCAATTGCAAAACTGTCCGGTAACCGGCCGGCAACCTGGACCGCTGATACCTACACGACGATCGTTCGCGGTGTACCCGACTTGGTCCTGATCCTCCTGGTCTTTTATGGCGGCCAGCAGATGCTCAATTCGTTTGGCAGCGCCACCGGGCTGTGGGGCTACATCGAAGTCAATCAGTTCACTGCCGGCATCCTGACCATTGGTTTCATCTACGGCGCCTATATGACCGAGACATTTCGTGGCGCCATACTGGCTATCCCGCGCGGTCAGACCGAAGCAGCGATCGCCTGCGGCATGAGCAAGTCGCTGATCTTCCGGCGCGTGACCTGGCCGCAACTGGTGCGCTACGCCCTGCCCGCCTTTTCCAACAACTGGCTGGTGCAGTTGAAAGCAACTGCCCTGGTCTCGGTAATTGGATTGCAGGACCTGGTTTACAACGCCTTCGTGGCCGGACGCTCGACACGGCAGTTGTTCACGTTCATGTTCGCGACCCTGATAATTTATCTGATCCTGACCGCCATTTCCGATGCTGGACTCAGATTTCTGGACAAGAAGTACTCCAAGGGCGTAGTGAGGGCCGCCTGATGGCAGAGGACAGCCCATCCCTTGTCGCCACGATCCAGCAGTCGATCCAAACTTGGTCACCCCTCGATCTGGTGTTGATAGTCGATCACTGGGACCGGTTTCTGTATGGTTGCTGGGTGACCCTTCAGCTCACTGTTCTCGCTCTGGTCCTGGGCGGATTGCTGGCGATTCCCATGGCGGTGGTACGAGCCCAAAGACACCCCTGGCTCAACGGGCCCGTGTGGTGCTTTACCTACACGTTCCGAGGCACGCCGCTTCTGGTTCAGACCTATCTGATCTACTATGGGCTCGGACAGTTTGAATTCGTGCGCGAGAGTTTTTTGTGGAAACCGATCCTGTCTTCCGCATGGTGGTGCGCGCTGATCGCGTTCACGCTGAATACGGCTGCCTACTCGACCGAATTGTTTCGCGGCGCCATTGAAGCCACCCCCCAGGGAGAAGTCGAAGCCGCCCGCTCCGTCGGATATTCGAACCGCATGCGCCTGCGCCGCATCATATTGCCCGGAGCCCTGCGCCGCGCTATTCCGGCCTATTCCAACGAAGTCATTTTCATGCTGCACGGCTCGGTCGTCGCCTCGACGATTACCCTGCAGGATATCCTGGGTGTCGGGCGATGGCTCAATGGTCGGTACTATGTTGCATACGAGGGCTTCATCACTGCAGCCATACTGTACATGATTATGGTGCTGATCATCGCCAAGGGCTTCAAGTACGCCGAACAACGCTGGTTGGCGCACCTGCAGCCGAGAAGCTGACCGACGGGCATCCCCTTACCCGGCACGTCCCGTCATTGACCGCTACCGCTTTCGGGTAACACAGGCCGAGTAATGTCGCGCACCCGCCATCCGCTGGCGAATGACACGCGCTTTGCGGCGGACGGTACGGCTTGGACGACGTGCGTCCCGTTGGATAGGGTTCGGCAGGACAGCAACAAGCAGAGCCGCCTGCGCCGCACTCAGTGCGCGGGCCGGCCGCCCGAACGTGCGCCACGCAGCCGCTTCGATCCCGTAGATCCCAGGACCCCACTCAGCGATGTTGACATAGATCTCCAGCAACCGCCGTTTCGACCAGACGGCGTCAACCACATAAGCCAGAGGAATTTCCAGAACCTTCCGCACATAACTGCGCCAAGGCCACAGGAAAAGGTTCTTGACGGTTTGCATGGCAATCGTGCTGGCACCGCGCGGGCGGTCCGTCTGATCCTGGATCACGGCCGTCCAGACGGACTCTACTGCCTGCCAGTCGACCCCGTTGTGTTTGCAGAAACGGGCATCCTCAGCGGAGATCACCGCGAAAACAACTGACTCCGGGATCGCTTCGAGAGGCACCCAGCGATAGTCCATCTGACGTCCCTCAAAAGACCGCCAGATCATTGTGGCGCTCGCCGGCGGCGCGACCACTGAGTAGACCAGCACCAGGAAACACACCAGGGCAAGCACTCCCGCCGCGCCGAGAACCAGCATCCGGGCGGCCGATAGCGCAAAACGTTTTACAGGCGTTGCCGGTCCTGCACGGGAATTACGTCTGGTCATGAACCTGCTTTTTTCTTAAAACCAGTCATGGTCGCTCGATGTCGCCACGAGTTGTCACGACTGGCCCTGGCTCTTATTTCTTGCCGCTAACCGCACCGGGCCACATTCTATACAGTGCCCGGCTCCAAATTCAAAAGCTTGCCTCGCCGGCAAATTCACCCAGGACGTCTTCCCCATGCCCCACCGGTTGTTCAAACAACGCCTCGCAGAAACAGCGGCAAACGTTGAGGCGCTGATGGATACGGTGCTTGATGAATCCACCGCGCGGTCGTCTCGGGTCATGAAAGCCATGCGTTACGCGGCACTGAACGGCGGCAAGCGGTTGCGGCCTTTTCTTGTGGTTGAATGCGCCCGCCTGTCCGGTGCCGATCCGGTCGGCGCCCTGCGTGTCGCCGCAGCCCTTGAGTGCATCCATTGTTATTCCCTGGTCCACGATGACCTGCCGGCGATGGACGACGACGACCTGAGGCGCGGCCATGCGACCACGCACATTGAATTTGACGAGGCAACGGCAATTCTTGCAGGCGACGGCCTCTTGTCGATGGCGTTCGAAATTCTGTCCGGCGACGAAATCCACCCCGACCCGGCCGTCAGAATCCAATTGGTCCGGGACCTGGCCGCGGCGTCGGGTGTGAACGGCATGGTGGGCGGACAGATGCTGGATCTTGAGGCGGAGGAAACACCTCAAGGAACAAACGAAGTCATCGCAATGCAACGCCTGAAAACCGGTAAACTGATTGAATTTGCCTGTCAGGCGGGCGCAACTCTGGGCGGCGCGGATGAGGCAGTCTGTGCGGCACTCAGAGACTATTCCGCCAACATCGGTCTTGCCTTCCAAGTTGCCGACGATTTGCTTGACGTCGAGAGCACGGCTCAGGAAACCGGCAAGCAGACCGGCAAGGATGCGGGATCCGGGAAAGCGACATTTGTCAGCCTGATGGGCGTTGAAGGCGCCAGGCGTCACGCGCAGACTTTGGTTGATTCGGCAGTTGTCGCTACAGACATCTTTGCCGAACAGGGAGAAACCCTGAGACAGGCTGCCAGATTTATCATCGATCGAAAACACTGACTCAAACATATTGACTCGAACACGAAGCGCAGGCGCGTCAGCCCGGGTCTGCCGCCTCAGCGCCTGAATCGATGCCGGCAAGCCACTTGAGCAGAGGGGCTGCGTCCTCTTCCAGCACCGGCATCGTGGCTCGATAGCGTTGAACCAGTTCTCTTCCAAATTCGGTCAGATGGGCACCGCCGCCGCCGGTCCCGCCTGTTGCCGTCGCCACGACCGGACGTCCCAGCGCCTTGTTCAGCGAGTCGATCAGGTGCCATGCCCGCCGGTAGGTCATACCCATCTCCCGGGCGGCGGCCGATATCCCGCCCAGACTGTCGACATGTTCAAGCAAGGTAATCTTGCCCGGCCCGATGACGCCATGCGTCAGGCGGATTTTAATGCTGAGAGTGGGCCCGTTCAAATCGATAGCACCTTGTTTTTGTGACCCGGTCATTATCCCCGTGTCAGGCGTGAACGCAATGCGGCTGATTTCACGATGCGGATTGACAGTGTCCCATTGCTTCACGTACGTCTGTTCATACCGTTATGCTTGGATCGACATAACGACGCGGACAGACCTGCCCCACCCGGCAGCCTTAGAGGATTTTCATGTTTCAACGTCTCTGCCAAACAGCCGCCGTCTTGGCGCTGGCGATGTCTATTCTGTTTCCTGCCGCCGCACAGGAGCGCTATATTACCGTTGCGTCGACCACGTCGACCGAGAACTCCGGTCTGTTTGCCCACATTCTGCCGGCGTTTGAAGCAAAGACCGGCATCAAGGTCCGGATCATTGCAGTGGGAACCGGTCAGGCCATAAAGCTGGCGCAAAACGGCGACGCCGACGTTCTGCTTGTCCACCATCGCAAATCCGAGGAGGCCTTCGTGGCCAAAGGGTTTGGCCTGGAACGCCACGACGTCATGTACAACGATTTTGTCGTCATCGGTCCAAAGCTGGATCCGGCAGCGATAAAGGATACAGCGGACGCCGCGGCGGCGTTTGCCAAGATAGCCGGTGCAAAATCGGTGTTCATATCGCGGGGCGACAAATCCGGCACCCACAAGAAGGAACGCGAAATCTGGCAGGCAACCGGAACCCTGCCCGAAAAGCACGACCGGTGGTATCTGGAAACCGGGTTGGGCATGGGTGCTGCCCTCAACATGGCAGCGGCAAAAAACGCCTATACGATGTCGGACAGGGGCACCTGGCTCAGTTTCAACAACAAGGCCGAGCTCGATATTCTGGTGGCTGGCGACAAACGCCTGTTCAACCCCTACGGCGTCATACTGGTCAACCCGGAACGGTTTCCTCACGTTAAGCAAAAGGACGGACAAGCCTTCATCGACTGGCTGTTATCGCCGCAGGGCCAGGCCGCCATTTCGGGTTACAAGCGCAACGGCGAACAGCTTTTTTATGCCAACGCGGTGATCAATTAGGATTGGATCCTGGCCGAAGTCCGTGGACGCCGGCTCTCGACCGGAGAACGAAAAGCCCAATCATGCAACCGCAGATCGTTTCCCGGACAAGCCAAGCGCGATCCGGACCATTCCATGTTCCAACGGCTGCGTTTGGTACGATCCCGTGTCTGCAATGCGGCACTGGCGTGCCGCATTGCGCACGGGAAACGGTGTCCAACTGTGAACTAGGAATGGGTCCTCACCTTACCCGGATCGAAGAACGGCAGAATTTCAACCGTCGCCGTACCGGCAAAGTCGTCGCCCGACACATCCAGCCGGGTTCCCGGTGCCGTCGCCTTGGCCTGCAGGTGAACCAGCGCCAGTGACTTGTTCAGCCGGTGGGACCATGCCGGGCTGTTGACCACGCCGACCTCTTCACTGTTCAACAGCAGTCTTTCGCCACCTGCCAGCATGTCGTCGTGATCGGCGGCGATGCCCGCCAGAACGAAGCGTTCGTGGCCTCTGGCCGCCAATGCCGCGTCCTTGCCACGGTAGTTGTCCTTCTTGGAATTGATCGTGAAACCGAGCCCGACCTCCCAGGGGCTGTGCTCGTCGGTCATGTCGTAGCCCTAGAACAGCAGACCGGCCTCAACCCTTACCTTGTCCAGTGCCGTGAACGAACACGGCAGCACACCGGCGTCTTTGCCATGGCCCAGCACATTGTCCCACAAGTCGCCAATGACGGCCCCGTCAGCCAGAATTTCATACCCGCGTTCGCCGGAGTAACCGGTGCGGGAAACCCGGCAGGCGTGACCGAACAATTCGGTCTGCTGATGCTGGAAATATTTCAACGCCCCCAGATCGGCAGAGGCATGCTGGTCGAGCAGCGCCAGGGCGGCGGGGCCCTGCAAAGAGATGTTGTGCAGGTCGTCGTCAAATTCGATATCCACATTCCGCCCTTCGGCCGATTCCCCAATCCGTTCCATGCTCTCACCAGACCCGTGGCACAGCAGCCATTCGTCGCCGCCATTATTGGCGACAATGGCATCGTCGCCAACAGTGCCGCGTTCGGTAAGGACAGACCCGTAAGCCGATGCGCCTGGCGCCACCTTGCTCAGATCCCGGCTGATGACGTGATCGGCCACCTGCGCCGCATCCGGTCCACGCAGGTAGACCTTCTTCAGCGGCGACATGTCGAACAGGCCGGCCGCTTCGCGCACCGCATCGTGTTCGTCGTTGGGATCGCTATCGTAGCTCCAGGCCGTTCCCATGCCGTTCCAGTCCTCGAGGCCTGAACCGAGAACTTTATGGCGTGAGGCCAGTGCCGAGGTACGCGGTGAATCTGTCATGTTGCTAGTCCTTTCGAGATTGAGTGATGGGTGTTCGGATTTCTGAGCGCGGGGTCAGTACCATTGATCTTCCCGGTTGTTTTTCTTGACCGCCATGAAGTCGAGCAGGGCCTCATCGACGGCCGGATCCATGGCGGGCAATTCGTAGGCGGCCAGCATGTCTTTCCAGCGGCGGTTGGCCCTCTGCTCATGAGTCATGCAACCGTTCTCGGTCCACTGCTCGAAGGACTGGGTGTCGGCGAGATCGGACATGTAGTTGGCGGTTTCGAAATTCGTCATGGTGTGGGCGACACCGAAGAAGTTTTCGCCCGGGCCGGCTTCACGGTATGCCTGGCCGCCCAACGTGTTCTCGTCGATCGTCAGCCCGCCAAGCGTTGCATGCATCATGCCGCAATGGTCGAGATCCATGACGAATTTCTCGTATCCCATCGTCAGCCCGCCCTCCAGCCAGCCGGCCGCATGCAGCACATAATTGGCGCCAGCCATGAGGCCTGCCGTCATGCTGTCAGCGGACTCCTGCATCGCCTGACCGTCAGACACTTTCGACGCCGTCAGGTGACCGCCGCAGCGCAGGGGCAGGCCAAGGCGGCGGCATAGCTGACCGATGGCGAATGCGGACAGGTTCGCCTCCGGCGTGCCGAATGTCGGTGCGCCGGTCTTGAGGTTCATGGTCGTCAGAAAATTGCCGTAGACCACGGGCGACCCTGGCCGCACCAGTTGCCCCAGGGCGATGCCGACCATCGCTTCGGCATGCGCCTGGGCGATCAGGGCGGGCTGTGTCACCGGCCCCATCGCACCACCCAGAATAAAGGGCGACAGGACAATGCCCTGGTTGGCACGCGCGTAGGCCTTCAAGGCACCTGTCATGATGTCGTCGAACACCAATGGCGAATTGACGTTGATGTTGCCCTGGATCACGCAGTGGTCTTCCAGATACGCTTCGCCAAAGACAATCCGCGCCATGTCGATGGAGTCTTCGGCGCGTTCCGGCGCCGTGACCGCTCCCATGAACGGTTTTGTGGAATAGCGCAGATGCGCATAGACCATGTCCAGGTGACGCTTGTTCACCGGAATGTCGACCGGTTCGCACACGGTGCCCCCAGAGTGATGCAACCACGGCGAGAGGTAGGCAAGTTTTACGAAATTCTGGAAATCCTCGAGCGTGGCATAGCGTCTGCCACGATCCAGATCGGAGACGAATGGCGGACCATAGGCAGGCGTGAACACGACCGAATCTCCCCCAACCGTAATGGTATGGGCGGGATTGCGGGCATGCATCTGAAACTGTTTCGGCGCCGTTGAACACAAAGACCGCGCAAGTCCCCGGTCGAAACGGACCCGGACACCATCCACGGACGCGCCCGCCCCCTTGAACAGTGCCAGCGCTTCGTCGTCGCCGCGAAACTCTACACCGATCTCCTTCAGGATCCAGTCGGCCTGGGCTTCCAGTTCTTCCAACGCTCCTTCATCGAGGAGATTGTAGAGCGGAATTTTTCGGGTCAGGACACCGGGAGAACGAGGACGGTCCTGATCTGCGCGGCGTGCCACGCGGGCAGCCCGCCCGCCACGCCGCCCCTGAGGCACCGACCCATGGTCGGTCCCGAGCATGACATCTGCTTCGGGCATGGTCGATCTCCAGTATCAGAAATTCTGTCCACAATTCGCCGTGCAAACACTCAACGGGCTGCAGAAAACTACAAGCTGGAGTGCATCGCAAACCAGTTTGTTTGCACAATGAGTTCAAATAATTTAAACGCAAGGGATGCGTTTTCGATCCTACGACAGTCTGCGTTTGTTCGATGCCATCGCCCGTCATTTGAGTTTTACGGCGGCGGCAGACGAATTGAACCTTACCAAAGGCGCCATCAGCTATCAGGTCAACCGGCTGGAAAGAGATCTGGGTTTCAAGGTTTTTGAACGCCGACACCGCGGCATTGCGCTAACGGAAAAGGGCGCAAAACTAAGGGCCGCGTCCCAGGCAGCCTTCCACGACCTTGACCGGGCCATCGCTGGATTGCGTGAGGAAGATGCCGGGCGCATCACCATCGGCATGTCGACTTACTTCGCCTCGCGTTGGCTGTCGCCCAAACTCATGACCTTTATCGCCGCACACCCCAGAGTGGGCCTGCGGATACAACCCCTTGTCGATCTGATCGATCTGCGCGCGGAAAACATCGACCTTGCCATAAGGTGGGGCAAGGGCAACTGGACGGACATGGAGATCGAACTGCTTTTTCGGTGTCCTGCGATCGTAACCGCTTGTCCGTCCATCGCCCGACACATCGATGCGGTGGGCCTTGCGGCGGCCTTGCCCGACCTGGCGCTCCTCTATGATCGTGATGGCAGCAACGCCTGGGATGACTGGCACAAGGCGGCAGGCCTGCCCAATCGCTCAATGCGCAACGACCTGGTGATCCCCGATCCCAATGTCCGGGTTCAGGCGGTGATCGATGGCCAGGGCATCGCCTTGAACGACCGTCTGGTTGCCCCTGAACTGGCCACCGGCGAGTTGTTTCAGGTATCGGCAGCCGAACTCACTGACTACGGTTATTACCTTGCCTATCAGAAGGGTGCGCTTGCCAACCCTGCCCTGAAGGACTTTCGCGACTGGATCATGGCCGAGGCAAGTCTGACCTAAGTAGAGGATCCCGGACCATACCGCTTCTCGACATAATCCTCGACAATGGTCTTGAACTGATCCGAGATGTCCGCACCGCGCAAGGTCATGGCTTTCTCACCATCGATGAAGACCGGTGCTGCCGGCGTCTCACCGGTGCCGGGCAGACTGATGCCGATGTCGGCATGTTTGCTCTCGCCGGGACCATTGACGATGCATCCCATGACCGCAAGCTGCAATTCCTCAAAGCCGTGATGGGTCTCGCGCCAGGCCGGCATGCGCTCGCGCACGTAGTTCTGGATGTCCTCGGCAAGTTCCTGAAAAACCGTCGAGGTGGTCCGGCCACACCCCGGACAGGCGACCACGGCCGGTGCAAACGACCTCAGGCCGATGGATTGGAGGATTTCCTGGGCAACGACGACTTCGCGGGTTCGGTCGCCATTGGGTTCCGGCGTCAGCGAAACCCTGATCGTGTCGCCGATACCCTGCTGCAGCAGGATCGCCATGCCGGCGGTCGACGATACGATGCCTTTGGTCCCCATTCCGGCTTCCGTCAGGCCCAGATGCAACGCCAGATCACAGCGCCCGGCAAGCTTGGTGTAAACCGCGATCAGGTCCTGAACCTGGGAAACCTTGGCCGACAGAATGATCTGATCCTTGCCCATACCCAACTCCTGAGCCCGATCGGCACTGAGCAGCGCCGACTGAACGATGGCTTCGTGCATGACGTCCGAGGCCGGTAACGGGGTTTCCAGCCTGGCGTTCTCGTCCATCAGCCGGGTGAGCAGTTCCTGATCGAGGCTACCCCAGTTGACCCCGATGCGCACTGGCCGTTCATACTGCAGGGCAATCTCGATCATGGTCGAAAACTGCCGGTCGCGTTTCTCCCGGAACCCCACATTGCCGGGATTGATGCGGTACTTGGCCAGCGCCTCCGCACAGGCCGGGAAATCAGTCAGCAGTTTGTGCCCAATGTAGTGGAAATCGCCGACCAGCGGCACGTTCACCCCTGCCGCATCGAGGCGGTTGCGGATATGCGGGACTGCGGCGGCCGCCTCCGGGCGGTCAACCGTAATCCGCACCAGCTCCGAGCCGGCTTGTGCCAGGTCGATCACCTGTTTGACCGTGCCGTCGATGTCCGCTGTATCCGTGTTGGTCATCGATTGCACGACAACCGGAGCGTCCGCGCCAACCTTTATGCCGCCCACATCGACGCCCACAGATACCCGCCGGTCCGTCCGCATAGGCGATCTCCTCATGCTGCCAAATCAAATCTCTCGGGCCGGCGACCGGCCCTCCACGGGCATGTATATCTAATCTCACAGCGCGCAACATCAAGTTTCATTCATCACGCAAACGACATCGACATTCTCGACTTTCGGGCGCTGTCATGCTCGTGTACAAATCTCTAGACAACAACCTCATCCACGGAGAACATAACAATGAGCATTCAACGCATTGACGTCGGCGATCGCATGAGCCAAGTCGCCATTCACGGCGACACGGTCTACACTGCCGGCCAGGTCGCCCAGCGCGCTGCCGGAGAGTCTGTGGCCGCCCAGACCCAGGACATTCTCAACCGTATCGATGAGCTCCTTGAACAGGCCGGTACCGACAAATCCAAAATTCTGACCGCCACCATCTGGATCACAAGCATGGATGATTTTGCCGAAATGAATGGTGTCTGGGATGCCTGGGTATCGCCCGGCAACACACCGTGCCGCGCTTGCGTGGAAGCCCGTCTGGCCTCGCCCCAGTTCACCGTGGAAATCATGGTGACGGCTGCCAAGTAGTCTGGAATTTGCCTCATGAAAGCGCTGGTTCTTGGCGGCGGTGTCGCAGGCATCACGACCGCTTACGAGTTGCTCAAGGACGGTTGGGACGTCACCGTGCTCGAGCGGCTCGAGCAACCAGCGCTTTTCACAAGCTTCGCCAATGCCGGGCTGGTGGCACCCGGCCATGCCTATACCTGGTCGTCGCCGGCGGCACCGAAGATTCTGCTGAAGTCGCTCTACCGCAACGACCAGGCGCTGCGCTTCCGGCCCAGTCTCGATCCCGCCCTGTGGCGCTGGATGTGGAAGTTCATGACCAACTGCACGGCTGAAAAGGCAAAGCGCAACACAATGCGCAAGTTCCTGCTCTGCCGGTATTCCCAGTCCCTTCTCATAGATGTCGTTGCGGCGGCCGGCGTGAAATACGACGGGTTGGATGGTGGCCTGCTTTATCTTTACCGCACTCCGGAAACCTTCGAAGCCGGAAAAGTCAAAGCGGAAATACTGCAGAGCGCCGGCGCAGATATCGACGTTCTGTCACCGGCTGCCGTAGGCGAATGCGATCCGGTTTTCACACCTGCGATCCGTGAGCAGATTGCGGGCGCCCTCTTTGCCAAAACCGACGCGTCGGGGGACGCCAGAATGTTCACTCAAGGTCTGGCCGACGTCTGCCGCTCCCGTGGCGCTACAATCAAATTCTCCACCGAAGTCACCGGTTTTGAAACCGAGGGCCGCCGGGTTACCGGCGTGCGGACGAAGGAAGGTCTGGAGAGTGCCGACCATGTTGTGTTGTCACTGGGGGTCTACAGCCCCCAACTGGCAAGACAACTGGGCATCGATCTGCCGATCTATCCCGTAAAGGGCTATTCCATGACGATACCAATGGACGATCCCCGCGACGCGCCACGTTTGGGCGGTGTCGACGAGGACAACCTTATGGCCTTTTGCCCCATGGGATCCCGCGTCCGGCTGACCGCCACGGCTGAATTTGTGGGCTACAGCACCACCCACAAGCCGTCCGACTTCCGCCACATGACGGACGTCGCCAAGGCCCTGTTTCCGAAAGCCGGCGACTATGCAAAGGCAGAGTACTGGGCGGGTCTGCGCCCGATGACACCGGAAGGCTCGCCGGTCTTCGGGCGGGGCGAATTCGAGAATTTCTGGCTCAACACCGGTCATGGCCATATGGGCTGGACAATGGCGTGTGGTGCCGCCCGCATCTGTGCCGATCTGATAGCGGACAGGCAACCTGCAATCGATCTGGACGGCATGCTTTACGGCAAGTAGATTTGTGAAACACAATCGAGGAAGACCGCGATGAACCACATGACACAGCCCGTCCAAGGCCAGCAGGGCGAACCGATCACCCGCTATCACCTGCCGTTTGAAACCGACGACGGCATCGCCAAGCGCGCGGCCATCGGCGTCATTGTCCTGGCAACGGACTACACTCTGGAACATGAGTTCAGACAACTCCTCGATGTCCCCGGTGTCGCCTTCTACGAAAGCCGGATCAAGAACGATAACCAGGTCACCCCCGAGACTCTGAAAGCCATGGAAGCCCGCCTTGCCGATACGGCAAGCCTCATCCTGCCGGGAACCCCTATGGATGTCATGGCGTTTGGCTGCACATCCGCCTCGATGGTGATCGGCGAGGAAGGCGTATTTGCCCAGTTGCGCAAAGTCCAGCCTGACGCTGCTTTCACGACACCGGTCACCGCTGCATTCGCAGCCTTCGACGCTTTCAAGGCCAAGCGGGTTGCCGTCCTCACGCCCTACCGGGACGATGTCAACCAGGTCGTCCGGCGTTACATCGAAGACCGCGGCTATCAGGTTGCCGTCATGGGATCCTTCAACGAAGAGAACGATCCCGTGGTTGCCAGGATCACCACGGACTCGTTGGTTGCCGCTGCCGAAGAGCTGGCCTCGCTGGCCGACGTCGACGCCATCTTCGTCTCGTGCACAAGCCTGAGGTTGGCGGAAGTGGCCCCCGCCATGGAAGCCCGCATCGGCATACCCGTTACCTCATCCAACCACGCACTCGCCTGGCATTGCCTGAGACTCGCTGGCATCGACGACAAACGCCCCGAATTCGGACGGCTCTTCACATTGTAGGACGTTGGATGGCCCTAGCTTCTGAGCGGTTTCGAGCGGCGATTGATCTTCTTTTTGGCGGCGCCGGCGTCGATGGGCCGGGTCAGGGCCGAGTCGTTTGTTATCCTTTGGGCGTTTACCTGGTCCGTGGCGTGAGCCTGTTGTGCGGAGGTCGTTCCTCCGACAAAAATCATGGACCCGGCGGTGGCAAGCACCAGGGGAACTGTAACAGCAAGGCGTCCAAAAACCCGCCGCACCGGTTTCGCGTAGGCTGGTGACCCACCCTGTTGATTTATCATCGGTCTATCCTTGGTTGTCTGCTGGTTTGAGTTCGACAGCCGGGATATGTGCCGATGACGTAAAGACAGCGTGATTTCGCGCGTTAGTTGTGCGTCAAAAATTGCGAAAAACAGCCAAATGCGTGCTAACTGCGCTTGCCCTGGACCACACGGTCCAGAATCATGGCGCAGAACAGGATGGCAAAGCCTGCGAGAATGCCCTGGCCGACGGACGCGTACTGCAACGCCTCGAGAACATCTTCACCAAGTCCTTTGGCGCCGATCAGCGAGGCCACAACGACCATGGCAAGACTGAGCATGATGGTCTGGTTGATGCCCGCCAGGATGGAGGGGGCAGCCAGCGGCAGGTCGACTTTTGTCAGCAGATACCATTTCGACCCGCCATAGGCGATTGCCGCTTCCCGGATCGACTCCGGCACACGCGCAACCCGAGTACCGTCAGACGCACCACCGGCGATACATCGAAATGGCAACTCCCGGGCACCCGGCACGATCCGATCCCTTATCTGGCTTTCGCCAGGGGGTCATTTCTGGGAGCCGTCGTCGAACATGAACTCAAGGACAATTATGCATGGCTCAACGTGCGCCACATCGATGCCTTCGCGGAAGCACTCAAGAGTCTTGCCCTCCAGGGCTCCGGTCTCGCCTGGTTGCCCGCAGCGTCCGTGCGTCAGGAACTGCAGAACGGCACGCTACGGCTCGCGGCCGGTCAGGACTGGAGTACGCACCTGACTTTGTCGCTCTATGCCAACCCCGCCACTTTGAGCCGGCGGGGGCGCAAGATATGGAAATTTTTCGAGTCAATGACAGCGCCGGAACAGAATACGAAAATCAGCGCCCATCGCTGAAATTGCCGTGCGCTTACTCAGGCGGTTGATAATTGTCGAGCCGTTCTTCCCAGTTGGCCGCATCAAATTGGCGCGCGACAGTCATCGACCGTACGCTGTCACCGTCGAGGCAGTTGGCATTTATGCTGACTCCATCGGGATAGGCACGCGGATAATAAAAAGACTTGATACCACAATTCGAACAGAACGGATGGAGGGCGATGCCGGTGCCGAACGTGTATCTCGACAGGTGTTCCTCGCCTGAGATCAGACGAAAGCGTTCTTTATGCACCACATAATGGAGATAGCCGCCCATTACGCAGATCGAACAATTGCACTGATCCAGATTGAGGTCTTCCGGTCCTTCAAACTCAAATCGCACGCGGCCACAGTGACAGCCGCCTTTATGTGTCGTCATTCCCAATCTTCCAGAACGCCTCTGACCACCCAACATCGGCCAAATTTTCCCGCGTTTTTAACAGTTTAAGAAGTTTTTGACAACGCCTCTGCGGTCCATACCGTGTCTTTCTCGCAACAAGGTGGAGCCGATCTGATCATTGATTGGCGGTCCGGTATAGGGTATTAATGGTGTCAATTAGAGCACGTTAATGTGCCGAAGTTGCGATGCGACTTCCCGGGGACTTCAATACAGGGTGATTTCAGATGGCGGGAACAGACGTAGTTTCAATCAGTTCAAGAATGCCTTCGGCCTTTGCAAACAGCACGACGCGGCCGTTCTTCGTTGGATTGGACGGCTCAGAAAGGCTTTGCGTGCATGTGGCACAGAACAAGGGCGTGTTGTCGCTCAAGAGCCGTATCGGCCGCGACCTCAAGCAGGCCGGCATCGACAGTCGTTTCCGTGTCGTCCGTCACCGGCCTTCTCGACTTGATCGCGCCCGGTCGCTTGAGCAGTTCATCGCTCCGGCCAAGGGTACCGGAATCGTGTACGATCCCACCGGCGCTTTTGACCGCGCGCGGCGGCTGGTCGCGTTTTCCCATGAGTTGCGCCGGGAACTGGGCAACCGGCTTGGCGGTGTCTACTGGCATTCGCGCCTGCGCACCCTGGTGGTGGTTCTCGATCCCCGTAAATATGTCAATGACTCAAAGGTCCGGATTGCGGATCTGGGCTTTGCAGAAGATTGTGCACTCCGGACCCTGAAGTCGGCATGGGGCGAGGACGATCTGGGATTGGTGCCGGTCCTCAGGATCGGGTTTGAGTTGCTTGACCTGCCTCTGGTGCCGGTCGATACGGCGAGTTACTTCTCCCGCCGGTCGCTCTTGTCCATCCTGCGCCGCAATGCCCGCATACCGGTGTTGGGAGCGATGCTCGGTCTTGGCGCTGCCGGCGCGGCTGCCGCGGCCGACTTGCCGCCGGCACCCGATTCCGAAGTGATCCTGCCTGCGGGCTCGCTGCCTGCCGTGTCCGAGCCTAACGGCAAGCTTTCCGTGTTCGGTGGCTTCCGGGACAGAGAAAACGTCAAGTCGGTGGAGGAAGGCGGCGTCGTCGGCGCTTACTCGATCCCGATCGCCCATCAGTACGGCTTTCAGATCGACGGTCTACTGGGCTTGAGAGACGGCGACATTGCCTTCGGCACGGCGGCTCACCTTTTCTGGCGCGATCCCGACAAGGGGCTGTTCGGCCTGACCGGCTCTTATGTGGGCTGGGATGCCGACAACAACCTTGGCGGCTACACCGACATGACCCGCATCGGGGTTGAAGGCGAACTCTATCTCGAACAGTTCACACTGGCGGCCCAGAGCGGTGTCCAGTTTGGCGCCAACACCAGAGACGGCTTCTTTGGCCGTGCCGACCTCAGGTGGTACTCGACCCCCGACCTGATGTTCAAGGTCGGCGGCGAGTACAACGAGCACAACAATGGCATTGCCCGTCTGGGCGCGGAATTCCAGCCGGGCCTCGAAGGCATGCCCGGCCTGTCCTTGTTCGCCGATGCCGCTGTCGGTGACGATGATTACGTCAAAGTGCTGGCCGGCGTGAGGATCTATTTCGGCAGGCCGAAGAGCCTCCAGGACCGTCACCGTCTCGACGACCCGGGCGTTGCCCTCAGCGATAATGCATCGGTCATCGGCAACCGCAATCCGAAAGCGACCGCGGCAGCGGCGGCTGGAGGAGGCGCGGTATCACCGCCGACTTCGCCACCGACTTCGTCTCCACCTCCGCCTCCACCTCCACCTCCGGAAGGCATCGGTTAGGTTTCGGAAGTTCCACCTTGCGAAATGCTCTTGTTTGTGGAGCCGGCGGTTTCATCGGTCGCCATCTGGTAATACGTCTGAAGGCTGACGGTTGTTGGGTGCGTGGTGTCGATTTGAAGAAGCCCCGCTTTGCCGCCAGCACAGCCGATGATTTTGTCGTCGGTGACTTGAGGGACATATCTATAGTCGATGGTTGCTTTGACCGGCCTATCGATGAGGCCTACCAGCTCGCAGCTGACATGATTGCGGAAATTGCCGGAAAGCAGATCGCCAAATCTCACAAGGATGGTCCGACGGGCGTCCTTGGCCGCCCATCCGACCATCGGTTGTACTACGACAAGATCGGCTGGAAACCGTCATTACCATTGCGCGACGGGCTGGACCGGACCTATGCTTGGATCGATGAGCGGATAGCGCGGCGGGACAGGACAAATGAACCAGAGTGACCGGTCGGGATTGGTTCCGGTTCGCCAACCCGGCTTCAAAGGCTACCCTGTCAGGGACGAAATGGTGTTGGTAAAGGCAGGACAACCATCCTCAGGCGGCAATTCCGAAGAGCCGGTCAGGGTCATTGCGCTCAACCGGCAATGCCGTGTGGTTTATGAGGCCGTCGACGGCGTTTCTTCTGTAGTTGTCATTGCGGAAAGACTGGCTGGCACTCTCTATCCCGATGGCATATCCGACCTTGAGCAGGTTCGGCGGTCTTTGGACGTGTTATACGACGAAGGGGCAATTGCAGTGCAGGGAGCAGGATTGTGAAGGACGAAGTGCCCGCGGAACTGCAGGCCATCACCGACAAACTTCGGGCTCAAGCCCCTATCCTTGGACTTGGATACAAGAAATCTCGCCTGGACGATCATCTGTTCGACCGTCTCCAGTCTCACTTTTTCGACAGTGTCGATAAATTTGCAAAAGAACAGCACGTCTCTTTTCTACAGTCTGACACCGGAGAAATTCACCCGTCCCTTGTTTACATAGACGAGGCTTTCAACCAGGAACTGTTGCAGCAACTGCACAGCCGCCATGAAGACTGGGCTGGCAGAAAGCTGAAGCTGTCCGGTTGCTTCGGCCCGCGAATCTACACCCGCGGCAGCTTCCTTTATCTCCATACGGACAGACCGGAGACGCATATTGTCAGTTCGACCATAACCATCGCCCGGGAAGTCGACGAACCCTGGCCGTTCCGTATCGAAGATCACTCAGGCGAGATCCACGATATGATCATTGAGCCCGGAGAGATGGTTTTCTATGAAGGCGCATATCTCCGGCATGGCCGGCCGCAACCGCTGAACGGAAATTATTTTGCCAACATCTTTGTGCACTATGCGCCGGTTGAATGACCAGGCTGGCTTGACCGGAAACGATTCCTCCGCGCAGGCCGCTGGACATCTGCGCGTCTTGTGTTCACATGGTTCGATGCAGACGGTCACGTGCTGAAGTATCTCAAATACCCGATCTACAGACACGGCAGTACAGGGTTCAGCAACCTTGTCATGTCCCTTGAACTCGGCGTCGTCATGTCAGCCCTGCTCGACCGTGTCCTCATCCTCGAAGGCAACGCCACGCCGATCGCAAACATTGTGGAGTATGACTCAGATACGGTTTCCAACAGAAATCCTGGCAAGGTCACCGATTACTTCGATTTGCCGGTTCCATGGCTGGATGAAGAACACGCCTGTCTCAATGGCATGCCCGCAGAATCAATTTGCGGGGAGGCGTTTTGGGACGTCGCTTTTTGCTATCCACCCGAACACCGCAACCATTCGGACCTCGCGTCTTTTCTGGGCAAACGCAAAACCGCGTTCACGGTAACGGAACAAATGCAAGATGTGCCGGTCCTGTCTCTGGACAGCGGTCCTGGAGCCGACACTCTGGGGTTCTACTCTTACTTCTTCTTCCTCGATGACGCCCACCGCGACTTTGCCTTGAGCACGTTGAAGAGAATGCAGCCCAAGGAACCTTACGCCGGCCTCGCTGCGAAAGTTGCCGATGACCTGGGTGACTTCAACGCCGTTCACATCCGGCGCGGCGATTTCAAGACGACAATGGGGAAGACGGTCCTTGGCCGGACCTCGCGCGAAGCGATCGATGCGATGGACATCCATTTTTCACGCGACCATCTGTTGGTCATCGTCACGGACGAGCGCGATGACCCTTTCATTGCCGACGTTGCCGCCACTTACAGCCGCCACGTGTTTATCGACCATCATATCCTCGAGAACTATCGACAGGAGTTTGCCGACCTGCCCCTACACGACAGCCTGGCTTTGGCGTTTTTGTCTCAGCTGGTTGCCGGTCGGTCGAAAGATTTCATCGGCACCATGACCAGCACGTTTACGGCAATGATCCAGCGATACCGCGGCAGTAACGGACTGAACGAGCCTTTCAAGTTCCTGTGGAACGAGTTGCCGGCAGCCGATGGTACGGCACTTCCGGGACGCCACCCGCCCAGCACGCACATCCCCCTGAAAAACGGTGTCATGGTGGAAACCGGAAAAGGCCCGTTCTCCTGGAACCGCTACAGCCCGGACATCGAGCCCACCTGGATGAGGGAATGGCCCGAGAGCTTCCTGCATGGCGTGCGCCGGTCGATCTCAATTGCTCAGCTAAAGAAACCGCCCGAAGACAGGTCACGCCGCGTCAATGCAATGATCGGCAGGGTTGCCCAGGTTCACACTGACCTCAAGATCGCAATCAACGGACATGTCATCTCGATCAGCGCCGCCAATCGCGAGGTTATCGACCGTTTGTCCCATGACTGCGCGTTTTTGTTGACACAGTCCGAGGCCGGGACCGTCACAGAATTTGCCGTCATCGGGAGTGAAGATCAGTATGAGATCCAGTTCGACGGGCAGAGTCTGGCCCGCGGCATACCGTTGGATCGCCTGGCCTTGCCAGTTTTGAGCCGTGCCATTCTCTATCTCGCAGGGGGCAACGGGCCGGACTGGCTGATGTCGGACGCATTTTCCAGAAACCATACTTGCGTTGTTATTCTGAAAAACCCTGAAAGCAACCTCGAACCGTTGGAGCAGGAACTGGAGTGCCGGGGCTGGCGCGCCGTGTCGCGCACCATGACGCCGATAAATTTCGCCAAAGGGCTGATTTATGAACAATCCGGTGCCAACGATGACGGCAGCCCCGTACTGACTGGTCGGTCCGTTGACGCCTTCGTGTGTTGCGCCGACCTCGGGCCTGCCGCCCGGGAAGGCGGTTTCGTGCGCCCATCGGTCGCTGCAGCCCAGTTGATGGCCCACTGTCTGGGATTTATCGGTGCGCCTCACACCTATGCCGGGGCAATCTGCGGCCTCCTGGAAACCAAGCGCCTTCACAGCGCCAGTACAGAAGGCGTCAAAGCCATTTGCGATGCGATCGAAGCTGACGGAATTTAGAGAAACCAGAGACCTGCCCGCTTCAGTGCTGTTATCTTCGTATCAAGTCCGGTCATCCAGTTGGCATGAACGATAAACGAATCGGACAGGTTGAACTCCGGTGCCTCGAACTCCAATTGAGGGTTGTATTTGTTCTTGAAGCAAAGTGAACCGTTGGGAAACTGATCCTGCCGCAGCAACATCACCGAACGCAACTGCCGGCGGCTCAACGTGTTGAAGGCATGTTGGTCGGAGTGCAGATGATCT
>JAJFHD010000118.1 GCA_021775805.1 Alphaproteobacteria bacterium | reverse complement strand
CAGGCGGCGGGCCAAACGGGCGTCCCACCTGAGCCGCTATCCGATGGAAACCGTCAAACGGGTCGACCGGCCAACCACGCTGATCCTTGACGATGAGATCCCGCGTGTGCCCAAACGCGCGGCCTTCTTCCAGCGCGCGCTTCATGGCGATCTTGGGGAAAAGTCAAAACGCGAGCGCAGCCGGTTTTCCTTCAAGACGCCGTTTTCCTTCAGTTTGCTCGGCGCCATCCGGTCGATGGTGCCGCATCAGGATGGCGAACTGGGGCCCGAAGATCCGGACGCTTTTGGCGATCCGGCCGCCAACGCCCGGGCCCTGAAGTCGCTGTCCTATGCGCTGGGCTCGGATCTCACCGGTATCTGCGAGATCCCGCGCTATGCCTGGTTCTCGCATCACGCCGACGGCGCCGAGATCGTGCCCTATCACCGTTATGCGGTGGTCATGCTGGTCGACCAGGGCTACGACACCATGGAAGGAGCAAGCGGCGACGACTGGGCGTCGGGTGCCCAGTCAATGCGGTCCTACCTGCGCGGCGCTGAAATTGCCGGTGTCATGGCTGAATTCATGCGTTCCAGGGGGGTGTCGGCCAGGCCCCAGACCAATGCGGACAGCGACGTTCTCCAGATCCCGCTGGTGCTGTGGGCGGGGCTCGGCGAGTTGAGCCGGATCGGCGAGCTCGTGCTCAACCCGTTTGTCGGGCCGCGTTTCAAGTCGGTGGTGCTGACCACGGACCTGCCGCTGGAGATCGACAAGCCGATCGATTTCGGACTGCAATATTTCTGCAACAATTGCCTTAAGTGCGCGCGCGAATGTCCGTGCGATGCAATTCCCTTTGGCGACAAAGTGATGTTCAACGGATACGAGATGTGGAAGCCGGACGTGGAGCGCTGTACCCGCTACCGGCTGACCAACCCGAAGGGGGCTGCCTGCGGGCGGTGCATGAAAACCTGCCCGATCAACAAGGTGGTCGACGCCGACGGCGCACTCTTGACCAGGATGGCAAGCTGGCTGGGCGTCAACGCCATGTGGCTCAAACCGCTGATGGTGCCGATTGCCACCTGGATGGACGACTGGCTGGGCAATGGCCGGCGCAACCCGGCCAAGAAGTGGTGGTTCGACCACGAGATCGTCGACGGCGTGACCGTCGATCCGCCCAAGGGCACCAACCAGCGCGACATCGACCCGACCCGCACGGTCGACCCGGCCAAGCAGAAGATGGCTTATTACCACGCCAACATGATGCCACCGCCCGACGACGGCAGCCCTCATATGCTCGACCGCAAGGCCGCGGTCGTTGCGGCCGATCTGCTGGAAACACCCGACGAGGCGCGGGCGCGGGCGCGGGCCGCTGGCGGAAGCGGCAGCGGTGGTACTCTTCTGCATTACCAGCCAACGCCACCATCGGGTGAGGCTGAAAACCAGGATGGCGTGAAAAGTCCTTATCAGTGAGAGTGACGCTGTGGGACTGACCTAATCCACATCTCTCGCAGGGGCTGCCGCCACGAGGCCGGCCTTGTCGTCGGGGTTTGACCGGTCACGGCCGCGGGCGACGTAGAAGCGGCGCAGTCCGAACAGGACCATCAGCGGCAGGCCGATCGAGACCAGGGTGTTGCCCAGATTGGCGAACGACCAGAAGATCATGGCCGCCGACGCGGATACCAGAACCAGCGAATAGGCGCGCTGCAGGGCGGCGGGCAGGCCATCGACCCCGATGAATCCGCGCGGGCTGAACAACGTCAGGATAAGACCGACCGCCGTAATCGAGATCAGGACACCAGCTTCCGCCACGCCAACCAACGTGCGGGCAAGATCTGTGGCGCCGAGATTAAACGCACCGACAATCATCGGCGTTATGACAACCAGATGAATGTTCATGCCAAGCAGGATCGGATTATGCCGCGCACCCTTCAGCCAGAAACCGGCCAGCAAAGCGGCCGCCAGGGCGGTCCCGATCCAGCCTGCGATGGCCAGATCGACGCCGCTGCGCCACAGCACCAGAAAGACAATTGCGGGCACGCTCTCGAGAGTGTCCTTGATCCATTCGTGCTGGTTCGTCGGCTTCATGCAATGCCCTCTTGGCTGCCGGGTGCGGCGGTCAAACTAACATTGGCGCGTTAGGCGCGCAAACCGGTGGTTTCAGGAGGACGGGGGAAGGAGGGAACCGGTTAGACCCACCATCATTCCTGGTCGAGCGAATGCGAGGGTGTGAATCCATTCGCATCGCTTCGGCCATCAGAATAGAGAGTGGACCCTCGCCTTCGCTTGCGCTCTGGCAAGGGTGACGACACAAAGGTGTTTGATCGCCTGAAATCTTGCAGGGTGGCCCAGACTTGGATACTGTTTTACTAGCGAACAAATGTGCTCTTTGCGAACACTTTCATGCAAAGAGAAACCGTGCGGGAGGGTCTTGCGCCATGATGAGTCGTGAACAGAACGAGCAGATTACACAGATCCGGCCAGGCACGGCTGCCGGCGTGCTCATGCGTCACTACTGGCAGCCGGCGGCCCTGGTCGACGAGTTGCCGGATGAGCGCCCGGTGCGGGCGGTCCGGTTGCTGGGCGAGGACCTGGTGCTGTTCCGCAAACCCGATGGCGGTTATGCCATGATTGCCCGGCACTGCCCGCACCGGGGCGCCGACCTGTGTTTTGGCCGGCTCGAAGATGGCGGCCTGCGCTGCCCGTTTCACGGCTGGCTGTTCGACGCTGATGGCAAATGCCTCGAGCAACCGGCGGAACCGGACGGCAGCCGGTTTCACGAGAACATCACGGTCTCCTCCTACGTTTGCGTCGAGCGCCACGGCATCGTGTTCGCCTACATGGGGCCGGGAGATGTCCCCGGGTTTCCCGAACTCGACTGCTTTGTGGCGCCTGAAACCCATACGTTTGCCTTCAAGGGACTGATCGAATGCAACTGGCTGCAGGCGCTTGAAGTCGGCATCGATCCGGCCCATGCCTCGTTTCTTCACAGGTTCCTCGAAGACGAAAACCCCGACGAGGGGTACGGCAAGCAGTTTCGCGACAAGGCCGCCGACACCGCCATACCGATGACGCAGATCCTGCGAGAGTTTCCCCGGCCTGACATCTACGTCGAGGAAACCGAGTACGGCCTGCGCATCACCGCGCTGCGCGACCTGGGCAACCACGGCATGCATGTGCGCGTGACCAACCAGGTCTTTCCGCACGCCATCGTCATTCCCATGAGCAACGAGATGACGATCACCCAATGGCACGTGCCGGTCGACGACGAGACCTGCTACTGGTACGCGATCTTCACCAGCTTCGGGGCGCCGGTCGACAAGGCCGTGATGCGCGAACAGCGGCTCGAGCTCTATGAACTGCCCGACTACCGGCCCCGTCTGAACAAGTCGAACAATTACGGTTTCGACCCGTTTGAGCAGGCGACCAAGACCTATACCGGCATGGGCCTCGACATAAACGTGCACGACCAATGGGCGGTCGAGTCGCCGGGACGGATTCAGGACCGCACGGTCGAGCATCTGGGCAAGTCGGACGTGGCCATCATCGCCTACCGGCGGATGCTGCGCCGGGCTATCCAATCGGCGCACGACGGTGATAGTCTGCCGATGGTGTTCA
>JAJFHD010000117.1 GCA_021775805.1 Alphaproteobacteria bacterium | reverse complement strand
CATTTCCGGCATTGACGACAGCGATTTCAGCGGCAGCTCCGTTTCGGCTGCAGGCGATGTCAATGGCGACGGCTTCGACGACCTCATCGTCGGTGCATCCTACGCCGACCCGAACGGCAATTCGGAGTCCGGCGAAAGCTACGTGATCTTCGGCAAGGGAACGCCCTTTGGGGCGTTTTTCAATATTGGTGCGCTTGCAGGCGGTGGCGGTGCCGAGGGCTTTGTCATCAACGGCCGTGACGGTCTGGACTACAGTGGCGGTTCCGTATCGTCGGCAGGCGACATCAATGGCGACGGATTCGACGACATCATCATCGGTGCGCGAAGTGCTGAAGATTCAAACAGTTACAGTGGCGAGAGCTACGTGGTGTTCGGTTCGGGCGCCGGCTTTGCAGCCACTCTTGAGCTTTCGGCACTCAATGGAACCAACGGTTTTGCCCTGGTCGGCATCGATGCCAACGACTATAGCGGCTATTCGGTCTCCTCGGCCGGCGACGTCAACGGCGACGGTTTCGACGACCTGCTGATCGGAGCGCCGCGCGCGGATTCCAGTACCGGCGAAGCCTATGTGGTGTTCGGCAAGGCAACCGCCTTTGCGACGAATTTCACCCTGTCGACACTGAGCGGCAGCGGCGGCACGGATGGCTTTGTCATCAATGGTATTGCGGGCAGCGACAATACCGGCGTCTCCGTCTCGTCCGCGGGTGATGTGAATGGCGATGGTTTCGACGACGTCATCATCGGCGCGTCAGGCGTATCTTCATCCGACGGTGCAGCCTATTTGGTGTTCGGTACCACAGGCGGATTTGGCGGCACATTCAACCTGTCGACACTTAGTGGTGGTGGTGGCGCAAACGGTTTTGTCATCAACAGCGCCAATCCCGGTTCTGCGGACCAGACGGGTTACTCTGTGTCATCGGCTGGCGATTTCAATGGCGACGGATTCGACGACCTGATCATCGGCGCGCCCTACGCCGACGGGGCTGCCAGCGATGCCGGCGAGTCCTATGTGGTGTTCGGCCAGGCGAGTGGTTTCGGCGGCAGTTTCGACCTGTCGACACTCTCCGGCGGCGGCGGCGTCAACGGTTTTGAACTGACGGGTATCGTGGCCAACGACTACAGCGGCCGGTCGGTGTCATCGGCCGGCGATGTCAACGGCGACGGCTTCGATGACATCATTATCGGCGCGCCCTATGCAAAGCCGAATGCCCCCGGATACGGCGGCTACAACGGCCAGAGTTATGTGGTGTTCGGCTCGGCATTCGGTTCCAGCACGCTGCCGGTCACGACGACGGGCACGGGGGCGGCTGAAGTGCTGCTCGGCGGCGCCGGCAATGATGTGCTGGCCGGCGGCGGCGGCGCGGACGTCATCCGCGCTGGCCTCGGTGACGACATTCTCGGTGTCTCCGGCCTCGGGTTTGCCCGGATCGACGGCGGTACGGGCACCGACATTCTGCGGATCGACACGGCGGGCATGAACCTCGACCTGACGACGATCCTGCCATCCATCATCACCGATATCGAACAGGTCGACCTGACCGGCACCGGCAACAACTCGCTGACCGTGACCCAGCTCGATGTCTATGACATCACGAACGAGCGCAACGACACGCCTGGCAGCGGCACAGCTGTTTTGACGGTTACCGGCAACGCGGGCGATATAGTGACTTTCGCCGATGGCGGCTGGGGCGGCGAAGGTACGGTCGTCATTGACACCATTACCTTCAACCGTTTTACCAACAGCGACGCGGAAGTGCGGGTCCAGCAAGGCGTTGCTGCGCTTTTCGCACCCGACCTCGCCAATCTCGACGGCGACAGCGTCAACTACAATGCCAATGACGGTGCGGTCGTGCTCGACCAGGGCACAGACGCCACTGTAAACGATCTCGACAGTGCAGATTTCAATTTCGGCGACGTGACCGCGTCGATCACGGCAGGCGGTGTCAATGGGGAAGACGAGCTCGCGATCCAAAATCAGGGAAATGGCGCGGGGCAGATCGGCGTCTCCGGTTCGACAATCTCGTTTGGCGGTGTCGCCATCGGCACCGTTGCCGGCGGCACCGGTGGTGCCGACCTGGTCATCACGTTCAATTCGGCGGCAGCCACACCGGCGGCGGCCCAGGCACTCGTGCGTGCCATTACCTACGAGAACACGGACACGACTTCGCCGACAACCGGTGCGCGCACGGTCAGCGTCACGGTCAATGACGGCGACGGATCAGACTCCACGGTTTCCGATGTCACGGTCGATGTCAACGCGCCGCCTGCGATAAACAATCTCAACGGCGACACCGTTACCTACATCGAAGGCAGCACAGACGTCGGTCTCGATCAGTTTGCGTCCGCCACGGTCACGGACACCAACACCCCGGTCTTCGACGGCGGTGTGCTGACGGTGACGATCATCGCCGGCGAAGACGCGGCCGAAGACCTGCTTACCGTCGGCGTCAATGAAGGCACCAGCCTTTCGGGAACGACGGCCGGGTCCGACGTGAACATAAACTTCGGCACTGTCATCGGTACACTCGGTAACAACGTCACAGAGGGTGCTGATTTCGTCGTCAACCTCAATGCCAATGCCACGCTGGCGAACATCCAGGAACTGCTTCAGTCCCTGGTTTACGAAAACACGGATACTGTTGATCCGACGCTCGGCGCACGTACGGTCAGCGTTACTCTGACCGACGGTGCCGGGGGCACAACCACGTTCAATTCGGCGAGCTTTACCGAGTTGACGGGTGCCGCGAACCCGCTTGACGCCGTGACGGGACAATTGCCTGCGCCTACCTTCGTCGACATCGACGGTGACGGCGATCTTGACATGTTTCTGGGCCGTTTCGACGGCACAATCGACCACTTCCTCAACATCGGATCGCCGACGGCGGCGACATTTCAGCAGCAGGTGGGGGCAAACAACCCGCTTGACGGCCTCGATGTGGGTGACGTTTCCAACATAACCTTTGCCGATCTCGACAATGACGGCGATCAGGACGCTGTGATCGGCGTCGGTGACGGCACCATCAGAACCTTTGACAACACCGGCACGCCCTTCATACCGAATTTTGTCGAACTGGTGGGGGCAAACAACCCGTTTGACGGTATTGATGTCGGCACCAACGCCGCACCGGCGTTCTTCGATTTCGACAATGACGGCGACCTTGACATCTTTTTGGGCAGGAATTCCTCGAGCATCGACGCTTTCGAAAACATCGGCAGCGACAGCAATCCGGTCTTCACCCAATTGATTGGTGCCGCCAATCCATTGGATGTCGCCAGTGGTTTGGGATTTCCCAATTCGGTCACTTTTGGCGATATCGACAATGACGGCGACCTGGATGCCTTCATCGGATCCGGCGCAGGAGCAGCCGATTTCTTCCGAAACGACGGATCGGTATCGACACCGAACTTCGTTGCCGTTGTCGGGGCAGCCAATCCGCTCAATTCGATCAACGTCGGGCAGGTAACCCGGCCTGTCCTGGTCGACATCGACGGCGACGGCGATCTTGATACCTTCGTGGGCGTCAACACTGGCGCGGGCGATGTTCTATTCTTCGAAAACCAGGAAGATTCAACGTCGGCCAACGTCACGGTCAACGTCAGGGGCGTCAACGACGCGCCGACCCTGGCGGCGACCGGCATTAATCCGGGGCTGACCGAAGGCTCGGCCGCGCCACTCCTGTTTTCGGGAACCTCGATTTCAACCATTGAGGCCGGGCAGACGATTACCGGCTTTACCTTCACGATCACGAATGTCCTGAACACCACCGACGAGCTCTTCCAGATCGACGGGTTCAACATAACGCTGAACGACGGCAATTCGGGGACGACCGGACCCAATGCCCTTGATTTCGCGGTATCCGTAGCCGGTTCCACGGCGACGGTAACGCTTTCGCAGGGAAACCTGTCCGAGTCCGTTGCCGAGTCCCTGATAGACACCATCTTCTATCAGAATACCAGTGACGACCCGACGGCTTCGGGCGCCAACCGTGTCGTAACGATCACGGAAATCGTCGACTCCGGAGGCACGGCAAACTTCGGCGACGACACGGCGACACCCGGCACCACGTCAACCGTAACGATTACGCCGATCAATGACCCGTCCACCGTCGACCTGCCGAGGGCGGCGGACTTCGCCGGAACGCCGGCTGATTTCACCATCGACAACACGCTTTCCGGTCTCGGCGGGTTGCTGCCGACCGACGACTACACGGTCTCATTCTGGGTCGAGGACGATGCTACCGAAGTCTCCAACGAGACCTATATTTCCTATGCAGTGGCGGGAACCCTCAACGAACTGACGCTCTCCAAATTCGCTGGTAACCTGCATATTCTCATCAATGACAGTGGTGGAGTGCTCATCGACACCGGTCTGACGATTCCAACCGACGGCAACTTCCACCACATTGCGCTGACTTTCGATGTCAGCAGCGGCGCATTCGAGGCGTTCCTCGACGGCGTGAGTGCCGGAACCGGAACAGCGATTGCAGGCGGACTTGACCTGGATGGTACGCTGGTGCTCGGCCAGGAGCAGGATAGCCTTGGCGGCGACTTTGCGCCAAACCAGGCCCTCAACGGTTCGCTTGCCGATGTTGCAATATACTCTGGAATTCTGACCCAGCCGGCCATCGACACGATTTCGAACGGTGTGGTGACCCCGACGTCTGCGATTTTGTTCCTGCGCTGGGACGATGCCACCGACACCTTCGTGGACATCTCCGGCGGCGGCAACAGCCAGACAACCAACGGCAATGTGGTGACCGATACCGGTCCGGTTCCCGTGGCGACCGAAGACGGCAGCATCACGATCAGCGGCATTGCCCTTTCGGACGTGGACAACGACAACCCGAATACCGACGTGACACTGACCGTATCGAGCGGCGACCTGGCCTTCACGGGGGCAACCACCGGGCTCACGTTCACGGATTCGGACGGCACGGACGGCACACTTGCCTTCTCCGGGTTGCAGAGCGACATCAACACCGCCCTGTCCAATTCGCTGTTATACACGCCTAATCCCGACTCCGATGTCGACGACACGCTCATCGTGACCGCCGATGACAACGGCGGTAGCGGCACGGCCCAACTCAACCTTGCCATTGGCGTAAATGGGATCGACGACGAACCGACCCTGACGGCGGTGGGCGCCGACCCGACTTTCGTTGAAAACGGAGCGGCACAGACGGTGTTTACCGCGACCGCTGCGTCAACGATAGAGTCCGGGCAGACGTTTGCCGGGTTCACACTCACTGTCACTAATGTTTCCGGAACGGCAGACGACCGCCTGTCGGTCAACGGGTTTGAATTCAGCCTGACGGACACGAACACCAATACGGTGCCCAGTGCCGGCAGTCTCAGTTTCCTGGTGAGTGTGAGCGGATCGGACGCGACGGTGGTGTTCTCGGGCGGTGCCCTGTCTGAGGCCGCCTTCCAGGCGCTGATCAACACCATCACCTACGCCAATTTCAGCGAAAATCCGACGGCGGTGAGCGCGACCCGCGTGATCACGATCACGGAGATCAACGATTCGGGCAGCTCAATCGGCGCCAACGACAACTCTGCGGCACCGGGAATTGCCTCGACCGTGACAATTACGCCGCTCAACGACCCGCCCACGATCGACCTCGACCTGAACAACAGCAGCGGATCGACGGGTACGGGCTTCAACAATACGTTCGTCGAAGGCGGCGGCGGTGTGGCGATCGCCGACGGGGCGGAATCCGACATCGCCATCTCGGATGTCGACGACACCAACATCGAATCCGTGACGATCACCCTGACCAACCGCCCCGACGGCAACACGGTCGAAACCCTCACCGAAGGCAGCCTGGCCGCGGGCATCTCCACCACGGGTTTCAACACGACGACCGGCGAACTGGTGCTTACCGGTACGGCGACCCTCGGGGAGTATGAGTCGGCGATTGAAGGCATTGTCTACAACAATACGAGTGATAATCCCGATACGGCTGACCGGCTCATCACGGTTGTTGTCAACGACGGCGATGACGACAGCAACATCGCCACCGCGACGATCTCAATTACCCCCGCCAACGACGCGCCGGTCATCGCGAACTTGGGTGGCGACAGCTTCACCTTCACCGAAGGCGACGCCGTCACGGTTATCGACTCTGGCACGGCCGCAACGGTCACCGACGCCGACAGTGCGGACTTCAATACAGGTTCCCTGACAGTTGCGATCGTCGCGGGCCGCGACAGCGC
>JAJFHD010000116.1 GCA_021775805.1 Alphaproteobacteria bacterium | reverse complement strand
CACCTACGTCATGAAACCGTCCGATGCCTCGGCGTTGGGGAACGCCCGTGCCGTGTTCTGGATCGGTCCCGAACTCGAGCGATTCCTCGAAAAACCGATCGTAACACTGGCCCCGGACGCCAGGGTCGTTTCACTGGCGGGAATTGACGGGCTCACAACCCTCAAGTTTCGCGAAGGCGGGCCCTTCGAAGGCCACGAAGAGCACGAAGAACACGAGGGGCACGAGGCCGGTTCGAGCCACGATGAACACGAGACCGGCGAAACCGACATGCATCTGTGGCTTGACCCGGTCAATGCTGCCGCCATGGTCCAGGCCATCGGCAGGGCCTTGTCGCGGACTTTTCCGGAACATGCCGCTGAGTTCCAGGCCAATGCCGCATCACTCGCCAAAGATCTCGGTGCCCTGACCGACGAGTTGACCCGTGAACTGTCAACTGTCAGGCATCGGCCTTTCATTGTTTTCCACGACGGCTATCAGTATTTCGAAAGACGTTTCGGCCTGAAGGCGGCGGGGTCGGTAACCGTCAACCCCGATGTCGGCCCCGGCGCCCGGCGGGTATCGGAAATTCGCGACAAGGTCGCGCGATTGGGAGCGTCCTGCGTCTTCGCCGAACCTCAGTTTGAGTCGAGGCTCGTTCAAGTTGTCACCCAGGGGACGAAAACAACTGTCGGTGTTCTGGATCCTTTGGGCGCCTACCTGGAGGATGGTCCCGAGCTCTACTTCGAACTCATGCGGGCAATGGCAAAGTCGATCAAAACCTGTTTGTCCAATTCAAGCTGATGTGAGTACGGCGTTCGCCGTTGTCTCACTCGTGAAACTCGATGTTCCTCAGGGTCATTCCCGGAACGATCTTGGTGTACATCTCAGATTTGGACAGGGGGTACTCAAACAGAAAGGAGAAAACTGCTTTCTCCGTGTACCAGCGCCTGTAGTAGAAGACCGACTTGTCGGCTTTCCAGCCGGTCAGAACATACCAGTTTGACCAATTCTTTTCCTTGCGTGGCCCGATGTAATTGAGCTGCCATCCCAGCCCCTCGAGTTTTTCCTTTTCGAGCCTCCGGCCGATTCTGATGTTGTTGTGATCCGGCAGTGGCGTCCGCTCGACGACAACCTCCACCGAACTTGTTCCGCCCGCCATCAGGGGAATTCTCAAGTTATCCTCCTGGGTCGTGTCGAGCGTGAGTTTCGCTTGCGGGTAGGCGAAGGTTATGCCCAGTTTCTGACTGTCAAAGCAGACGTAATCGAAGGTCGGTTCAAGCCCGCCTACGTCACACGACTTCGGGACGGCATAATGAAATGCCGCCCAGCCGCACATTGCCACTAGCGGGACCAGCAGGGCTGCAATAATAATTTTCTGCTTATGGATCGTGCGGCGCGCCGTCGGCGTTGCTTGCGGCGCCCGGTCTTCTATGGCCGCAACAATCGAGCCGAACTCGGACTTGATGTCCCGGGCCTCGACGTAATGGAGGTGGCCGAATCCCATGGGCGGGTCGGACACATCGATGGCCACCGGCACGAGCTTGTTCTGGCCGACGGCGCGCTGGGCCTCGTCGATCACAAACGGCGACCGTACCGAGTGGCTCGACCAGATCACGACGACCTTTTCGGCGCCGTCCAGACTTGCCTGAATCTGGTCCCTGAAGTTCTGCCCGGCCGAAATGTGCTGGTCCCACCAGACTTCGTAGCCCTCGGCCTCCAGCATGGCCGCCAGGGTCTGGGCGACCGCCTTGTCCTCGCGGGCATAACTGATGAAGATTGAACTCAAGCGATCGCCTCCCACCGGTCAAGGCCAACCAGTCCGACTGGTGCCCGAAAGCCGCGTGTCGAAGGTGCACCCGGAGACAGCGCCGATCCGGTTTGTTTGTCGGCACCAGCCTAGCATCAAGCGCCCGGCCTTTGCATCCACTTCGAATCGGGACTGGCATAATTCGTTGTAAATTCGCAACAATTCCAAACTTTGCCGCCCTGCGGTAAAAACTTGTGCGGTGCACAATTTGGCCCCAATCGGACACCATATGCATCCTCCTGTGAGCGCCGACCACGCGCCGGTTGACGCTTGCCTCATCACGTCTCTAAGGAGCACCGATGTCGAACGCACACGCTTTTACAATTTCCAGACTGCCCGCCGATTCCCCGATACCGCCAAGATCGGACATGGTGCGGCGTTGTTGGCCGGGGCCGGGGCGGCGGCGGTGACCCGGCATGGCAATAGCCCGAAAGAAACGGCTGAACCTGGCGCTCCAGGGCGGCGGCGCACACGGAGCTTTCACTTGGGGTGTTCTCGATGCGCTGCTGGAACACCCGAACATCGAAGTCGACGGTGTCAGCGGTACAAGCGCCGGCGCGGTTAACGCGGCGGCCTTCGCCTCTGGCTTGTTGCAAGGGGGACGCGAAGGCGCGCGTGAATGCCTTCACGCCGTCTGGAACGACATCAGCCGGGCAGGGGCGCCTGATTCGCACCCCGGTCATCCGATGGCCTATTCGCCAAGCCTCATGATCGCGAGCACCGTCATGCGGCGTGGGTTGAGCCACCTCAGCAATGCCATGTCGCCCTACGATCTCAATCCGCTGAACATCAATCCGCTGCGCGATATTCTTCTTGATCGCATCGACTTCGAGGCCCTGCAGCAGGACTCGTCGGTAAAACTGTTCATAGCAGCGACCGAGGTGGCGTCGGGCAGTGCGAGGATCTTCCGGACCGGCGAAGTCAGTGTCGACGTGGTGCTGGCGTCGGCATGCCTGCCCACGCTGTTCGCCGCCGTCGAGATCGATGGCCGCTCATACTGGGACGGCGGCTTTTCCGCCAACCCCGATCTCGTGACCCTGATTTCCGAGTCCACGGCCGGCGACACGGTCCTGGTTCAGATCAACCCGGACCTGGACCCGGACCTGCCGGTGTCCAGCGATGAAATTGTCAAAAACATCGCCCGGCTTTCCTTCAACCAGCCTTTGCGCGGCAATGTCGAACTTCTGGAAGCCTGCCGCCGCAGGCCGGCTCACATTGGCCGCGCGGCCCGGCGGCTTGGCCGGCATCGCATGCACCTGATCGACGGCAGTCCGCATACGCTGAGTCTCGGCGCTGACACAAAGGGCAACCCTGACTGGCGGTTCATCAACAATCTGCGCGACAAGGGACATGCCACGGCAACGCAATGGATGGCTGAGCATCTGCCGAACGTCGGCAAGCAGGCCACCGTCGATCTTTACTCACGGTACTTCCGGGAAAGACCCGTCGCCTGAAGGCCTGCAGGCGCCAGAAAGCGGCCGACCGTCCATTGATGACAGGAGGTGTCAGCAGGGATGTGGCATACTGTGCCTTCGCATTTGGTGTCCGGCAAGGGACTCCCCTATAGCGGGCGAAGATGGTTTCCAACGAGCCCAACCAGAAGGAGAAGGTGTCAGGTGTTTGTCATACTGCTCAGGTTTTCCAGCAACAAGGTGCAAGCCGGCCAATTCATGGACGGTCACAAGGAATGGATCAGCCGTGGATTCGAGGACGGTGTCTTTTTGGTAGTAGGCAGCCTCCAGCCCAACGCTGGCGGTGGCATCGTCGCGCACAACATAACGCGGTCCGATCTGCAGAGTAGGGTGTCCGAGGATCCGTTCGTCGCGGAGAATGTCGTCAGCGCCGAGATCCTCGAAATCGATCCGGCGAAAATCGACGAGCGGCTGGAATTTCTTCTTGGCTGAACAAGACGGACGATGCAGTTTCGGTGAAAAGGACACTCAGTCATGAACGCAACCATTGAAGGCACGGACGGCAAACAGCGATGCCACTGGGGTGGATCCATTCCGGAGTTCTTCGACTATCACGATACTGAATGGGGTTTCCCGGAAGGCGATGACTATCGCCTGTTTGAAAAGCTGTGTCTGGAGAGCTTCCAGTCCGGCCTGAGCTGGCGCACGATCCTTGCCAAGCGGGATAGTTTTCGCACCGCGTTTCTCGATTTCGATTTCGATCAGATAGCCCGCTTCACCGAACGGGATGTCGATCGCCTGCTCAAGAACGAGGGCATCGTCCGCCATCGCGGCAAGATCGAGGCCGCGATCAACAATGCGCAACGGGCGCAGGAATGCGTCAGGCAGCATGGATCGCTCAAGGCCTTCTTCTGGCGTTACGAACCCGGCCCGGAGCAGCTCGCGGAACCGCAAACCGCATCGACCACCGAGACATCAGTCGTCCTGTCGAAGGACCTCAAGAAACTCGGCTGGAAGTTCGTCGGGCCAACCACGGTCTACGCTTTCATGCAGGCAGCCGGACTGATCAACGATCATGCTGAAGGGTGCATCGTCAGAAGCCGGGTCGAGGCCGCCCGGCGAAAGTTTCGACCGTAAGGTTACGGCGGACATCGTTTCAATCTCTGTCCGCAAGAACGGGATGACGGGATCGTCTAGACCTGGACGATGCGCCGAATTTTAACCTTGAACCTTCGCCCAAAATTTTTTCTATGCGTTCACAGGCTCACCTGATAACGACGGTTATCCAAATGTGACGCTCTGCGGGATGGCAAGACAATGTTCTCCACACGAATGACGGATTTCTGCACGCGTTTGTCGGATGCAGGCATCGATATCGCACTGATCACCGACGATGACAGTGTCTACTATCTCACCGGTTACTACGATTACCTGCACATGGAATTTGGCCGGCCGACAATTCTGGCGGTGACAAGCAAAGGCGAAAGCCTGCTTGTGACCCCGACCATGGAGCTCGACATGGCCGAGGCCGCGGCCGTTGTCGACCGCATCGAAGCCTGGAATGACGGCATGGGCGAGGAATGGCGTGCAGCCCTGCCGGCCTTGCTTCAGGGTTCAGGACGCGTGGCGATCGAGCCCGATCAGATGCCGCCGATAGTGCGCAATTACGTTTCAACTCTGGTTGATGACACGCGTGTAACCGATGTCACGCCGATCATCGGGGACCTGCGGATGATCAAGTCCGCCGAAGAACTGCAGCTGGCCCGCCACGCCGGAGAAGTGGCCAATGCCATGATGGCGGCCGGAAGAGGGGCCATAGGCGACGGCGTCCGGGAATTCGAAGTCGCCCTCGCCACGTCGGCTGCGGGAACCCGCAAGGCGGCCGAACTGCTGGACGCCCACTACAAAGACGCCCGCATGTCGCCGAACACGCATTTTCTCCAGATCATGGCGTCCGGTCAGGACATAACCATGCCGCACCACCGCGCATCCACCCGCATCATGAAACGCGGCGAGCCGGTTTTCTTATGTTTCTGCGGCATGACAAACTTCCACCGTTTCAAACTGGGCTTCGACCGTACCTTCTGGATCGAGGAAGTGCCCGATCAGCTGCAGTCGGACGTCTACAAGGTCGCCGTCGACAGCCAGGCCGCGGCACTGGAAGTCCTGCGTCCCGGGGCGACCGCTGAAGACATTCACGCCGAGTACGCCAGGGTGATTCAGGGAGCGGGTTACGACTACCCCTTCCGCTGCGGCCGGGCGACCGGTTACAGTTTTCTGGAAAAGCCGCAACTGGTGTTCGGCGACCGGACCGTCCTTCAGCCCGGCATGGTACTGGCGGTCGACGGGTCGGTCAGCGTTGCCAAGACCTTCAGGGCGCAGGTCGGCGACAGTTTTGTCATCACCGAGGACGGTTATGAGCAACTGACGTCGCACCCAAAGGCGCTGGAAGACGTTACTTTGAAAGGGTAGGGCAATGTTCAAAACAGGCGATCAGGTTGTGTCGAAGTCGCGTGACGTCGAACTGGACCAGGGCAGGCACTGGCGTGCAAAGCTCGGGTTCATCCTGATGTCGACCGATCTGGCAGCCGAGTCCGATTTCTACGACATGGTCCCCGATGGGGTTGCCGTCCACACAACGCGACTCAAGACCGACGACTACACCACCAACGAAACGCTGGCGCGCCACCTGGACACGATGGCGGATGCAGCGTCCAGGCTCCAGCCGGACGTCAGGCCGGAGGTCATCAGCTACAGCTGTACCAGCGGTTCAATCGTCAATGGCGAAGACGCCGTCATGGCCGAAATCAGGAAAGGCGCGCCGTACGCCCAACCGATGACCCTGGTGACAGGCGTCGTTGACGCCCTGAGAGAACTGGGCGCCATGCGACTTGTGGTCGGCACGCCCTACCTTGACGAGATCAACACCGCCGAAGCTGAATTTCTGGTGGCGAAGGGGTTTGAGGTGCTCGACATCCAGGGCCTGAACCTGACGACTGGAATAGAGTTCGGGCGGGTGACGCCTGCCTACTGGAAAGCCCTCGCTCAGGAAATTGATCGCCCTGATGCTGACGCGATCTTTCTCAGTTGCGGTGGAATACGGTCTCTTGAAGTCGCAGACGAAATCGAACAGATTACCGGCAAACCGGTGGTGACCAGCAACCAGGCGCAGTTCTGGAGTTGCCTGCGCCGGGCCGGTATCAAGGATGAGATCCCGGGCTTCGGGCAGATTTTCACCCGTGCCGGGGAATCGTTGCTGCCGCAAGGGTAACAGCAACATCGGTCGAGTAGGTCATTTGGAATTGCAAACGCCATGAGCAGATTTTCAGCCTGGAACGTTTTCTGGAACGGCCTGACCGGACAAAAGGGCTGGTCCCGTCAATGGCGTGACCCCGAGCCCAAGAAGAAGTACGATATTGTCGTCATCGGCGGCGGGCTGCATGGCCTCGCCACCGCCTATTATCTGGCCAAGAACCACGGTTGCAGGAATGTGGCGGTGCTTGAGAAGGGCTGGCTCGGTGGCGGCAATGCCGGGCGTAACACCACGATCGTCCGCTCGAACTATGTGATGCCGGGCAATCGGGAATTCTACGAGCATTCCCTAAAACTGTGGGAAAACCTGAGCCACGACCTGAACTACAATGTCATGTTCAGCCAGCGTTCCCATGTCTCCCTGTTGCACAGCCCCGCTGCCGTGGACGCAACAGCGCGGCGCTACAACACGATGCTCCTGACCGGATCAGATGCGGAAATCTGGGATCTGGCGACCCTTAAGCAGACCATTCCGCACCTCAATTACGGACCGGATTCGCGCTTCCCGATCATCGGTGCCGCCGTGCAGAAACGAGCCGGCACGGCCCGCCACGATGCCGTGGCATGGGGATATGCCCGCGGTGCGGACACTCTTGGCGTCGATATCATACAGAACTGCGAAGTAACCGCCGTCACCCGCGACAACGGCCGGGTGACATCGCTTGAAACCTCGCGAGGCACGATCACTGCGGACAAGGTCGGCTTTGCCGTGGCCGGCAACACATCGCGCCTGTGGACCATGGCCGGTCTGGGGAAGCTGCCGATCGAGTCCCACAAACTTCAGGCCTTCGTTTCCGAACCTCTGAAGCCGCTGCTGGATCAGGTTGTTGTGTTCGGCGTCGGCGGCGCCCATTTCTATATTTCCCAGTCCGACAAGGGCGGTATGGTCTTCGGCGGCGATCTCGACTGGTACAAGTCCTACGCCCAACGCGGCAATCTTCCCATCGTGCAGGATGTGGCCGAGGCCGCCATGTCGATCCTGCCTTGTTTGGGCCGCGTCCGTCTCCTGCGCCACTGGTCCGGTGTCATGGACATGTCGATGGACGGATCGCATTTCATCTGCAAGACGCCGCTCGACAACCTCTACCTGAATGCCGGCTGGAACTACGGTGGCTTCAAGGCAACCCCTGCGTCCGGGTGGTATTTTGCGGATCTGATCGCAAACGACCGCCCGGACCCGGTTGTTGCAAACCATGATCTCAAGCGGTTCGAACGCGGCATCAACATCGATGAACGCGGTGCCGGGCCAGACCCGAAACTCCACGGATAAGGACACGACTTATGATCAGAATACCCTGTCCTTTTTGCGGTGAACGCGATCACAGCGAATTCACTTACGGTGGCGACGGTTCGATTGTCTATCCGCCGCTCGACGCGTCCGTGGAAGACTGGCACAACGCCGTTTTCCAGCGCGAAAACATCTGCGGCGTGCAGACCGAAACCTGGCATCACGTAAATGGGTGCCGGACCTGGTTGCTGGTTGAGCGGGACACCATGACCCACGAAATACATTCCGTGCGCCCGGCACACCCCGGAATTGCCAAAGCGCTGGAGACGTCCGAATGACCGCGCGCCGCCTGGACAGAGGAGGGCGCATCGACCGTGCCCGCCCGATTGCTTTCACCTGGGACGGCCGCGCCATGGTGGGTTTTGCCGGCGACACGCTCGCCTCGGCACTGATGGCCGCCGGAGAAGATGTGCTCGGGCGCAGCTTCAAGTATCACAGGCCGCGCGGGATCATGTCGGCAGGTGTCGAGGAATCCGGCGCCATCGTGTCCGTCGGCAAGGGCAACCGCCACGAACCTAACGTCAAGGCGACAACCCAGGAGCTCTATGACGGGCTGGCGGCGAGCGGCCAGAATGCCTGGCCGAACGTGCGCAACGATGTTGGCGCCATTTCCGGTGTCTTCAGCCGGTTCTTCTCTGCCGGGTTTTACTACAAGACGTTCATGGGCATCCCGCCGTTTGAATGGGGCCAGGGCACGGGCATGTGGATGCGCTATGAAAAGCTGATCCGCAAGGCCGCCGGCATGGGCGAGGCGTCCCGTGAGGCCGATCCGGACCGCTACGATCATGCCCACGCATTCTGCGATGTGCTGGTTGTGGGCTCCGGTCCTGCCGGTCTCAACGCGGCCCTCGGCGCTGCCGAAGCGGGCAAGGACGTCATTCTGGTCGAGCAGGATTTCGAACTTGGCGGCGACTATCTCAACATGGCGGACGCGGACCTGGAAGCCAGACGCTCGAGTCTGGTTGCCTCGCTCGAACAGGCCGGCGTGCGCATGATGACCCGCACGACGGCGTTCGGGTTGTACGATTACGGCACGGCAGGGCTGCTGGAGCGGGTCAGCGACCATCCGGTTGACGCCAATCCGGACCTGCCCCGCCAACGCTTCTGGACGGTTCGGGCGGGCAGGACGGTCCTGGCGACCGGTGCTCTGGAACGGTCCATCGCTTTTGGCAACAACGACCGCCCGGGCGTGATGACGGCAGCGGCAGCCAAAACCTATCTCAACCGTTACGGTGTCCTGGCCGGTCAACGCATTGTAGTGGCGACCTGCAATGACTCGGCCTATGTCACAGCCGCCGAACTGGCCACTGCCGGCGCCGATGTGACGCTGGTCGATGCACGCAGCTCAATCCACGAGACGCAGGCGTCCCTGGCCAGCAACGCCAATGTCGATGTGCGTACCGGTTTTGCAGCACTTGAGGCCGAGGGATCAAAGCGTGTCCGCGGTGTAAAACTGGCCAGGGCCGATGGCAGCGGATGGACGGCGGGCGGCAACGAGCCTTGCGATCTCCTGCTGGTTTCAGGAGGCTGGTCTCCGGTGGTCAACCTGCAGTCGCACAGGGGCGCCAAGCCCGTCTGGGACGAGGGGCTTGCGTGTTTCTTGCCCGGCGAGTTGGAACAGAATGTCGTTCTGGCAGGCTCCGCAACAGGCGTCTGGAACACGGATGAGTGCGAGGCCGCGGGCACGGCCGCCGGGAGAGAACAACCCGCACAAGTGGAGCCCGGCGGCTGGGACACGCCGATCAAGCCCGTCTACGAGGTAAGCCTTCCCGGCAAGTCCGCGAAGTGTTTTGTTGACCCGCAGCACGATGTCACCAGCGACGATGTGCGTCTCGCGCACCAGGAGGGTTTTGTCTCGGTCGAACACCTCAAGCGCTACACCACATTGGGCATGGCCACCGACCAGGGCAAGATGGGCAATGTCATCGGGCTGGCACTGATGGCGGAGGCGCTGGGCAAGGAAATACCGCAAGTGGGAACCACGACCTTCCGCCCGCCCTACACCCCGGTATCGATCGGCGCGCTGACCGGCCGCAATGTGGGAACCCATTTCCGGACCTTGCGCCGCACGCCCATGCATGACTGGAACCTGAAGCACGGCGCGACTATGACCGAAGCGGGTTTGTGGCGCCGCCCGTGGTACTATGCCAGGGACGGCGAGACCATCTCGGAGGCCTATGTCCGTGAAGCTGAAACCACGCGAAAAACCATCGGCATCTGCGATGTCAGTTCACTGGGAAAGATCGCGGTACAGGGACCGGACTCGTCTGAATTCCTCAACCGGATCTATTCGAATGCATTCGCCAAGCTTGCTGTCGGCAAGTCCCGTTACGGCATCATGTTGCGCGACGACGGCCTGGTTCTCGACGATGGCACCACCTGGCGCCTGACCGAAACCGATTTTCTCATGACCACCACCACCAGTCATGCCGCCAAGGTCATGGTCTGGCTCGAAGAACTGTTGCAGACCCGCTGGCCCGAGTTGAAGGTCCACGTGACGTCCGTGTCTGACCTGTGGGCCGGCGCCTCGGTGGCCGGGCCAAAGTCACGCGAAGCTATTGCCGCCTGTCTGGAGGATGCGACGGTGGTGGACAATGACACGCTGCCGTTCATGGGCGTGACGTCGACCAAGCTCAAGGGTGACATCGATTGCCTGATCGCCCGTATCAGTTTCTCCGGTGAACTGGCCTACGAAGTCTATGTCCCGGCTGGACACGGGGCGGCGATGATGGACCTGCTTTGGACGCAGGCGGAACCCATGGGCGGGTGCCTGTACGGGCTCGAGGCGCTCGGTGCGCTGCGCATTGAAAAGGGCCATGTCACGGGTGCGGAGCTCGATGGCCGTGTCACTATCGACGACGCGGGCCTCGGCAAGATGGCCTCGGTGAAAAAATCCTACATCGGCAGCAGCCTGCGCCAGCGGCCGGAACTGTTGCGCGAAGACCGGCCACAGCTTGTCGGAATTTTCCCCAAAGATCGCACCAGGACATTCAATGGCGGCGCGCTTCTATGCAAGGCCGACGAGGTTTCGGGCTTTGGCGAAGGCTGGATAACGGCCGTCACCTATTCTCCGGCGATCGGCCACTGGATTGGACTGGGCTTTATCTCCGGCGGCCATCAGGCCTGGAAGGACCAGACCGTGATCGCGGCCGATCCGGTCAGGAAGGGGAACGTGGAAGTCGAGATTGTTTCGCCGCACATGGTCGACCCGCAGGGAGAAAGAATGCATGGCTGATCCTGTATCCGCCCTTGACGGGCATATCGTATCGGGCCGCTTCGGCAACGCCGCGCACCCGGCGGTCGCAATCGAGGAAGTCGGTGAGTTCTGCCTGATACAGTTGGCCGCGTGGCCGGAAACGGTGTCGGCACTCGGCATCAAGACCGCCGAGGCTTTCGATATTCCCGGCGCGCCCGGTCCCGGCAAATTCGTGGAGACCAAGGACGGACTGCTCCTGCGCGTCGAACCGCTGAAGTGGTGGCTGGTTGCTCTGGGCGAAGCGTCGGTTTCGCCGCCGGCGGTCTCACCGGACGAAGGCAGTCTGCTTGACATGTCCCAGTCCCGAGCCTGGCTCAAGTTCAGAGGTGACAAGGCGCAAACACTCCTGAACCATTTCCTGCCCGTGGATCTTCGGGAGGCGTCGTTCCCGCCGGGCTCCGTTGCCTCCACCGCTTTTCATCACACCGGCGTTACGGTCTGGCGGACGGACGGCGAATACAACCTTCTCCTGCCGCGCAGTTTTGCGGTGTCCCTGTGGGAGATGTTGCGCGACAGCGCGAAGCAGTATGGCCTTGAGGTGCATTAGGCTGTAAGCGCAACACAGAACTGGAAAAAAGTTGGGATCATATGTCTCGCATCTTGAGTGCAGCCTGACCGGTCGGCGTTACGAGCACGATCGGATGCACTACCTGTCCGATGATGGAGCGCCGCTCCTCGTGAGATATGACATCGACCGAATACGCTCCGTACTTGCGCGAAACGACATCGGTCGACGCACTCACGACATGTGGATGTGGAAGGAATTCCTTCCACTCGCAGCGCTGACCCCTCGCGTGACCCTCGGCGAGACTTTCACCCCGCTCATACCTGTTCCCATGAACCATACAGGGGGTGCGGGCGATGTTTATATCAAGGACGAGGGGAGGCTTCCGACAGGCTCGTTCAAGGCCCGGGGACTGGCGCTGGCGGTCAGTATGGCGCGCCATTTCGGGATAACGGATCTGGTCCTTCCGACAGCCGGAAATGCAGGAGCGGCTGCCGCTGCCTACGGTGCTGCGGCCGGCATGCAGGTTCACGTCTTCGCGCCGGAAGATACGCCGCAAAACACCATTCAGGAGACCAAGTTTCTCGGGGCACACGTTCGTCAGGTCGACGGTTTGATCGACAGATGTGGCGAACTGGCCCGAACCGCCGCGTCGGACAACGGCTGGCACAACCTGGCCACACTCGCCGAGCCGTACCGCCTTGAAGGCAAAAAGACCATGGGCCTTGAGCTCGCACTGCAGTTCGATTGGTCGTTGCCGGATCTCATCTACTATCCGACAGGTGGCGGGACCGGTTTCATCGGCATGTGGAAGGCGTTCCAGGAGCTCCTGGAACTGGGGTGGATCGGCGACCGCCTGCCGCGAATGATCTCGGTGCAAACCCATGGATGCAATCCCATAAAATCGGCATTTGATGCAGGCCACCGGGACGTTCCCGAGCCATTTGGGCCGGTGACGACCATTGTGCCGGGCGTTCGCGTGCCGAAACCGCTGGGAGGTCGGCTGATTCTTTCCGCTCTGCGGGAATCGAACGGACACGCCTGTGCCGTCTCGGATGAGGCGGTTTTGGGCTGTCACGCCGATCTGGCGCGTCACCACGGACTGCATCTGTGCCTGGAGGGAGCGGCGTGCCTGGCAGCCTATCGCGACGACCTGGCTGCCGGGCGTGTCGGCAAGGAAGAAACAGCTGTCATCTTCAATACAGCGACCGGGTTGAAATCGTTGCCTTAGGCGAGCGAGGTGGTCGGCGTCGAAATGTGTTCACTAGGATCGGTCAAGCCCGCACTACGGACGTGGCAGCAATTGACAGTGTCACGCTGACCCTTCTGCTCAAGGGTATGTCGCCGGCTGGGAAGACTACTGGGTGCACGAGGCTTTCAAGGACCACGCGCTGAAACACGGATTCCCAATGGTTCACTGATGGTCTGAACCGCAGATCCTGCCCAGTGCCGCGATGTGGTCCGTCCGGATGCCGCAGCACCCGCCGATGACCCGGACCCCGCGGTCAAGCCAGCGTCTTGAATGGCCGGCATAGTCGGCAGGGGATATGGTGTCGTCGAAAACCCATTTGTCGTCGATGGCTGTGCCGGTATGGGCGTAGACGCCGACCGGGCCCTGCCAATGGCGGTCGGTAACGTCGAGGCAGGCGTCGATATCGTCGACCTGGGTGTGCATGATCGTGATCAGGTCCACGTCCCGGCCTTGCAGTTCGCCGAGAGCATCGACCAGAGCCTCACCGTTTCTGAGGCATATTTTTCCAGATGCATCGGGCTTGCACGTCAAACCAACCCACACGGGAAGACCACTGGTTTGGGCAGCCTCCAGGGTGGTGATCATGCGGTCGATGTCGATCATCATCTCCAGCATCAGCAGGTCGGCCCCGGCCCTGGTCATGATCGCCGCCTGCTCTTCGACCGTCGGGCGCAACACATCGAGCGATGGATGTGCGCCGGACCACGACCAGTACGAAATGCCGCCCGCGACCAGCACGCCCGGTCTCCCAAGGCGGTCTCGGGCCTCGACCGCCAGCGCGACGCCGCGGCGGTTGAGCGCTTCGAACCGATCCTCGACACCGGCGTCGCGCAAGGCATGCCGCGACGTGGCGAACGTGTTTGAAATGACGATTTCAGCGCCCAGCCGGATGTAGTCCTCGTGCACCTCGCGCACGATGTCCGGGTGGCTCAAGGCACCGCCGCCGTTCCAGGCATTGTCCAGCTGCGGCACGCCGCGCCGCTCGATCTCCGTGCCTGTGGCGCCATCGATCAGGATGTGCTCGCCGTCGCGAATGCGGCGCATGAGGGCGTCGTAGCGGTTCATGGCAAATTCCTTTATCGACGAGGGGCCCGGCAAAAAAGAACGGTTACATCGGTATGTCGACCGTCAGTTTAAGTCGACAAATGACGAATTCAATGGGGGCAGATCCTTCAATCCTTCCAAGGTCATCCTTGCCCGCGTGATACGAGGGCGAGGATCCAATCGCCGAGACCACAGCCCGCAAGGATGCCAATGGAACCTCGTTCCCGCCTGCGGCGGGACCAAGGATGACATGATTGGACGTTTTTTGAAGCGCGAGCTGATTTGATAGACCGTTTCACGCCGGCAGCACGAAGTTGATAAGTCACAGAATGCCACCGGTGCTGGACTTCGCATTAGGTGCTGCCATACTTTGATCATCTGAAACCTTGGAGATCCGCCCGGATGGATGCAGCAATCGTTCTGATAAGCGTGTTTGCCATATTCATCCCGGCACTGATGCTTCCAGGCCCCGACTTCGTGGCCGTCGTCCGCTCGTCCATGGCGCACGGCGCGTGGGCCGGCTTTCAAACCACATTGGGTGTGTCGCTCGGTCTGGGGTTCTACGCAACCTTGAGCCTGCTCGGGCTTTCGGCCATCCTGGTCGAATACCAGTGGCTGGCCTGGTCGGTCCGCATACTGGGAGCCGCCTACCTGATCACGCTGGGCATCCGATTGATCATGACCAGGCCGCAGCAGATCGATGTGTCGTCCGATGCGGAGAAACCCCGTGGCAACGCATTCGCTTTCGGGTTCCTGGTGACACTGACCAACCCCAAGGCCGTCGTGTTGTTCGCAAGCGTGTTCGCAACAGCCGTTACCGACGCAACGCCCTTGTGGCTCATGGCGGTGATGATCGCGATTGTGGTGGCCAGTTCGCTGACCTGGTACACGGTTGTCGCCCTGTTCATGTCCTCGACGCCAGTGATCACCCGGTTCCGCAATGCCCAGCATTGGATTGAGCGCGCGGCCGGGGTCTGTTTTGTGGCGATCGGCGGCAAGATACTGGCCGACAGCCGCAATCCCCTGACGCCGTAAATTCTGTGACAGTCATCGCAAAATGATTTAACCGTCTCCACGGACAAAAGAAACTGTCGGGAGAGGGGACCCGTTGATGGAAAAGATGGTTCAGCCGGGCGACCTTGTGGGCGCTGTGGGGTTCGGCACGCAAATTCGAAAGTCACCGTATTTCGACGCCACGGTGCGCTGGGGTGCTAGGGGCTTTTCCGTCTATAACCATATGTACATTCCACGCGATTTCGGCGACCCGGTCCAGAATTTCTGGAACCTCGTCAACGACGCAATCCTGTGCGACGTGGCCGTCGAGCGCCAGGTCGAGATCACAGGGCCGGATGCCGCCCGGTTTGTCCAGTTGCTGACCCCCCGCAATCTGTCGGCTCTCGCGGTCGGCCAGTGCAAGTACATCCTCATCACCAGCGCCGAGGGCGGCATCATCAACGACCCAGTCCTGTTGCGCCTCGGGGCAAACCATTTCTGGATTTCGCTGGCCGACAGCGACGTTCTGCTCTGGGCCAAGGGCGTGGCGGTAAACGCCGGCATGGACGTCACCATCGTTGAGCCCGACGTCTCGCCGCTTCAACTCCAGGGACCGAAGTCGGGCGAGATCATGAAGGCAGTCTTTGGCGAGGCCATCGAAAGCTTGCGCTACTACTGGCTCACCGAAGTCGACCTCGACGGCATTCCTCTCATTGTTTCGCGCACCGGTTGGTCGAGCGAACTGGGCTATGAAATCTACCTGCGCGACGGCACCCGCGGTGACGATCTGTGGGAGCACCTGATGTCGGTCGGCGGCCCGCTCGGTCTCGTGCCCGGCCACACCTCGTCAATCCGCCGGATCGAAGGCGGCATGCTGTCCTATCATGCCGACATGGACATCGACACCAATCCGTTCGAACTTGGCCTCGACCGCCTGGTCGATCTGGAGATGGAGGCCGATTTCATCGGCAAGGCCGCCCTGCGGGATATCAAGCGGCAGGGCGCGCGGCGATCGCAAGTCGGCCTTGAGATCGAAGGACCCCCACTGACCGCGCCCAACACGGTGCAGTGGCCTGTCGAAAAGAACGGTGAGCAGATCGGTCATGTGACCTCCGCGATCCATTCGCCTCGTCTGGAGCGCAACATCGCCCTTGCTTTGGTCGCGGCCAACCACAGTGCTGTCGGCTCATCGGCGGACGTGGTGACGCCAGACGGCACCCTGCCGGCTCGAATTGTGCCAAAGCCCTTCTACGATCCGAAAAAGCGATTGGCTGCTACCGCGGTTTGACGTTGGGTGGCGGACAGACCCCGAGCATTCCTCTGGGCTTCGCGTTACGGAATTATTTGCCGCCGCCCTTGGGCAAACACTTGCGTCCAATACAGGATACCTACCGATTTTCGCAGGCCGGTCGGCCAGAACGGGTCTTCTTCCACGAGACCGCGCACGAAGTCTTCGTTTTCTGCGTCGACAATCCAGAGCCCTCCCGCACTTGAACCATCCTGTCTCTTCAAAGGGCCGGCGGCTTCCACGTGCCGACTGTGGCGCTCAAGGAATGCCAGGTGATCGGCCATGTGTTTGGTTCTCACGTCGTCACCGGTTCCCGGATTGTCTTCAAACAGCACCACAAATTTCATTTCCATTCTCCCGTTTCTTTCGCTGGTAGAGTCATAGCGCTGCAAAATTTCGTGTTGAAGGAGAATGGTTGCAGATCTAACCTGCAGAAATGCAGCCAAAGAACTGGAACGATCTGCGCTTTGTGCTGGCCCTGAAACGCGGCCGGAGCCTGACCGGCGCCGCACGCCTTCTTGGCGTCGACGATACCACCGTCTCGCGCAGGCTCAGCGCTCTGCAGACGGACGCCGGCGTGACGCTTTACCAGCGTCAGCCCGACGGGGTCTTGCACTTGACGCCGGAAGGTGAAGCCGTGGCCGGCTGCGCAGAGGCGATGGAACACCAAACCGACGTGATGGCGGAAAAACTTGGTGCCGACCGGAATTCGTGCGCCGGTGTCGTGCGGCTGACGTCGGTCCCAATCTTGATCAACCGGTTGCTGGCACCGCAAATTGGCGCGCTGCTGGACAGGCATCCGGGCTTGCAGGTCGAATTGATCCCCGAGGCCCGTGATCTCAGCCTGACGCGACGCGAAGCCGATCTTGCGATCCGTCTCGCACGTCCAACGACCGGTGGCACATCGGTCAAGGCCCGCCGCATCGGAAATCTGGACTATGCCGTCTACGTTTTGCGCACAGTGCCACCAAACGAGGCAGCGCACCTGCCCTGGGTCACCTATGAAGACGCGATGGCGCACATACCCCAGGCCCGGTGGGTCGCAAAGAAGGTGAGGGGACGGTCGGACCTTGTTTCGGGGTTGCGAGTCCACGACGCCGAGACTGCTCTGGAGGCGGTAGCCGCCGGACTGGGCAAGGCCGTTCTGCCGACCATGATCGTCGGGCAGGATGAGCGTTTGTGCCGCATGGCGACCGACGACGAGGCGTCGCCGCCGTCACGGGAGATGTGGTTGCTTGCGCACGCCGACCAGTGTGAATTGCGCCGGGTAGCCGTTGTCGCCGCGTGGATCGGGACTACGGTTTCAGGGCCACGGGACGAAGACCAAGCCGGCCGTAATCGACCGCGAGCCATCCGTTGACCGGCACGATCGCGTCTGGATATATCAAGGCAACTTCTTGCGCCATGACGCCGATCCATTCAGGGCCGCCCCAAACGTAACGATAACGGTAAAGATTGAGGCCGTTTTGATGTCGGCCAACCCGCGTCACGTTTGTTTTGAGGCGCCGGTCCGAGGCGAACACGCCCGGCGGCAATTCAACACCGAAGCCAATGAAGAGACGCCCGTCCACATGGCTGCGTATCTTGCCTTCATAGTTGAAGCCGAGCCCCGACGTCCCCTTGACCTTTGTCGACGGCGTGTAGTCAAGCGCCCCGCCGATGCGCGCGAAATAGCGCAGCGGTCCTGAAGTCTCAATCGGAATGTCGACGTCGGCGCCGACCGTGAAGCCAACCTTGGTTTCCTTCTTGGTAAAACGCTCTTTTCCCCTGGGGCCGGATTCGTCAGTTTCCAGTGTCACCTTGTTGAATTGAAGTCTCGGTCCGAAGAAAAGTGTCACGGCAGCGTCGCAAAACAGGGCCCCCGCCGAACAAAGAGCGGGATTGCCCAAAGTAGCGCCAAGGTTCTGCAGTTGTATGCCGGCATAGGCAAACACGAACGCGAGTTGATCCTGAAATACAAAGGTATCGACGCCCGGTGTCGGTGTATGGCGTTCGAAAGTCGCCACCTTCTTGCGGCCTTCGGGAAACACTTTCGCCCAACCGCCGCCGACCAGGCTCACCCCGTTGCCGAGATCGGCCACCGGTACCCGCACATCGGCGCCGATCGACACTTCCTCGGTATTGCTTGAGGCCGACAGCGTATTGCCGAAGGTCGGCTCGACCTGACTGGTCGGACCGAGCAGCGAGAGATTAAGATCCAGAGCAAGCTTGATCGGAGAGGCAAATGCAAAGGCCGTGTTCTGTGACGGATCGGCCGGGAGACTCGATGTCTTTTTGTTCCCCTTGCCTCTGCCCTTTGCCGCGCGAATGGCCCGTTTCAGGGCGGCGTCGAAATCGTCGACAAACTTCTTGTACAGATCGAGGTCGTCCGGCGGATGCCGACGGCCTTTGTTGGTTGCGTGAAGCAGTTCATGAAACAGAATTTTGATGCCGGTGCTTCGGGGATCGATATTGAAAAACTTGCCGTCGAGGCCCAGTCTTGCCATCTTTTTGCACCTGACGGCGATGATCGTGGTGCCACCCTTTTTCGGATTGCCGTTTTTGTCAAAGTCGCCGTGGGTTTCCGCTGGTCCAAGCCCTATATTGATCTTCAGTTTCCTGGCTTCTGCGCTCTTGTGGCAGATGATGCGGATCTTCTGGCCGCTGTCAAAAAGAGCCTTGGCGCCTGCGTGTGTCTTGCCGAGTTCCTTCAGTCCCTTGTTGAAGTCGTCCTCGATACGCTTGTGTTCCCGCTTCCAGCCCCGACCGTTCTTTCTGAAGGCGTCTTGCAGGTCCTTCGACAATTCAACGGTAACCTTGGCCAGGGCAGGCGCCGATCCGGCGGCAATGGCAAAGCTCAGAGTCAATGCCAAAATCACGACAAATTTCTTGGTTATGTCAAGAAGGCAGCAACACCGGACGCGGCTGACAACGGTCTGGCGGCCATCGGTGAAAGTACCAGTCATGAATCCCTCCCTTTTGCGGGACAAGACCCGCGACGCGCACCGTTTCGGAAAGCGAGGTTCTTGAGTCGACCTTTGCCGGACAATCTTACAGTCTGTGCCGTCAGAGTCGATTCCGATATTGGCTAATGGGGATAACCGCGTTGGGCGTTGGGCGTTGGTGCGCGGGGCGGTGCGGTAGTCCCAACCGCAGTCCCCGACTTCCCTCTTTGATTATCCGTGCCGTCATGGTTCTATAGTGCGTTAGGCGCGACGGCTGGTTGACGGGAGGCACAGTCATATGGCTCAGGCTCATCTGGAAAGCAGTGATCCCCGATATGTCCCCACGTCGATCGCCCACGATCAGGCCAGCCGCATCGTGGAAATCACCTGGACCGACGGTCATATCAGCCATTTCCCGTTTATCTGGCTCAGGCACTTCACCTTCCTGCCGTCACTCGGCCGTCCCGATCAGTCCGGCGATGATTGGTGCCAGCTGCCCGAGGAACCAGGGGCGGCAATTCTTGGATCCCTGATGTCGGAGTCTTCAGCGATAGCCATCCATTGGTCCCACGACGACAGCACCACCCGGCATGACCTCGTCTGGCTGCGCGACAATTGCCCCTCGGCAAAGGCTCGCCTTGCCCGGCAGCCGAAACCGAATTTGTGGGCTGGCAGGGATGCCCAGGACTTCGACTGGTTCGAAGCAGCTGACCTCGACGATCCGGTAACCCGGTTTGATCTGTTCCAACAGGTCCGCGATTACGGTCTGGCACTGGTGCGCAATGTATCCGTCGAGCCGGGATCGGTCATGAAACTTGCGCACCATTTCGGCCCCGTGCGCGAGACACATCATGGCACCTTGTTCGACATTCGCTCTTTGCCCCAGGACCGCCAGGGGCCAAGAGTCGGCATCGGGGCAACCGCCTCCAATTCCCAGGCCCCGCACACTGATGAGGGCTTTCGCCACGCCACTCTCGGCATTATGCTGTTTCACTGCTTGAAGCCCGACCCCTCGGGTGGCGGCGCATCGATGTTCTGTGATGGTATCGCTGCGGCAGAGGCTTTGCGCGACAGCGATCCCGAAGCGTTCGAGTTCCTGACCACGACCCCGCTGATATGGGCTGCTGAACGCAATCCGGAAGAACGGTTCAGGACGCGAGCCCTGGCAATTGCAACAGATGGTGCCGGCGTCGTCAGGGGCGTGCGCGTGGCCGACCGTACATTGCCGCCGGTCGACCTCGACGAGGACCAGATCGAACCGGCCTACCGGGCATTGCGGTTATTTTTTGCCGAGCTCTATGCGCCGAACCGAATTTTCGAGCGCGTGCTCGCTCCCGGCGACATGGCCGTCTTCGACAATCAGCGCGTGCTCCACGCCAGGCGGGCGTTCGACCGCGAAGCCGGCGAACGCCACATCCAGCAGGTATCGATCGAGCGTGATGAGTTCCACAACAGGTTCAGACAACTGGCCGAGCAGGTCGGTCGTTTCGATTTGTCAAACTGGGAGCCGGACGCGGGCGCTTTGTGCCAGAGTTAGAAGTAGGCGTTTACGCTTTCAACGTCTCGCAAACCTGCGTAATCGTCTTGGTGTAGCTCTATGCTGTAGTGCCAAAGACTATCTCCGATGCCGCAATTTCCAGAATGGCTTTCCACCGATGTTTCTTGGAGAGTGAACCGGCGGCGAATCGCTCATACGCAAGACTATCAATTGAGCGCCGCCGCCGGAGGGAGAATTCGCCCTGTTGGTTATCAGGTTTGCCACGGGCTACCGAAAACTGCCTGAAGTGGCGCGAACACTGACATCTAACACGAGATTTATCCCGCGAGAGTGATCTGGATCACAGGGGGTACGTATGAATCATAGCCATATCTCCTTGTAACGACCGCAATCCCCGGAGGTCCCGGCGATTGCCCGATTTCAAACAAACTTTGCTGGATGGAGAGAGGCTGACGTCGTTATGCTGGTGTCATTAAGAATAGCTTGGATGAAACGTGGACAGACGGTTGCAATGCGACTTATGGTTCCCTCAACGTTATTCGTGGGCGATGTATCTTCGGGGGGTGCATGAAGCAGTATACGGATTCCGACCCGCTTCTGGCTGCCCAGAGCGAAATTCAGAATTTGAAAGACACAATTGTCGCTTTGCGCGAGAGGCTGGAGTCCCTACAATTCGAGGCGCAGGAACAAGCTCAGAAAACGGTGGCAAACAACCACGATGAGATGAAACAGTTGCGCGAAACCGCCCAGGCTTTGCGCGATGAACTGGACAATCTGGCCCATGAAAAGGGCCGTGCGGTACAGGAAGCCATGGCCGGGCACCGTGACGAAGTCGTTCAACTGACCCAGACCGCCCAGGCGTTGCGCGATGAACTGGACAATCTTAATCACGAGAAAAACACCGCGGTTCAGGAGGTTCTTCAGCAAAGCCGCCAGGAAATTACACAGTTGAAGCAGACAGCTCAGGCCCTGCGGGATGAACTGGATAGTGTCAAATTCGGTTACGATGGTAAGATCGAGGAAATTCAACGGGCAGCGCGCGACGACAGCCGACAACTGCAGGAAACGATTGCGGCGCTGAGAGATGAGCTGGAGACAAGAAGTGGCAAGTGACGTGCTGGAGACACGGCCCGCGACGAAGAGCAACGGTCTGGTCGCAACCCGAAAACGGCTGCGCAAGGCTGAAATGCTGCTTGAAGTCTCGCGCAAGATTGCTTCATTCGACAGTCTCGACGATGCCCTGGGTGCGCTGGTTTCCCTGATCTCGGAGGAACTGAATGCAGAGCGCAGCAGTCTGTTCCTGAACGATCCGTTGACCGGAGAACTCTATTCCCGAATTGCCCAGCACACCATGTCGCGTGAAATCCGCATGCTCAACAACGCCGGTATTGCAGGTGCGGTGTTTGAAAGCGGCGAGGGGGAAATCATCTCCGACCCTTACGCCGATCCGCGGTTCAATGCCACGGTCGACGAGCAGACCGGTTTCAAGACCAGGTCGATTGTCTGTGCGCCGGTCAAGACCGTGAATGGCGAGGTGATCGGCGTCACTCAGGCGCTTAACAGGAAGAAGGGCGGCTTCGATCAGGACGATCTCGAACTTCTTGAAGCGATCACCACCCAGGCCGCGGTCACGCTGCAGAGCAAACAGTTCATGGAGCGGATGGAAAAGAACCGCGCCACGGAGATCGAATTCCTGAATGTGGTCTCCGACGTCACATCTGAACTGGAACTGGGCAGCCTTCTGACCAAGGTAATGGGCGAGGCGACCCGCATGCTGAACGCTGACCGCTCGACCCTGTTCCTCAACGACGAAAAGACCAGCGAGTTGTTCTCCCGTGTCGCCATGGGTGACACCCTGGGCGAGATCCGGCTGCCCAATCATCTGGGTATTGCCGGTGCGGTGTTCACCTCCGGCAAGACCGTCAACATCCCTTACGCCTATGCCGACCTGAGGTTCAACCCGTCCTTCGACAAGCAGACCGGTTTTTTTACCCGCTCGATCCTGTGTGTGCCCGTCACCAACAAGGACGGCAAGATGATCGGCGTTACCCAGGTGCTGAACAAGCGGGGCGGAGCGTTCACCGACGAGGATGAGACCAGGCTCAAGGCCTTTACGGCCCAGGTGTCGATTGCCCTGGAAAACGCCAAGCTGTTCGAAGATGTCCAGACCATGAAGAATTACAATGAGAGCATGCTGGAAAGCATGTCGAACGGCGTGATCACCATGGATGAGGACGGCAATATCGTCACCTGCAACGGCGCTGGCCTGCGCATCATGAAGGTTGAGGCGGAAGACATTATCGGCAAGCCCGTGCTCGAATTCTTCGCCGACAAAAACGACTGGTTGCCGGAGCGCATCAAGAAGGTCGAGGAACGCGGTGAGGCCGATGTGCTGATGGATGCCGAACTGGAGTTCGGCGACGGTGCCATATCCGCCAACATCAACGTGTTGCCGTTGCTGGGCGAGAAGGAAAAGAAACTCGGTGCCATGGTGATGATCGAGGACATTTCCTCGGAAAAGCGCATGAAGTCGACCATGTCGCGCTACATCGATCCGGGGATTGCCGACCAGCTCCTGGGCGGTGACGAAGCCGACAATTTCCTGGGCGGCAAGAGCAGCGAGATCACGGTCCTGTTCTCCGACGTGCGCAGCTTCACCACCCTGACCGAGTCGCTGGGTGCCCAGGGCACCGTGGAGATGCTCAACGAGTATTTCACCATCATGGTCGACATCATCACCCGCGAAGGCGGCATGCTCGACAAGTTCATCGGCGATGCGATCATGGCGGGCTTTGGCATCCCGATCTCCCACGACGACAACGAGGACCGGGCCGTGCGCGCTGCTATCGCCATGATCACCGAACTCTGGCAATGGAACGAAATCCGCGTCGCCGACGGCAAACTTGCCATCGACCATGGTGTCGGTCTCAACACCGGAACCGTGGTATCCGGCAATATCGGCTCACCCAAGCGCATGGACTACACCATGATCGGCGACGGCGTGAACCTCGCCGCCCGGCTCGAATCCGCCTGTAAGCAGTATTCAGCCCACGTCCTGATCAGTGAGTTCACCAAGGCCAAACTCAAGGGCACCTACAGGATGCGGGACGTCGACATGGTGGTGGTCAAGGGCAAGACCGAACCGGTCAAGATCTTCGAGGTGCTCGATTACCACACGCCCGAGACCTTTCCGAACCTGATGGACAGCGTGGGGTATTTCAACGAAGCCATTACGAAATACCGGGCGGGCGAATGGGACAAGGCCATGACAAAATTCACCGAGGCCATGGCCGCGAACCCCAGCGACAAACTGGCCCAGACCTATGTCGAACGCTGCGAGGTTCTCAAGGCCGATCCGCCGGCGGAGTGGGATGGTGTTTGGGTGATGACGTCGAAATAGGCGTCAGCGTAGTGCACAGGCCGGTAAATTCGACAAATCCGCTGCAATTGATGCATGATGGCGTTCTGCGGGGCTTAGCGGCCGAATGATAGAGGAATCGCATTATGTCCGAAACCGTCACCACTACCTTGAACGATGTCGACATCGGGAGCGTTGTCAGCCTTGTTGAAAAAGTCCAGCAGGAGCCCGACGTTGCTGCCACCAAGTGGAATGCCGAAGTCAAATGGAAGGGCGGATTTCGTTCCGAAGCCCAGATCCGCGACTTTGTCACTGCCAGGTCCGATGAGCCCGATCAACTGGGCGGTACCAACACCGGACCCAATCCGGTGGAGCAGGTGCTTGGCGCCCTGGGCAATTGCCTGGCCGTCGGTTATGCCGCCAATGCAACGGTTGCGGGAATTACGATCAGTGATCTGACCATCAATGTGGAAGGCGATCTCGATCTTCACACGTTTCTCGGGCTGACCGAAGGCCATGCGGGTTTCGGCAATATCTCTGTCAAAGTGAAGCTTGACAGCGACGCTTCCCCGGAAGCGCTGCAGGCTTTGCATGACAAGGTCATCAGCACGTCTCCGGTCGGACACACGCTTAACCGTGCCGTGCCCGTCGACATACAGCTGACCTGAAGCAGCAGAACGTCAGACGCGGCCGGATGGTCAGCGCAGACTGGAGAGATTGGCAATCAGCATGTCATTCTCCTTGCGGATCGCCGTGGCAATCTTGTGGGCGGTGTCCTGTTCGGCTTCGCTGTGATAGATGCAGGCGTCAACCGCCCGGTGTTGTCCCTCCAACATGCCCCGGATGACTGCGGATTCGATCGCCTTGGAGACCTTGTCTGTCTGATCGTCGGTGATCACGTCCTGCAGTTCGGCGACGGCGTCGTCGACGATGGACTTCAGCTTTTGCATTACGGTGTTTCCTATCTCTCTTGCGTCGTTGGCCGCAATCGGGTGTGGCCCTGTCGGTACACACTACCCAGAATACGGTGAACATAGAACGCGAATTGTTGTCGCTGCCGAAGTCGGTTCTACGGCGGCGGCACGGAACGCCGTCATGGCAACGGTCGCGGTTGGCCGTCGTCGTCGATTGCCACAAACGTGAATGTACCCTCAGTCACCTTGACGCGTTCGCCAAGCCGGCCACGCAGCGCCCAGGCCTCGATGTGAACGGATATGGATGTGCGTCCGGTCTTTTCGATGTGCGAATAGACGCAAAGGACATCGCCGACGTTGACCGGCCGGATGAAGCTCATGGCGTCGACGGCGACGGTCGCCACGCGGCCCTGCGCACGCTGACCAGCCGCGATTCCACCGGCAATGTCCATCTGCGACAGGACCCAGCCGCCAAAGATGTCGCCACTGGGATTGGCATCGGCCGGCATCGCCAGCGTCCTTGTGGTCGGCTCTCCTTGCGGTACGTCGGAAGTATCTGTCATTTCTGGCGCCTGTCCATTCTTGATTGCGAAAACCTCGCATCGGATTTCGACACCCGATGTCAAAGCTGGTTATATCCTGTGATCAGACTGATATGTCAAAAGGAGAAACGGCAATGGCGTCACCGTTGACCGGCAAGCCCAGGCAGAAAGTGGCATGCGTCATGAGTTTCGGCATTGCATACGATCTTTAGAGACTTGGGGCAGACAATGCTGTTCCGGGCATCCCCTACGGCGATCCGTACACCATCGATTACCGCGTCTCGTCTAATGCTGAACCTGATGGGCCCCGCGGTCCGGGCAGGATATTTCGACAGGTGACGCTGAGTGCCCGCCGTATCGCACATCGCGAACGGTCAGGCGGCGGCTTCCGTTTCGTCCATGAGGTCTTTGAGGATGTTGGACAGAACGCACGACACGATCGACTCGGGTCTCCGGATGACGTCCAGAAGGTCGTCGAGATCGTTCAACCCGAACTGACCTCCGATCGTCCTGACGTTTGTATCGGAGAGGTTGCCATAAGCCATGGCCCAGTTCTTAAACCCCCTGGCGTTCTGCCGGTTCTCGTACAATTGATTGAAACTCTCGTGACGCCGGTCCTTCCGGATGCTCCGGTTGACCAGCGTTTTCACCCGATCTTCGTCGCCTTCGAGAAACTGGACGAATTCGCCTTTGCCGAAGAGCAGGATGCCGGATGTTCCGGTTTGCGCGTTCCGTATGCGCGAAAGGGTAAGGATGGCGGCCAGGTCGCTCTCGGTCATGGGCCGGGAAGCCCTGGAGGAGTAAATCATCTGATAGATCATGGCGGGGGAGTCCTCACTGTCAGGGTCGTGTTCCGGGTATTTTCCCGGATTGGTTTCAAGAATGGCAGCGAAGGGGTTAAAATCGGGTTTCGTTGTACGGTTGACGGGTGCATCTGAAGATGGCCTCATTCTCTTCGAATCCGTAAGTGAATGTGATCAGTGACAGAATAAGTTGATCCGACATCACGAGCGGGCAATGTCAAATCAGCCTGGCCGACGACCGCGACATGGAACAATCCAAAACAAAGGTCTTCGTCTCGTATTCTCGCAAGGACCGCGAGTATGTAACGAACATCGTCGAGGCACTTGAAAGCGGGGGCGACATTGAAGTGTGTCGCGACACTGAAGACATCCTTCCCACCGAAGAATGGAAACAGCGGCTCGAACAACTGATCGCCGAGGCCGACACCGTCGTGTTTGCGTTAAGCCCGAATTCTGCTGCGTCCGAGGTTTGCCGGTGGGAGGTAGATTATGCGGAAGGCCTGAACAAACGCATCGCTCCAATCGTAATCCAGGATGTTGAAGCGACGGGCATCCCAGAACCCCTTGCCCGCTATAACTACATCTTCTTCACCGAACGCGACGACCTCGACAAGGCGATACCCAATCTGGTGGCAGCCCTCAACACCGACATTGGATGGATCAGGGAACACACCCGGCTGGGCGAGATCGCCCGGCGGTGGGAGGCTCAAAAGCAACTCGGCGCACAACCATTGCGAGGCAAGGAACTTGAAGCAGCCGAACAATGGCTCGCGGCACAACCGGAGCGGGCTCCCAATCCGACCGGAACTCACCGGCAGTACATCACCGACAGTCGCAAGGCGGCAACGCGCAGGCAGCAACGAATGGTGGCGGGTTCATTTGCAGCCGTTGCTGTGACAGCCGTCCTTGCAGGGTATGCCTACCTGCAGAAACAGGAGGCTGATGCGCAGCGTGGTATTGCGGTCTCGAATGAAAGACTCGCGCAGGAAAATGCTGCTAATGCCGTGGTCGCTAGAAATACAGCGGAGCAACAGCGCAATGACGCATTGATCGCGCAATCTCTTTACTTGGCAGATTTGTCGCGGGAACAGTTGGATGATGGTGATGCAGCTTCAGGAATGTTGGTTGCACTCGCCGGTTTGCAATACGAACATTCGGAAAATGAGACGCAACAAGGCCGACCCCATGTTGCACAATCAGCAGAAAGTCTAGCAAATGCCACGTTGGGTCAAAGGGAACGCAAGGTCCTCAAGGGGCACGATGATGCCGTCTGGAGCGTTGCGGTGTCAGCAAATGGCGCGCACATCCTAACGGCATCAGAGGATGGAACCGCACGGCTTTGGGATGCTGCGACAGGTAACGAAGTAATCGTTCTGAGAGGGCATCAGCATCCGGTTGATGGCGCAGTCTTTTCGCCTGATTACACTAGAGTCCTAACGTTTGACCGTGAGATGACGGCACGGTTATGGAATGCGAATAGTGGGGAATCGGTCGGTATTCTGAAGAGCCGTGAGGAATACATTGGAAGCAAAATTTTTGGCAGCGCCGTCTTCTCACCTGACGGTTCTAAGATCCTTACGATAGCCAGAGATGATACCGCACGGTTATGGGATGCAAGCAAAGGGGTTGAAATTGCTGTGCTTCGGGGACATGCAGGAGGGGTGAACAGTGTTGTCTTTTCACCTGACGGCAAGGTTGCCCTTACTGCATCCTATGACAATACCGCGCGACTGTGGGATGCTATGACTGGCGAGCAAACAGGAATGTTAGAGGGGCATGAGGCAGGGGTGGATCACGCCATGTTTTCTCCTGACGGCTCTCTCATATTAACCGGTTCTCAGGACGGTTCGGTTCGATTATGGAACAGGGCAACCCGAACAGAGGTTGCTGCCCTCAATGGCCATAAAGGCGCGGTATGGCGGGCAGTCTTCTCGCCGGACGGTCTGCGCATTGTCACCGGTTCGTGGGACAACACAGCCAGAGTCTGGGACGCCGTGACAGGAAGAGGTGTCGCAGTCCTTAGAGGGCATAGCGACGTGGTAATGAGTGTAGACTTCTCTCCAGATGGTGCCCGCGTCCTTACCGCCTCTATGGATAAGACGGCGTTGCTATGGGATGCCAATACAGGGGAAAAGATCGCTGTACTGGGAGGACACGAGGATTCCGTGAGTGGCGCAGCCTTTTTGCCTGACGGAATGGACGTTGTCACCGCGTCAAGAGACGGTACGGCTCGATTGTGGGACGCATCGGAAGGGGCCAAGGTCAAGATCCTCAAAGGTCACAATGGTCGGCTCAGAAGTGTGGCGTTCTCTCCAGACGGTTCCCGTGTTCTCACGACTTCGGATGACCTAACAGTCCGGCTTTGGAACACGGAGACAGGGGCAGCGCTTGTTGTCCTTGAGGGTCACGAAGAAAAAGTGAACAGCGCCGTCTTTTCGCCGAACGGTCGAATTGTCCTGACGGCTTCTCAAGACGAAACGACTCGCTTATGGGATGCGACGACTGGAAAAGAGGTCACAGTCCTGCGAGGTCATGAGCGTGGTGTGCAAAGCGCCAGATTCTCACCCGACGGTTTGCGCATTGTTACCGCTTCGGGCGACAAGACAGCACGAATATGGGACACGGCATCAGGCGCGGAAATCACCGTCCTAAAGGGTCATGGATCGCACCTGAAAGGAGCCGCATACTCGCCGGATGGATCGCGAATTCTTACCACTGCCCGGCGTACATCCCTGACAGACGCAGGCAGTACGGCACGAATATGGGATTCAGCAACCGGAGCGGTTGTCGCCGTCGTGGAGGACCAGGATGGCTATGAGGTTAGCGGGGAATTCTCACCGGACGGCAAGCGGGTCGTCACGACCTCTTCCGAAAATACGGCACAGATAACCGACGCGGCTAATGGCGCGAAGATTGCCACACTCACGAGTAATGGGAACGTGTTGTACAGCGCCCACTTTTCGCCCGATGGATCGAGTGTTGTCACTGCTACGTCTGATGCAATAGCTCGGCTTTGGGATGCGGCAACAGGTGTACAACTCAAGGAACTCAAGGGTCACGCGTTAGGTCTCGCAACGGCAAAGTTCTCACCAGACGGATCATTTGTTGCCACAGCTTCCAGTGACAATACTGCGCGGATTTGGGACGTAGCAACAGGCGCACAACTTGCACTTCTCAAGGGACATAAAGATCGTCTCACGGATGTTGCGTTCTCTCCGGACGGCACGCACGTGGTCACAGTCTCCTATGACAAGACAGCCAGGTTATGGCGTGTCTTCAATTCGCCGCAGTCGTTGATTATGAACGCACGATGGAGCACACCGCGCTGCCTCTCTCAGGCTCAGCGGAGGCAGTTTCATCTTTCGCCCGAACCGCCCACGTGGTGCATCGAAATGCGCAAGTGGCCCTATGACACCGACGCATGGCGATCCTGGCTTGTGCAGAAACAGGCCGGCGTCAATCCGGCCATGCCGAAGTAACGGCCACCGTTGACAACCCGCCCTGAAACCCCATAAGCAACCACTTCAAAACCTCGCCTGAAAGTGCGATCACCCCGATGCGTGACTTTGCCCTTGAGACCTACTTTTCCCGGTGGGAGTTTACCGCCCGCTACCACATGACGGCATCCGATCTTGAGAGCCTGAGCCTGCCCGAGTTGCTGGCCATGGCGACGCCTGAAGACCGGGAGGCTTATGAAACACTTTGGCTCGGCTACACCGAGACCTGGGGTCTGCCGGTCTTGCGAGAGGAAATCGCCTCGACCTACGACTCGGCAAATCCGGAAGACATCTTGTGCTTTGCCGGCGCGGAGGAGGGCGTCTATGTGGCCATGCGCGTGCTGCTCGAACCGGCCGACCATGCCGTTGTCATCGTGCCCAACTATCAGGCGGCCGAGACCGTGCCACTCGATATCTGCGATGTGTCGGGTGTGGCGCTGAATGCCGACGACAACTGGTCGCTCGACCTCGACGATGTTCGTGCCGCCCTGCGCCCTAACACCAAACTCATATCCATCAATTTCCCCAACAACCCCACAGGCGCCGTTCTGGAAAGGTCGATTTTCGACGGCCTCGTCGATCTGTGCCGCGAGCACGGTCTCTATCTGTTCAGCGATGAGGTTTACCGACTGATCGAGCGCGACGATGCCATCCGCCTGCCGCAGGTGGCCGATGTCTACGAGCGTGGACTGTCGCTCAACGTTATGTCGAAAGCCTATGGATTGCCGGGCCTGCGGATTGGCTGGATCATGACTCGGGACCGGCCAGTTCTGGAGAAGATGGAAAAATACAAGCACTACCTGACCATCTGCAACTCCGCGCCAAGCGAATACCTGGCGCTGATTGCCCTGAAGGCCCGCGACCGGATCCTTGAACGCAATCGCGCGCTCGTCAACGACAACGCCGCAAAGTTGACGGCCTTCTTCGGGGAGTTCCCGGATCTTTTTGACTGGCGCCGCCCCGACGGCGGCTGCGTCGGCTATCCCCGCTACAAGGGGGCCGGCAGTGTCGATGACTTTTGCGAGACCCTGGTCGAACGGTCCGGCGTCTTGCTGTTGCCGCCAAAGATTTACCATTCCGAGTTGATGCCGACGCCCCAGGACCGGTTCCGGGTTGGATTCGGGCGCAAGGGCATCGATGAAGGCCTTGCCGCATTCCGGGCCTACCTTCGGTCAAATCAGGATCTGTAAAAATTTCTGGTAGGAGACGCCGCCAATGGACATCGGGAACCTTCAAACGCCGTGCCTTCTGCTCGACCGTGGACGGCTGGAATCGAACATCGAGACCATGGCGGACAAGTTCAAGGGGCTTGGCGTCGCGTTGCGCCCGCATCTGAAGACGCCCAAGTCCGTCGACGTGGCAAGGCGGCTTCAGGCTCATGGGGCGGAACGTTTTACGGTGTCGACCCTGAAGGAAGCAGAGTACTTTGCCGGCGCCGGTTTCGGTGACCTGCTCTATGCCCTGTCGATTGTGCCCGACAAGCTTGCCCGGGTGGCAGCCCTCAACCGGGCCGGCAGCGATGTCGCCGTATGCCTCGATACCGTCGACGGTGCCAATGCGGCCGCCGGAACCGTGGTCGAGGGCGCGCCGGTCCGCGTATTCCTTGAAGTCGACGTCGACCGTCACCGTACGGGTCTCAGGCCCGATGAGCCGCGCCTGCTGGAGATCGCGAAGATTGTCGATGGGGCGGCACATCTTGAGCTTGCAGGCGTGTTCGCCCATGCCGGAGAAAGCTATCACGCAGGCACAATCGATGAGATCCGCGAACAAGCGCGCAACGAACAGGCACTGACCCGGCAAACGGCGGAGGTGCTGCGGCAGAACGGATTTGACTGTCCCAATGTCAGTGTCGGTTCGACACCGACCGCCACATTCGGTGAGGGTTTCGACGGTATCACCGAAGCGCGTCCCGGCGTTTATGTCTTTCAGGATCTGTTCCAGGCCAATCTGGGTGTCTGCACAGTCGACGACATCGCCGTCAGCGTGCTGGCAACAGTGGTGACCCATCACCCGGCCACGAACAAACTGGTGATCGATGCCGGTGGACTTGCTCTGTCCAAGGACCAGATGACCGGCTCACAGGACAACGACTGTGGCTATGGCCTCCTGACCGACGCCGATGGCTCAGTCCTTGCCAACCTCCATGTGGCCGGTGTCAGCCAGGAACATGGGTATGTCACGACCCGGGACGGCTCAAGCCTCGACACCGCGGCTTTCCCGGTCGGCCGCAAGCTCCGCATCCTGCCCAACCATGCCTGCATGACAGCGGCCGCCCATGAGGTCTATCACGTCATCGAGAATGGCGCCGTGACCGACACATGGGGTCGTGTCAACGGCTGGTAAAGGTTATGTGGTCACGGGCGGTGTTGTCGCCGAAACCCGGCAGCAGGTCTTTCAAGACGTCAAGCTTTGCGGATTTATAGTCGGACCGCCACACCAGCATTGTCCTGATCTTCGACAGGCTGTCGGGCAGGGCGTAGCGCTGAAACTGTCCCCGGGTGGAAACCATGTCGAGCACGGATTGCGGGATCACGGCATAGCCGGTGCCGGCTGAAACACAGGCGAGAATGGCAAGGTAGGAGCTGACCGACAAAACGTTGCCTGGAACAATGCCGGTGTCCAGCAGCCAGCCCTCGAGATAACGCCGGTAGGCACAGCCTGCTTCAAAGGCCACAACCGTCTTGCCGCTGATTTCGAGCGTGTACTCCAGCGGCGGAAACGAATTCGGCGCCACCAGAACCAGCTTCTCCTCGAACACCGGCGTGGTTGCGACCCAGTCGTAAGATACCGGTTCGGCCACAAACGCGACGTCGATATCAAAATTCTGCAGGCGGTCCATCAGTCCTCCGGCGGTGTCGGTGGTGACGACGATTTCCACATCCGGGTGGAGTTCATGGTAACGCGAGAGAAATTCGGGGAGCCTGGAAGCTGCTGTGCTCTCCATGGCGCCGATGTGGAGCAGGCCGCTGGGCTTGCCAGTCCTCAGTGCCTCCGATGTCTCCATCGACAACTGCAGAAAGCGTTCCGAGTAGGCCAGCAGGGTTTCGCCGTCGGGTGTCAGCGTGAAACCTCTGCCGTGGCGCAGAAACAGCGGCTTATCCAGTTGCTGCTCCAGTTGCTTGATACGGGTGCTGATATTGGACTGCACCCGGTTCAGTTTGGCCGCCGCCTTGGAAATACTGCCCTCGACGGCGACGGTCCGAAAGATTTCCAGCGCCTGAAGATTGAGATTTTGCATAGATCTCGGTCCACTCAAAGTATCTCGTTAAGAGAATAAAACTATCACATAAATTCACTTTTATTAATACTGATCAACCGCTATGACAATAGGAAGGTCTGGAAGGGCATAGGTCGAGGTGCGAAATGTCATCCCATAAATCGACATTGCGTGTCGTGCTCGTCGGACTGGCGTCCCTCGCCATCGCCATGGGGATCGGTCGCTTCGCCTTCACGCCGCTGTTGCCGTTGATGCAGGACGATGGTCTGGCCAGCATCGCCGATGGTGGTGTTCTGGCGTCGGTCCATTTCGTTGGATACTGGCTGGGTGCGGTGTTTGCGGCCAGGCTTCCGTTCTCGCCAAAGACCACATTACGGTTTTCGCTTGTTGTCATCGGAGCCTGCACCCTTGGCATGGGCCTTGTGGACAGTTTCCCGATCTGGCTGGGCCTTCGGTGGCTGGCGGGGGTCTGCAGTGCCTTCACCCTGGTGGTGGTCAGCAGTGCCTTGATCAAGCATCTGGCCAGCGTCGGTCAAACCGAGAAACAGGGCTGGGTGTTTGCCGGCGTCGGCGCCGGTATTGCGATCGCGGGGCTTGGCACTCTGGCGATCATGGCAGGCCAGGTTTCGAGTTCGGCAGGCTGGCAGATTTTTGGGGCAGTGACGCTGGTCGCCGCTATCGTGGTCTGCTTGAGTCTCGGGCCCGAGGTGACCGGCATCCGTCACAGTGTCCGGAAGGACTCCACGCAGCGCAGTCCCTTTGTCTGGCGTCTTGTCATTGCCTATGGTGCCGCCGGCATGGGCTACATCATTCCGGCAACCTATCTGCCCGTGATGGCGCGCGACGCTATCCCGTCGCCCCTCATTTTCGGCTGGGCATGGCCTGTCTTCGGTGCTGCGGCGCTGCTTTCTACGATCCTCGCCTCAGGTCTCCACAAGCGGTACTCAAATCGCCAGATCTGGATCGCCAGCCAGATCGTCATGGCAGCTGGATTGCTGTTGCCGGTGGTCCATCAGCACATCGTCACCATCGTCATCGCCGGGATCTGTGTTGGCGGCACATTCATGATCATCACCATGATGGGCATGAAGGAAGTCCACCGGATCATCCCCGCCGAAGACGCCGTCCGCCACATCGCCGTCATGACCGCAGCCTTTGCCAGCGGGCAGATGATCGGACCGGTGTTCGCCGGTTCTCTCTATGATGTGACGCAAAGCTTCTCGCCGTCGCTTGTGTTGACCAGTGTCGTACTCATTGCAACGGCGATACCGTTGACGCGAAGGCGGGTTCGGATCGATTCACCGGTCTGACGTTTCCCGGGCGCGACGCGGCACGGCGGCTACATGCTTCTCAACTGAAGCGGCATACCCACAGCGTTTAGCTGCAATCGAAACCATCAACAGACCTCTCAGTCATTTGCCAGCGAGAGGCATAAAATGGCGTGTACTGAAAAGCCAAAGCTTCATAATAAGTCCCGTATTTGATACAGATGTGATAGGTGTATAATTTGAAATGATGATGGCGTAATGCCGACGCAGATTTGGCAACGCCCAAAAACATGGTAACTCGGGGACGGAATGATGAGCAGATTTCTGTGTGTCTTGGTTTGTACGGTCGTTTTCGCGACATTCAGCATCATTGATACGAAAGCAGGGGAAACATCTATTAGGATCGGCACCGGGGGCAAGACGGGCGTCTACTTTCCAACCGGCGGGGCCATTTGCCGACTGGTGAATCGGGGTACGAAGGCACATGGTGTCAAATGTACAGTGGAGTCCACTGGTGGTTCTGTTTACAATTTGAAGGCCATTCGCGCCGGCGAGCTAGACTTTGGTGTCGCCCAGTCCGACTGGCAGTTTCACAGCCACAAAGGGTCTTCGAAATTCGCAGAAGACGGGCCGTTCGAAGAGTTGCGCGCGGTGTTTTCGGTTCATCCTGAACCCTTCACCGTTGTGGCGCGATTGGACTCAGGCATCAAGTCTTTCGACGATCTGAAAGGTAAACGTGTAAACATTGGTAATCCAGGCTCCGGTCAGCGCGGTACGATGGACGTTCTGCTGGCTGCAAAGGGCTGGACGACGAAGGACTTCGAACTGGTAACCGAGCTCAAGTCGACAAACCAGGCGCGGGCTGTTTGTGACAACAAGATTGACGCCATGGTCTTTACCGTCGGCCATCCCAGTGGAGCGATTAAAGAGGCAACGACTCTTTGTGAAACCGTCTTGGTCGAGGTGAGTGGGGCGGCGATCGATGAATTGATCGCGAACAATCCATATTACAGGTCAGCCACGGTTCCGGGCAAGATGTACAAGGGCAACGAAGCCGATACAAAGACATTTGGCGTCGGCGCAACTTTGGTCACGTCGAGCAAGGTGTCTGAAGACGTCGTCTACAATCTGGTCAAGTCTGTCTTTGAGAAGTTCAAGCGGTTTAAGAGGCTGCATCCGGCTTTGGGTATTCTGAAACAGGAAGAAATGATCAAGGACGGCCTGTCCGCGCCGCTCCACGATGGTGCCGCGAAATATTACAAAGAAATGGGATGGATGTGAGTCCTGGCCGTTGACACAGACGGTTTTCCTCTGTCCCGCATGTTCCAAGCGAAGCGGGGCGGTCGGCAAACGTACTGATGATCAGCATCACCCCATCTAGTTGGTGACGCCTTAGGTTTGTCAGCCGATCACCGAGGCCCATTTGCCCACCAATCCCGACCAGTCGATTGGCGGGAGGTCGACCTGTGTCCAGATAAACATCATTACGCCGATCACCGGAAGGGGATAAAAGAAGACACCGAACTTGTTGATTCTCTTTGCAAATTTGGGTCTGTCGTGACGCAGAAGCCAAAAACTGGCAACGCTGATCATGATGCCGAACCACATGATTATCTGGAGTGCGAAAAATATGTAGTCGATGGCCACAAGGTAACCGATGTTCGGCAAATCGTTAGACAAGCGCGCTCGCAGCAATGATACGGTGACCAGAACCAGGATACCCCCGCTGAGCCGGGGCGGCAACTCTTCGACAGGAATGGCAAACAGAAGCATGCCAATGATAAACAGAATCGACATTGGCAGCAGAATCGTCGTGCTGTAACTGGCCAGGTGTCTCGAAATCTCCAGTCTCAGCATCATGCGTGAGAAATTGACTTCTGTCTCACCTTGAAAAAATCGGGTCTCGCCTAGTGTTGAGGCCGTCTTGATAAGATCCTGAAATATCTCGGCATCTGTGATCTGCCAACCCAGCGACGTTTTGAATACATCTTCTTCCTGGATCCGCTGCAACAAAGTCACATCCGGCCCGGTCAGACGCATGCCGAGGCGGTCCGTTACAAACTTGACACTCTCACTGGTCCTGTCCCTGTGGCGGACCTCGAGCACCACATGCTGTTTGTCAAACGGGTAATCCTTGAACTGAAAATCGCCGTGAAATGTTCCGCGCACCTTGAACGTCATGATTGTCATACCGTTTCGCTCACGAGCCCAGATCGGATTTTTCAGATCAATCGGATTGACGGCATTGCTGAATTCAATCTTTGAAAGATCCAGCTTGCCTCGAAAACGAAGCCACAAATAGAAGTCCAAAGTGTAGTTGCCGGTCGCCGTATTCAGGTTGCTCACTTCATTCAGGTCAATTCCGAAATAAACGATCTGGGTCGCGTGCATGTATCCCTCTTTGAAGGGGATAATTGCAGCGGCTTCAAGTTTGTTGGAAAACTCGGGAACCATGACGGGATTAGGAACAGGCTCCAGTTGGACTGGAGCGGAAATGAACTCGGCCAACTCGAAAATTCCAACCGGCACTGTCTTGATGGCATCTCCAGAGCTGTCAAAGTAGATTTTTCCGGTTATTCCGGCAAAGGCTTTCACCCGTGAGTCGATGCTGCTCAGAAAGGCCCGAACCTTTTCTCTGTCTCCGACGATATCCGTGCCCGACAATCCGGCCTTAGCGATGGCCTCAACGGCAATACTCGCGGCATCATAATACAACGCCATGGAGGAATCCGGCGAACGGCCGAGTTTTTTCCGGAACGCATTTCTGAATTGAACCGCGTTTTCGTTTGCCACGTCCCAGATCATTGAGGTCGTTGCATAGATCTGATCGGTAAAGTCGCCGGGCGATGTCTTCAGCACGGCATCGGGTTCGAACTTGTCGGGAAATTGCTGATTGATCGCATCGGCGCCGAAGACCGGTAGCGCAAAACCCGAATTGCGCATCTCCCGAACGAAGTGTGCGGCGTTGGTTGCATTCATGGCGAGGAAAACCATACCGCTGTCCGGCAGCAACGAGAGTTCGGACACAACGTCTGCCATGTTGAGATCAATCTCCGGATCGTCCGGATCTAGCTCGTATTTGTGAGCGATCTTCAGGGGCAGTTCCTCAACCGAGGATACAAAGGCTTCCGATAGTGATTTACCGTAAGGACTGGTCGTCGATATCAATGTAGCAGCTTTGAATTTCAGAATGCTGTTGATGTAGTTCGCGATAAAATCAGCTTGAAGGCGATTGTTGTAGACCACTCGGAAATACCACGGATTGTTGACCGTGAGGGCGTTTGCCGTAGCCGTACCGGAAATTGCCGGTATCTTGTGTTCATTGTATACTGGCGCAGCAGCGATGGATGCGCCACTGGTCCGATGGCCGAGGACAAGCAGAACTTTCCCATCTTTGACGGCGTCGTTTGCGACTTTAGCCGCCGTTTCCGGGTCGTTCGCATCGTCATAGGTCACGATCTTGATGAGCCTGCCGCCGATACCGCCGGCCGCATTTGCCTGGTCGGCGCGCAGTTGTGCTGCGTCAACCATGCTCTGGCCCAGAGGCGCATCGGTGCCACTCATCGGACCTACGACAGCGATGACCCACGGATCGAGGTCGGCGGCTTTCGTTTTGTCGGAGTCTTGTGCCTGGGACAAGGTCGGAAACACTAGAAAAGTTGCGATCAGGATGACCACAGCCTGCAAAAGAAACCTCGACAGGATCGTCGCCGAAAAAACTCTATTCATCATTCTAGGGTGGTTCTCATAAAGTTTCCGGATCGACTAGATGCTCAGGCATTCTTGTCGGTGCGCTGTTGAATCCGAGGGCCGTCAATTATGGAGCTTTTCGAAGAAAAATTTCGCCCCGTCGTGTAATGGGGCCGGCATGATGTCCTTCTTCATCTCCTCTAGGCTGAGGCTTGCCAGAGCCGGGTGCATGGTCTTGAATTTATCCAGGTTGCCAAACACACTCTTGAGGAAAAGCGTCAACAGCGAAGACGGAACCTGAGATGTGGCCACCATCGTTGCATTCACGCCAAACGTTGGGATGTCGCTATTTTCCTTGAAATATACACTCGTTGGAATCACAGCCTTACGATAGTAGTCGTTTTCTTCGATGAGCTTGTCGATGACCGGGCCATCAACTTCCACCAAATTGGTACTGCACTTTTCAGTGGCTGACTTGATGGTTCCCGAAGGATGGCCGGCGACGAATACAATGGCATCGACTTCGCCGTCACAAAGGGCTTGGGCCTGCAGTTTGGAACCGAATTCGCGGGTGAGGGAGAAACTGAACCTGGTCCACCCGAATGCCCGCATCACGATATCCATGGTTGCACGTTGTCCGGAACCCGGGTCCCCGAGATTGACGCGGCGGCCCAGGAGATCCTCAAATCGGGCAATCTTGGAGTTCGAGCGCGCCAGGACTGTGAAGGACTCGGAATAAAGTGCAAAGAGTGAACGAAGGTCCTTGTGGGGTTTGGCATTGGCAAAGACGTTTGTACCCTTCAAGGCATGAGACTGCCAATCGGACTGGACGATCGCAAAATTGATCGTTCCCGCGCGGAGTTTTTTCAGATTGTCGATTGAACCCTTGGTGCTCTCAACCGAGCAACGATAGCCATTTTTCTTGTTTTCGGCATTGAAAAGGCGGCAAATTGATATCGCAACGGGGTAGTAAACACCTGTTGCACCGCCGCTGCCGATCACGATAGTCTTGTCATCTGCCTGAGCGCCGCTCGACAGCAGCAGCATCAGTGCCACGCAGGCCGCAGCCTTCGTGTGAAACGCCTGGAAAATCATAAATACCAACCCTCACGGAGTCCAAATGGACCGCCCCCGTCTTTGACCACCTCAATCTCCAGGTTCGCTTCTCCGGTTTTTCATGTGATTTTGGCGAACACGCTGACGTGTGATCAGGTTCATCGTAGCCACAGATTCCGCAAACATAAAGCAAAAAGCGCCCATCACGACTGACCCGGTCCACGGTTTACTGATTGGTGAGTGAATTGTGGAGTGTCATTGGCAAGTGTGTGACTGTTTTGCAACGAATAGTGCGTTGGCTGAACATTTTGCGCAGTGGCATATCTGCCTGACGCCGAATGTAACAGACATCCAGTGCCACACTTGTCGATCATAGGCGCGCGTGCGGTTCCGCATTCAAAGGGCATCGGGCGTCGGCATTGCAGGATGAAGTGGACGCCTACCTGCACGTCCTGCATTTGACATAATGAGAAACCACAGGTCACACTGCGTGAGGGGGCCCGATCATGTAGGGCAAATAGAGCGGAAGGCCAGTTGAAGCAGCGGTGTCTGGTCGGTTCGTGTTTCCTGACCGCTCTGTCTTTGGCCTGGCCTGCTGCATCGATACCATTTGGAATTGTGGAGAGTGATCTAATGAATTGTTTTCAAAGAAAAAAATCAGTGATCCGACTGCTGACAATTTCAGCGTTTTTGCTGTTGGGGGCGAATTTCTCCATACCTGCATTCGCGTTAACGGCGGAAGAAGCAGCGAAGAAACTTGAGGGCATGACGTGGTACACGGAAGAATATCCGCCTTACAACTTTGCCGGAGAAGGTGGCGCTCCAACTGGAATGGCCGTCGATATTCTTTTGGCCGCGTTTAAGAAAATCGGCGTCGGTGTCAGCACATCCGACATCAAGATCGTTGCCTGGAACCGGAGCTACAAATATGTCCAGAGCAAGCCGGGGACGGCTCTGTTCAGCATGACATATACGCCCGAGCGCGAAAAGATAATGAAGTTTGTCGGCCCAGCCATTCCCCTGGCGATTTCCATAATCGCGCCGAAAGAGAGCAAGATCGTTGCCAAGAAGACCAAGGACTTGCGTAAACTCAAGATCGGTGTCGTGCGCAACGACATTGGCGATCAACTTGCCTCGAAACTGACGTTGGAACCGGATGCAATCAAGAGGATAACCTCGGCCAAACAGCTTTATGCCCTGCTGAAGTCAGGCAAGGTCGATGTCGTGGTCTACGCCGTGGACGTGTTCAAGAATGTGATCAAGAAAGCCGGTGGCGACCCCAGCGAATATGAGGACGTTTTTGTCCTGAAGGAAGGGCAGTCGGGTTATGCATTTCATCAATCGACAGACCCCGCCGTCCTGACGCATCTGCAAGCGGCAGTCGATCAGCTAAAGGCTGACGGGACGATTGATAGGATCATTTCCGGATACAACAATTAGCGATTGTCGGACACGGGCGGCCGTGACGCCGCCCGGCCGAAACTTACTCCCGGCGAAGCCTTGACCAGATCTGCTTGTAGGCATCGGTCACGCTGTCAGGCAACGGCGGCAGGACCGCCAGCCGTTTCATCACATTGGTCGGCGGATAAAGTCCGGGATCGTTAAGCAATGCCGGTTCGATGAACGGCGCTGCCGGAACGATCGGGTTGGCGAACTGCAGGAAGTTGGTGTTGGCAGCGGCAATCTTCGGCTTCATCAGATAGTTGATCAGCTTGTAGGCGCCGTCGATGTTGCGGGCATAGCGGGGGACGACGAGGCGGTCGAACCACAGCAGGCTGCCGCTCGACGGCACGTGATAGGAGATCGTTCCCACGCCGGATGTCTGGGCATTGTCACGGGCCAGAAACATGTCACCTGAATAACCGATGGCGACACAGTATTTGCCCTTGGAAACATCGTCGATAATTCTGTCGGCGGGAACTGCATTGATGTACTGCCCGACTTGCGACAACCGCTGGTCGACCTTGGCCAGGATCTCAGGCGTGATGTTGTTGAGGTCGCCGCCAAGGTAGGCAATCAGGAGCGGCATGATATCGCCGGCCTCGTCGACAAAGGCCAGACCGCACTTCGACAGTTCGGCTGCAAGTTTCGGGTTCATGAAAAGGTCGAGGCTGCTGAAGTCGAGGCCTTTGGCGATCTGGTCGACCTTTGTCTGGTTGACGCCGATACCGACGGTTCCCCACATGTAGGGCACTGAATGCTTGTTTTCCGGGTCGAGCACCGCGGTGTAGCGCATGACGATAGGGTCGACGTGGCGCAGGTTCGGCAGCTTGTCCCGGTCAAGCGATGTCAGGGCGTCGCCGTCATCCACCAGCTGCTTCATGCCGCCGTCGGTCTGGACCATGACGTCGTATTGAGACGACTTCGCCAGCAGAAGCTCGGATGTCTCATCGGACGATTCAAACACCTCGTGAACAACCTTGATGCTGGTTTCCTTCTCAAACTGGGTGAGCACGCTGGGGCTGATATAGTCCGGCCAGTTCAGGACCCGGACAACGCTGCCGAGTTCCTTGCCGCGCATGGCGAGGCGACGCAGTATGCCGTGGAGCGTGTTGCGGGTCAGAAGGCCGGAAACTTTCAGGCCATCGTCTTCCTGGAAGATTTCAACGGCAGAGAACGTCGCCGGCCCGAATATACCGTCCGTCGGGCCCGGCGCGTATCCAAGCTTGTTCAGTGCCGACTGGGCGCTGCGGACCTCCTTTGGGTCGACCACGAGGTCCTGGCCGGCGACACTGCCGGTGCCCCAGCCCTCCTTGACCCAGGCCGTGGTGAACAGCGAATGGATGACCTTTCTGGCGGTCACCTTGGGCTTGAGGTCGACCTGCCTGAAATGCTTCAGCAAGGCGGCAATCGTCGGGTTGTCCAACGCGCGGCTCATCTCGGCATCGTTGAGATAGCCCAGGCGCCGCAACAATCTTTGGATTGTTGCGATTTCATTGATCTCGAGCTCCTCCAGACCACCGAGGTTCTTCAGTTCCGAAAGACTGCGGCCGTCGGCCGCGGGTTCGACCTCAACCGGTTCGGCGGAGATCAACCCCTGTGCCGCAGCCGTGGCTCCGGTCAGTGTGAAGGTGAAGAGCAGAACAAGAAGTGTGTATATGACGGGGAAAGTTTTGTTACTCATGACGGGACCAGGACCTGACAATGTTGACGCGCAAACAAGCGCAGGACAACGGCCCCTTCCGTCGTATCGTCAGTCGGTCCCCCCAGCGAGAGGCCGTCAATTTCAATGCGAGCACAAGTGTATCAGTTGCCCGCCCATGCGGAAAGGGTTTTTACCCATATTGGCGAGATGATGTGCTCCAGTATTTAGCGTTCAATCGACCTCATCCTGACAGGCTCGCCCTGACGGACGTCCGGGGAGCGGAGATTGCGAACATCGACCGGGTCACTCGTTTCCCGGTTCTGCGATGCAGCATGCCAGTGCTGCTTCGCAGAACCGGAAACGCGCCAACCTCAACAGTCAGTATGTTGAAGGCGTTTCGGCATGAATCGTAATGCCCGCGAAATGCCCTAGCGGTGCGACCAGTCGTCGGGGTTTTCCGAGTTGTTGGGCGACAAGCCGAGGATGTCGCCGTCGACCGAACACCCCAGACCCAGAACTGTCCTGTTGGCATAGGAAAAGTAGGCGGCGACCTGATTGATTTCCAGAATTTCTCCGTCGTCATAACCGGCATTCCGCAGGCCGGCAATCATGTCTTGGGATACTTTGTCGGGGGTCTGGGTCAGGGTGCGGGCGTAAGCCAGCGCCAGTTTTTGCTTTTCCTCAAGCGGGCAGGCGTCGATAGCGCCGTTCTCCATTGCGGCGCGAATCGCATCGGAACGGGCATCGTCAGACAGCAGCCGTTTCAGGCCTGAGAAATGGTGCTCGACGCAATAGCCGCATTTGTTGAGCATGCTGACCCAGACGCCGATGGCTTCAAGGAACCACTTCGGGACCGTATTGGCGGTGTGATGCAGGACATATTTGTAAAGCGCCATGTGGCCTTCCATGGTGTGCGGCCTCAGGCTGTGCGACATCATGATGTTGTCCACATTGTCGTCCGGTCCCTTGACCCGGTCGTAGAGGGTCTTCAGGCGGCCTTGGGCATCTTCATAGGCAACGGTCTTTATCCAGGTCATGCGCGCTCCAGGGTGCTTGGCTCAATATCGATGTCACAATAAGATAACCTTGCAACCCGGACCATATCCTTTGCAAACAACGGCAGGCGGTTCTTCATCGTGAACGTACGTCACCTGGATTCGATCTCTGAAGTCCCCACGCTACGGTTCAGGCAACCGGCCTGGTTGTTCATCCTGCTTGGGTTTGCGATCGCCCCGGTCAGCATCGAACTGCCGTCGCTGGTCGTCGTCGCCGCGTTCGACGGCCAGTCGTTTTTCAAGCTGTTCGACCGTGACAGCGCGCCGTTACTGATGATCGGCCACGGCATTTCGCTCAGTTTCGGCGTTCCCGTTTTTCTGGTTCTCGAGTGGCGCAACAAGCGGCGCCTGAAGCACTACGTCTTGAGCGGGCTTGCTGCCGGCAGCGCCATCCCGCTTCTCCTGGCAAGCGTTACGCTTGGCTCTTCAGCCGGCGGGTTCCTCGCAGGTGCGGCCGTGGTCGGGAGTATCTGCGGCATGGTGGTATCGGCGGCTTTCTGGTGGATCGTGTTTGGCGGGCGGAACCGGGCGAGCGATGAGGACGTCGCTGCCGTGTTTGAATAGACCGCCGCTTGTGCCGCAGGCTGGCCGGTCAGTCGAACACAACCCTTTCGCGAACCGCTTGTTCCTCGTGGCTCCAGAACAGGAGCACGGCCCACAGGATCAGACCAGCCACCGGCACGCTGATCAAAACGCACCACCACCGCGAAAGACCGGCATCCTGGGCACGATGCACCGACCACAGGATGAACAGGACCCACAGACCGATGGATCCCACGAGGGATCCCAATGCAACGAGTTCGTTGTTTGCGACAAAAAAGAAGCTTGCCGTGGTGATGAACACCATCGCGGACAGGGTTCTGACGGCAAAGCCAATGCGCGGAAGCCGTTTTTGTCCGCTGGCGATCATCACAGGCAATACCGCTGTGGCAAGGCTTGCCAGAACAACGATCACCTGCCAGATGTCGATCGACACAGCTACTCCCCTGGTTGACGTGAACATGGGTCCGGGATCCGGCGCGGTTCACGCAAAACAGACCCGCTTTGCCCCGCGGAGAAACCGCGACATCGGTTCTCTCGCCACTTTGCTATGGTACGATTATGCCCCTGTCATGGTGGTGGTTTTTGGGCGAAAAGGCGTCAACAAAGCAATTGGTCATGTGGGCTGGCGCTCAATTGGCTGTTTCCGTCGCCGTAAGTCCGCAGCAATGTCCCAGTCATCGGCCTTCGGGTCGACGTGTCCGGAGGGTGAAATGAAAAAACGTACCAAAGAACCGTGGATGGACGCCGACGCCTACGGCCGCAGTCTCAAGCCGGGGATAGGGCTGAATCTGCTGGTCACGGATGTTTGCCGCTCCGTTGCCTTTCAGACCGGTATCCTGGGTGCCGAAGCCGTCTACGACGACGAAGATTTTGCCGTCATGCGGTTCCATGGCTCCGAATGGATGCTCCATGCCGACCACACCTATCTGGACAATCCGATGACCGGTGTGATCGGCGGCGTGGAGACCCGTGGTGCCGGTCTCGAAATTCGCCTCTACGGCTGCGACCCCGATGCGGCGGAAGCAAGGGCCAGGGCATCGGACTGCATCGTCCTTGCCGGCGCCCTCGACAAACCGCACGGAATGCGAGAGGCTTTCCTGGTCGATGACGACGGGTATGTCTGGGTGCCGAGCAGAGCATTGCCGGCCTGACGGGCGCGCGCCGACCGATCCGGTCCGTATCGTCAGGTTGCATCAGGGCGAGGGGACCGGCGGTGGAAAGCTACATATCTCAAATGCGCCGGCTGGTGGGGTCTCGCCTCATGATCCTGCCCGGCACAACAATCATCATTGAAAACCAGCACGGTGAAATCCTGCTTCAGATGCGCGGCGATTTCAAACGCTGGGGCGTGCCCGGGGGTATCGTCGAAGAGGATGAATCCCTGGTCGACAACATCCGCAGGGAAGTTCTCGAGGAAACCGGCCTCACGGTCGGTGCCGTGAAGCCGTTTGGCATGGCAACCGACCCGGAGTATCTGACCGTGACCTATCCAAACGGCGATGTCTGCCAGTTTCATGTCCTGCACTTTCACACCCGCCAGTGGACCGGAGAGCTCCGGTGCGATGGCATCGAGACGCTGGAACTCGGCTGGTTTTCTCTGGAAGAGATGCCGCCATTGCTTGATCACATGAAACGGGGCATTGCCGCTTTTCAGGACTATCAGAAATCCGGCGAGTTCCAGCTGTTCTAGACCCGCACGGTCTTTTGGGTTATCGATCTTCACCCGGATGTTCGAAGCGGCGGTGAAACATGATGGCGGCGGCGGTGAGCATCGCAAGCATCACGGTGCCGCCGATTGCGTAACAGATGATGATCGCCGAGAGTGCTTCGCGTTCGAGCGATCCTGAGTCGCCGAAAACCCAGGCTGCAATAATGACGGTGCCGGAGACCGAGAGCCGGGAAACCAGGTTCTGCAAGGACAGGTAGGTCGCCCGGATTCCATGCGGCAGGCGAGGTTGAATGATGTGAAGCTGCAGCGGATAGGCTATCGTGCTGGGAACCATGCGCAGCAGCAGAACCGCCAGGACGCCGACGTTGACGATGAGTGCCATGGACCAAACCAGCATAAGCTGGACGGCAAGCATCGCGAGCAGTATTGCCGGGTCGCTCAAATGCCTGCGCAGTACCGGCGCCAGCCCGCCGAGCACCGCAGACGTCCCCATGATTGCGGCGATGAAGAAGCCGGTAACCAGCGGAGCATTGGCATCCAGGCCATGGTCCGTCAGGGCCTCCCTCAGAAACGGCTGCAGGTAGACATACGGCACATCCTCCAGAACCAGTGAGACTGCAGCGAAGGCCACAATCCAGAAGAGCACCGGATCACGCAGCTTGCGGAAAACCTCCCTGAACTGCTGGAGTGGCAAGTGGACCTGGCGATCCTGCTGTGGCGTTTCCGGTTCCTGAAAGTTGATGGCAATCACCAGTGCGAGACCAGACGCCACCGCGGTCGCCAGATAGGCGAGGGGAAAGGACAGAAGAGACACCAGACCACCGGCGGCGGCCGCCAGCGAAAGCGCCAGCATGGACAGGCGGATCGCCTTGGATTCCCGCACAGCGACTTCCGATTGCCGGCCTTCGGCGTTCAGTGACTCGTAGAGCAGGGCATTGTCGGTGCCAGACGCCAGGGCAACCGATGATCCCAGCAATATCTGGGCACATAGAAAGCCCTCGAATGTGGAGCCTGCGTACAAGACCAGACATCCCAGGACGGCTGCCGTCATGCTGGCGATGAGCGTGCGCCGGCGCCCGAACCAGTCGGACAGGTATCCGGACGGTACTTCGAAGATGACAGTTCCGATATCGAAACAGGCGGCCAGCAGCAGGGCCTCCGCACCTGACAGGGTCTGCTCGAAATAGAGAAACCACCCCGCCTGCCAGAACAGCAGGAAACGGGCGGCCTGAAAATAAGGGTAGAGCTTGATGTTCCGGATCACGAGGTTGTGCTGTCACGTTAGGCGGTGGATTTTGACCTCACGCACCGTGAAGCCTATCATCTTGCAGTCATATGCGGAGATAAAGATCATGCACTTCCCATCGTCCTTTAAAACCGGTTTGCAGGCAATCTCTGTGCTTGCGGCAGCCGTCCTGTTCTCAGGGATGCCGGCGGTTTCGGCGTCACAGCCGGAGGTTCTCAAAGTCGCCGATGCGGCGTCTGCCCAGAAGCTGGACGACCTTTTTTCACGGTTGAAACGCGCCGGTTCCAAAGCCACCGCGTTTGAGATCGAGGGCCAGATCTGGCAGACCTGGCTGCAGTCGGGAGCCTCCGAGATAGACGCCCTGATGAACGAGGCCCGTGGTGCCATGTCGGTGCGACGGTTTGGCGTCGCCCTGGAAGCGTTGGACAAGATCATCGAACTGGCACCGGACTATGCGGAAGGCTGGAACAAGCGGGCAACGGTTTACTGGCTGGTCAACCGCCGGGAGGATTCGCTTGCCGATATCGAGAAGGTCCTGTCATTGGAGCCGCGCCATTTCGGGGCGATCTCGGGGATCGCGTTGATCAGGCTGGAGCAGGGCGAGAAGGAAGCAGCTCTGGCCGCTGTTCGTCGCGCCCTGGAGATTCATCCCTATCTGCGCGGTGCCGACGACCTGATCCGGCGCGCCGGCGGCAAGGATGCCGGCGACCCGATCTGATTGGCGATCGAGAACCGGTACCGTTCCAAGTTTGAGCGCTCGTGGCCGGTACGGTCCCGTGTCTGCGAGGCAGCACTGGCGTGCTGCATCGCGCACGGGAAACGGCCGATTCGCCGTCGCGGCAAACAAACCACCGTTTCCCGGACGCCCGTAAGGGCGAGCCGGAACCTTACCGGACGCAGGCGTTTGCGGTCGACGCGCTCCCGTGTCTGCGAGACGGCACTGGCGTGCTGCATCGCGCACGGGAAACGGGCACGCGCCACGGTGTCTTCTCCGCTAAACGCCCAATGTCAGCGTGACGAGATCTTGATCTTCTTCTCCGAGGATTTTTTCGGCGCTTTTTTCGCCACCCTTATCGTCAGAACGCCGTCGGCAAAGTCAGCGTCAATATTGTCATTGGCTGCGTCCGCCGGCAGCCGGAAGGTCCTCTGAAAGGAACCGTACTCTCGTTCGGTAAAATAGTACGTGCGGCCGGCTTTTTCCCGTTTGAATCGTTTCTCGCCTTTCACGACAAGGCTGTCGTCCTGGATGGAAACATCAATGTCCTTGGCCTTGACGCCCGGCAGTTCCATGTCGATTTGATAGAAGTCCGGCGACGCCGACGCCTCGGATCTGGGTGCGAACCAGTCGGCGATCCGTTCTCCAAGACTGCGCAGCGGTTCGTACAGATGAGGGAACCATCCGGCGGTGTGTGATTTCTCGACCATCGTCTTGCTCCTTGGTTGATTGGGAGCAAGCGTATCCGTGCGATGCGGGTGCAAGCCTTGATCTGCGTCAAGATTGCCAGGCAGGGAATTACTCCTGCGCCCGGTAGGGCGGAAATCGGCTGCGCACATCGGTTTCCGTCACGTCCATGTGGCTGCGCATGTACTCCTGGGAATGGTCGCGCATCGGCGCGTAGTCCCAGGAGGTATGACCGCCTTTGCCCATGGCCTGATGCACCGCCCGGCGCGCTTTCTGGGTGGCGATCACGTCCTGCCGGATCTTCTCCGAGTCCCAGCCTGCGCGGATTTCGGCATCGAACTTTGCCGCGATTTCGGCATATGCCGGATCCGTGGCCAGGTTGGTGTGTTCCATCGGGTCGGCATCGAGGTCGTAGAGCAGCGGCGGGTCGACCTCGCAATGAATGTACTTGTACTGACCGTCGCGGATCATGATGACCGGATGGGAAGCGCACTCGGCCGCATACTCGGATATCGCCCGGTTGGCATCGTCTGAGGCGTCACCCGTGATCAACGGCAGGAGGCTGCGTCCATCGACCGCCTGTCCCATGGCGGGCTTTGGTCCGGCGCCTCCCGTCTCGGCAATGTCGAGCGTCGTCGGCAGGATGTCGACCAGCGAGACGTTGTTGGCGATCCGCTTGCCTGCCGACACGCCGGGGCCGGAAACGATCAGGGGAACGCGGGCCGACCACTCGTGCAGGCTCATCTTGTACCACAGGCCCCGGTCGCCCAGCATGTCGCCGTGATCGCTGGTGACCATGATGATAGTGTTGTCATCGAGCTGGGCGTCCTGCAGCGTCTTCTGGACCCGGCCGACCCAGTGGTCGAAGTAACTCACATTGGCCAGATAGGCATGCCGGGCGTTGCGGATGTGTTCGTCGGTCACCGGCGTGTTCGGCAGGTCGATGCCCTTCGTGATCCGCCGGCTGTGAGCGTCCTGATCCTCCACCGCATAGGCCGGTGTCCAGGGCATGTCGACCTTGTCGTGATCGTAGAGGTCCCACCACTCCTTCAGAGCGATATAGGGGTCATGGGGATGGATGAACGAGACCACCATCATGAACGGGTGCTGGTCGGGAAAACGGGCATAGTCGAAGATCTTGCGACGGGCATTGAAGCCCACTTCCTCGTCATAGTCGATCTGGTTTGTGGTCGCCGCCACGCCCGCTTCGAGCACGCTCGACATGTTGTGATAAAACGAGTCGATGCGCTCGTCGGGCATCTCCCAGTCCGGCGTCCAGGCATAGTCGGCCGGGTAGATGTCGGTGGTCAGGCGCTCCTCGAAACCGTGCAACTGGTCAGGCCCGACGAAGTGCATCTTACCGCTGAGGCAGGTCCGGTAGTCCATCGCCCGCAGATAGTGCGCGAAGGTCGGCAGGTTGCTTGGCAGGTATGCCGCATTGTCGTATCCGCCGTAGCGCGACACATAGCGCCCGGTCATGAAGGCATAGCGCCCGGGTGTGCAAAGCGGGCTATTGCTGTAGGCCGCGTCGAAGACCACACCCTCGCCGGCCAGGCGGTCGATATGGTGACTCTTGACCACCTTGTTGCCATGGCAACCCAGGGCGAATGGCGTCAACTGGTCCGCCATCACGATCAGAATGTTAGGGCGTTTGGCCGTCGGTTGCTGGCTCATAGGACAAGTCTCCTTCCAAACGGCCTATGACAGATCATAGCGGCGATTGGAAGGCGATTTGTTGCTGCCCGGCTCCTAGCAGTTGACGCAGGGCCTTAGGCCGAGGTCCGACAGGGAAAGCCTCGCCGGTCCCGTACTTGCCAGGCCCGCCGCCTGTTTTGCC
>JAJFHD010000115.1 GCA_021775805.1 Alphaproteobacteria bacterium | reverse complement strand
GCCCTCCGATTGTATGTTCCGCACACCGAAGATGGCATCCAATCGCCTGTATTCAACGCACGGATCCGTGATCCAGGGTCTGTTGCGTATTAGGATTGCAGTGTCGATTTCACCGGATTTGTAGAGTTTCGGGTTATGAGGAGGAAGGACATGGAGCGTGCGCAGCGCCGGAGAACTAGTACTACTCAATTGTTCCCGTCTGACAAACTGGCGTTCATTCCGTTTCGGGTGATCGGGGCAACATCTATGGCGTGCCCCATTCTCTCAAGTCTGCCACTTTGGGTTGCTGGCCGCGGGACTCGCAGATCCACCGACTTGAGCATTCTACGCCAACCGCAAACCGGAAGCTTATAGGCCTGCCAGAGGCTTTTGACACTTGTTCCGTTGACACCGGTTACTGGGCGCTCGCAAGGTTTCGGGCGGTACAACGTTCCAAACAGAATGTCCCAGATGGGAAACCAATTTGTGAAGTTCTTGTCCCGATGTTTCGGCTCGATCGAATGGTGAATGCGATGATAGTCAGGGCTTATGATGAGCCACCACAGGGGGCCGTAGCTTAACCGGATATTGGCGTGCGATACGAAGTGATAGGCTTGTGGAAGCAATGCGAGAATAGCGATTTCGATGGCGGGCAGTTGGAACAGGACGGCCATGGGAAAAGTTATGAAAAAGGGCGCCATCAACCCCTCGAAGATGTGACCGCGTTGGGCCGTCAACATATTCATATTCTCATCAGAATGGTGCAGGAGATGGGTTTGCCAAAGGATTCGATTTGAATGCAAAACGCGATGAAACCAGTAATAGAAAAAGTCCAGCACAAACGTCGAAACAAACAGGGCAACGAAAGAGCCTGTAAGACCATTGAGGCCGAACGAACGCAGATCTATCAATCCATAGCCAAATGCCTGTACGCCAATCGCGGTCCAATAGTTGATCGTTGGGGCTAGAATCCCCAGAACGACGGAGTTCACGGCGAAAAACGACAGGCCAAAACAGTAGTGGTCGGCTGACACCCTGCGGGCGGACCAGAATCTTTCGGCCATGAAAAGCACAGGTACAATTAAGACGGTCATCAGTACATTGTCGCTCAAGACGATGCGACAAACATGGTTCCAGACTAATTCCAGTTCTGAAAATGCCATACGTCCTTGCCATTCCTACCGTGAATGTGTTGATGCCGGATTGGTATGCCTGCCGTCACACGCGCAGACTCTCTGATGCACCCTGAGAAGCTGTTCAAAAAACGCCTCTGCATCCGCTTCTCAGGTGCATAGAACCCGGACGGATCCGCGTCAGTCTGCAAAGAATCGCCTGATGAAGTTGGCAATCATTCCGCCAGAAGCCGAGCCTCCGATGCCTCCGGCGTTCCCAGCATTCCCGGCATTTCCGGCGCCGGTTCCTGTACCGGTTCCTGTACCGGTTCCTGTACCTGCGCCAGCACTGGCACCTGCGCTGGCGCCACTAGCCCCGCCGGCACTTCTGCCGCCGCTATTGCTGCCGTCGCTGATGTGATCATCGAGGGCGTGAGATTGGGGTGCGCTGTTGAAGTTCGTCTTGTACTTTGCTCTGGCGTCGATAGAAGTGAACGATCCATCAATGGTCAAAACACCAACAGTCATTGCAGCAAGCAGCGCAATACCAGTCTTTTTTACATTTGCCATCGTTCTGAGGTCCTATTTGATTTCCACTCTAAATTCAAACAGCAGGGCGGGTTGAATTCCAGATAATCGCGGTAAAGTGCATGCGCAGCGGCTGTCCTCAACCCACATAGCCCTGTAAGGATTTTCGAATGTAACGACCGTCTGTTGGAGACGCAATACCCAATTGGGTTGGCCGTACTAGATCGTTCGCTACTTCTCAGATTGAAGCGTGCGAGCTTCAGACACGTGGCCCCAAACCTCATCCGCATGGGAGGCGGATGCAAAATGGCCGGCGCTGCCGATTCGGTGCTTCACGGTCCCCCGTCGGACCTTGATGCCTTCTTCGATTTCAGCAAACGAGGTCAACGGGTCCGCCTCTCCATGAATGATCGTGAGTGGAATTGAGAGGTTTGTGGCGTCCAGTACGCCCATGTTCATAACGTGCATAAAATCTTCTGCAATTCCAACAATCGACGAGGCATAGGTGTATGCAAACACGTCATAGACCGGATAGCCGCTGTATAGCCCGTCCATCACCTGAAGATCGGTCGCATTTTTCGCAAAGTGCGTCTTGAGAATATGGCGGCAAGTCTGACTGCTCGCATAGAATTTCCGGTATTCGAGGTTGACGAGTTTGAACAGGAGTGAATCAGACTTCAGGTTGTGCATGCCTTTGTAGAAAGTACTGGCTTCTTTCAAACTGTCGGATGAAGGTCGTGCAAGATTGGGAGACAACAGGACAAGATTCAAAAAAAAGTCTGGTCGATCCATAGCCAATTGCAAGGCTATGATTGCCCCAAGCGAGTTGCCGATCAGTGCCACAGGCCCCAGGCCTTCTGCCTCTACGATCTGTTCGATTTCACGTGACCCCCTCTTGACGAGATCAACCTGATCGAACAGCGCAGCCAACGGCCTGGATTCCATGTACCCTGTGCGAATTGGCATGATGAGACGGATGTTGTGCCGGTCCAGATATTTCGCAATGCCTCTCACAATGACGGGAAACATCATTCCGTGCACCATGATCGCGGGGGTCCCGCCAGCTGGACCGCCCACCAGATAGCGCAGAATGGCGCCGGATCGATGGTGCCTGACGACAAGCTGCATGTCATCATATAGATATTTGTCGACAAGCTCCACGGCGGGATCGACCTGCTTCAGGGCCACATCGCTTATCGACATCAGTTGGACCATTTGGCCTATAGCAACTCGAATTAGGTCCTTTTGGCCAGTGCAGCCGAACTTGTCGCTTGCAGCTTTCGTGTGGGCGCGCTTTGTTTCGTAAGTCACACCATCGGTTGCGGCGGCTTCACGCAATTGCAGGCCGGTAACAAGCTGGAACAAAGTGCGCTTTTCGGCCGTGGTTAGATGCAGGTCATCGTTGAATTGCTCCATTAGCGCGCTGAAAATTCCGCAATCAATCACCAGTCCACGCAAACGTGTGCCGGCTTTGCCGGCTGAATTGAAGAATCGATAGGGGAGATACCAAACGAAAAGTTCGTGTTCCTGGCACCACTCCATCAGTCCCGCTCTCAAGTCACCCGCCCTGGCTCTGCTGGCGAGCAAGTTGACCCGGACATCAGATTGGCTGTTGGTTATGACTCGCGTTGAAAGGTCAGCGATGTCACTGATTCCGCCACGCACGAATTGTCCGGAAAGTTCAAACTCCGCCCAATGAATTTCGAACGCATCGGGCGACACCTCATGTTCTGCACGCTCGCGGAGATGCTGAATGGCACGGTCGGCATCGTCACTTGGGAGCAGGGAAAAAACCGCATCCAGCGTGTCTTCCCGAACCCCTTCACCTCTGTCCGGTGTTGAATGAACTCTCGTCATGGACTGCTCCAACTGTATTGCCGAGCTAACCCAATCAACAGTCTAGAATCTACCAACGTCACAGCAGCAACCATATGCGTTGCAGAATTGGAATCTCGCACCAACACAAATGATCTTAACGCAACTCCCATTTCAAGTCGAATATTGCCACGCAACCACCGTCTGTTTGGCCGGCTCAGGCACCTCCATTCCATTCTTTGCGACAACCGTGCAGATGCCTGCGCGAACACGGCAGGAACAACACAGTTTTACCATGCACTTTCTGTCGATGAAGGTTTCGGTCGGGTCAAAACCGGCTATTCGCGCGGGTTATCTGTCAGGTCCGTTCACCGCTTGTAAGCGGTCGTCAGTTCTCGGAAAGTACGATTTTCGGGTCCAACAAGACCAAAACGGCTTTGGTTCAACATGCCGCAGATGCGCCACATAGAGACATTCAGGACAAGTCATCCGAACCGTTCTTTCCAGGATAGTGTTTGTGTTAGGACTGGGTTATGGCGTCCTAGGGGGCAGGAAAGGAGGGAAACAATGCAGAAATTCGTTTTCGACGTCGTGACATTCGACGAAATTGCAGCAATGGACCTTGAAGGCCATCCGTTCCTACATGAGCAAGGTCAGGTCGTTTTGCGCGGTTTCGTTCAATCCCTGGATATCTCAGAAGAGGGTTGGGACCTGCGCGCGCGGGACATTGAGCTTCTTGAAAAATATGCCGGTGTCTGGTCGCAGGAAAAACACCCCGAAACATACAGTGGCCAGACCGCCAGAACGTCTTTCTACCTGTACAGGGTCAAACACGGTCCGGTGTCTGAAGTGAGTGTTCATCTCTCGTGCTATGGGTCAATGTTCCATATCGGCAGGTGTTTGAAAAATCCCTGGCAGGACAATGTATGGCCCGAACTTGACACGGAATTCTTACCGTCCGACTTGGTGACAGCACCGCTGGACCTTCGGCGATCTTAATCACCAAAGCCCGGCTTTCATTGTGCTTTTCCGCCGTTGGATCTGGAACAGAACATCCCGAGGTATTGCGAGTTTTGCAGGTGCTTAGGGCTGCTTCGGGTCGACTTCTGAAGTTCCGTCGAACGCGAGATGACGGCTGCTGTGCGGTCGTGACTTACCGGAGCTTCTTCCATATCGCCTCACAAACATGGTGCCACGCCCATGTTCAGGCTAACCAGTTCGGGGGCCTTATGTTGGTTGCGTGAAACACCACGTCGACGCGACACCGCCGGATTCTCGACAGGCCCTGGAGTTTAGCGCTTGACGGCAAACCGGTTTTTGGCAAACCCTGTGCCTCCTGAACAGTTCAACACGGAGACCGTCATGATCGTCACACGCCTGGAAGACATTCTCGACACCGACCGGGACGTCCGCGGTCCGGTCTGGGCAAGCCGGCGCTTTCTGCTTGCGGAAGACGGCCTCGGGTTCACCATGACCGAGACGACCACGGAAGCGGGTGCCGAGCAGATCCTTTGGTACAAGCATCACGTCGAGGCCAACTATGTGATCGAGGGCGAAGGCGAAGTGGAGAACGTGGCAACCGGAGAGGTTTTTCCGCTGAAGCCCGGCACTATGTACACCCTCGACCAACATGAGAAGCACAGGCTCAAAGCGTTTTCGCGCATGCGGTTTGTCTGTGTCTTCACGCCGGCCCTGACCGGCCGCGAGTCCCACGACGAAGACGGGGCCTATGCGCCACCGGCGGACTGACTTCGCTGAAATTAATTTGCTTGCGCGACCGACAATCGGGACGCACACTCGCACGGCCTTGCGACCAGTGCGCCGGCCAAGAGACAATGACAGAGGCTGACCATGCCCTCTCAAGTGACGGACAGAAGACTAGGCCGGCGGCACGAACGCGTGAGCCTTGTCATCCGATAACGCCCTCCAGTTGATCATTGTGAACGTTCCGGCAGCATTAGAATGAAACCGGAACGGTTGCCCGTTTCCAAAGTACGGATCGTTTTTTCACAGGTTATTCGGGGGACCCGGAATGGATTCTTCCAAGGCACGCCTCGCCGTCGATATCGGCGGCACCTTCACGGACGTTGCAATCTCGCTGCCCAATGCAGGCTTCGTCACGACAAAATGCCCGACCACACCGGACGATCCGGTTCGCGGTGCCATGCACGGCGTATCGCTGGCGATGGAACGGGCGGGACTCGGCCCCGCCGACATCGGCAGCTTCATTCATGGCACGACGCTTGCCACCAATGCCCTGATCGAGCGCAAGGGGGCGACGGTAGGCGTGATCTCGACGCAAGGCTTCCGCGATATTCTCGAGATTGCCTACGAGCGCCGCTACGACCAGTATGATCTCTACCTTGAAAAACCCGATATGCTGGTGCCGCGCGAACGGTGCGTCACGATATCGGAGCGGATGACGGCCCAGGGCGACGTGCATGCGGCTCTCGACGAAGGTTCGCTTGATGACATTCTGGCAGTTCTCGACAACCACCAAGTCAAGAGCCTCGCTGTCTGCCTGTTGCACAGCTATGCCAATCCCGCACACGAGTTACGCCTGGCGGACCTGATCGCCGAAAGGCGGCCCGAACTCTCCGTCAGCCTGTCGTCTCAGGTGAGCCCGGAAATCAGGGAGTTCGACCGGCTGTGCACGACAGTCGCCAACGCCTACATCAAACCGTTGATGGCAGACTACCTGTCGAGGCTGGAGCAGGAACTTAAACAGAACGGCTATGGCTGCCCGCTGTTCATCATCACGTCGGGCGGTGGCATGACCACGCTCGATACCGCCGTGCGGTTTCCGATCAGGCTGGTGGAGTCGGGGCCAAGTGGCGGTGCAATCCTGGCCTGCGAGATTGCCAAGGCCTGTGGCCGCGATGAAGTCGTGTCTTTCGACATGGGCGGTACGACGGCAAAGATCTGCATGATCGATGACGGCACGCCGCAATCCTCAAGACATTTCGAAATTGCCCGGGCCGCCCGGTTCATGAAAGGCAGCGGGTTGCCGGTGCGCATTCCGGTGATCGAGATGATCGAAATCGGCGCCGGCGGCGGATCGGTGAGCGGGGTTGACCGGCTCGGCCGGATTACGGTTGGACCTGAGAGTGCCGGAGCACAGCCGGGCCCTGCATCCTATGGCAAGGGTGGCGAACGGGCGACGGTTACCGATGCCGACGTGGCGCTTGGCTACATCGATCCCGATCTTTTCGCGGAAGGCCTGCTTCAGCTCGATACCACTCTGGCCGACACCGCAATCCTGCGTGACATCGGCGAACCACTCGGCCTCGACGCGGAGGAATCCGCCTACGGGATCTCCCAGATCGTGGATGAGAACATGGCGAGTGCTGCCCGAGTCCATGCGGTCGAACGCGGCAAGTCCCTCAAGAACCGGACGATGATCGCCTTTGGCGGCAACGGTCCGCTCCATGCCACGCGGCTTGCCGACAAGATCGGCGTCAACCAGATCATCGTGCCCTGCGATCCGGGAGTGGGTTCCGCGATCGGGTTTCTCAATGCACCGGTTTCCTATGAAATCGTCCGCAGCCTCTACGTTACGCTCGACGCCTTCGACGACGTCAGCATCAACGCATTGTTTGCAGAAATGACAGACGAAGCCACATCGATCGTGGAAAAAGGTGCAGGTGGCGACGACATCATCTGCCGGCGGACCGCATTCATGCGCTACAGCGGCCAGGGCCACGAAATCGAAGTTGCCCTGCCCGACCGGGATCTCACGACCGGCGACCTCCCCGGCTTGCGTGACGCCTACGACACGGCCTACCGGCAGCAGTATCACCGGTCCGTGCCCGGCATGCAGATCGAAATCATGAACTGGTCGCTGACGGCCTCAACGCCGTCGCCTAAGCCGGACACGGTGTCTCGGGTCAAAGCCGGCCAGGACGCCACAGCGACGCGGATGCGTCAGGCTTACGTCCGGCAGACAGGACGCGCAGCCGACGTGCCGGTTCATCTTCGCCACGACCTGGCAGCCGGCCACATCGTTGCCGGGCCGGCCCTGATCGTCGAGGCCCAGACAACGACCTTTGTCGATGCCGCCTGGACGGCAGTTCTCGACGAAAAACTGAACATCGTGCTGTCCAAGGACGGCGACCAGGGAGGGCCCGCTCATGGCTGATTCAAAAATTTCCTCGATTGACCTGCAGGTGATGTGGAACCGGCTTCTCGCGGTCGTCGAAGAACAGGGTCAGGTTCTGATCCGGACCGCCTTTTCACCGATCGTGCGCGAATGCGGCGACATTTCAGCGGGTATCTTCGACCTGCGCGGGCGCATGCTGGCGCAAGCCGTTACCGGCACACCTGGGCACATCAACACGATGGCCGAGGCGGTCGCCAAGATGTTTGAATACTTTCCCATCAGTGAAATGCGCCAGGGTGACGTCTATCTGACCAACGATCCGTGGCTCGGGTCCGGCCACCTCAACGACTTTCTTCTGGTGCAGCCTGCATTTCTGGAAGGAAAGATTGTCGGGCTGACCTCCTGCACGTCTCACTTGATCGACCTTGGCGGCCGGGGCATGGGACCCGACGGCAGCGACGTTCACGACGAAGGCCTGTTCATTCCGCCGCTCAAGCTGGTCGATGGCGGCACCGTCAATCAAACCCTGCTCGCCATGATCAGGGCCAATGCCCGCGAACCGGTTCAGAACGAAGGCGACACCTATGCCCTGATCAGCTGTTGCGAGGTGGGGTGTTCGCGGCTGACCGACATGATGGTGGAGTTCGGCGTGACATCCCTCGATGTTCTGTCCGACTACATTGTCGACACGTCCCGCAAGGCCGCCGAAGACGCCATCGCGGAACTGCCGGAAGGCACTTACGACTATGCCCTCACTCTCGACGGCTATGATTTCGAGATCGATCTCAAGGCACGCATGGACGTAACGGCCAGGGAAATCCGGGTCGACATGGCCGGGTCGTCGACATGCTCGCGGTTCGGGATCAACGTGCCGTTGAACTATGCCGCCGCCTATGCGGTGTTCGGTATCCGGTGCATTGTCGGCGCCGACATGCCCAACAATGCAGGCTCCCTGGCACCGTTCAAGATTTCCGCCCCTGAAGGATGCATCGTCAACGCCCAGTTTCCAGCCCCAGTCGCCATGCGGCACACCATCGGCCAGCTTATGCCGGACCTGATGTTCGGCTGCCTTTATCAGGCGATCCCCGACCGGGTGCCGGCTGAAGGGGCGTCGTGCATGTACGACCTGCCGATGCGCAACGTGCCCGACACGGAAGGCACCAGCAACAAGAGCCATTTTGCCGTCGAACTGACACACAACGGCGGCACCGGTGCCCGGCCCGACCGCGACGGACTGTCGGCGACCGCTTATCCAAGCGGTGTCTGGGGCAGCCAGGTCGAGATCACCGAAAGCGTTACGCCCCTGCTCGTCAACCGCCGGGAGCTTTGCCGCGATTCGGGCGGTGCGGGACAATTCCGCGGCGGACTGGGCCAGACCATCGAACTTGAGAATCTCGAAGGAGCCCCGGTCGCCCTGTTCCTGTCGGTTGAACGAATGAAGTACGCCGCCCGCGGGCGGGCCGGCGGTGCGGACGGGGCGTGCGGCCATATTTCCTTCAGTTCCGGCGAAACGCTGCCCGGCAAGGGAGAGTTCCGCATTCCTCCCGGCGAACGGGTGATCGTCCACACGCCCGGTGGCGGCGGCATCGGCGACCCTACTTTGCGCCGGCGCGAGGCTGTGCTCCGTGATCTTGATCGTGACCTCATAAGTGCGGACGTGGCCAGGCAAGTCTACGGCCTTGTTTCAGACCGAGAACAGGAAGCCTCATGACCATTGATCCTCTTGAGCATCTGTTGAAGCTTGCTCCTTACACCGGGGCGGACCTGTCCGCACCTTCAGACAAACGGCTGATCCAGCTGGCGCAAAACGAAAGCGCGGTGCCGGCTAGCGCCTCGGCTCTTGGGGCCGCGGCCGGGGCGTTGAAGGACGCGGCTCTTTATCCCCCCGACGGGGTCGGCGGCCTCGACCGGGCGATTGCGGAGAACGAAAGTCTCGATCCCGCGCGGATCGTCTGTGCCGCAGGGTCTATGGAGTTGATCAACCTGCTCACCCGCGCCTACCTGGCGCCCGGCGACCAAGCGGTCATGAGCCAGCACGGCTATCTGTACTTCGAAACCGCGGTCAAGATGACGGGTGCACACGTGCGCAGGGCATCGGAAATCGATCTTGGCACAGACGTCGGACACATGCTTGCAGCCGTCACCCCAGCTACCCGCATGATGTTTCTGGTCAACCCCAACAACCCCACCGGGTCGATGCTCGCGCAGGATCAGGTCAGGCGGCTGCGGGCGGCATTGCCTGACGACATCCTGCTTGTTGTCGACGAAGCTTACGGCGAGTTTGTCACCGAACCGGCATTTGCCTCCGCCACGCAACTGGTCGACGAGACGGACAATACTGTGGTGCTGAAGACCTTCTCGAAGGTCCATGGGCTCGCCGGCCTGCGGGTCGGCTGGGGATATTTTCCACCCGGGGTGGCGGACATCATATCCCGGATGAATCCGAACAACGGCCTGACCAGCGTCGGTATTGCCGCTGCCGCTGCCGCGATCGCCGACCGCAGCCATATTGACGCGCACTGCCGGGAGAATCACCGCCTGCGCCACTGGCTGATCGAGCAGATTCGCCGGCTGGGACTTGTGGCCTATCCGTCCCAGGGGAACTTTGTGCTGGTCCGGTTCGAGCCGGGCGGAGATAAATCCGCGCCCGCTGCCTTTGGTTATCTGAAGTCGGAAGGCATCATCCTGAGAGGCATGGCGCCTTACGGGTTGGATGATTGCCTGCGCATCACAATCGGTCCGGAGGACGACATGGCAATACTGATCAACCGTCTCCACGAGTGGCTGGCGATAATTTAAGCCAGGTACTCGCAAACTCAATCTGTTCAAGCCCGCCAACAGAAAATGCCTGCCTTGCCGCCAGATCCGAAACCATACTGAAGCAACTCCCGAGTTCCGCTTTTGTGCCGCAAACCGTCATCACGCAGTTAAGCCAAATACTGTCAAGATCAAGTAACTCTCCGCATTCAGTTACAAGGCTGCTAACCCAACATCTCGTTCATGTTCTTTGCGATTTCGCCCATGTGCCGCTCATCGGTTCCGCAACAGCCGCCCAGGATGTCCGCATTGGGGAAGCGGCGTGCCAGGCCCCCCAGCTGACAGCCCAATTCAACGGGGTCGCCATCCTCAAGATGACCAAGCTTACAAAGGGCGATCTTGTCCATCTTCGAGGCGTTGGGCCTGATGTATCTGAGCCGCTGCACCCAAGAGCCTGCTTCTGCCAGAGCAGGCTCGAACTCAACCGGATGCGCGCAATTGGTGCCCATCCAGACCGCGGCGCCATCCGTGCGTTCATCAATGGTCTCGACCGCCTCCTTTAACGTTGGCCCGGAACGCAGACGCGCTTCAGGCGTTACCGTCAGGCTGACGCCGAGCGGCACACCAATTGATTGCGCGGCCCGAACGACGCCGACGGCTTCGGGGATGTTGTTGAATGTGGTGGCAATGGCCATGTCGGCATCCGTTTGCTTCAGCGTGGAAAGCTGCACGGAGTGATAGTCTTCTGCCTCCGCCTCAGAAATGTCGCCGCCCGTGCCATAGGCATCACCTCTTGGGCCAATGCAGCCAGCCACATAGACATCCGATACGCGGCCCTCGTATTCAGCTCTCATATCGCTCAAAAAGGCGATGGTGCGGTGCTGGAATCCGGCCAGATCCTCAAGTGAGTATCCGAGCTTGCTTGCCCAGTCCGGGCTCGCGCGATAGTCGTGCGACATGACCAGCAAACCTGTGTCATAAGCTTCGGCAACATCAAAATAGCGGCGGAATATGCTGCCAATGCATTTGCTGGCCTTCGCATCGTCCAAAAGTGGAAACATTGCAAACTCTGGCAACTCGTAGCCCCATTTGTAGAGAACCTCGGTCTCTGTTCCACCTTCGGTCAGGTAAAACTTGCCATTCAGGCGCGGCGGGAACTCTTCACGCATCGGTGTCTCCATCTTGTAGCTCAAACATGGTCTCTGTTTCGGTTCAGCCCACTATGAAAAAGGAGCCAAACCTTTGCGACGTATCAAACGATGTCCGACTGCTCAGATCAGAACTCAGGTGGGATGTTCTGATTGAAACGGAACACGTTCTGAGGGTCGTATTTCGTCTTAACCTCGACGAGCCGCTGATAATTCGCGCCAAATGATGCCCGGGTCAGCGCATCCCCATCTTCTCCATGGCCCGGGAAATTCAGGTAAGCGCGTCCGTGATGGCCATACCGCTCTGCGCTTGACCAGCCCTCGCGAGACCAGATCATGTTTGCATCATCGTCTTCAACGTTCGACCAGACACCATCCAGCGAATACATCCAGCCCATGGACCGATCGCCAAAGGCAGTTGCGTCAGAAGCTACTTTTGCGGTTGCTCCGCCAAAATTCCACAACGATGAGAGGGAATTGTCGGAGGGAGCTGCCGCCGCGTTCGCCATTGCCAAGTCGATCATGCCGTCCGGCAAATCCGTGAGATATCGCGCCTTCCAGTAGCACCGGAAATCGCCCGCCGGCATTAGCGTGTCAAACAGCTGCTGGATTTCGCAATAGTTCATGCGGCCGGAGAAGTCCGTCACCATGTTTCCCAGCTCTCGCAAAGGCTGCAGCAGAGCTTCGCCCTCAGCGGCATCACCGTTGTAGACGCAAGCTAGAGTGTAGACGCGCTTTCCCCACGACTCCTTAGGGAAATCGTCGCCTCCAGCCGTGGAGAACTCACAAAGCGACCCAACACGATCGCCGTGCTGAGCTAGGAAGTCGCGCCAGGCCCGAATAGGTTCAGGGCCATCTTCGACGGCATAAATTGGCGCGGCAAACATCATCTCGGGCCCAGTCGGATGGAGCGCGAAGGCAAACCGGGTGACGACGCCGAAGTTGCCGCCCCCGCCCTTGAGCGCCCAAAGAAGATCGGGATTTTCCTCAGCATTCGTGTGAACCAAGGTGCCATCGGCGGTGACCACGTCTGCCGCAACCAAATTGTCAATTGAAAGACCATGCTTGGCCCGCAACCAGCCAATTCCGCCGGACAGTGTCAGTCCCGCCACACCGGTGTCCGAAATCAACCCACCCGGCGTTGCCAAACCATGCTCCTGACTTGCAGCGTCCACATCGCGCCACAAAGCACCTCCCTCTACCGAGGCAATCGCGCGATCGGCATCCACTGTTACACCGCGCATCAGGCTCAGATCGATCATCACACCTTCATCGCAAACGGCGTGACCGGCGACATTGTGACCGCCGGCTTTAATCGCAACGGGCAAATTCTTTGCGCGGGCAAAAGTCACGGCAGCGATCACATCGTCTGCAGTCCGGCACCGAGCGATCACCGCAGGCCGCTTATCAATCATTGCATTCCAGACTGCTCGGGCTTTATCAAAACCGGGCGCACTGGGGACGATTATCTCTCCACCAAACCCGTCTATACGTACGTCTGTCGCTGTCATCTGCTTGTTCATGAGACCGTTCCTTTTCAAATCTGCCTGAATGCTACGGCAGTCTATGGTCTTGGTGCAGTGGCAATTTGGCCAAGGAAGGGGCATACTTGACAAAGGGACGTGGCATACGTGTCAAAAGCGTGCCATTTCAGACAGGAGGTCCCCATGGTGAATCAGGACAAGCCGCTAATTGCTTTGCTGGCCGCACCTGAAACATCTGCATCCGTGCTCTACGGTCTTTATGATGTGTTGCTGTCGGCGGGCGCTGTTTATTCGGACATGGTGACAGGTGCGCCAGGCGAGGAGTTGCTGGATGTGCGCATAGTTTCGGCCGACGGGAAACCTTTTCACTGTATTGGCAACATCCCTGTGCAACCGCACATGTCGGTCAACCAGATTGAGAGCCCGGATACGGTTATCGTGTGCGATCTCTACACTTCGATCTACGATGTTCCGAAAGGGCGTTACCCGCGCGAAATTGAGTGGCTGAAGCGAGTGCATAAGGAGGGCGCGCTGCTGGCCTCCGTCTGTTCAGGGTCCCTACTCATCGCAGAATCTGGACTTTTGAACGGCCAACAGGCCACAGCGCACTGGGCCTATCGGGACATGTTTCAGCGCAATTTCCCAAATATCACGTTTCGCAGCGAGTCCGTACTCTGCCTCGCTGCTGAATCTGAGCGGATTATAACCGCAGGCGGTGTTAGCGCTTGGCATGATCTTGCAGTTTATCTTATTGCACGCTTCTGCGGGTACCAAACTGCGATTGAAACCGCAAAGGTGTTCCTGATCAGTGGACACTCCGAAGGACAATCTCCGTATTCCGTTATGACGAGGCCAATGGAATCGGCAGATGGAGTGATTTCTGATTGTCAGGTTTGGATCGCAGATCACTATGCAACCGACAAACCCGTCGAGAAGATGGTTGAGCGTTCCGGGCTGAATGCCCGAACGTTTTCGCGCCGTTTTCGAACTGCCACAGGATTTGCCCCTATTGAGTATGTGCAGGCCCTGCGGATTGAAGAAGCAAAACAAATGCTAGAAACGGATCAAGTCTCAAATGAAGAAGTGGGCAATGCAATTGGCTATGATGATCCGGCGTCATTCCGCAGGGTGTTCAAGCGTGGTACCGGCCTGTCTCCCGCAGCCTATCGGAAGAAATTCCAACGCATATCGCAATTGGCAAGGCCAATGGGAGCGTCTTGAACTCTAGCTGGAGCTTGGTTGTTCATCCCCCATGCAAAAAACACTGGGATTGTGAGCTACCGCAAAATTCATGCAGACAACAATGGCCTTCGCGCGTTGATTGAAAGCCTTTCTGCTGCATTCTTGGCAAGCGAAAAGTCACCATGCAGGTTTATCCTCCCACTTTCCATCGCCTCAGTCAGACGGCGCTCGCCCCGCCATACCAGCACGGAATCACCGAACTCTGCTTCGACATAAAGGGAAACGTCAAAACCAGGATCCACATAACAAAGGTCTGTGCCTTGGTCGTCGAAAACCAGCCAATGTTTAGCCTTCTCCGGCGGAACGCCGGTAAATTCAAAACAAATGACGCAGCGGTTTGGCATGTTGTCGGAACGTTGGGCATGCCGCCGAACATCCCACATGACAAAGTCTATTTTGGCGCCAACCAACTCTGCTTCAGGTGCCAACCACTGTTCTCCCGATTCAGCAAGTCCGCGAACGATGGGGCCGAGCGCTACGCCAGCTTCGGTCAACCGGTATCTGCCGGATGGTTCATGCGACAGAAGCCGAACAGCATGAAAGACGCCGAACAACGGCCCCGGAAATAGTTACCTCGTTACACAGGCGGTGAACCGCAACTTTGTCGCGCATTATAAACTTTAATGGAAGTGCGCAGCACTTCCGCAAGGGGTCTCTTTTTACCGTATTGAGGCCAATCGCCAAGCGTCTGCTTTGACCGACAGGCCGCACGGTGTTCTCCGCCGTTGATGGAATGCCGGCGGATCGTCCGTTCCTGGCGGATCGGGCTCGTGAGAGCGATCAGACTGTGGCCGCGTGTTAATGAGTCCACGTCATAGGTCATGTCAACCTTGCACCCTGTCGTCCTCGCGCGCCGACGCGAGGACCTCATGACCGTCCACCGATGCCGTGCTCGCGATTCCGCAGATCATCGGATCGAGTCCGATGATGACATAGTTTGGATGTCATGCAGTTCCGACTACTGAGCAGCGGTCAGAACGTCCGCCTGCAGGTGGGATTGCGATAGCAGGGTTCCGATATGCGGCACGGTGGCAGGCTCCAGTTCTAGGCGCCTGACGGTTGCGAACATCATAGCCTGATTGCTGGTGACGACCGGTTTGCCGAGTTTGTCCTCGAGACGGTTGATAGTCTCGACGGCCCGCATGTCGGTGCAGGACAGAACGATGGCTTCGGCCCGGCTGCTGTCGGACTGGCACCCCAGTTCGAAGACACGTTGCGGCGTCACTTCGCCTTGTCCGTAATTGCCGAGATCCTGTCCGACATAGGCGCTGGAGACGGTTTCAAAGCCGCATTGGGCCAGGAACCCGACTGCCTCCCGGTTGAGCTGCTCGACATAGGGCGAGCTGAATCCAATGCGCCTGACGCCCAGGGAGGTCAATGCCTCGGACAGGGCGCCGGCCGCAGTGACAGCCGGCACACCGGCCATTTTCTCGATGCTTTCGGCAAACTCCCGGTCGAAGACCGGACCATGGGCCAGGGTCGCCGATGTGCAGCCGTAAAGGACGATGTCCGGGCGCACAGCCGCGATATCGCGGACGACGCCGTCCAGAGACGCCAGGGCAAACTGCCTCATCTGGTCTGAATCCGGCACCTCGTCGACGTCATATCCGCCGGCGCGGGCGATGTGGAAAGACGTGCCTTCCGGCCGCAACAGCGTCAAGTCGGGTTCCAGATTGGAATTGGAGATCGGCACCACGACGCCGATGCGGGCGCGGCCTCTCGAAGGCCAACCGGTCTGTTGGTTCATAGCAGTTGCACCACCGTTCACAACGTTGAAACGCAACGATACTCCGCGTCCCCGGGTGCTGCAATACGGTTTGTGCCGGTCTGCGCCGAGATAGTGCACACGTTCGTTTCACGGCGTTGGATCATCATCCAGTTGGACAGGGTTGGAATTGCCGCAGCGACCAATGGACCCCGGCTCAAGGCCGGGAAGCGACAGATACTATCATATTATCTGCGCAGGTTATGGGCACTCCGCACTGAACACAATTTACGTGCCCCGGCCACCGCGCCGGGGCCCGCTCGCAAGCACGACAGGCAAAGCGAGTTTAGTCGTGTGACTCAACACCAGAAAAACGGGTCATCGACGGGCGTCGTCGTCGACCAGGAGTTCCGCGACCCGGCCGCTTTCCTCAGCGCTCAGGGGTGACGCAGTCTCCTCCTCCGGAATGCTGCGGTGCCGCCGCAACAGCATGACGACACCCATGCCACCGAACAGCAGTATGAATATCGGCCCGAGCCACAGGAACGCGGTATGGAGGCCGAACCTTGGACGCAGCAGAACGAATTCACCGTAACGCGCGACGACAAAATCCATGGCCTGCGTGTTCGAGTCACCAGCAGTCAGGCGTTCGCGGATCAACAGGCGCAGGTCGCGGGCGAGCGGGGCGCTGGAATCGTCGATCGACTGGTTCTGACATACCAGGCAACGCAGTTCAGCCGACAGCACGCGCGCCCGGGCTTCCAGATTCGGATCCTTGAGCACTTCATCGGGCTCATAAGCCGACGCGTGCGTCGATGCGAACAGCATCGCCGCCAGGAATGCCAGAACGACCGGACGCACGCTCATGCAGCCTCCGATGCGGTCGCGGTCTGAACCGACTTCTTCTTCGGGATCCCGATCCGGTAGCGCCGGTCGGTGAGAGAGATGCCCCCGCCAATGAACATGATCAGGCAACCGATCCAGATCAAGGGTGCAAGCGGATTGAAATAGGCCCTCACCACATGGGTGCCGTTTGTGTTCGGGTCGCCGAGGACCACATATAGGTCACCCGACCAGTAGGGATAGATTGCCGCCTCGGTGGTCGCCTGGTTGTTGGCCAGGTAAGTCCGCTTGTGAGACAGCAATGTCGTTACGAATTCACCGTCGACCTCAACCTTGAAGAGGCCGGCTTCACCGCGATAGTTCGAACCGTCGCGTTTTTCAATACCGGTGAATGTGACTGTCGATCCGGCGATCTCCAACTTGCTGCCGGGCTTCATCAGTTCAACCGATTCCACACGCCAGGCCGAAACCGCGACAATTCCGAGAACCATCACACCGACGCCCATATGCGCAAATGCCATGCCGTAGGTCGAGCGCGGCAGATGCCGCAGGCGATTGAAAACCTTGCCCCAGGGATCCTTGAAGGCCTTGACGCGGTAGGCGATCTCGGAAAACGCTCCAACCATGAGCCACACCGCCAGGCCGAAACCCAGTGGCGCCAGACCGGGGCCATCCTGCTTGAAGGCATAAACCAAGACAACCGACAAGACCGTCAGGCCGAAGGCTGCAAGCAGGCGCTGGGATGCCGCCAGCAGGTCACCGCGTTTCCAGGCAAGCATGGGGCCGAACGGCACCAGGATCAAAAGCGGAATCATCAGCGGACCGAATGTGGCATTGAAGAACGGTGCGCCAACGGAAATCTTCTGGCCGGTCACGGCTTCCAACGCCAGCGGATAGAGCGTGCCGATGAAAACCGCGGCACACCCCGATGCCAACAGCAGATTGTTCATGATCAGGGCACCCTCGCGGCTGACCGGGGCAAACAGGCCGCCGCCTTTCAGTGCCGGTGCCCGCCAGGCAAACAGGGACAGGGCGCCACCGACAAAGACACACAGGATGCCGAGAATGAAGACGCCGCGTTCCGGATCGACCGCGAATGCGTGGACCGATGTCAGAACGCCGGAGCGCACCAGGAACGTGCCTAACAGGCTGAGCGAAAACGCCAGAATCGACAACAGGATCGTCCAGGTTTTCAGGGCATCGCGTTTTTCGACCACGATGGCCGAATGCAGCAGTGCGGTGCCTACCAGCCACGGCATGAACGAGGCATTCTCGACCGGGTCCCAGAACCACCAGCCGCCCCAGCCGAGCTCGTAGTAGGCCCACCAGGATCCCATGGCGATGCCGACCGTAAGGAACATCCATGCCACCAGCGTCCAGGGCCGGACCCAGCGCGCCCAGGCGGCATCGACGCGGCCTTCGATCAAGGCGGCGACGGCAAACGAAAAGGCCATGGAAAATCCGACATAGCCTGCATAAAGCAGTGGCGGATGAATCGCCAAGGCCGGATCCTGCAGCACCGGATTGAGCCCGCGCCCTTCAAAGGGTGATGGATCGAGCCGGATGAACGGGTTCGATGTCAGCAACATGAACAACAGGAAAGCGACGCCGATCATTGCCTGGACGCTCAGGACACGCGCCCTCAGGGACGGCGGCAAGGTCTGTCCGAATGCCGCGACGGCCGCGCCAAACAGTGCAAGGATCAGCACCCACAGAAGCATGGAGCCTTCATGATTGCCCCAAACGCCTGAAATCTTGTAGATCAGCGGCTTGGCGGAGAACGAGTTTTCCCAGACAAGCTTGACCGAAAAATCGGATGTGACGAACGCGACGGTAAGGGCAGCGAAAGACAAGACGATCAGGGCAAACTGAACCAGAGCCGCCGGCGATGCCGAGTGCATCAGGGCGGTATCGCCCCGGTGGGCGCCGTAAAGCGGCACGGTGGCCTGGTAGAGGGCAAACGCAAAGGCGAGTACCAGGGAGAAATGTCCAAGTTCGGCAATCATGCTCTCAACCCTACTGTTTGGCTTCCGGTTTCCAGTTGCCCTGTTTCTTCAACGCTGCAGCCACCTCGGGCGGCATGTATGTCTCGTCGTGTTTCGCCAGGACAGTGTCGGCGGCGAAAACTCCGCTGGTGTCCAGTTTGCCTTCGGTGACGACACCCTGGCCTTCGCGAAACAAATCCGGAAGTATGCCGTCATACTTGACCTTCAGGACGGAATTCTGGTCGGTCACGGAGAAGTATACCTGTTTGCCCTCTCCGCGCACTACACTTCCTTCCGCCACGAGGCCACCGAGCCTGAACCGTTGGCCGGGTGCGATTTTCTTTTCAGCGATATCGGTGGGGCTGTAGAAGAAGACGATCGTGTCCTCCAGGGCGAACAGCACGAGCCCTACGGCCACGCCGAGAATGGCCAGTCCACCGCCGATGAATGTCATGCGTCTCTGTTTTCGGGTCATAGCTTTGCAATCACTGTGTTTCAGTCAACCCGAGTTCCGCCCCGAACGCATTGATGCGTGCGACGTCTTCGGCTTTGTCCTGGTATATCTTTCGGGCGCGGGCGAGCGTCATTGTGGCATCTTCGTTGCGCCCGAGAACGGTCTGGGCACGGGCCAGGCGCAGCCATTCGTCGACCGCACCACCCTGATCGTTCAACCGGGTTGCCAACCGCTCGACCATGCCTTCAATCATCTGCTGGCGTTGCTGCGGCGTCATTTCCGCAGCGCCTGCCATGGCCTCCTGCGACAGAGCCGGGGCTTTTACGCTGGCCACGGAGGTTTCGTTCAATCCAAGATCCGCGCCGAACGCATTGATGCGCGCGAGGTCTTCGGCTTTGTCCCGGTACATCTTGCGGGCACGCTCAAGTGTCGTTTGGGCCTCCTTGTTGCGCCCGAGGACGGTTTGGGCCCGGGCCAGGCGCAGCCAATCCTCGGCCTTGCCACCTTCATCGTTCAGACGGGTGGCCAGCCGCTCGACCATGCCTTCGATCATCTGCTGGCGTTGCTGCGGCGTCATTTCAGCAGCACCCGCCATGGCCTCCTGCGACAAGGCCGGGGCTTTTACGCCGGCCGTCGAGTCCTGTGATGGTGCCGCTGCCGTGTTGCCCTGCCCAGTTGCCAAAGCAATCTGTTGCTCGACAACCGGCCGCCACGGGGCGTCCTGAGGCGCATCGGCCAGAAGTTTTCTCCAGGCAGCGACCGCTTCGTCCGTGCGGCCATCCTGCGAGGCGGCAATCGCCAGAAAGTATTGCGGTTTGGGTAACGACGGATTGAGAGCCAAGGCATGGGAAAACGCCTTGCGGGCGTCGTCAGACACCTGACCGTCCTGCGCCATAACCAACGCCTCGCCGAGATCCGTCAGCACGGTGGCATCGGGCCCCTGTATGGCGAGAATTTGCCGGTAGGCGTTGGCGGCATCGTTGAAGCGCCGCAATCTGGTGTAGACCGGCGCGATGACCGTCCACCCCTGCAGGTTGTCGGGTTGCTGGCGCAAAGTCCTCTCAACGCGGGCAACAAGCTCAGGGAAATTGCCGGAATTGACCGGTCCGGTAAGGCGAGCCTCCAACGGCCGGTCTTCCATCTGAGGCGAACCGGTCTTGAGGTAGACACTGACAGACAACAGGGGAACCGCGACAAGCGCCGCACCTGCCGCTGCAATTCGAACCGAGTTTGACGCGCCCCCTGCCCGATCCTTTTTCAACTGCGCATCGGCCGCCAGCATGCGCCTGGAGACCTCGCGGCGCACGTTCTCACCCTCGGCTTCGCTGAGAACGCCTCTGGCGACATCGCGCTCCACTTCCTTGAGTTGATCGCGCGAGATCGCAAGATCGTAATCGGCCCGTTCGGCCACCTGGCGGTTCGCCCGCAATAGCGGCCACAGGACGGCGGCCAAACCGGCAGCCGTCAGACCCGCAACTATTATCCATATCAACATGGGCGCATCATTTGTGAGACTGTTCCTAAAATCAATGCAACTCCGCGTCATCGCCCGCGCGTCTGTGTGTCGCAGTTTGGCGGTCCCGTGTCGCAAAAAATTGGAGAGGCAAGCCTTGCGATGATACTGTCTGGCCCATCCAGAGACACGATTTCCGGCACATCTGCCAGGTTGACCCTCTTTTGAACCGAATTAGAGACGTGTGCAATGAAAAGATATTCCTTTCTGTCGCTTGCCCGCAATGCGGTCAACTACCACAAAGACTGGGGTCAGGCCTGGCGCAACGCCGAACCCAGGTCCGAATATGACGTCATTATAATCGGTGCTGGTGGCCATGGTTTGGCAACCGCATATTATTTGGCCAAGGAACATAAGGTCACCAATGTGGCGGTGATCGAAAAAGGCTGGCTCGGCGGCGGCAATACCGGCAGAAACACGACCATTGTGCGGTCAAATTATCTTCAGGACGAGAGCGTCGCCATCTATGAGCTGGCCCGTTCGCTCTATGAAACGCTGTCACAGGAACTGAACTTCAACATCATGTTTTCACCGCGCGGCGTACTGATGCTGTGTCAGACGGAGCACGAACTTCGGGCTTTTAAACGCACAGCGCACGCTAATCGCCTGTCCGGGGTGGACGCGCGCATGATCGACCGTGCCGAAATCAAGCGGCTGGTGCCGATCATCAACGACCGGGACGACTGCCGCTATCCGATCCTGGGCGCCTATTACCAGCCGCGCGGCGGCACGGCGCGTCATGATGCGGTTGCCTGGGGCTATGCCCGTGGCGCGGACGACCGGGGTGTCGACATCGTCCAGAACTGCGCGGTGACCGGCATCAATCGCGAAGGTGGCCGGGTGACCGGCGTGGAGACGTCGCGTGGACCGATCCGGGCCAAGAAAATCGCCGTGGTTGCCGCCGGCAACACCAGTGTCGTGATGGATATGGCCGGTGTCAGCATGCCCATCGAAAGTGTTGCCCTGCAAGCGCTGGTTTCCGAACCGATCAAGCCGGTGATCGATGTGGTCGTCATGGCCAACACAGTTCACGGATACATGAGCCAGTCGGACAAGGGTGAACTGGTGATTGGCGGCGGTGCGGACGAGTACAACAACTATACCCAGAGAGGCAGCTTCCCTGCGGTCGAGCACACGGTTACAGCCCTTGTGGAGACCTTTCCGATCATCAGCCGCCTGCGTATGATGCGCCAATGGGGCGGCATTGTTGACATGACCGGCGACCGCAGCCCGATCATCTCGAAGACGGACGTCCAGGGGTTGTTCGTCAACTGCGGTTGGGGGACCGGCGGGTTCAAGTCGATACCGGGGTCCGGCTTTGTTTTTGCCGACACGATCGCCAACGACCGCCCGCACCCGATCGCGGAGCCCTTCGGGCTCAACCGTTTCGCTGAAGGACGGCTGATCAACGAGAGCATCTCTGCCGCGGTGGCCCACTGAGACTCTGATTTAGGAGAAAGCCGATGCTTCTCATTACCTGCCCGGTTTGCGGTGTCGAAGGCGACGAAACCGATTTCCATTGCGGTGGCGAAGCCCACATCAAACGTCCGGCGACGGATAATCCGGAAGATATCTCCGCCGATGCTCAACGGGATTACCTCTATGCCCGCAAGAACCCGCGCGGCCTGCATTTTGAGCGCTGGCAATGCCTGCGCGGCTGCGGCAAGTGGTTTCATGCGGCCCGCGACACGACCACACTCGTCTTCGAAAAATACTATGGCATTACCGAACCGGCTCCCGACTTGAGCCAGGATTCCGCTGACAAGAGCACACGATCATGAGCGGCAAGCCTTACAGACTTTCAGCCCACGCCTCCAGCGGTCGCGCAATCGACCGGGATAAACCGTTGTCGTTCACGTTCGACGGTAAGCCCATGAAGGGTTTTGCCGGCGACACGCTGGCTTCTGCCCTGTTCGCCAACGGCGTGCGTGTGGTCGGGCGCAGTTTCAAGTATCACCGTCCGCGCGGGGTGATTGCGGCGGGGTCAGAGGAGCCCAATGCTCTCGTCAGCGTTGGCGAAGGGACCCGGCACGAGCCCAATCTGCGGGCGCCACAGGTGGAGCTTTTCGACGGTCTGGTCGCCAAGAGCCAGAACAACTGGCCCAACCTTTCTTTCGATGTCGGGCAGGTCAACAACACCATGTCACGGTTGATTCCGTCCGGATTTTATTACAAGACCTTCATGTGGCCCAATCGGTTGTGGCCGACCTATGAGCACTTCATCCGGCGCGCGGCGGGCCTTGGGACGGCACCCGAAGAGCACGATGTCGACACCTATGAACAGATGCATGTGGATTGCGATGTGCTCGTGGTCGGCGGCGGCGTCGCCGGACTGGCGGCAGCCCAGGCGGCGGCGGCTACCGGTGTCCGTGTCATCGTGGCCGATGAGACCGCCATGCTGGGTGGCCTGGCCGATTCAGCCGGTGGGACCCTGGACGGTTCACCACAGGTCGACTGGATTGCCAAGACTGTGACTGAGCTTGCTGCCGCGACCAACGTCCACGTCATGGTGCGCACCACTGTCGCCGGTCACTTCGATCACAACTGGGTCCTGATGCATGAACGTGTCAGCGACCACGACCCCAGCCTTGCAGATGAGGGCGCGCCGCGTCACCGGCTCTGGAAGGTGCGGGCCAAAGAGATCATTATGGCGACAGGCGCCATCGAACGCCCGCTTACCTTCTACAAGAACGACCGGCCGGGTGTCATGCTGGCCGCAGCCGCCCGGGTCTACGTCAATCGCTTCGGTGTGTCGCCTGGACAACGCGGCGTGGTCTTCACCAACAATGACGACGCCTACCGCACGGCGCTGGATCTTACCCGTGCCGGCGTTACCATCGCCGGCGTTGTCGACATCAGGCCGCCGCACGAAAGCGCTCTGGTGGAAGAAGTCAGGCAGGCGGGACTGAAGATTTCGTTCGGCCACGTCATCACCGATGTTCGGACCGGCATGAGCGGCCTGGCGATCGACGGTGTGAACATCGCGCGGCTTCGCTCCAGCGGCCGGCTGGAAGCACCCGAGGAACAAATCTCGTGTGACTTCGTCTGCACATCGGGAGGCTGGAACCCGGCCGTGCATCTGTTCTGTCATTCCGGCGGCAAACTTGTCTTCGACGATGCGCTGCAAAGTTTCCGACCCGGCCCGATTGCCCACGCCCTTCGCGTGGTGGGGGCTGCCAACGGCACATTCGGGCTTGATGACCTCGTCAAGGAAGCCGCACGCGAAGGCGAGGCAGCAGCCAAGCAGGCTGGCGGCGGACGCAAGAAGGCAGGTGCTGCAAAACTGCCAAAAGCAAAGTCTGTCGAGGAAAACGCACTCCAACCGTTGTGGTTTGCGCCGGGCTTCGGCAAGGCCAACGAGGGCAACAAACACTTCATCGACTTCCAGAACGACGTCACGGCGGCCGATCTCGAGCTGGCAACCCGTGAGGGGTACCGCTCGGTCGAACATCTCAAGCGCTACACCACGCTCGGCATGGCAACCGATCAGGGCAAGACCAGCAACATCAATGCCCTGGGCATTGTCTCCGATGTCCTGGACAAGACCATACCGGAAGTCGGCACCACAACATTTCGC
>JAJFHD010000114.1 GCA_021775805.1 Alphaproteobacteria bacterium | reverse complement strand
CGGCGTCTGAATCATGCCGACCAGTTTGCCACGCAGTTCGTCAAGCGACGGCAGGTCGGACAATACCTTGACACCTGCCGGGTCGAGGATGGTGCTACCCATCGCTCCGCCCAGGACAACGAGTTTTTCGTTACCCTTGGCAAAAGCCATCGCGACCTTTGGAGCCGCAACCGGATCGTCGGAATAGGCGATCACGGTAGGTCCCGTGAACAATTCCGAAATTCCACTTGCGTCCGTACCTTCAAGAGCGAGCTTGACCAGGCGGTTCTTGGCGACCTTCAGGGAAGCCCCCGCGTCGGACATCCGGACCCGAAGATCTGTCATCTCCGATACCGTCAATCCGCTGTAGTGGGCCACGACAACCACATTCGTGTTCGAAAACACGTCATGAAGCGACGCGACGAGCTCTTTCTTTTCGGCTCTATCCACTTGCTCTCTCCATTCAGGCGGTTCTTTGAAACAGAACCGCCGTTGGCATTTGCCGGCAACCGCACTCTTCTTAACCAACAGGCAAGAACGGTTCCCGACGCTCAAATGCCTGTCCTGCCATGCCGGTCAGTACGCGACCGAATGGCGGCTACGAGGTTCAAACCAGTCGCGGACCTCATGTCGAGCCCCTTGATCAGTTTGTCTCCCGTCTGTGCAGGCCGTTGGTTTAAGCCACCGAAGCAGCGCCTGCAGTCTCGGACAGGTCGAGACCGAGTACCCTTAAGGCAACCCGGTCATCAACCGCTGCGGCCACGCAGGGCCGAAGCGGAATTCATTATGCCGCTAAGCGCCTATGACGCTTGACGGTTCAATTCGTACACCCGGTCCCATCGTGGAACTGAGCGCCACCTTCTTGACGAACGTGCCTTTGGCGCCGGCGGGCTTTGCCTTTTGAACGGCATCCACAAACGCTTTTACGTTGCCCGCGATCTGCTCCTCGCTGAAGCTTGCCTTGCCGACACCGGCGTGAATGATACCGGCCTTTTCAACGCGGAACTCAACGGCACCGCCCTTGGCAGCGCCGACGGCGGCAGTTACATCCGGCGTTACGGTTCCAACCTTCGGGTTCGGCATCATGCCTCTGGGGCCGAGCACCTTGCCCAGACGGCCAACCAGCGGCATCATGTCTGGCGTCGCTATGCAGCGGTCAAAATCAATCTTGCCGGATTGCACGATCTCCACCAGTTCTTCAGCGCCAACCACGTCGGCACCGGCCGCTGTGGCTTCTTCAGCTTTGTCACCGCGCGCAAACACGGCGACGCGAACCGTGCGTCCCGAACCGTTGGGCAACTGGCAGACCCCGCGTACCATCTGATCGGCATGCCGGGGATCGACACCCAGGTTCATGGCAATCTCGATGGTTTCGTCAAATTTGGCTGATGCACTGTCCTTAACCGCTTTGATGGCGTCATCAAGCTCATAAAGCTTTTTGCGATCAATGGCTTCGCGTGCCGAACTCGTCCGTTTTCCAAACTTAGCCATGCCGTTACCCCGTAACCTCAAGACCCATCGAACGGGCGGAACCCGCAATGATCTTGGCTGCTGCATCAATATCGTTGGCGTTAAGATCCTTCATCTTCGCCTCGGCGATCTCACGAACCTGATCCATCGTCACCTTGCCGGCGACTGCGCGGCCCGGTTCGGTTCCGCCCTTGTCGAGCTTGGCGGCCTTCCTCAGGAAGTAAGATGCAGGCGGCGTCTTGGTTTCAAACGTGAACGACTTGTCCTGATAGATCGTGATGATCGTTGGAATCGGAGATCCGTTTTCCATATCCTGTGTCGCGGCATTGAATCCTTTGCAGAATTCCATGATGTTCAACCCACGCTGGCCCAGTGCCGGGCCAATCGGCGGTGACGGCGTCGCCGCTCCCGCCGGCACCTGAAGCTTCAGATACCCTTGTATTTTCTTTGCCATATTAATTCCCCTTCCCCGTGATCCTTGACGAATCTGCGGGTAATTTAAGGGTTAGTGGTCCGGTCCGCATGACCTCCCACCGACAATAGTCCGTTCACAAACCCGCTTCAGAGCTTGTCAACCTGACCATACTCAAGTTCGACCGGGGTCGCCCGGCCAAAAATAGACACAGCAACCTTGAGCCGCGCCTTTTCCTCATCGACTTCCTCGACCACCCCGTTGAACGAGGCGAACGGTCCGTCGGACACTCTTACCTGCTCACCGATCTCGAAGGTAATCGACGGCTTCGGCCGCTCGATCCCTTCCTGGACCTGGTGAAGAATCCGGTCTGCCTCGGCATCCGAAATCGGGATCGGCTTCGCTTCCGTTCCCAGAAAACCGGACACCTTCGGCGTGTTCTTGATCAAATGATAGGCCTCGTCGGTCATATCCATCTTGACCAGCACGTAGCCTGGAAAGAATTTGCGCTCCGACTTGATCTTTCGGCCGCGGCGCACTTCCACAACTTCTTCCATAGGAACCAGTACTTCTTCGAAGAGGTCCGACAGTCCCTTCTGCGCAGCCTGTTCCCTAATCGCCTCGGCCACTTTTCTTTCGAAATTCGAATAGGCGTGAACGATATACCACCGCTTGCTCATGTCAGCTTCTGTCCCGCTTCTATCCGTTGATGCCAAGAACCAGGCCCACAATCCAGCTGAGGATCTGGTCGGCAATGAGAAAGAACACAGACGCCATCGCCACCATGATCAGCACCATGATCGACGTCACAACGGTTTCCCGTCGTGTCGGCCAGGTCACCTTGCTGGTTTCAGCACGCACCTGTTGAATGAATTCGAATGGATTGGTTTTCGCCATATCTGCCGACTCTATTCTTTCTGTACGCGTGGAACACGCCCTTTCGGGCTCACCGCAGCTTTGGCAGGAGTGGAGGGACTCGAACCCACAACCCCCGGTTTTGGAGACCGGTGCTCTGCCAGTTGAGCTACAC
>JAJFHD010000113.1 GCA_021775805.1 Alphaproteobacteria bacterium | reverse complement strand
CCCTCGGCGAAGAGTTCCTTGAACTTCCATACGTCGGGGACGAGTTCGCGGCAGGCGATCACGCCGAAATCGAGATGGTCGCGGTAGCTGATGACGGTGATGTTGAGGCCCTGGCCTTCGGCGACCACGGAGACCGGATAGTAGGTGAGCATTTCGGCTCCCCCGCAGTAGAGCGATTCTCGCGGCCCAGGGACGTTCGAAATCGTCACGTTGAAGGGTGGGTTCATGCGATCGAGGATCTTGGTGCGCGCGGCGATTCGCGCCGCCTGGGCCAGAAGCAGTGGAGCGGGCACCTCGGTCCAGTCCGTGAGCATCGTCGCGGGGACGGCCTGCTGCATGCGTTTGGAGCGGGCCATCGCGCGATGGATCCGCTGGAGGCGCTCGATCGGGTCGGCCTCGTCCGTGGCGAGCTCGCCCAGGATGCTGGTCACCCGGTTGGCGTAGTCGTTCGTTTCCGTCTTGCTGCGCACGGAGACGGGAACCATCGCCACGAGGGGATCATCGGGGAGCTCGCCGCGATCCATCAAGTAGTTCCGCAGTGCCGAAGCCGAGATCGCCATCACCACGTCATTCAGGGTCACACCGAGGGCGCGTTTCAGGGCCTTGACGCGCGGGAGCGACATGGAGAAGAAGCTGAAGCGCCGATGCGAAGTGATCGAGCGATTGAACGAGGTGCGGGGCGCTGGCGTCTGTGGAATACGGTCGGCGTCGATTTCTTGTCCTTTCGGGATCAACCAGCCGCCCGCGAGCGGAATCTTGTCGAGTCCGAGCGTGCGAGCGGCGGCGCCGAGGGCCTCGTTGCTTTCCCATAGCCCGCGGGCCGTGCGGTAGCTGGTTCGCACGAGCCGTCCAGGTTGGGAGATCAGCCCGATCACGCCCCGGGCCATCATCTCCCCTGTTCCCGGAACCGCGTCGGCCTTCCACGGCTCGTCTGGCGCCGGCACGACATCGCCAGCAGGGTCCCGATCCAGCAGCACCTGGCTCATCTGGGCGCCGGATACCCCGTCGATCGTGCAGTGATGGATCTTCGTGTAGAGGGCGACGCGCTCGTCGGCGAGGCCCTCGATCACGTAGATCTCCCACAAAGGCTTCGAGCGGTCGAGGGCCCGGGCGTGGATGCGCGATATGAGTTCGGAAATCTGCTGGTCGTCGCCCGGCGGCGGAACGGCGATATGCCGGAGGTGGAAGTCGAGGTCGAAGTCCGGATCTTCGATCCAGAACGGACGGTCGAGTTCGAGGGGCACCTCGACCAGGCGCCGGCGGTAGGGGCCGAGCAGGTGGAGTCGATCCTCCAGCGTGGCACGAAGCGCGTCCTTGAAGCTGCGCCCGCCGAGTCCGCTGGTATCGAAGAAGCTGAGAGAGCCGACGTGGCCGAGCATCCCGCCGACTTCCGTTACCAGGAAACTGTTGTCGAGGCCGGAGAGTTGCTGCACGGGGTTCCCCCTTCATGGGAGTTCGATGCGATGATTGGGAGTTCGATGCGATGGATGGCAGTATGACGCGATGGTGCCACGCCGAGCCCGGCTGGACCAGAACGACGGGATCGGCCTTGGAGATCCTGGTGGGGCTGTCCCTTGGGGCTACGGGCGCCTCGCGTTGCGAACCTGCCGGTCCGTTCGGTGGTCCATCAGGTCGAAAACCCCGGTCAGGAGCTTCACGCCGAGCCACATCAGGGGCTCCGGCAGCCCGGGCGGTTCCCGGCGCATCAGGGCCTCCGCGGCGGGATGCGCGCGCCCCGCGATCTGCTCTGCCAGGAGCGGGCCCATCAGAGTGGCCTGGGCAACGCCGTGGCCTGCATAGCCAAGGCCGTAGTGGATGTTGCCGTGGGAGCCGGTCGTGCCGAGGGCGGGCAGGAAATCCAGGTTCAGACCGATCCAGCCGCCCCAGAAGTGGGCAACAGGGAGAGCGCCCAGTTCGGGGAAGCGGTCGCGCATGGCGTTCTCGATGTCCCGGAACATGGCCGGTTGATAGCCATCGGCAAGGCCGCGTCCCCAGGCATAACGGATCGTCTTGGAGCCACCGACGATCGTTCCGGCGTTCGTCAGGCGATAGCTTTCGAGGGTCTCGTGAGAGGTGTAGATGCCTTCGCGGCCGGCCCAGCCGAGGGCCTCGCATTGCGCCGGGTCGAGGGGCGCGGTTTCGAAGAGCGAAACCCGGAGTGGTGCGACGAGGCGCTTTTTGAAGCCGATTGCCGGTGTATAGGCGTTGGTGGCGAGTACGGCGTGGTCGGCCACGATCTCGCCATCGCTGGTGCAGGCGGTGAGGGGCGCGCCGTCCACCAGCTCGCGGAGCGCTGAACGCTCGTACAGTCGAACGCCGGCACCGAGAGCCGCTCGGCGCAAGCCCATCATGTAGTGGCCCGGGTGGAGGGCGCCGCCGCACTCTTCCAACACGCCGCAGCAGAAGGCGTCCGGCAGGCCGCGCTCGCTCATTTCGCCTTCGGGCAGGTATCGGACATGGGCTCCGAGTTCGCGGGCGGCGTTGGCGGCTCGTTCGAGCCGGGCCGCATGCTTCGGATGCACGCCCGCCATGATGTTTCCGGACGCTGCATAGTCGCACTCGATGCCGTGCTTTCGAATCGTCTCTTCGGTGAAGCGCACGGCATCGTCGGCGAAGCGCACGAGCCGCGCGGCCCGTTTGCGACCGAACAGACGCAGCAGGGTCGGGATGTCCTTTCCGATCGTAGGAGTGAGGTGGCCGGCGTTGCGTCCGCTTGCGCCCGAACCCGCAAAATCCTGCTCGAGGACGGCCACCGAGGCCCCCTGCTCGCGGAGCGCCAGTGCCGTGGAGAGCCCCGTGTATCCACCTCCGATCACGACCACATCGCAGCGCAGGCGCTCCGAGAGCGGTGGCTGCAAGTCCTCAGGCGTTTCCACCCACGGGCTGATCTCCAGGTATGGAAACCGAGCTTCGCTCACGGAGAAGCTTCGTCTACCGAGGCCACCAGGATGTCGATGATCTCGTCGATTTCCTCGCGGGTCGTACACAGCGGCGGCGAGATGGCCGTGCACTCCCACAGGGCCCTGACGATCAAACCCTTTTCCATCGCTCGGCTTGCGACCGCAGCCGGGAACGCCATGGGCGTTTCGCCGGCCGGCTCCTTCGTTCCAGGCCTGGCCCACTCGATGGCCGTGAACATCCCGATGCCGCGAATCTCGCCCACGAGGGGGTGGGTACCGAGGGTGTCACGTAGGCGCCCGAGGAGGTAGGCGCCGACATCGGCACTGTTCTCCACGAGTCCCTCGCGCTCGAGAATGTCGAGGTTGGCATGGGCGGCGGCGCAACAGGCCGCGTGGTTGTTGTAGGTGAGGCCGACCATGAAGGGCAGACCCTTGGGTGATTCGTCGCGAAGCGTCTCGTAGACCCGGCTGGTGATGCCCGCCGCGCCGAGGGGGAGATATCCGCTGGTGATGCCCTTTGCGAAGCTCACCAGATCCGGCTTCGCGCTGAAGGGCTCCATGCCGAACCAGTTCCCGGTGCGACCGAAGCCCGTGATCACCTCGTCGAGGATCAGCAGTATGCCGTGGCGGTCGCAGATCTCGCGGAGCCGGGGGAAATAGTCGTCCGCGGGCGGGATCACGCCGCCTGTTCCCATCACCGGTTCGGCGATGATGGCCGCCACCGTCTCGGCGCCTTCGCGTTCGATGGTCTCCTCGATGGCGTCGGCGCAGGCGATCTCGCAGCCGGGAAACTCCTTGCCCAGTTCGCAGCGGAAGCAGTAGGGAGCCGGTACCTGGATGTGGAGAGGGTCCGGTTCCTCGAAGATGTGATAGGCCGGTAGCCGGGTGGCGCTCCCCGCCGCACGGGTGATCCCGTGGTAGGAGTGGGCGCGGGAGAGGATCTTGCGTCGGCCCGGCTCGCCTCGTACCGCGTGAAAGAGCCTTGCGATCCGGAAGTTCGTTTCGTTGGCATCCGAGCCGCCGCTGGTGAACAGGAAGTGGTCCAGTTCGCTGCCGGCGGGCATGCGCTTCGCCAGCCGCTCGGCCAACCGGATGGCCGGCTCGGTCGCGTAATCCCAGAAGCCCGGATAGTAGGCGACTTGGCTCATCTGTTTCGCGACGGCGTCGCCGATCTCCGTCCGACCGTGGCCCACGTTCATGTTCCACAATCCGGACAGGCCATCGATCAGCGTGCGGCCATCCGCGAGACGGATGCGGATGCCCGAGCCCCCGACGACGATCTTCGGGCCCTTCTTCTCGTGGGATCGGAACTCGGTGATGGGATGGATCAGATGGGCGCGGTCGAGGTCTTCAAGATTCATCGGGTCCTCCAGGGCACCCCGAGATCCTCGCATAGTCCCGAAATCGTCGCTCCGGGGCTTCGCTCAGCCGGCAACCCCCGGCTGCTCGCCCCGGACGAGTCGGCCGGGAAGGGCTCCCGTGGCTTCCCCGTTTTCGAAGATCACCTCTCCCGAGACGATCGTTGCCCGGTAGCCCTTCGCCCCCTGGTAGAGCCTGCGGCCATTGGCCGGAAAATCGTGGCGCATTTCCGGCGCCGTGAGGCCGAGGTTCTCGAAGTCGATCACGTTCACGTCGCCCTTCAAGCCGGGGGCGAGGACGCCGCGATCGAACATTCCGTCCTGATGCGCCGTGTCGCGGGTCTGCCGCTGCACCACGAACTCGAGAGGCAGCCGCTCGCCGCGGCTTCGGTCGCGGACCCAATGCATCAGCATGTAGGTGGGCGTGCCCGCGTCGCAGACCGCACCGCAATGGGCCCCACCATCGGACAGGCTGAGGCCGGTCTGGGGGTGACGCAGCGTCTCGAGGATCGCTTCGAAGTTCCCATTGGCGTACCCGAAGAGGGGGAAGTAGAGCAGCCCCCGTGCGTCCTGATCCATCATCGCGTCGTAGATCAGCTCGGCCGGTGTCTGTCCGGTCGTCTTGGCGCGGCCCGCGATCGAATCCGAGGGATCCGGCTCGTACTCATTGCGATCGCCCATCGGGAACATCTTCTGGGTGCAGGCCACGAGGAACTGCAGGAACGCGGCCGGGATCGGGGCATTGGCAGGCAAACCCTCGGTACGGATCTCACCACCCGCGATGAGCCGGGCGCGCACTTCCGGCTTCCTCAGCTCTCGCCGCCGTTCATCGATCGGAAGCCGGGCCAGTTTTTGATAGTCCGGATGGCCGAGGAAGGGGTGAACACTCGTCTCCCACCCCATCAGGACGCCGACGGGCCGTCCGGAAAACTGGCCGCGCAGATTCGTGATGCCTTCCTTCCGGGCTTCGTCGAGCAGCCGCAGATCTTCCTTGTAGAGATCCGGATGCTCGTCGATCTGCTGGAGGTTGAACGTGACCATGCGGCCGGTCTGCTTGGCAAGATCCTTCATCCAGAGGATTTCGTTGGGCGCTTCGCGGTGGGTGACACTCGCCTGGAATACACCCGAACCGACTTCACCGAGGGCCGCGCCGATGCCGAAGAGTTCGTCCCGCTCCGCCATCGTGCCAGGCACGGGCAGGCCTTCCAAGGTGTTATGCATCTCGGTGCGGGATGTCGAGAAGCCAAGGGCGCCCGCGGCTACGGCTTCCCGCACGATCTCGCGCATGTGGGCGATGTCTTCGCTGGTGGCGGTCTCGTTGTCGATGCCGCGCTGGCCCATGACGTAGGCTCGCAATGCGCAATGGGGAACCTGGAGGCCGTAGTCGATGGCGTGGGAGCGGCGCTCGAGGGCGTCCATGAATTCCGGAAAGGTCTCCCAATCCCACTCGATGCCTGCGTGCATGGCGGAGCCGGGGATGTCTTCGACGGCTTCCATCAGTTCGATGAGCTCGTTGCGGAGTTCTTTTCGTACCGGAGCAAAACCCACGCCGCAGTTGCCCATCACCACGCTCGTTACACCGTGCTCCGAGGAGGGCGAGAGGAAAGGATCCCAGGTGGCCTGGGCGTCGTAGTGGGTATGGATGTCGACCCAGCCGGGCGTGACGAGATGGCCCTTGGCATCGATCTCGCGTCGCCCTGTGCCGACGTTCGAACCGACAGCGGCGATGCGTCCTCTTTCGATTGCCACGTCCCCGTCGAACGGCTCGCTGCCTGTTCCATCGACGATGGTGCCTCCCCTGATGACGAGATCGTGCTGGCTCATGTGTACTCCTGTGCGGGCGTGGGCCTGCGGGTGTGGGTGCGGACAGCCGGGCTTCAGGCTCCGGCGGCCTCGAGCAAGTCGTCCACCGAGCCCTTCGGGTCGGTGAACCCATGAGATCGGGCGTCTGCAGCGAAGCGGTCGACGAGTCCCGCGTCCGCTCCCCAGCCGACGAGCAGTGATCGGACGAGATCCAACGCGATACGCGTCGGGTCGATGCGATCAGGGGCGCTGCGCATGAGCTTGTTCGTTTGTGCCGCGCCTTGGAGGCCCGCGTAGAGCGCGAGGGCCCGGCCGGTTGCACTGCCGGGTGAGAGCGCGTCGTGGTCGCTCGCCGTATCGATGCGTTGGGCGAGGCCGTCGAGGCTGTTCCATGCCGCGTTGAAGACCTGAGCCGCCTCTCGTTGGGGCAACGCAAATTCCGGGGTGCTCAAGTACATCGAAAGGAGGCCGAACTCGATCGGCGCGGTGCTTGCGAAATGCTCGAAGGTCAGGGCCGTGATGACCACGTCGAGGAGGGCACGGTCGCCCGGCGCGAATTCTGCTGCGTAGTCCGAGGCGGCTTCGATTCGCTCGACGGTCGCTTCCGCCAGCCAGGTGATGACCGAGCGTTGTAACTCGGCGACCAATGCGTCCTTCGAAGCGAAGTACCGGTAGAGCGCGGCGGGCGTGACGTCGAGCCGTTCAGCCACCCGTTGAAGGGTCAAGGCGTCGCGGCCTTCTTCCCGGGCGACGTCCAGCGCCGCAGCGAGAATGCGCTGCATGCGGGCCCGACGTTTTCGGGTGACCCGGGGGCTGTGGATCTCGTGATCCTTGATTTCGTAAATCACGTAAATATTGTGATCCAGCGTTACTTTTATTTCAAGGTGTTTTTCGACGCAAGCCGAATGATCTAAAAAAGGTTTAGTAACAGATAGTTATGAAGTCAGTTGCGTATCCAAGTGATCGGGCTGTCGTTGCCCCCGAATCGCCCGAACCTCGCATGCGCACTTTTCGGCTAGCGTTGGGGGGTGATCGAGCTTCGCCACGGAGACCGGGTCTTTTCCGCACTCACGGAAGGCGAGGGGCCGGTGGTGCTGTGCGTTCACGGCTTTCCCGATCACTTCCAGAGCTTCCGCCACCAGTTGCCAGCACTTGCCGGAGTCGGCTACCGAGCCATCGCGCCGATGCTGCGTGGCTACGAACCCTCCTCCCAGGGCCGGCGCCACGTGCCGGATTTTCACCCGCTCCAGGTTGCTGGAGATCTCGTTGCGTGGGCGCGAGAACTCGGCGCGGGTGAGCCGATCCATCTGGTCGGACACGATTGGGGCGCTGTCGTCACGTATCTGGCATGCGCCCTCGAGCCCTCTCTCTTCCGAAGCGCCACGACGATCGCCGTTGCTCCCTTGAATGCGGTGCAGGAAGGCATCCGCCGCTACCCGGTCCAGCTTCGCAACTCTTCCTACATGCTCTTTTTCCAGCTGCGCGGCCTGGCCGATCGGGTGGTCCGGCGCCGAGATTTCGCGTTCGTCGAGGGTTTGTGGCGCAGTTGGTCGCCCGGCTGGGAATGGGATCCGGAGGACATGGCCGCGCTGAAACGCAGCTTTCGCGAGCCCGGCGTGGTGTGGAGTGCACTCGCCTACTATCGGGCCATGTTGAATCCATTTCTCGAAGATTCCCGGGAGGTCCGCCGATTGGGGTTCCTGCCGTGCGGTGTGCCCACTCTGGCCATCACCGGGGAGATCGACGGCTGCATGGATACGCGGATCTTCGATTGTGTGGACGCGTCTGCTTTTCCCGAGGGCTATCGGATGGAACGCGTCCAGGGCGCCGGCCATTTCGCACATCAAGAGAAACCCGACGAGGTGAACCGGTTGATGCTGGAGTGGATCGCCAAGCATTGAGGCCATCCGAACCTGGCTTGGGTTCGCTTCTGGTCTCGTCATCGATGCATGCGTTCCGGGAGGCAGGCCAACGGGTGGCCTACACTGCCCCAGCCGATGAAGCCGCTTCGCACGCGATGGGCCGATGATGTCGATCCGGACCTGCCCCTCCCGGAGTACCCGCGCCCCCAGCTGCGGCGCGAGCGCTGGACCAATCTGAACGGCCGCTGGGGGCTCGCGATTCAAGCGCGCGACGCGCCCGCACCGTCCTCTTTCGACCAGGAGGCCCTGGTCCCGTTCCCCGTCGGGTCCCTGCTCAGCGGGGTCACGCGGCCGGTTGGGCCCGATGATCGAATCTGGCTCCAGCGCAGTTTTGCCGCCCCAGCTCTCGGTGAGCGCGAGCGGCTGCGTCTCCATTTCGGTGCCGTCGATTGGGAAGCGGAAGTCTGGTGCAACGGCCAACAGGTCGGGCTGCACAGGGGTGGTTTCGATCCTTTCCATTTCGACATCACCGATACGCTCGTCGACGCCGACGAACAGGAGTTGCAGGTTGCCATCTGGGATCCGACGGATGCGGGGACGCAGCCGCTTGGCAAACAGATCCGGGAGCCCTTCGGGATCCAGTACACGGCGGTCTCCGGGATCTGGCAGACCGTGTGGCTCGAGCCGGTTCCCGACCCGTGCGTAGAGCGGGTCGTTGCGGAGACGAAGCTGGCCCCCGATGTGGTGACGGTGCGCGTGCGCACGTCGCGCACCGAGACGGCGTCTCAGGTCGAGATCGTGGTTCGTGCAGCTGGCGAGACCCTCGCGCAGGCGACGACTGCCGTCGTAGACGGAGAGGCGAGCATCGAGTTTCCACTTCCCGGGCTTCATCGCTGGTCGCCGGAGGATCCGTTCCTTCATGATCTCGAGATCCACCTTCTACAAGGGGACACACGGATCGATCAGGTGCAGAGCTATTTCGGCGCCCGGGAGGTTGGGGTAGGCCAGGATGCGAACGGCTTCTGGCGTTTGCATCTGAACGGAGAGCCGATCTTCCATCTGGGTCCGCTCGATCAGGGCTGGTGGCCGGATGGCTTGTACACGGCACCGACGGATGAGGCGCTGGCATTCGACATCGAAGCGACCAAGAAGATGGGCTTCAACACGATCCGAAAGCACGTGAAGGTGGAGCCCGCCCGTTGGTATTGGCACGCAGACCGGCTGGGCGTCCTCGTCTGGCAGGACATGCCCAACCTGCCTTTCGATCTGCGCTGGTTCCTGCGCGAGTTGGGCAAGGGCCAGCGGCCGGAGCAAGTGCCCTTCGATTTCACGCGGCCTGACGACGTGGCCAGGACTTACCGCCGCGAACTCGATGCGATGCTCGATACGCTCGCCCCGTTCCCATGCATCGTCGTCTGGGTCCCGTTCAACGAAGCCTGGGGCCAACACGATACCGACGCGATTCTCGCTCACGTGGCGCGAAGGGATCCGACCCGCCTGGTCGATGGGCCGAGCGGCTGGACGGATACCGGCACTGGCGCCATCCGCGACCACCATGTCTACAACGCGGAAAAGGACCTGCCTCCTCTCGAGCTGGATCGGCCTCTGGTCTACGGCGAGTTCGGTGGGCTGAAGCTGCATGTCGAGGAGCACGTCGCCGTGGAAGAAGGCTGGGGCTACGCCGAAGCCGATACGGCGAACGCCTTTGCCGAGGCCTACGAAGCGCTGATGGAGGTGATCGGCGGCCTCGTGGAGCGGGGACTGGCCGGTGCCATCTACACCCAGACGACGGACGTCGAGGGCGAGCTGAATGGTCTTCTCACCTACGACCGCGCTGTCTTCAAGATCCCCCCGCAACGTCTCGCTTTCACGCATCGCCGCATCCTCGGGCGCTGACCCGGAAGCGAAGCGGCATTCTCGAGACGGGAGGCATTGGCCCGCGTCCCCTAAGTTCGGGGTGTGCACGAGTCAACATTGCTTTACGACCTGGTGGTGTTGCTGGTGTTTGCAGCCGCGGGCGCCGCCTTGTTCGAGAGGCTCGGGCTTCCTTCCATTGCTGGCTTCCTCGTGATGGGCGCGATCGCTGGCCCAGGGGGCCTTGCGCTGGCCGCGGATCCCGAGGATGTGCGGGTGATCGCCGAGTTCGGGGTGGTCTTCCTGCTGTTCGAGATCGGTCTCGAACTGCCGCTCGAGCGGGTCCGGAGCCTCTTGCGTACAGGGGTGACTGCGGGCGTGCTTCAGGTGGGAGGCACGCTTCTGGTCGTGAGTTGGCTGGCAAGCTTGTTCGGGCTGCCGGCGCGAACGGCGCTCGTGTTAGGCGCGCTGGTTGCGATGTCCAGCACCGCGTTGGTCATTCGCATGCTCAGTGAGCGCGGTGAGATTCATGCTCCCCACGGTCAGGTCGCGGTTTCGATTCTACTGGTTCAGGATCTCTGCATCGTTCCGTTCTTGCTGGCGATTCCGATTCTGGCGGCAGATGGCCCGATCCGCGCGTGGCCCGTCTTCGAGGCCGTGCTTCGTGCGGTTGTCGCGGTGGCGGCCTTCTACGTCGTTGCGCGTTTCGTGCTGCCTCGTCTGCTCGCCGGCGCAGCCGCGGTTCGCTCCCGGGAGGTCTTCACGCTCGTCGCGATTCTTGCGGTGATCGGTGGTGCGCTTGCGGCGGAGGGGCTTGGCCTCACCCTCGCGGTCGGCGCCTTCTTGGCGGGCCTTGTGCTCTCCAGTTCGCCCTGGGGGCCGCAGCTGATTTCGGAAGTGTTGCCCGTCCGCGGTCTGCTGCTCGGGGTCTTCTTCACGGCGATCGGGATGCTGCTCGATTTCGAGGTGGCGTGGACCCAGGCTCCGACCGTCTTGCTGCTGGTTTCTGCGGCCATCCTCCTGAAAGGCGCGATCACGGCGATCTCTGTCAGCTCGGTCACGCGAACGGGCGCGCGAATCGGAGTGCTCGCGGGTGTGGCGTTGGCCCAGACCGGTGAGTTTTCGTTCGTTCTCGTCCAGGTGGCCAGGGAGGCCGAGCTGCTCGATCCCGATCTGACCCAGGCTTTCGTGGCAGCGTCCGTGATCAGTTTGATCGCCACGCCGCTGCTGATTCGCTCCGGAGAAAGCCTCGCTACACGCCTTGGACGAACGACGGCGCCGTCACCCGACGAGATCGATGCTACGGCCGAACTCCGCGACCACGCCATCATCGTCGGTTTCGGCCTGGCTGGGAGAAACGTCGGCCGGGTACTCGAGGCCGTCGGCGTTCCTTTCGCCGCGGTGGAAGCCAACCCGGTCGCGGTCGCGGAAGCGCGCAAGGGGGGTGCGAACGTCATCTGGGGCGATGCGACACGGATGGGCCTGCTCGAGCAGCTGAAGCTCGATCGCGCGCGCCTCTTGATCGTTGCGGTGAACGACCCGGTGGCTGCGCGCCAGATCGTCAGCCGAGCTCACGCGCTCACGCCACAGGTCGTCGTTCTTGCGCGCACGCGTTACCTGCTCGAGATCGACGAGCTCGAAACAGCTGGCGCGCATAGAGTGGTGGCGGAGGAACTAGAGGGGACGATCGATCTCGTTGCCGAGACCCTCTACGATCTCGAGATCCCGAAGGGATCGGTCGAACGCTTCTGCACAGAGCTTCGGACCGAGGGCTACTCGCAGTTACGCCAGCCTGCCGCCCTGGCTCTCGATCCCTGGTTGAAGGAGTTGCTGCAACAGGTATCGAGCGAGTGGATCGAGCTTCCGGACGAATTCGAACCGGAGCGCTCCCTGATCGAACTGGACCTCCGCGCGCGCACGGGGATCAGTGTGCTGGCCGTCGATCGCGGTGGAACGACGACGGCGAATCCACCTCCGGACTTCCGGCTGCGCGGGGGCGATCGTCTGCTTGCCTTTGGCAGCGGAGCGGCCCTGGCGCGCGCGTGCACGATCCTCGGAGTGGAACGCGAAAGCCCCTGAGAGACTGGTCCCAACGGATTCGGGCGGAGTGGCCCTGTTCGCGGTGCGACGGGTCGTGCACGTTCGATGAGCACGCCGGGAGATCTCCATGAAGCTCTATTCGGGCCCGCTCAGCCTCTTCACCGCCAAGGTTCGGATCGCTCTTGCAGAGAAGGGTCTGGCCTACGAACGCATCGAGGTGGATTGGAATCCCAGGGATCGATATCTGCCGCATCATCCGGAGGTGGCGGCTCTGAACCCGCGAGGGCAGGTGCCGGTGATCGTCGACGGCGACGTGGTCGTCTACGACTCGACACTCATCCTGAGCCATCTGGAGGAGACTCGTCCCGGCACTCCGTTGCTGCCCGATGATCCTGCCGGCCGCGCCAGGGCGCGGCAATTCGAAGCGTGGGCGGACGAGATCCTCTTTCCAGCGGTATGGGACGTCATCGAAGAAGCCTTCTACCCCGCGCCGCCAGAAGGCCGGGACGCGGGCCGGTTGGAAGCTGCACGCGCCGCGCTCGCCCACCACCATGCGATGCTCGAAAAGGAACTCGCGGGCCGCACATGGTTCTGCGGCGAAATGTTCAGCATCGCGGATATCGGGGTGATGGTGTTCCTTGGGGCCGCCGCGACGATGGGCGTACCCCCCTCGCAAGAACACGTTCATCTGGTGGCCTGGATGCAGCGTTGCCGCGCCCGTCCATCGATCCGGGACGAATTCGCGGAGATGGCCGCCTTCAGCCAGGCGGCGCTGGCGGGCTGAGTGGTTCGGGCGTAGCTCGGCGGCCTTCTGCTCCGGGGAGGATCTCGCTAGCGTGTCCCTGGGGTGAGGCGTCATCGGATCCTCATCCAGGAAAGCAACGCTCCTCTCGCTCGAATCGAGCTTGGTCACCCCCGAGTTTGGAAGGATTTCGCCCTGCCCGAGTCTCGTTTGCCAGCCATGGCTCAGCTGCCCGCCGTCGTCTGGCTGCTCCGGGGCGCATGGGTCGTGCTGCTTCTCACGCTGGTGTTCGCTGGCAACCCGTTCACAGACGGGGTTGCCGAGCGTGAGGCCGCGGGCAAGCGTGTTCGTCCGCAAGACTATGCGACCACGTACACCTGGTGGATGGCTCTGGTCAACCTGGTCGCCGTTTCTTTCGTTCTGACGACATGGCGTCGTTGGCGAGGCCCCTCCGAGGTGCCCGAGCTCCCGCGTTTCGCTCCTCCCGGCTTGGGCCCCCCTCGTTGGCTCGTCGTCGGCGTGCTCCTGGCCATGGCCGGGTTGGCGTTCGCGGCGGCGCCACGTCTTTCCCATTCACTTTGGGAAGACGAGAAGTACATGGTCGTCCGTTCCATTGCGGGGCAGTACGTCCTCGAGGAGAACGGAAACCTCGAATACTCGGGCGTCGCATGGACGGACACGTTCTTCTACTACCGAAAGCCCAACAACCACGTCCCGTATTCCGTCGTGGCGCGGATCGCCCACGGGGGCTGGTCGGCCATCGTTCGCCCAAGCGACGAGAGGGTGAACGAGGTGGTCGTACGCCTGCCTGCACTGGCGGCTGCCCTGGCGGGCCTCGGCACCCTGGCGTGGCTGCTCTGGCGAACAGGACTGCCCCTGACAGGGCTCGTTGCTGCGTGGATTCTCGCGCTCCATCCCTGGTACCTCCGCTACGCCTCTGAGGTTCGGGGCTACGCATTTCTGCTTGCGCTGCTTCCTGCACTCGTGATCGCCGCGCTGCGGGTGTTGGAACGCGGAACCTGGAAGCGGTGGATGGTGTTCGGGGCCGTCGAGATGCTGCTTCTCTGGACGTATCCCGGCGCGCTCTTCGTGCTCGTGGTGGCGAATCTCTTCGTCTTCGTGGAGCTGCTTCGCGCACCCCAGGAAATCCGGGCAATTCAACCAACGCGGTACCTCGCCGCCAACGCGTTGGCGGGACTGGCCTGGTTGCAGATGAACCTGCCGAACATGATGCAGTTCCTCCCCTACTCCGATGTCTGGACGGGCGAGGTGAATGCGCGCCTGTTGAGGGGCGTCGGAAGCTATCTCGTCACCGGCATGCCGTGGCGGAACGCGAGGGAAGGGTTTGCCTCCCTGCAGGAACAGCTGGTCGGAAACCATCTGGCGACGATCCTCATGTTGGCCGTCATGGTGGGGGCGATGCTGATCGGTGGCTTTCGCATCGCTCGGCGCGGCAGTCCGGCGGTCGGGGCACTGGTCACGCTGGTGATCCCGGCTCCGCTTACCATCCTCCTGGCCGCGGTTCGCGGCGATCATCTCTACCCCTGGTACTTGATTCATGGCCTGCCTGCGGTCGCCATGCTGGTCGGGGCAGGCCTGACATTTCCGGCCGCATTCGGCCCGAAGGGGCGCCGGGTCGGCGCGGTCGTGGCCGTGGGGTGGCTCATCGCCTTTGGCATGGTGACCCAGCCGATGCGCCAACTCGTGCGCTCGCGTGCGCTTCAGCCCACCAAGGACATGGTTCTCGCGGTCCGTCCGAATCCAGATGTCCACGCTCCGGAGCAAGAGCACATCTTGACGGGTGCCGTCTACGGACCGCCGTTGTTCTACGACCCGCGTTCCGTCGATCTGCCCTCCGCGGAAGCCGTTCGTGAAATCATGCGCAAGGCCGACCGGGAAGGGCTGCCTCTCTTCGTGACCTTCAACCGTCCCGTGCTCTCGCGGCGGCGCCGGCCGGAGGCACGGGCGATGTTGGACCACGCCGAGTGGTTCGAGCAAGTTGCCCTCTTCGAGGGAGTCGAACCGAAGTCACAGCACGTGGCTTACCGCTACCGGCCTGGCTCCTTCGGGAAATCTCCGCGCGTCGAATAGCGCCTCCGCGCCGCGGAGGGCCTCGAATCGGGCTACCCTCGCCTGCCCAGGAGGGCTCGATGGATCGATTCGAAGACAGGATTGCGGTGATCACCGGCGGCGGAACAGGAATGGGCCGCGAGCTGGCGATCCAGCTTGCTGGAGAGGGCTGTCACGTTGCGATGTGCGACGTGGCGGAAGAGACGATGGCTCGGACGAAGGCGCTCTGCGAGGAGAGTGCCCCCGCGAGTGTTCGCATTACGACCCATCAGGCCGACGTCTCCCAGGAAGAACAGCTGCTGGCCTTCCGGAATGCCGTCGTCGCCGAGCACGAAACGGATTGCGTCCACCTCGTCTTCAACAACGCCGGGATCGGTGGCGCAGGCAGCCTCGTACTCGCCGATCGGGAGGAGTGGGAGAAGACCTTCGATGTGTGTTGGAAGGGTGTCTACCTCGGCACGCGCGCCTTCCTGCCTCTGTTGTTGGCGAGTGACGAGGGACATCTCATCAATACCAGTAGCGTGAACGGATTCTGGGCTTCTCTCGGGCCGCTCACCGCGCACACAGCCTACAGCGCGGCGAAATTTGCGGTGAAGGGATTCACCGAGGCTCTCGTCAACGATTTCCGATTGAACGCGCCTCACCTCAAAGTGTCGTTGGTGATGCCGGGCCATATCGGAACGTCGATCGTCATCAACTCGGGCAAGATTCTCGGGCACGATCCGAAGGAGATGTCCGACGACGACCTTCAGGAAGCTCGGGAGCAGATGGCCCGCATGGGTTTCGAGGCCGCAGGGGTGACGAACGATCAGATCCGCCAGGCCCTGCAACAGCGTGCGGAGGAGTTTCGGGACAACGCGCCCATGACCGCGGCCGAGGCCGCGCGCATCATTCTGGACGGCGTGCGGAAGGGACGGTGGCGCATCCTCGTGGGTGAGGATGCAGCCACCCTCGACCAACTCGTACGCGAGAATCCAGAAGAGGCGTACGAGTCGTCCTTCATGGAGAAGTTTCTGGCCACGACGGATTGGCAGATCGGCCAGTGAAAGATCGCCCTCCGGCGATTCGCATCGAGGATCTCGCGAGTCCGGTACTCACGCCGATGCAGCAGGCCGTGCGAGAGGGAGCCGAGAAGATCGAAGTCGCCTTTCATCGTGACCGGGTGCTAGGCGAGGCAGAGAGGAGAACCGGGCTCTCGGATTTCGGTCCGCGGGATTTCGAGGAGCGGCTCGATCTCTGGCTCGCGAGCCTGGAGGCCGACGAGACCCTCAGTGGAGTAGGGCGCGTGGGTGCCTACCGGGATTGCGTTCGTTATGCGTCGGCCCGCCTGCGAATGGAAGATTTCGTCAAGCGTAACCCGGAGGCGCTCGAGCTGGAGATCGAGCGCCCCATCATCGTCGTGGGTCTGCCGCGTTCCGGCACGACCCATCTGCTGAATCTGATCGCTGCAGATCGACGGCTGCGCTCGATGCCCTACTGGGAGAGCCTCGAGCCGGTACCCGCGCCTGGCGCGGGCGATACCCGGCGGCAACGGTGCATCCAGGGCCACGAGATGCAATCCCGTCTGATGCCATTGCTGAAGAACATGCATGACATGGCGCCGGATCACGTGCACGAGGAGATCGAGCTTCAGGGGCCGGATTTCTCGACGTACACCATCGAGTGGATCGCAACGATCCCTGATTGGCGCGACTACTACTACGCTCACGATCAGAGGCCGCACTACGCCTACCTGAAGCGCGCGCTCCAGGTTCTTCAATTCCAACGGGGTCCGAGCCGCTGGATCTTGAAGTCACCCCAGCATCTGGAGCAGATCGGTCCGCTGATCGACACGTTTCCGGATGCCACCATCGCCTTTACCCACCGCGATCCGGTCTCCGTCATCGCCTCGGCCGTCACCATGATCTGCTACGGCGATCGGCTGCGCTGCAAGCGGGTCGATCCCGCCGCCACAGCCGACTATTGGATCGATCGCATTGAACACCTGCTTCGGCGATGTGTCCTGGATCGTGAGCTCGTCCCCGATTCCCAGAGCCTCGACGTTCTCTTTCACGAGTTCATGCAGAATGACCTCGCGACCGTGGACCGGATCTATCGGCTCGCGGGGTTGGAGAAGACGACAGAATCCGAGGCCCAGCTGAGGACCTACATGGAACAGAACCCGCGCGGCAAGCACGGGAGAATTTCCTACGACTTGAAGGCAGATTTCGGCGTGGATCCGGGAGAGCTGAGAGAGCGCTTCGCGTTCTACTACGAGCGATTCCCCGTGCGAGTGGAGGACTGAGCGGTTGGCATCGAGTGCGCGCTTCGATTTTTCTGGGGCCTCGGTCCTGGTCACGGGTGGTTCGAACGGTATCGGCGCCGGTATTGCGCGGGCATTTGCTACGGCTGGTGCCGACGTCACGATCACGGGGACTCGTGGCAAGGCGACGGACTACGAGCACGATCTTTCGGCGTTTCGCTACCTGCCGCTCCAGGCGACCGACCGTGAGGGCGTGGAACGGCTGGCTGAAGAGCTGCCCACCCTGGACGTGCTGGTGAACAACGCGGGTGCAAGCTTCCCCGGCGGCAGGAACGAGGCGATACCGGATGTCTTCGAGGAGAGTGTCGCGATCAACCTCTTCGCCGCCTACCGGCTCTCGCTTGCCTGCAAAGAGAAGCTCGTCGCAAGCACTCTCGCGGGTGGCGCCAGCGTGGTGAATCTCGCCTCGATGTCCGCGTTCTTCGCCGTTCCGATGGTTCCCGGTTATGCCGCTGCGAAGGCTGGCGTGGTGCAGATGACCAAGAACCTGGGCGTCGCCTGGGCGAATGAGGGCATTCGAGTCAATGCCGTGGCTCCGGGCATCATCCTCACGAACATGACGGAGGTGATGAAGGGCGTGGAATCCCTGGAGAAGCCTCAACTCGATCGCACGCCGCTCGGCCGCTGGGGACAGCCGGAGGATGTGGCACCGACCGTCCTGTTCCTCTGCAGCGAAGCAGCGAGCTTCGTCACCGGGCAGACATGGAATGTCGACGGAGGCTATTCGGCCTCCTGAGGCTTCTTGTGGAGCGGTCGATCCTCCGGACTCAGGTGCCGGGGGCCTCCGATTGCAGGCCCGCTCCTCACGGAGCGGCCCGGTACCAGATCGGCGAGGTGTAGGCGCGCTCCTGGATCCACCACGGCCCTTCGATCGCCTTCGGGTCCAGGCCGAGGGCCAGGGCGTCGCCGACGGAGTGGCGGGGCGTCGGGATCTCGAGCACGCGGACGTAGTAGAACGCGTTCTGGGACGGGTCGAAGGCCGGGTCTTCCCAGACCGCGGCGAGGGTCGCCGCCCCGAGGTCGTTGGTGTAGGTCCCCGTCTCAGTGTCGACGGTGTTGCCTACGGCGGGGACGCTCCCCGAGACGTTGGCCACGCGATCCCCAGACCAGACCAGGTCGTGAACGTGCTCGTGGGTCGCGCCCGCAGCGTCGATCCAGCCCTTCACCATCTGCACCCGATCCAGGTGGGCGCTCTTCGGATCCTTTGCTGCATGAACCAGGAAGCGCGGGGCTCCATCGCCCTCCCGTGCAGGAAGATCGGCGCCCATCGGGACACCGCCGGCGTAGCCGACCTCGGCCAGCTGGGGCGCCTCCGCGTCCGCCGCGCCGAAGTTCCAGCCTCCGAACACCCGCACCACGATGCGTGGTCCCGTCGTGGCATACACTTCCCTGCGTCGGAACGCCTCGAGGAGTGCGCCACGGGTGTTCTCCGGCGCCCACACGGCGGCCAGGCCGGAGGCGGACATCGTCCACCCGGTCGGCCCCTCAACGCCTCGCCGGGTCGTCTGTTTGTTCTCCGGGATCGAATCCCGAGCCATCTTCCCCCAGAAATTCGGCTCCTCTGCCGAGGGAACGCCCGAATGCGCGTCGGTCGAGCCGATCAGCCCGAAGCGGTAGGGGTTGAAGCCGATCTTCTCTTCGATGGCGAGGCCTCGCAGGAGTGCGCTGCGCACGTAGTCGCCCGCGCCCGGTTCGTAGGGGGGCGGGTTCTGCTGGATGTAATGCGTGTAGGTCTCGAAATCGGCGAATGGATCGTCCGGCGAGACAACAGGGTGGGTCTCTGAATCGCCCTTGATCTGGGTCGCCTCGACGACCGGCTCCCAGCGCGCACGGGTCTGCGCATACTCCGGGCCGATCGGCTCCCCGCGTAGCGAGGTTTCGCCGAACATGTAGCCCTTGGAGATATTCGAGTTGTGCGGAATCGCCACGAACTCGGCTCCGGTCTGCTTCGAGGTTTCGTCGAGCCAGGCCCAGAGATCCTCCGGGTACATGCTGTCCGCTGAACTCCAAGGCTGATACTGGGAAGCCACGCTGGCATCGCTGCTGGTGAAGACGACCCGGTGCAGGTTCGCGCCCGCCGGGATGGAGCTCCACTCCCAGCCGATCAACGCCGTGAACGTTCCCGGCTGGTTGTGGGCGTCGGCGATCTGGATGGCTTCTTGCCAGGTCGTTCGCTGCATGATCTCGGCGTTCGGGATCGCTGCCTTCGGGGGATTGGCCGCAGCGGTCTCGACGTCCTGCGTGTCCGGCAGGAACGAGGTGAAGAGCGCCCCGCCTTCGTCGTCCTCCACTGCGCCCCGAATCAGCCCCTGGGCTCTCCACGCGACGATCCGATCGATCAGACCGAGGCCTTCCCTGGGGATCCCCTTCTCCACGATGTGGCGGATCACGCCCAGGTACTCCGCATGGTCGGCAATCACCAGGAAGTCGAGCGGCGTTTCGATCTGCACCCGGGCCCGGTGGAACGGATGGATTACGGGCAGCCCCTTGGCGTAGCGATACGCCGTGGCCGGATCCGCCGTCATGTTGCGGTTCAGGAAGGCGTCGAAGGAGTTGTTCGTGTGGAGATGGGTATCGCCCCAGAAGAGCTGGCTCTGCTCGGAAGCGGCGGTGTCCGGCTCGGCGAGGAGCGGTGCGGCGAGCAAGCTGACGATGAAGACGCTGACGCAGAGACGCATGATTCCTCCCCCCGGCATGAATGCGGAGGTGGCATCGTACGCCGTTCTCCAGGTCACTTCACTCCGCGACAAGCTGCACGGAGCTCCCAGACCGGGTTCGATCACTGTTGAACAGAAAATAGAAATTGTTATATAGTGGATCTGCGCCCATTTCGGAGGTCTAAGCGTCGATCATGCCCAATGCCTGTTTCGAGCCCTGTGGTGGTGAGCGCTGGCGGAATCCCTTTCCCATGTACGAGGCCCTCAGAAAGCAGGATCCCGTCCATCGGGTTCCGGACAACGGAGAGGGCGAGGACTACTGGGTCCTCTCTCGTTTCGAGCACGTGCTCGATGCCGCGGTGGATGCGGGCACGTTCTCCTCCGCGGACGGCCTCACCTTCCACTACGGCGAGATGGAGAAGCTCGGTATCGAAGCGCCGATCGTGATGATGGATCCCCCGGAGCACACTGCGCTTCGCAAGCTGGCCATCAAGCGCTTCACGCCACAGCAGGTCAAGGCCCTCGAGCCGATGTTGCGTACGTTCGTGGTCGAGCGGGTCGAGCGCTTGCGCGAGCAAGGCGAGGGCGACGTAGTGGCTGAGCTGCTGAAGCCGCTCCCGAGCCTCGTCGTCTCCCACTTCCTGGGCGTGCCGCCGGAGGATCGGGGGCTCTTCGATCGCTGGAGCGGCGCGATCGTCGCGGCGAACGCAGAAGGCAACCTGCTCGAGGCTTCCGAGGCTGTGGGCGAGATGTTCGCCTACTTGAACGAGCTGATCGAGAAGCGACGCCGCGAGCCGGGTGAGGACATGATCTCGGCTTTGGTGCACGGCCGCCTGAAGGATGGCCAGGAGGTTTCGCTCGCGAAGATGCTTGGAATGGGCTTCACGATGGTCACCGGCGGAAACGATACGACGACGGGCTTGCTAGGTGGCTCACTCGAGCTGCTCACCAGGGATCCCGAGCAGCGTGCGGGTCTGGCCGAACAGCCCGAACGCATGAAGGCCGCTCTCGAGGAGTTCTTGCGCCTCACTACGCCGGTGCAAGGCCTCGCGCGTACGACAACGCGGGACGTGACGATCGAGGGCAAGACGATTCCGGCCGGCCGAAAGGTGATGCTTCTCTACGGTTCAGCCAATCGGGACGAGCGCGAGTTCGGAGCGGACGCGGCGGAGTGCGACGTGACCCGCAAGGTTCGCCGGCACCTCACCTTCAGCTACGGCCCGCATCATTGCATCGGAGCTGCTGTTGCAAGGCTCCA
>JAJFHD010000112.1 GCA_021775805.1 Alphaproteobacteria bacterium | reverse complement strand
CCAGGGTTCGATTCCGCTCGCCGGAGACTCGATCCTGATCGGTGAACTGGCGCCGGGCAATGAGGTTTTTTCGCTGGTGGATATCGCCCTCAAGGCCAGCCGGACGGAGGCCACGAGCCAGATCGTCGAACGTGAGTTCGGTTTCTTTATTCTGCGATCTCCCGTCAATACCGAGATCGTTGCCGCCCGCGACGCCATTCTTGCTGAACTGGGGCAAAGTGTTGACAGCCGGATCAAGCCGAAACTTGAATCGACCCAGCTGATCAATTCGGTCGAACCCTACCAGGCGCAGCTGCTGAACAAGTGGGCGTCGGGATCCCTGATCGTACCGGGCCAGACCCTGGGCATCGTTGAATGCGCGCCGGCAGCCTATATTGCGCTGGCGGCAAATGAAGCGGAAAAGAATGCGGATATCGACATCATCGAAGTCCGTGCCCTGGGCCGCTACGGGCGTTTGTTCATGTCCGGATCCGAGGCGTCGGTTGAAGTGGCCATGGAGGCTGCCGTCGATGCGGTCAATGCGGTGACCGGCGTAGAAGGTGGCTGATGGCGGCACGGGTCATAGGTGCAGAACATGTAACCGATGCCGCCCAGCGCGGGCGACGCATGATCGAGGTCATGCCGGGCGATATCGTGACGGCCACAGCCCGCGAATCTGCGGACCGTCTGAAGATAGCGCTGGTTGACGGGCCGGTCGAACGGCCGAGGGTTCTGGAAACCGATGGCGCAACGGCCGCACGGCGTTCTCTCTACCGGCGCAATCCGAAATGGACAACACCGCAACAACGACCCGGCAGTAGTGCCACACGGCTGACCCGGCTGGCTCTCGTCGGCGCCGGTGGTGTCGGCGCCAGTGTCGCGCACATGGCGGCTAATGCGGAAATTGCCGAAGAGATCGTGCTGATCGATGTGGTGCCCGGACTGGCGGAATCGATTGCCCTTGATCTCAACCATGCCGCAGGCATTACCCGGTCCGGCACCAGGGTGACCGGGGGAACCGCACTTTCCCTGGTCGAAGGTGCTCACGTGGTGGTGGTGACAGCAGGCAGGCCCCGGACGCCGGGCATGTCTCGGGCGGATCTTCTGCAGATCAACCGGCGCGTGATCCAGTCGGTGGCGGAGGCCGTTCGAACCAGTGCGCCCGGTGCCATCGTCATCGTGGTGACCAATCCACTCGACGAGATGACAGTGGAAATGCTGCGGGCGACCCAGTTTCCCCGCGCACAGGTAATCGGCATGGCCGGGACACTCGATTCGAGCCGGTTCCGAAAGGCGCTTGCCGACAAGGCCGGGGTGCCGGTTGGCGACGTAGAAGCCATCACGCTGGGCAGCCATGGTGACGAAATGGCACCGATCGTTTCACGGGCGCGCATTCGGGGACGAATGCTCGGCGACTTTCTCGATGACGCCGCCATTCAGTCTTGCGTCGAAGATGCCGTGACAGGCGGCGGCCAAGTCGTTGCCTTGCGCAAAACCGGTTCGGCCGCCTTGGCGCCGGCCCACGCCATCATAGAAATCATCGATCACATTCGAGGCGCGCGATCCGGTCCCGTGCCGGTGTCGGTCATGATGGACGGGGAATACGGTATTGACGGCGTGGTTCTCGGCGTTCCATGTAACCTTGGGCTTGGTGGATTGATCGATGTGGTCGAAATTCCGTTGAGCGAGGCCGAACAGGTTCAATTGAAAACTGCCGGTGATGCTATCCGGAAGCGTCTTGAGTGATGAAAACCGTGTTGGCAGACGTCAATCGGTCATTTTGAGTCTGATCGCACATTTTCGGTCATGCAGACGAGTTCGACCACGATCAACTGCAGCAGGAATGGGACTACGGACAAGGTCATGCCGGACGAACATCCCGAAACCGGTGCAATATGTGCATGGCTGATCGGACATGCACGTCTCATTTCCGTGGATTCGGTGTACCTCAACGCTTTCGGCGAGCGATTGGTAGAAGCCGGGCTGCCGGTCAAAAGAGTGTCGACCGGCATTCCGACACTTCACCCCCAGCTGTTTTCAGTTCTGGGACTTTGGGAGCAAGGCAAAGGAACGTCCGGCCGCGATTTCCGAATGCTTCCCGAGACAAGGCACCTGTTCGACAACAGCCCGCTCAAGATTGTTTACGAAGAAGGACGCCCGGTTCGGTGCTCGCTCGAGGACCCTCCCGTTGAAGGAGAGTTTAGCGTCCTGGCAGATCTCAGGTCTGACGGTCTGACGGACTATGTGGTCATGCCTCTGCCCTTCTCGGACGGAACCTTCAAGGCCGTGTCTTATGCCACCGATCGTCCCGGCGGGTTCGAACCGGCGGAACTCCAGTTGTTTGAAACCATCACGCCCTATGTGTCGGCTCTGGAAGAAGCCATCTACATGCGCACGGTGATGCGCACATTGCTGGATACCTATGTCGGCCCGGTTGCCGGTCAGCGTGTGCTCGACGGCGCGATCAAACGAGGCATGCAGGAAACCATTCGGGCAGCGATTTGGTTCTCCGACCTGAAGGGCTTCACCGCCCTTTCCGAGCATGTGTCCGGAGACGTATTAATTGGTCTGCTCAACGAGTATTTCGAGATCGTCACGTCGTCGATCGAGGCTCAGAACGGCGAGGTATTGAAGTTTATCGGCGATGCGGTGATGGCCATCTTTCAACCCGATGGCGACGATCCGGCTGAGGCTGCCGTACGGGCGCTGATGGCGGCAAGGCAATGTGAAATTGCGCTCGCGCAACGCAATGAAACTGCCGCGACCGACGGAAAGCATGTGATCGGCTTCGGCATCGCACGGCACTTCGGTGACGTGCTCTACGGCAATGTTGGCGGCGAGAACCGACTTGATTTCACTGTCATTGGCCCGGCGGTCAATCTGGCGAGCCGGATCGAGAGTCTGACACGCGAGGTGTCACGCCCGATTCTGGTTTCTGAGGAATTTGCGCAATTGCATGGCGGCAGATTTGAATCACTTGGCGATTTTTCCTTCAAGGGTATCGATGCAGATTGCCGGGTGCTGGCGCCTGAATTCGGTCGCAACTGAATTTTAAGGCCCCTCAAAGTATCATTGCGCCTCGGGAGTTTGAGGATTGATGATGGGTGCAGACACCGACCATGAACCGGTGGCAGGCGACGGTGCGCCGGAGCTGTCTATCGTTATTCCTATGCATAACGAGGAGAACGGACTCGACGCCCTGTTCGCCAGGGTATGTTCGACTGCGGAAAAGATCACGCAAGCCTACGAAATTGTTTGCGTCGACGACGGCAGCACCGATGGAACCCTCGCAGCGTTGCTTGAAAGGCGCGGGGAGAACAACCGGTTAAAGATCGTCGAGCTGTCGAGGAATTTCGGCAAGGACGCCGCCCTGACCGCAGGTCTCGATCACGCGACCGGCGATGCGGTGGTGCCGATAGATGCGGACTTGCAGGACCCCCCGGAAGTCATTGAACGCCTCCACGCAAAGTGGCAAGAGGGCTTCGACGTGGTCTATGCCCAGCGTTCGGCGCGCGAGAGCGACGGGTTGGTCAAAAGAATGACCGCGAGCCTGTTCTACCGGCTTCACAACATGATTGCAGAAGTCGATATTCCCCATGATACTGGCGATTTCCGGCTCATGGACCGCAGGGTCGTCGATGTTCTCAGAAACATGCCGGAGCGCACGCGCTTCATGAAAGGCATGTTCGCCTGGGTCGGTTTCAAGCAGACAGGGGTGCCCTATCGGCGCGAGCCGCGGGCGGCCGACAAGACCAAGTGGAGTTACTGGAAACTCTGGAACTTTGCCATTGACGGCATTGTGTCGGGCAGCACAGTGCCCCTGCGGGTCTGGACCTACACAGGCAGCATGATCGCTGCCTGCGCGTTTTTCTACGCGCTGTTCCTGATCGGCCGAACGCTGATCTACGGCACCGATGTGCCCGGTTACGCATCGATCATGGTGGCCGTGCTGCTGCTCGGAGGGGTGAACATCCTGGCGCTGGGAATCATTGGCGAGTATCTCAGCCGCGTCTTCGCTGAAGTCCAGGACAGGCCACTCTATCTCGTCAACAAGAACTACGGCATTGAACCGGAAGATCAGGGAGAACCCTCTTGGAAGGGGAACTCAACAGCCGTCTGACCGTGTCCGGGAAGCCGCATGGGGGGCTTGCGGGGTGTCAGATTTCACTCGGTCCTTGCGGCTTTGTCTTTACGGCGGTTGAAAAGCGATCATGAACCGGATCTTCTCCCATTCGGTGTTTCGCTTCGGCGTTGTCGGCGTCATCGCGACGGCACTTCATGTGTCGATCGGGCTTGCCTTGTACAACATCCTGGATGTGTCGGCTCTCTGGGCCAACTTCATCGCTTTCTGCCTGTCGTTTTCCGTGTCCTATGCCGGCAACTATGGCTGGACGTACAAGTCGACCGCGGCGCACAGATCAAGCCTGCCGCGATTTTTTGTGGCCACGATGCTGGCCCTGGCGCTGAATCAGGGCATTGTCTTTGTTGTGACGGACCTGTTACAGGGCTCATACCCGGTGGCTCTGGTGCTGGTGGTCACGCTTGTGCCGCCCGTGAGCTACGTCCTTGGCCGGTTCTGGGTCTTCCGGAATACTGAGCGCGCAGACCAACGATAATGCCGCTTGCGCGGCCGATCCCGAAATTCGACCGGCTTTCCATTTTACGGAATTGTAATACTGCTCGGGCATAGTGCGAAGGTTGCCGCACTGTGAGGACCATCCGCATGAGCCTTTCTCTGACAGCCGAAACACGATCACGCCGTCAGACCGCGTATCTCAACATAACCAGGTTTTCTCACCTGACAGTGGCAGGATTTGCGGCGCAGTGGATGTTTTGCGCAACCGTGCTTGCCTATGGGGCCGTCGGCTGGCTGCTGGTGTTCCGCCTGCCTGGCGCAGACCAGTTCAACACCTGGCGTATGGTGCAACTGTTTGTGGTGGCCGCCGTGCCGGCGATGACGGTCTCCGCACTGCTGGCACTGGCGCTGTTCCGCTTTCACCATCTGGTCACTAAGGTGAAACCGGAGCGGCCCTTGTCGGAGCTGTTCAAGGTCCTGAAGACCGATGTTTCTGACGTCAGGCGTTATGTCATTGGACTGCCCATGTTCCTGGCGATTTTTGCGTTCATGTGCGTATTCGGCCAGCTGAAGGCCAATATTCCCGTGGTCAATCCTTTCAGCTGGGACGAGACATTCATGTCGCTCGACCAGTGGCTGCATTTCGGCGAGCACCCCTGGAAGCTGCTTCAACCGATTGTCGGTCATCCGATTGTCACGTTCTTCATCTCGAAGTGCTATGTCGTCTGGCTGATCGTCACCTGGATGGTCTGGATGTGGCTTGCCTTCGACACCCGTCTCAGCCATCTGCGTACCCGCTTTTTTGCGTCATTCATGCTGACCTGGATACTGGGCGGCAGTGTGCTGGCCTTCATGTTGTCATCGGCAGGACCTGTGTTTTACTCAAACCTCGGCCTGTCGCCCGACCCTTACGCCGGTCTGATGAGCTACCTGCGCAGCGTTCACGCGGTTTATCCGGTGGACGCCCTGCCCATGCAGGACATGCTCTGGGGCGCCTATATCGGTGAGAATTCGCTGGTTGCCGGGATCTCTGCCATGCCAAGCATGCACAATGCCACAGCTCTTTTGTTTGTGCTGGCCGTCTGGCCGGTCAACCGCAAGCTGGGCATTGCCTTTGCGTTGTACGCGTTCGTCATTTTCATCGGCTCGATCCACCTGGGATGGCACTATGCGGCCGATACCTATCTGGCCTATGCGGTGACCCTTACATGCTGGTGGCTCGGAGGACGCTTCGCGTCCTGGCACGACGCCCGTCCGGCCTACCGGAAATTTCAGACGATGCTCGAAGTCAAATCCGAGCCTGCAGCCTGAAGCCGCGCCGGACAATCCCGTCACCGTCCAACCCGGTTATTGTAGTGACGATGGTTTGATGCATGGGCGCCCTGTACCTGCCTCCATTGAATATCTATACTGCCGTCGGCCCCAAGGTCGCTATCATCCGCCCGCCACTCAGGACGTGACTTCATAATGTTCGACAGACTTTCCGAGATATTCGGCGCCGTGTTTGTTGCCGAAACCGCCGACAAGAAGACCGATTTCAAGACGGCTCTGGCAGCCCTTCTGGTGCACGCCTGCAGGATCGACGGTGAACGCCAGAACACGGAGAACCTGCAGTTGCGCCAGTTGCTGCAGAAGCGATTCCAGCTTTCCGACTTTGAAACCGAGTGGCTGGTCGCCGAAGCGGAAAAGCACGAGGACGATGCGGTCGATCTCTACCGCTACACATCGACGATTGCCGAGGAACTCGACCAGTCCGGCCGATCCGATGTTGTGCGCATGCTGTGGGAAATCGTTCTCGTTGACGGAAATCTCGACGACTATGAATCCAACCTGGTCTGGCGGGTTGCCGAATTGCTCGGCGTTTCGACGCGCGACCGTGTCAACCTGCGCCAACAGGTTGAAGTCAAGCTGGGGTTGTCGGACTCGAATTCTGAAAAAGAAGAGTTGTAACCGGTTGAAGCCGATGAATTAGAGCGGGTGTTCTGAAACTTCTGAATTCAGGCGCTGGCGGCGGAGAATTGAATGGCGGACGAAATCAAGAAATCCGAGCGGCGGGTTGCGCTCATCACCGGCGGGTCGGGCGGCATCGGCGAGGCGTTTGCCAAGCGTCTGGCCGCGGACGGATACGCGCTGGTGCTGGTGGCTCGGTCGAATTCGGAATTGACCCGTGTGGCGGGCCTGATCACGGCGAAATACGACCTCCCTGTAGCGACGGTTCCGATCGACCTGACCCAGCGCGATGCCGCGGCTGAGATCGACCGTGAACTGGAGCGCATCGGCGTCGACCCGGAGATTGTCGTCAACAATGCGGGCTTTGGCCTGAACGGTCCCGCAGACGCGCTTGACCGCGACCGGCAGCTTGCGATGATCGACCTCAATATCCGGATTCTCACGGACCTTTCGTTGCGCTACCTGGAACCCATGAAGCAGAATCGCAGAGGCGGCCTGATCAACGTATCGTCGACGGCCGCCTTTATGCCCGGCCCCTATATGGCGGTCTACTATGCGACCAAGGCCTATGTCCTGTCCTTCAGCGAGGCCCTGAGCAACGAATTGCGCGGCACCGGCCTGACGGTGACGGCCGTTTGCCCCGGTCCCGTGGCAACCGGGTTTCAGGCCGCCGCCGGGCTTGAGAGTGCAAAGATGCTCAAGGCTGTGCCGGGCATGACACCCGACATGGTTGCCGAACTGGGGTACCAGGGGTTCCTGAAAGGCAAACGCACGGTGGTGCCGGGCTTCATGAACAAGGTGAGCGCCTGGGTGGCGCCTTTCATTCCCAAAGGGATGATGCTCGAAGTGGTCCGCTTTCTTCAACTCAAACGCGGTTGAGGGACGCGATTATGGGTCGCCTCGACGGCAAGAAAGTCCTGATAACCGGTGCGGCCGCGGGCATCGGACAGGCGTGCGCGCGCATGATGGCGCAGGAAGGCGCCTCGATCACGCTCAGCGACATCGACGAGACGGCGTTGCACAAGGCCAGCGACACCCTGTCGGCGGACTATCCCGGCCAGTGTTTCGCCACGGCTCTGGATGTCACCTCGGAGGCGGGCTGGACCAAAGCGGTACAGGAGGCGGAGGCCGCCATGGGCGGTCTCAATGTTCTGGTCAACAGTGCCGGTATCTGCCTGCTGGGATCCGTGGAAGATGCCGATCTTGCGAGTTTTCAACGGGTTATCGACACCGACCTCACGTCGGTCTTTCTGGGATGTCAGAAGGCGCTGGGCGTCATGAAACCGTACGCTCCGGGGTCAATCGTCAATATTTCGTCGATATCGGGTCTGGTGGCCGGCCACAACCTGGCGGCTTACAACGCGGCCAAGGCCGGGGTCTGGCTGATGACCAAGTCGATCGCGCTTCATGCGGCACGCAAAGGCTACAACATCCGGGCCAATTCGGTTCATCCCGCCTTCGTCGATACCGGCATGCTTGACGGTATCGTCGGCCAGAGGGACCCGGAGGGCACCCGTGCGAAACTTGCGGCCCAGATCCCGTTGGGGCAAATTGGAACGGTTGAAGACGTGGGCTATGCTGTGATTTATTTGGCAAGTGACGAATCGCGGTTTATGACTGGGGCCGAAATCAAACTGGATGGTGGGTTGAGTGCTTAACAGACTTGGCGAATTTCCCGTCGGTGACGCGTCCGATAATGTCGACGGCGGCACCCGGCCCAAGGTGCTGATCGTTGTGCACCAGGAGACGTCCACGCCCGGCCGGATCGGCAACTGGCTGCGGACCAGCGGCTACGATCTGGATGTTCGTCGTCCACCCCTTGGACACGATCTGCCGGAAACGCTTGAGGGCTATTTTGGCGCTGTCGTCTTCGGCGGGCCGATGAGCGCCAACGACGACGACGAATTCATCGGTCGCGAGATCGACTGGATTAATGTTCCTCTGAAAGAAAAAAAGCCGTTTATCGGTGTATGCCTCGGCGCGCAGATGATGGTGAAAACTCTAGGCGGCGACGTCAGCGAGCATCCGGATGGTCATGTGGAAATCGGTTACTATCCGATCAGGCCGACACAGGCCGGGCAAAGCCTGGGAGAGTGGCCGGGACATGTCTATCAGTGGCATCGTGAAGGCTGCAGCCTGCCCAGCGACGCCACCCTTCTCGCCACCAACGATGTCTTCGAAAACCAGGCTTTTGTCTATCAGCAGAATGCATTCGGCATTCAGTTTCACTCCGAACTGACGCTTGCCATGATGCACCGCTGGACGATCCATGGCCGGCACCGGTTCGAATTGAAGGGCGCGCAGCAACGCGAGCAGCATTTCGAAGGCCGAAAACTCCATGACCGGCCGCTGCACCAGTGGCTTGACCGGTTCATGACGCACTGGACTTCGCTGGGCAGCAATTGACGTCGCACTTTGCATTGCATTTTGCAAAGCCTGCAAAAATTGCCGCGTTGCTCGATCTATATCTTGAGTGCTAAGCGTCGAAATACACCATTTGTGGCAAAATTACCTGAATTTCGTACTGGCATGGCGCTTGCTTGTTAGGAAGCAGCGCTGGCGTAGGGTATTGCGTAGCCAGTCATGGTTTGCCGGAGGAGATGCCGGATTGTTATCCAGGCCGCTCCTCCGGTCCACCATACCCTTGCGCGAGTTCCTGTGTTCTGCCGTCCGGATTCATGGATGCTTAAGGGAACGGTCATACGATAAACTCCATGATTTCAGCGATCTCCACAGCAGCGACCGGTCTGCACGCCGCCGTCGATCAGTTCAACGCCGCTGCACGCACGATCGTCAATGCCGGTACGCCCAACACCGAGGCCGGCCCGGCCAGCACTCCCGCGGCAAGCGGACGGCCGCTCGATTCGCCGGCCCTGCCTGACCTCTCCAGCGATCTCATCACACCTTTGAGCGATCTGAAACAGGCGGAGATCAGCTACAAGGCGCTGATCAAGGTTTTGACCGTGGCCGACAGGCTGCAGGAGAAGACGCTCGATCTCGTCTCCTGAATCATATTTTTCTCGTGAGAATGCTAGAAATCACGGCTTTGGTCTGACCTCCGTAAGCCTTTGAAATTCGTTGTTTTTGGTCCACCTGATTCAGTGCATAATTTCTAACAAGAAACAACAGTTGGGTGGATTCTCCGACTCGCCGGCCAATCGGGCGGCACTTGCCATCACGATGCCGGGTGTGTTTGTCTGTTGCCCGCGATCAGAAAACGCCGTGCGACAGCTCTTTAGGTTGCCATAGCCCGCCATGATCATCACCGCGATATCGCTCTATCACGTGCGCTACGAAATGCGCCGCCCGGTTACTTTTTCCAGCGTAAAAAGCCTGACGGCGGTCGACAGCACGATTGTCGAACTGCAAAGCGACAGGGGTTTGTCCGGCTGGGGAGAGGTATGCCCGTTCGGCCGGACCTACCTGCCGGCCTTCGCCGAGGGCGTTCGAGCGGCACTGCAGGTGATCGGCCCGGAGATTCCGGGATGCGACGCAACCAACATCGGCGCCGTTCTGGGGGTGATGGACCGGGCGGTTGCCGGTCAAACCTATGCCAAGTCAGCCGTAGAGACCGCGCTTTGGGATCTGCTGGGACAGCAGTCCGGATTGTCCGTGTCAGCGCTGCTCGGGGGTGTCCATGCGGACCGGGTTCCGGTACCCGGCGGTCTTATATCGTCGACCGTTCCCGGCGAGCTGGTTGCGGCCATGCGCGATCTCCGCGACCGGGGGTATCGGCACTTCAGTCCGAAACTGTCAGGCACCCTGTCTGAAAACCTTGCCTGCGTCGGTGCCCTGCTCGATGCCGTGGAGGGCGACGAATACCTGCTGGTCGATGCCAACGGCGCCTGGACCCGCGACGATGCCCTGCGGATCGCTGATGTTTTGTCAGGGGCTCCGGCCTATATCGAGCAGCCGTGCCGGACCTACCAGGAGTGTCTGGAAGTGGCCCGGCGAACGGCCGTGCCGCTTGTGCTTGATGAAATCATGACCGAACCGTCCGTGCTCTATCAGGCCTGGGCGGATGGTGCCATCGATGGTCTCAAGCTCAAGATATCTCGGGTCGGCGGGCTGACGCAGGCGCGCAAGATGACAGACTTTTGCGCTGAGTCCGGTATCGGTGTCTGGGTGCAGGAAGCGGCCGGCGGCGAAATCGCCCAGGCTGCCGCCGGTCATCTGGCGGTCGCCATGGCGCCGCGGGCGATGCGGGGTGCGGTCGATCTTCAGGTCTACAACACGCACTCGCTTGCTCAAGGCGGTCCGGTTATGGAAAACGGCCACCTTGTGGTGCCCCAGACGCCGGGCCTGGGGGTGGTTCCCGATGCAGACCGGCTCGGCGACCCTGTGGCGAAGTTCAGGTTGGACTGAGCCGCATCGGTCTTGTCAGGGGCGGCGCACGATCAGGTCGATTTCAACCAGGGCGTTGACCGCCAGACCGGTGACGCCGACGCAGGTTCGGCCGGGCAGTTTCCCGGCTTCGAAATAGGACTTGTAGGCGTCGTTCATGGCTTTGTAGTCGCGCTCAAATTCGGTGATGTAGACCCGCGCAAAAGTCACGTTCTCAAGGTCGAGGCCCAGGCCTTCGAGGACGATGATCAGGTTGTCCATAACCCGTCTGGTCTGGGCCTCGACGCCCTCGGGCAAGGGTGCGTCGGGATCGTTGGGATCGGTCGGCATCTGGCCGGTCACAAATATCCAGCCATCTGCCTCGACGGCATGGGAGAAAGGGGCGACCGGCTGCGGGCCTGATGAGATCATGTGATGAATGGGAAGTGACATGGCGATACCTCGTTGACTGGAAACACGGGCCCAGTTTTGCCCGGCAAGGCCCGCGATAGGGTTTCTTGCACGCCCCGTCAACCCGGTTTGTCGTCACGGCGATTGTCTGTATTCTCTTTAGGCAAAACCCGAATCGGTTTCGCCGCTACACAAGAAAAAGGATCGATATGTCACAGCAGCCCAAAGCCATGATCGTGACGGCACAGCCGGAAGCCTCCGAAGCCGGTGCCCGTGTGTTGATGCGCGGCGGCAATGCGGTCGACGCGGCGATGGCGGCCGCCCTGGTCCAGGGTGTGGTCGATCCGCAGATGTGCGGCATCGCGGGGTTCGGATCCTGTCAGATCCACGATCCGGGCTCGGACCTTCATACCTGTATCGATTTTCACGGCAAGACGCCCCTGAGCGCCACGCCGGACATGTGGCAAAGCCTGCTGGAAGGCGAGGCCCGTGACGGTTTCGGTTTTGTGCTCAAGGACAATGTCAACGACCTCGGGTATCAGGCGGTGACGACGCCGGGATCGCTGCTGGCCTACCATGAAGCGATCCGCGACTATGGAACCTGGGAATGGCGCGACGTCTGCGCCCCGGCTGTGGCTCAGGCTGAGCGCGGGTTCCTGGTGCGTCCCCATGTGCATTACTGGTGGACCCATGGCGCCGACCAGGGCCGGGTTGATGTGGCAGAACGCCTAGCCTTCTCAAACATCGGCAGGAACATCTATTTCCGTCCCGACGGCACCGTCAAGAAAATCGGCGACCACGTGAGCAACCCGGATTTGGCCCGGACACTTGGGCTGATCGCCAGGGAAGGGGTGGAGATTTTCTACCATGGCGAAATCGCCGAAATGATCGAGGCCGACATGAGGGCCCATGGCGGGCTGATCACCCGGGACGACCTGGCCGGTTACCAGACCACACGAAACGATCCCCTGAAGGGTACCTATCGGGAGTATACCGTCGCCACCAATCATCCCCCGGGCGGTGGCCTTATGTTGATGGAAATGCTCAATATTCTCGAAAACTTCGATCTTTCGGGCATGGGCCATAACAGCACGGAGTACATCCGCGTCGTGTGCGAAGCCATGAAGATCGCCACCTCCGACAAGGACGAACATATGGGCGATCCGGCGTTCAAGGCAATCCCGGTTCATCTGTCTTCAAAGGACTATGCCGCCGATAGGGCAGGCCGGATCAAGGCCGGCGAGCGGGCGTCGGTCACCCGCCTGACCTTGCCCGAACACAAGGACACCACCCACGTGGCGGTTGTCGATGAAAACGGCATGTGCGTGACCATGACCCATTCGCTCGGCATGCCTTCGGGCGTGATCAGCGACGGCCTGGGGTTCATGTACAACGGCTGCATGGCGGTGTTCGATCCAAGACCGGGTCGGACGGGATCGATTGCGCCGGGCAAGAGCCGGTTCAGTTCGGTGTGCCCGACGATCGTGTTCAAGAACGGTGCACCCCACGTGGTGGTCGGCGCGCCGGGCGGCACGCAGATTGCCATGGGCGTTCTTCAGGCGATCCTCAACGTGCTCGACTTCGACATGGCCATGTCAGACGCGGTCTCGGTGCCGCGGTTCTCGTCGACATCGGATGCGATCGATATCATGAACCGGATTCCCGGCTATGTGGTCGAGCCGCTGCGCGACCAGGGCTACGACATCATCCGTTCGGCCCTGTCCTTCGGCATTGGTGCGGTCCATGGCATCCGCATTGACGGTGATCGCCTCAGCGGCGGTGCCGACCCCGGTCATGACGGGGTGGCGCTGGGTGTCTGACGTTGAGTTTCAGCGACCCTCCTGCAGCGTGTCCTCCACGAGGTGTGCCCAGTATGACGCCCCGATGGGCAGGATCTCGTCGTTGAAGTCGTAATGCGGGCTGTGCAAATTGGCGATGTCGTTGCCCGCCCCCATCCAGATGTAGCTGCCGGCCTTTTCCTGGAGCATGAAGGCAAAGTCTTCCGACCCCATGACCGGTGTCACATCCGTGCTGACATTTTCCGGGCCGACCACGTCGCCTGCGATGCGCGCGGCGACTTGCGTTTCGGTGGCAGCATTCACGGTCGGCGGATAGCGGCGTTCGTAGTGCACCTGGGCCTCGGCGCCGTGGGCGGATGCCACGGACGATGCGATCCGCTTTATGGATTCTTCCGCGTGATCCTGGATTTCGGTCAGAAAACTGCGCACCGTGCCTTTCAGTTCAACTTCCTGGGGGATGACATTGTAGGCGTCGCCACCGTGAATCTGCGTCACGGACACCACCACCGATTCCAGCGGATCGACGGTCCGGCTGGCGATTGACTGCAGGTTTGTCACGATCTGGGCGGCAATGACCACCGGATCGATGCCCTGATGCGGCATGGCGCCATGGGAGCCCTTGCCGGTGACGGTGATCTCGAAAATATCGTAGGACGCCATGATCGGGCCGGTCCGCATGCCGACAGTGCCGACATCGACGCCCGGCCAGTTGTGCATGCCATAGATGCTTTCCATGGGATACTTCTCGAACAGACCTTCTTCGACCATGACCCGCGCGCCGCCTTCGTTTTCCTCCGCGGGCTGAAAAACCAGATAGGCGGTGCCGGCGAAATCGCGGGTGTCGGCCAGGTATTTTGCCGCGCCCAGGAGCATGGTGGTGTGGCCGTCATGACCGCAGGCATGCATCTTTCCCGGGTTCTTCGAGGCGTAGGGCTTGTTGGTCTGTTCGTAGATGTCGAGCGCGTCGATGTCGGCGCGCAGTCCGATGGCTTTCGATCCCGGTTGCTTGCCCTCGACAATGCCGACGACGCCGGTTCCGGCAAGGCCGCGCTCGACCTTTATGCCAAAGCTCTCGAGCTTGTCGGCGATGAACTGGGAGGTCCATACTTCCTCGAATGCCGTTTCGGGATGCTGATGCAGAGTGCGCCGCCATTCGGTCATTTCATCATGCGTGGCTGTAATCTTGTCTTTCACGGTCATGGGGAGTGCTCCGTTGAATTGCCGTTCGGGGAAAAGTGTCGTCCGCGCCCGAATACCATATGGCGGCAGGGCATGTGTCTGTTCCAATAGTTTTGCGGGAATCTTG
>JAJFHD010000111.1 GCA_021775805.1 Alphaproteobacteria bacterium | reverse complement strand
TGAAGATACTGGCCACCATCATGATCACCATCGGCCCGTCGAACAGTTTCGGCGGAGCCGGGGCATCGGCGAGCAGGGTGAGCAAGGGGGCGGTCCAGTCAGCGAGAACGTCAACGTGCATGGCGTCTGCCCGTCCGGGCGGTGATCAGTTCGATTGGCCGGGTACCAGCCGGGGCGGGCAGGGTCTCAAGCCGTGCCGTCGTCTTCCACTACAACCTGGTCGGTGCCGTCGGTTTCGGAAAGCTCCACATGGACCTTCTCGGCACGGGTGGTCTCCACCTTCGTGCCGACCCAGGTGGGCTGGATGGGCAACTCGCGATGCCCGCGATCCACCAGCACCGCAACCTCGATCACCCGCGGGCGGCCGAAGTCCATGATCTGGTCGATCGCCGCGCGTGTCGTGCGACCGGTGTAGCAGACGTCATCGACCAGCACGATGCGCTTGCCGATGACATCGCCGAGGCAAGCTTCAGGAACGGTAAAGGCATTGCGTACATTGTCGCGCCGTTGCCGGGTGCTCAGTCCGACCTGAGGCCGTGTCGCGCGCGAGCGGACAAGCCAGTCATCTCTGAGATCCGGATGCCCGGTTCTTGTCATCCAGAACGCGAGCAACGCTGCCTGGTTGTATTGGCGGGACCAATATCGAAACCGGTTCAAGGGCACAGGCACAACCACATCGCATTCCGTCAAGACCGCGACTCCGGCCCGCGTCATCCAGGCCGCCATCGGCCGGGCAATGTCGAGACGATCACGATATTTGAGTGCGTGCACGAGATCACGGGCCACACCGTCATAGCGGGCGACGAACAAGGCGCGATCATACGCTGTGTCGTCTGTAAACAGGTCAGAATCGCCGCCATCGTACACCGGCAGATCCATGGCCGCCGTCTGGACAGAAGATCGAGGGACATGGCCCACAAAGTCAACCTGCCTCCAGCATTGCGGACACAATTGGCCAAAGTCGGAGAGACGGTTCCCGCACGACACACATTGCGGCGGCAGAAGCAAGTCGGCGGCCCGGCGGCCGGACCGGACAACCCCTTCCCACCAACGCCTGATGAGACTATTGGTATTCTGTTTCACGCAAGATCAACCTCTCCTGGACCAGTGCCCTTGACCGTGTCACCCCCTCACTCCGACGTTCCCGCTGCGCAAGGCCCGTTCGACCGCAACCGTCTCCGCCGCACGCGAAACCGGATTGCCCCGCACTTTTCACAGGCATCGTTCCTTGTTGAGGCCGCTGCCTCGGGAATTACCGACAGGCTGGGTGATGTGAAACGGCAGTTTTCCCAGGCAGTGGTCCTCGGCGGTTACAACGGACTGACCGGATCAAAACTGTCGGCCACCGGGCAGGTTCGCCACATCGCCACCACCGATATGGCCGAGGCAATGGTGCGCCAGGCAAATGGAATGCGAATTGTCGCAGACGAGGAACGCCTTCCTTTTCGCACCGCTTCCCTCGATCTGGTTGTCAGCCCACTGACCTTGCATTGGGTGAACGACCTTCCCGGGTGTCTGATACAGGTAAGACAGGCTCTCAAACCCGATGGCCTGTTCATCGGCGCCCTGCTTGGCGGCGACACCCTGGTTGAGCTGCGTTCGTGTCTGCTCGAGGCCGAAGTCGAGACGACCGGCGGGGCTAGTTCGCGTGTCGCGCCGTTCGCCCATGTCCGGGACCTGGGAAGCGTTCTTCAACGCGCCGGACTGGCGTTGCCGGTTGTCGACAGCGACCGTTTCACCGTGCGCTATGACAATGCTCTTGCCCTCTTGAAGGATCTCAGGAATATGGCCGGTCAAAGCGGCTTGCCGGCACCGGCTTCCGGATTGCGAAAAGACGTCCTGTTTCGGGCCGCGGAAATTTATGCCGACAAATTCAGCGATGCCGACGGGCGCATCCGGGCAACATTCGAGATCGCATATCTGACCGCCTGGGCGCCGCATGAGTCGCAGCAACAACCGCTCAGACCGGGCAGCGCGCGGCATCGTCTCGCCGACGCGTTGGGTACCGAAGAATTCGAGGCTGGTGAAAAAACCGGGCCGGGCACAACGAACCGTACTTCGTGATTCCCAGCCCGACCTCGGTCCAGGATTGGAAATCCTTTAGAACGCCGCCGCCACAAGATCGAAGAAGTTGGTTCTTAGATTTGTGCTGATGCTGCCGAGCACTGTCACGATCGCAATTGAGATGAACCCGGCAACAAGAGCATACTCGATGGCCGTTGCACCGGTATCGGCCCGCAAAAAACGAGCCGTAGCGTCTCTCAGATTTATCTTATCGCGCTTGCTCTTTACGAACATTCCGTATGCTCCACTTGTCCATGTCTCGCATTACTCGCCAGCGTGACATTGCCCGCCCCTGTTGCATGGACCTACAACAGGTCTCTTAACTGTGCCACCAGGGGAATATCCGCTGGTGGCATATCGAAGTCTCTCAACCGCATGGGTTTCACCCACGCCAACGCCTGTTCCTCCAGTGGCACCACGCGCCCGCTCCAGCGGCGGCACACGAACAGCGGCATCAGGAGGTGGAATTGCTCGTAGGAGTGACTTGCAAACGTCAAGGGAGCAAGACAGGCCTCCGTCACGTCAATTCCCAGTTCTTCGCGCAGTTCGCGAATAACCGTGTCCTCAGGACGCTCGCCTTGCTCCACCTTGCCACCGGGAAACTCCCAAAGGCCCGCCATCGATTTACCTTCTGGCCGCTGAGCCAAAAGGACACGACCGTCGGGATCAATCAGAGCGCACGCAGCAACGAGCAACAAGATGCGTTCGTCCGTCGTTACCATTCAGTATTCACAACATTCGTTAAGATAGGGGTTAAGATCTAGAATTCGTCGGAAATGGTAAGGCAAACCTAAACGGATGTTCAACTTCGGTAATCCGCATTGATGTCGATATATCCGTGGGTTAGATCGCACGTCCAGACGGTTGCAGTACCCGACCCCACGCCCACATCGACGCCGATTTCTATTTCCCCGCCGTTCATGTGGTCTTCCAGCATGGCCTCGCGGTAATCGGGATCGATCATACCACTGCGGGCAACACTGACTCCGCCGATTTGGATGGCCAGACGGTCGCGGTCAGCACTTTCGCCCGACTTGCCCACCGCCATGACAATGCGGCCCCAGTTCGCGTCTTCCCCGGCGATCGCTGTCTTGACCAGCGGAGAATTGCCGATCGCCAGGCCGATTTTGCGGGCTGCTGCATCGCTCTCCGCGCCCGTTACCTGAATTTCGATGAACTTCTGTGCGCCTTCGCCATCCCGGACGACCAAATGGGCCAGATCGCGCAGCAAGCTGTCGACGGCACCGGCAAATGCCTGGCCTGCCGGATCGTCCAGCGCGTCGACGACGGCACCGGACTTCCCGGTTGAAAACAGCAGAACGGTATCACTGGTGGACGTGTCGCTATCAACGGTGATGGCATTGAAACTCTTGTCTACGGCCGCAGCCAGAACCTTTTGAAGAATGTCCTGTTGAACAGCCGCATCGGTGAAAACAAACGCGAGCATCGTCGCCATGTCCGGCGCAATCATCCCCGAACCCTTGGCTATGCCGTTGATCGTCACGGTTCTGCCGTCGATATCCAGCTGACGTGTCGCCACTTTGGGAAAGGTGTCCGTGGTCATTATCGCCCGTGCCGCCGCCAGCCACCCGTCGGGCGACGCCTGAGCAACCGTCTGGGGAATCAGATCGGTAATCGGAGCCGGATCCAGCGTCTCGCCGATAACGCCTGTGGACGCGATGAATACATTTTCAGCCGAGCAGTTCAGCGCCTCGGACACCCCGGACGCCACAGCTTCCACCGCTCTTTTGCCGGCCTGGCCGGTAAAGGCGTTGGCGTTGCCGGCGTTGACCGCCAGCGCATGCGCCCGGTTGTCCGAAAGATTCTCCCGACACCAGTCGACGGGTGCCGAACAGGTTTTCGACCGGGTAAACACGCCCGCCACGTCAGCACCGTCATCAAAGACAGCAATCAGAACGTCGGGGCGCCCCTTGTACCGCGTGCCTGACGATGCCGTGCCCAGACGAACACCATCCACGGGCGGCATCTCTGGAGTTTGCAAAGGGGCAAGCGGTGAAACCGTATCGACCATGACATTTCTCTGGTGAACCGCGTGGCGTCAACGGCACGACAGCCCGTGGATTTGCAGTGCGGTTTGTTACTCTTTCGGTTCTTCCGGTTTTGCATCGGGATCGAGATACTCGATTTCCGCCTTGCTGCGCAGTTTCTCCGCGATCTTTGTCACCTGTTCCCGCAGAAGGACATTCCGGATCCGTGTCTTGATCTTGTCAAATTCCTGAATCTGCTGCTTGCGCCGGTCTTCGACCTTGACGATGCTCCAGCCCTGATTCGACTTGATCGGTTTTGAAACCTCGCCATTTTTGAGACTGAAAGCGGCTTCCGCCAGCGCCGGCACCATCCGGTCCTTGGAAAAATACCCCAGATCGCCGCCCGATGGCGCATTCGCCGCAATCGACTTGGCCTTCGCCAGGTCTTCGAACGCAGCGCCCTTCTCGATGACCTCCAGAATAGCCTTGATCTCTTTTTCGGTCTGGACGGTAATCAGTCGCGCGCGCACCTCGTCCTGAGGCTTTATCTTCGCAGTCTCCTTCTTGTAGACCGCCATCGCCTGTTTTTCAGTTACCCTGGGCTCGATCTTGCTCTTGAAGTAGGCATCGCGCATTGCCTTCGCACGATAGAATTTTGCCCGCCGTTCGAATTCCTTGGTCTTGGCAATCTTTGCCCGTTCCGCGGCCTGTGCCAGAAGTTTCCTTTCGACCAGATAGTTCACGAGGAACTTGTAGCGGTGTTTGGCCGGTACAGCGGCAAGCTGCGCCAGCAGATCCTCGGCGGCATACTCCACTTCAGACGCGGTAATCGGGTCGCCGTTCACCGTCGCAACGACCTTGTCTTTGCTGTCAACTTCCTGGGCTTGAAGCGGACCCGCAAGACTCAGGCAAAATACAAGGCTCAAAAACAACAAACTACTTATGCACTTGGGCATCAGGTTCTCCAAAATCGTACGACCCACGAATTCGTGCGCCAGTCATTCCGCGTTTGCGACAAACATCAGACACTGTTATCCGCCGCACATGATTTTTGACATATAAAAGGCGGCGCATAATGATCGGATTGCGCCGCCGTTGCAACCCGGTGCGGCAAACCGGCTTAACAGTCATGGTTTCCGGTATTTGTGACCACCTGATGGCGTTGACAATATCCGGGACGACGCTTATCTCTCCTCAGTCGTCCGGGGTCATTCCTCGGAGCGGTGCACAGAAGCCAGCATAAGGCCATCGTAGCAGTACCTTAATGTTAGTTTCTATTCACTGGAACGACACTGCGTGCCACATCAACAACAACTCAGCAACGCCGGACGGCGGCATGATGAAGTTCGTTGCTGAGAAAGATTGGCGCCAGGCAGGCTTTCGGCAAGTTGGGACAGAAGATGGTTGGATTAGGCGCAATAGCGGCAAAGTTTTTTGGATCGTCAAACGACCGCAAGGTCAAGGGATACAAATCGGTGGTCGATTCGATCAACGCCCTTGAGCCCGAACTCGAGCGTCTGAGCGACGAGCAATTGAGAGCCCGCACCGACGAGTTCCGCGACCAGGTCAAGAACGGCACCGAGATCGACGATCTGCTGGTGCCGGCCTTCGCGACAGTCCGCGAAGCCGCCAAGAGAACACTTGGCCAGCGGCATTTTGACGTACAGCTTACCGGCGGAATGGTCCTCCATGAGGGCCGGATTGCCGAGATGAAAACCGGCGAAGGCAAGACCCTGGTTGCCACCCTTCCGGTCTATTTGAACGCGCTGTCCGGACAAAGCGTCCATGTGGTGACCGTCAACGATTATCTCGCCAGCCGTGATGCGGAATGGATGGGTCAGGTCTATCGATTCCTGGGCCTTGAAGTGGGCTGCATCATTCACGGCATGGATGACGATGACCGCAGCAAGGCGTACACCGCGGATGTGACCTATGCCACCAACAACGAACTCGGCTTCGACTATCTGCGCGACAATATGAAGTACCAGCAGGAATCCATGGTCCAGCGCGGCCACGGATTTGCCATCGTCGATGAGGTCGATTCCATTCTGGTCGATGAAGCGCGCACTCCATTGATTATTTCCGGCGCCGTCGAGGACAAGTCGGACTTGTATGTGTCCGTTGACAAGATTTTTTCGGATCTCCTTGAATCCGACTACGAGCTTGATGAGAAACAGCGCACCGTAACCTTGACGGAGTCAGGCAACGACCACGTCGAGGAACTGTTGCGGGCCGCCGAGCTCCTGGAAGGCGAGTCCTTCTACGACGTTGAGAATGTGACGATCGTCCACCACGTCAATCAGGCGTTGCGGGCTCATACCCTGTTTTCCCGTGACAAGGACTACATCGTCAAGAACGACGAGGTCGTCATCATTGACGAGTTCACCGGCCGCATGATGGAAGGCCGGCGCTATTCGGAAGGCCTGCATCAGGCTCTGGAAGCAAAGGAAGGGGTATCGATCCAGCCGGAAAACCAGACGCTCGCCTCCGTCACATTCCAGAACTATTTCCGGCTCTACAACAAGCTCTCCGGCATGACCGGCACGGCCGCCACGGAAGCCGACGAATTCATGGACATTTACAAACTCGACGTCATCGAGGTCCCGACCCACATGCCGGTAACCCGTGCAGACGATGACGACGAGGTCTATCGCACGGCCGGTGAGAAATACAACGCCATTATCGAACTGATCAACGACTGCAGTTCCCGCGGCCAGCCGGTTCTGGTCGGCACGACCTCGATCGAAAAATCCGAGCTGCTCGCCGACAAGTTGAAAGAGCTCAAGGTTCCGCACAACGTACTCAACGCGCGCTACCACGAACAGGAAGCCCAGATTATTGCCCAGGCCGGTGTCCCCGGCACCATAACCATTGCCACGAACATGGCCGGCCGCGGCACCGACATCCAGCTTGGCGGCAACGCCGATATGCGCATCGCCCTTGAAACCGCCGAGATTACGGACGACGCCAAGCGTCAGGCCGAAACGGACCGGATCCTCGCAGACATCGAAACCAAGAAAAAACAGGCAATTGCCGCGGGCGGTCTCTATGTTATCGGCACCGAACGCCATGAAAGCCGGCGGATCGACAACCAGCTTCGCGGCCGCTCCGGCCGCCAGGGCGACCCGGGACACTCCAAGTTCTTCCTCAGTCTCGACGACGACCTGATGCGTATTTTCGGGTCGGAGCGCATGGACTCCATGTTGCAGAAACTGGGGCTTGAAGAAGGCGAGGCCATTGTCCATCCGTGGATCAACAAGGCCCTCGAAAAGGCCCAGCAGAAGGTCGAGGCGCGCAACTTCGATATCCGGAAGAATCTGCTTAAATTCGATGATGTCATGAACGATCAGCGCAAGGTGATCTTCGAGCAGCGCATCGAAATCATGGCCGACAGAGACGTCAACGAAATCGTGTCGGACATGCGCCACCAGATGGTCGACGATATGATTGCAAAACACATCCCCGAAAAAGCCTATGCCGAACAGTGGGATGCCGATGGCCTGAAAGAAGACGTCCAGAATTTTCTCAATCTCGACCTGCCGATCCAGGACTGGTGTGCCGAGGAAGGCATTGCCGACCAGGAGATGCGCGAGCGCATAACGCAGTCAGCCGACAAGGCAGCCGCCTCCCGGTCGGTTCGCATCGGCCCCGACATCATGCGCCAGATCGAGAAGGCCGTTCTGCTCCAGACACTCGATCAGCTGTGGCGCGATCACCTGATCATGCTCGATCACTTGCGCCAGGTCGTCGGTTTGCGCGGCTTCGGCCAGCGCGATCCCCTCAACGAATACAAGACCGAAGGTTTCACCTTGTTCGAAGCCCTGCTGACCAAGCTGCGCGAAGGGGTTACCGGCCAGCTGATGCGGGTTGAGCTCGCTGATGCAGTGCCCGACGAACTGACGGACGACGACTTGCCCGACATGGAAGCCTTCCACATCAATCCGCTGACAGGCGAAGACGAGATGGCCGATGCGGATTATGCGATGGCCTCATTGCCCGCAACCGGCAATCGCAAGGTTCCCGTTGATATCAACCCCGAAGACCCGTCCACCTGGGGCAAGGTGCCGCGTAACGCGCCGTGCCCGTGCGGCACCGGCAAGAAGTACAAACATTGCCATGGGCAATTGAGTTAAGTCGTTTCAGCGCCCGTTCGAAACCGGTCTGAACATGCGTCTGGCCACGCCGTCCTTGTCGATGAAGGCGTGCTTTGCTGCGCCGAGGACATGTAACGCCAGCAGCGGTATGAACAGATGTCCGGCCAGATCGTGTATCTCTTCCATCGCCTCATGAAACTGATGGTTTGAGGTAAATGGAGAGGGCACTGAGACAATCCCGAACATGTCGACCGGATAACCCAGCGACCACGGCAGGAAATAGCCGGTCATCACCGTGACAACGATCAAGACCAAGAAGCACCAGATGACGGCTGTGGCGGCAAAGTTCAATATCAGCCCCTGATCCGGTTTGTCGGTGCTGCCGCGCGCCAACCGATGCCATACCCGCCACAGCAGAAACACACCGACTATCGCACCACCGCCGACATGGATCGAATAAGCCAGGTCGCCTCTTTTGCCTTCATGGGTCGCAAACAGGACAATCACAGCCAGAGCCGTCAGCCAGTGAAGGGCAATCGACAAAACCGAGTATCCGTCCTTGGATGGCATATTCGACATCTCACGTTCTCCAGATCATCGCAGGCCCGTCCCGGCACGCCCATGCCCATGCCCATGCCCATGCCCTGCATACATCTCCGGCGCCATATTACAATGGTATCGTTACATCGAGACATAACGACAAATGATCGCCTCGGAGGCTATTGCGCCGTTGTCGGCTGGATTTCTGAAAGCACTTGTTCTTCGTGCTGTGGTTGCAACACATACAACAGCATATCGCCATAGCCTTTTGCCGATGAGATCGGGCCCACGAATTCGCAGGCAATGTCGGATTCAT
>JAJFHD010000012.1 GCA_021775805.1 Alphaproteobacteria bacterium | reverse complement strand
TTGCCTCGCCGGCAACTTTCGCAATCAGATCATTTTTGTTCACGATCTTTTCCTCTCTTGATTAGGCCTGAATGATTCGTCAAATACGTGGCCGTAGACGCATGCTCAATGCAAAAACCGCAGAAAATCAACCTTTTTATGGCCCCGAACCGTAATGAAGTGGGTTTTCAACCACTTGTGGCCCCAAAAACACGAAAAACGGGCGGTGCCGGAAGCACCGCCCGTCAAAAATCGCAGGATTCTGCGAATCAGTGTGCTGTCAGTGCTGCCGCCGAATCATCGTCGGCAACCGCCGCCGAGCTGGCAGCTTCAGCCTTGTCATCATCCCATTCGATGGCTTCGGGTGGCCGCACCAACGCGTGCTTGAGCACATCATCCATGATCGAAACCGGAATGATGTCGAGACCGTTCTTGACGTTGTCTGGAATCTCGACCAGGTCCTTGGCGTTCTCTTCAGGGATCAGGACGGTTTTCAGACCGCCGCGCAGAGCCGCCAGAAGTTTTTCCTTCAGACCGCCAATCGGCAGGACGCGGCCCCTCAGCGTGATCTCGCCGGTCATGGCGATATCCTTGCGAATAGGAATTCCCGTCATGATCGAAACGATGGCCGTGGCCATGGCGGTTCCGGCCGACGGACCATCCTTCGGCGTGGCGCCTTCCGGTACATGCACGTGGATGTCCTTCTTGTGGAACATCGGTGGTTCGATCCCGAAGTCGGCTGCGCGCGACCTGACATAGGAGTTTGCCGCTGAAATCGATTCCTTCATGACTTCACGCAGGTTGCCCGTAACCGTCATCTTGCCCTTGCCGGGCAGCATGACGCCTTCAATCGTGAGCAATTCACCACCAACTTCCGTCCACGCAAGCCCCGTGACGACGCCAACCTGGTCCTCGCTTTCGGCTTCGCCAAACCGGTATTTGGCAATACCGGCATAGTCGCCGATGTTGTCCATCGTCAGGTCGACCGACTTGATGTCCTTGTCGGTCAGAATCTTCTTGATGGCTTTGCGCGTCAGATTGGCAATTTCACGCTCCAGATTACGCACACCGGCTTCACGGGTATAGCGCCTGATTACCTCATAGAGCGCATCGTCGTCGATCGACCACTCGCCTTCGCGAAGCCCATGTGCTTCGATCTGGTTTGGAATCAGATGCCGGCGGGCAATTTCGACCTTTTCGTCTTCGGTGTAACCGGCTATCCGGATGATCTCCATACGATCCATCAAGGCCGGTGGAATGTTCAATGTATTGGCCGTTGTGACGAACATGACGTTGGACAGATCGTAGTCGACCTCAAGATAGTGATCGTTGAACGTGTTGTTCTGTTCAGGGTCCAGTACCTCAAGCAGAGCCGATGACGGGTCGCCCCGAAAGTCGGCGCCCATCTTGTCAATCTCATCCAGCAGGAACAGCGGATTTGACTTCTTCATCTTCTTCATCGACTGAATGACCTTGCCGGGCATCGACCCGATGTAGGTTCTGCGGTGACCGCGAATTTCAGCTTCGTCCCTGACGCCGCCGAGCGACATACGGACAAATTCACGCCCCGTCGCCCTGGCAATCGACTTGCCAAGCGACGTCTTGCCGACACCGGGAGGGCCCACCAGACAAAGGATTGGGCCTCTGAGCTTGTTGGTGCGCTGCTGCACGGCCAGGTACTCGACAATGCGCTCCTTGACCTTTTCAAGACCGAAGTGATCCGCGTCCAACACTTCTTCGGCTTTCAGCAGATCCTTCTTGATGCGACTCTTGACCCCCCACGGGATCGCCAACAGCCAATCGAGATAATTGCGCACCACCGTCGCCTCAGCCGACATCGGGCTCATCTGGCGCAGCTTCTTCAGCTCATTCTGCGCCTTCTCGCGTGCTTCCTTCGAAAGCTTGGTCTGTTCGATTTTTTCTTCGAGTTCGGTGATATCGTCCTTGCCGTCCTCGCCGTCGCCCAGTTCCTTCTGAATAGCCTTCATCTGCTCGTTCAGATAGTACTCGCGCTGGGTCTTCTCCATCTGCCGCTTGACCCGGCTGCGGATCTTCTTCTCGACCTGGAGCACGCTGATCTCGCTTTCCATCAGCCCGTAGACACGCTCCAGTCGTTCCGTGATCGATATCAGTTCAAGAAGCTCCTGTTTCTCGGAGATCTTGATCGCCAGGTGAGACGCGATGGTGTCCGCGAGCTTCGAGTAATCCTCGATCTGCCCGACAGATCCCAAGACTTCAGGCGGAACCTTCTTGTTGAGCTTTACGTAGCTTTCAAATTGAGAATTGGCCGACCGGGAGAGCGCTTCCATCTCCTCGTCACTGCCTTCCACATCGAGCAGCACTTCGGCTTCGGCTTCATAAAATTCCGTATTGTCGGTATAGCGCAGGATACGCGAGCGTTCCGCACCTTCGACCAGAACCTTGACGGTGCCGTCCGGAAGCTTCAGCAACTGAAGCACAGAGGCGACAGTTCCCATCGAATAGATGCCCTCCGGCGACGGGTCGTCGTCGCCTGCGTCCTTTTGGGCCGCGAGCAGGATCTGCTTGTCCTCGCGCATGACCTGCTCCAGCGCGTTGATCGATTTCTCCCGTCCGACAAAAAGCGGAACAATCATATGGGGAAACACCACTATGTCGCGCAACGGCAGCACCGGATAAATTTCCGCATTGCCACCAGAACCGGTCTTTGGAGTGATGATGCTGTTTTCCGTCATGGGAAAATTGCCTTTCTTTGTATTGACATCACCGCACCCGAACATTGGCATGCGGTCAAGCACCGGCACCAGTTCAAATCCACAAGACCGGGCATTGAATGCTTTCTGCCACAATCAAACTGAAGAATCACATACCGCGTCGCTCGGTCAAATAGGTGGCGCTCTTACGCCCGTGCGTCAACCCCAACACACAGATTTGCGTTTCAAACTGGAACAATTGCAAAAAAGACCTGTTGTCACTGAACTTTCCACACAAAATCGTGGAAAAGCACTCCAAAGTCGATGGTTCGATCGTCAGGCGCTCGATTCGACGTCCTCAGCCCTGTCGGCGTAGATATGGAGGGGACTGGCAGAACCGTCCACGACTTCCTGTGAGATCACAACTTCCTCGACACCCTCCAGACTAGGCAGATCGAACATGGTCTCCAGAAGAATGGTTTCCATAATCGACCGCAATCCACGGGCACCGGTCTTGCGGACAATCGCGCGCTTGGCAATTGCCTTCAGGGCGTCCTCGGCAAACGTCAGCTTGACGTCCTCCATTTCAAACAGCCTCTGATACTGCTTGACCAGAGCGTTCTTCGGATTCGACAGAATCTGGACCAGCGCGTCGGTATCCAGGTCTTCAAGCGTTGCCAGCACCGGCACGCGTCCGACAAACTCTGGGATAAGGCCAAATTTGAGGAGATCTTCCGGTTCGATAGCTTTCAGAATTTCTCCGGTACGGCGATCTTCTTCCGATTCCACATGCGCACCGAAACCGATTGACGTCGACTTGCCGCGCTGGCCAATAATCTTTTCAAGGCCCGCGAACGCGCCACCACAGATGAACAGGATGTTCGTGGTATCGACCTGCAGAAACTCCTGCTGGGGATGCTTGCGGCCGCCCTGCGGCGGAACACTGGCGACCGTGCCTTCCATGATCTTGAGGAGCGCCTGCTGAACGCCCTCGCCCGAGACATCGCGGGTGATCGACGGGTTGTCCGCCTTGCGGCTGATCTTGTCGACTTCGTCGATGTAGACAATGCCGCGCTGTGCACGTTCGACATTGTAGTCTGCGGACTGAAGCAGTTTGAGAATGATGTTTTCCACATCCTCACCGACATAACCGGCTTCGGTCAGCGTCGTCGCGTCGGCCATGGTGAATGGCACGTCGAGAATGCGTGCAAGGGTCTGTGCGAGCAACGTCTTGCCGCAACCGGTCGGGCCAATCAGCAGGATGTTGGACTTTGCCAGTTCGACATCGTTGTTCTTGCCGGCATGGTTGAGGCGCTTGTAGTGGTTGTGAACCGCGACCGACAGCACGCGCTTGGCATGAGACTGACCAATGACGTAGTCGTCCAGGACCTCGCAGATTTCCAGCGGCGTTGGAACCCCATCGCGGGACTTCACGAGAGAACTCTTGTTCTCTTCGCGAATGATGTCCATGCACAGCTCAACGCATTCGTCGCATATGAAGACCGTCGGGCCTGCAATCAGCTTGCGTACTTCATGCTGGCTCTTGCCGCAAAAAGAACAGTAAAGAGTGTTTTTGGAGTCGCTTCCGCCAACTTTGCTCATGGATACTCCCTGACCTGTATCAACTGTCCGCCGAAGCGGCTTTTGTAGACCTGACTGATGACCCCATCCCATCTCATATGGGCATCGCAAACGTTCCGGACAACTGGATATGACATCGAATTGAGAATCTCTCCAGCCATCGAATCAATAATTGAGCATGCTATCAAGTCACTGATCAAGAATTGATTAACACGCCGTCCCGCTGGTGTGGGATTCCGGACCCAGAAATGCAGCTCAACCAGCGTCGTCTTCGCTCTCCTCCGCGGCACGTTTCGAGATCACTTCGTCGATCAATCCGAACTCCTTGGCCGCTTCGGCGGTCATGAAATTGTCTCGCTCCAGTGCGCTTTCGATTGCCTCTACGTCCTGGCCGGTGTGGTCGGCGTAAATGGCATTCAAACGTGCGCGCAGCGCCAAAATCTCCCGGGCGTGCAGTTCGATATCCGTCGCCTGCCCCTGAAATCCGCCAGAGGGCTGATGTACCATGATCCGGGCGTTGGGCAGAGCATAGCGCATACCCGGCGCTCCTGCGGTCAATAACAGAGATCCCATGGAAGCGGCCTGGCCAATGCACAACGTCGACACCTGCGGCCGGATGAACTGCATGGTGTCGTAGATTGCCATGCCGGACGTCACAATCCCGCCCGGTGAATTGATGTACATGGAGATTTCTTTTTTGGGATTGTCGGCTTCCAGAAACAGCAACTGGGCCGTTACGACAGACGCCATGTGATCTTCGACCGGCCCGACGACGAAGATAATGCGTTCCTTGAGCAGACGGGAATAAATGTCATAGGCGCGCTCGCCGCGGTTGGTCTGCTCCACGACCATCGGCACGAGCGTGTTCATATAGGTATCGATCGGATCAGGCATAATCCTGCTTTTCCTTTTTATTCAGGGCACATCGGCCCTGTTGCATACCGGGCAGGCCACTCCTTGACGCGGAGTGACCAACGTCAATCTGAAATCGGCGGTCACCCTAATGCGATTCGCTCACCGAACGGTAAACGTCGATAGAACGCGGCACGACGCCACGGTGACACACGCAGTCGGAACAGGCATCCGGTCACTTGTCGCTGTCTGAGCCGGATTCTTCGTCTTCGTCCGGATCGCGATAAAGCTCTTCACGATCGACCGTCGTTTCTGTCACAGAGGCGAGTTCGGTTATGAAATCGACGACCTTCTGTTCGAAAATGGGCGCCCGGATCTCGGCCAGCGCCTGAGGGTTCTTCTGATAGAAGTCATAAACTTCCTTTTCCTGGCCCGGGAACTGGCGCAGGCGTTCCATCAGGCCGCGGTTGAGTTCGTCTTCCGCAACCGAAATGTCGTTGCTCTCACCGACAGCACCGAGAACGAGACCGAGGCGGACCCGGCGTTCGGCAATCGTCTGATACTCGGCACGGGCTTCATCTTCGGTTGTGTCTTCGTCTTCAAAGGTGCGGCTGGCTTTTTCCATTTCCTGAGTGACCTGGTTCCAGACCTGTTCGAACTCCTGTTCGACGAGCTTGCTCGGCAAGTCCAGGGTATGGGCCTGATCCAGTTCGTCGAGCAAGGCCCGTTTCAACTTGGACTTGGAAACCTGTTCGAATTCGCCTTCGACCTGTTCCTTGACCGCTTCACGCAGCTTTGCCAGATCTTCCATGCCCAGGCGCGCGGCGAACTCGTCGTCGATCGACACTTCTGAGGGACTGGCGATTTCCTTCACGGTGACGGAGAACACGGCGTCCTTGCCGGCAAATTCGGCGGCGCCGTAATCTTCTGGAAACGTGACGTTGACTTCGACTTCGTCGCCGGCCGAGGTTCCGATCAACTGGTCCTCGAAGCCCGGAATAAACGAATTGCTGCCGAGCTCAAGCGGCGCGTCCTGTGCGCTGCCGCCTTCAAACTCCTCGCCGTCGATTCGGCCGACGAAGTCGATCGTCGCCCGGTCGCCGGATTCCGCCTTGCCGTCCTTGGCCTCAAAATCGCGCTGGCTCGATGCGATGCGCTCAAGCGCTTCGTCGATATGGGTATCGGTGGCCTCGCAAACCTGTTTTTCGAGCGAGAGTTTGGAGAAATCCATGAGGTCGATCGGCGGGATCACCTCAAACGCCATGGTAAAGGACAAATCGGCATTGCCGGCCATGACATTCTCGATTTCGTCGGTGTCCTCGGTGAAGGCAATCTCCGGTTGAAATGCCGGTTTTTCCGAACGGTCGTCCAAAGCCTTCTGAGAGGTTTCGGTCACCGTTTCCTGGACAACTTCCGCCATGACCGATCGGCCGTAGGTCTTGCGCAGATAGCTTTCCGGAACCTTGCCCGGGCGAAACCCGTTGAGCCGGACCTGACCCTTGAGTTCCGCCAGGCGGCCGGAAAGCCGGTTTTCAAGTTCAGATGCCGGAATCACAACCTTGAGTTCCCGCTTCAACCCGTCATTAACGGATTCGATAATTTCCATTGACTTCAACTTTCCTGCCGTCGAGCTCTTAGTAACGCTCTCGAATAAATCTCTACCTCATCGTGCAGTCTTGTCGCCAAGGCGGTGACGCCGGCTCATAGACCCACATTTCATGCCATTGGTGCGGGCGGAGGGACTTGAACCCCCACGGCTTGCGCCACCAGAACCTAAATCTGGCGTGTCTACCATTTCCACCACGCCCGCGTGCAGGCGGACCGACCGCGCGCAATTGGGCGCCTCTATAGCACAGGGTCTTTCAAGACTACCAGATGCAATTTTTCGCGATTTTTCAGGGGACCGCAGCAATCGACGAAAGCTGTTGTCATATGGGACGGTTAGCACCGGTTACGGCTATGCCCAGCGCAGAAAAAGAATTCCCATGGCTACCGCATAAACCGAAAAAGCTGATGTCAAAACAAGGATATCCGTAGAAAACATCTCATTGAACATCGCGATACAGGCAAACCATACGAAGCCTGCCAAACCAAACCATAATGCCATGACGCGCTCCTAACATGTGTCAAACCGGCACAGTTGCCACCGGCTTATGTGTCATGGAGCAAGGAGAGTGCCAGTTTGAATTGCACAGTCAGGCAGTGATGTTTTCCGCTGACAGGCTACGCAATGGGAGAATCAAGAGTTGCAAATACCTCGGGAAGTTGTTCCGGAATGTCTCGTGCGACCGTGCCGCGCCCCAGATTGTTTCCCGCTTCACCATGCAACCAGACGCCGGCACAGGCGGCTTCAAATGCCGGCATGTTCTGCGCCATGAGGCCGGTAATGATACCGGCCAGCACGTCGCCGGAACCGGCCGTGGCCAGATGCGGCGGGGCGTTGCAGTTGATGGCCGCCCGGCCGTCCGGGGCTGCAATCACCGTATCGGCACCTTTCAAAAGGCACACCGCACCGAGAGAATTTGCGGCCTGTCTGACAGCCTCGAGTTTTCCGAGGTTGTCGTGACTGTCGAACTTGAACAACCGGAAGAACTCACCACTGTGCGGGGTCACGACAACCCCGCGATCTGCTTTTGCGGCAACCAGACGGCCGAGCTTGCCGGGCAGACCTTCAAACGACGTCAGGGCATCGGCATCGAGAACCACGGACGCGCCGGACGTCAATGCCGCAGCAACGATATCTTGTGTTCCCTCTCCTATGCCGAGGCCGGGGCCAACCAGAACTGCATTCTTGCGTTTGTCGGACAACATTTGCTCGAGCGACGGCGCATCTTCGCAGGCGGCAAGCATGACCGTTGTCAGATGGGCAGCATTGACCAGCAGGGCATCCTTGGGCGATGCCAGTGTTACCAGCCCTGCCCCCGCACGCAAGGCGGCACGCGCGCCCAGTCTCGCAGCTCCGGTAGACGACATGTGGCCGGAAACGACAACAGCATGGCCGCGTGTATATTTGTGATCCTCCACGCCAAGGTCGGACAGTTCACCCCGCCACAGTTGCGGTCGGTTCTCCCATGTTGCCGGTGCGATGTGTTCAAGCACCGTTTCCGGAATTCCGATGTCGGCAACGACGACATCACCGCATAACCGTGCACCGGGCAAAACCGTGTGTCCAATCTTCTTGCGGAAGAAGGTTATAGTCAGGTCCGCGGCAATGGCATCTCCGTGACATTGCCCGGTCGACCCGACCACACCGCTTGGCATGTCAACGGCGATCACTGTTGCAGGCTGGTCCTTGAGGTGCCGGACGACCTGGCGCACGAGGCCTTCAAGTGGCCGGCTCAGACCTGCGCCAAAGATGGCGTCAACGACGAACCGTGCACCGGCGACGCCTTCAAGCGACAGGGCATCGGTCGAGCCTTCCCAGCGCTCGTACATGATTTGGGCATCGCCGCCGAGGCTCTCGGAATCGCCGGCGAGCAACACTCGAACCGGCCATCCCCGGTCCCTGAGCAGGCGGGCAATGACAAAACCGTCGCCGCCATTGTTGCCGGTCCCGCAAATGACGACAACATTCTGCGCTCCGTAGCGGCGACAGATTTCGTCAGCACATGCCCGGCCCGCATTCTCCATCAACAATTCGCCCGAAATGCCGCTCGCCACGGCAAGACGGTCAGCCTCGTACATCTGACTGTTTGTCAGCAATTCCGACGTGTCGGGGCGTGGCGGGCTCATGGAGGTCACCTGTTCTTGTGTGTCGCGTCAACCCTTGGCGAAAAAGCGCTCCAGCCGGTCGGCAGCCTCGGTCATTACTTCGTCCTTTTTGCAGAAACAGAATCTGATCAGCGAATTGGGGGCGTCATTGGTTTCCGGATGGTAGAACACACTCATGGGCACCGCGGCGACTTTTGCGTTGGCCGTGATGTGCTTGCAGAAGTCGTAATCCGAGCCATTGAACCCGAACTTCGCTATGTCCGCAGTCAGGAAGTACGTTCCGTCGCAGGGCAAGACCGGCAACCCTATGCCTTCAAGGGTGGAGCGCAAGTGATCTCTCTTTCGCTCCAGTTCGTTGGCCAGTCCCTGATAATAGTCATCACTTTGGTTGAGCCCCAGGGCCACCGCGTACTGCAAAGCCGGTACGGTGGTGAACGTGATGAACTGGTGGGCCTTGGCGATCACGGCCATCAATGACGCCGGTCCGGAGATGTAGCCAACTTTCCAACCGGTCAGAGAGAATGTCTTACCGGCAGAGCCGATCCGCAGGCAGCGTTCGCGCATGCCCGGCAGGTTGGCCAAAGGCAGGTGTTTCAACCCGTCGAATGTGAGGTGCTCATAGACTTCATCGCAAACCGCATAAGCATCATGGCGCTCGAGAAATTCGGCAATCAGCGCCAACTCGTCACGGGTGAATATCTTGCCGGCCGGGTTCATCGGCGTGTTGAGCACGATCAATTTGGTCTTGTCGGAAAAGACAGCTTCCAGGTCTTGCCTTGTGAACGACCAGTCGGGTGGCGCCAGGGAGATGACACGAACCTTGGCACCGGTCTGCTCGATAATGGGGAGATAGCAGTCGTAAAACGGTTCGATGAGAATCGCCTCATCACCGGGATTCAACAAGGCCATCAAACAGTCCGCGAGGGCCTCGGTCGCACCGGAGGTGACCACCACCTCGCTCTGCCAGTCGTACTCCAGCCCGTAGAAACGCCGGTCATGATCGGCCACCGCCTGGCGCAATTCCGGCACCCCTTGCATGGGGGGGTACTGGTTCGGTCCCTCAACCACCCGCCTCGCCGCTTCCGCCCGGATCTCCTCGGGTCCGTCGGTGTCGGGAAAGCCCTGGCCCAGGTTGATCGCTTCATGCTCGACGGCGAGTCCAGACATGACTGTAAAAACCGTCGTACCAAGTCCCTGAAAAACCGTGTTCAATTCGCCTGCGGACATGCCCTGTTCCTATTCTTCGATCCGAGAACTTGTTTGATGATTGATCCGCAGGAGACCTTATCGAAAATCGCAAAAAGGGAAAGGTGTTATCAGCGCCCAAAAATTAGGCACGGCGCCCATTATTTCATCAATCGGGTGTTCGACTTTACCCAGGCTGCCAGCAATGCGTCGCGTGATTTGGCAGGTTTCCCGAGGTTTTCGCGATCTTGGAAAATCTGGCACGATCCATGCTTTTGCGTGAGATGAAGACGTCGAACCAACATCGAAAACGGACTGTCCGAATTCGATGATGTTCGCCTGTGAGGAAGACTGCCATGAAAAAAATCGAGGCAATAATTAAGCCGTTCAAGCTGGATGAAGTCAAAGAGGCGCTGCAGGACGTGGGACTTCAGGGCATCACCGTGACCGAGGCTAAGGGGTTTGGACGTCAGAAGGGCCACACCGAACTCTATCGTGGTGCCGAGTATGTGGTCGACTTTTTGCCCAAGGTGAAAATCGAACTCGTACTCAATGACGACATGGTCGAGAAAGCTCTGGAAGCGATCCAGGGCGCAGCCCAGACCGGGCGTATCGGCGACGGCAAGATTTTCATAACCAACGTTGAGGAGGCCATCCGGATCCGTACGGGCGAAACCGGTTCGGACGCCATCTGACACGAAGCACTCAACCAGAAATTCACCCTGAACACAATTGACTAGCAACTAAGGACAAAGACCATGGCAACAGCCGACGACATTCTCAAACTGATCAAGGAAAAAGACGTCAAATTTGTCGATCTCCGGTTCACCGACCCGCGTGGCAAGATGCAGCACGTCACGATGGACGTATCGGTATGCGACGAGGACATGTTCGCCGACGGCGTGATGTTCGACGGCTCTTCGATTGCCGGCTGGAAAGCCATCAACGAATCCGACATGACCCTGATGCCTGATGTGGACTCCGTGGCACTGGACCCGTTCTACGCACAATCCACGCTCGCCATCTTCTGTGACATTCTTGAGCCGACCACGGGCGAAGGCTACAGCCGCGATCCGCGCATGACGGCGAAGAACGCCGAAGCCTATCTGCTGCAAACCGGTATCGGCGACACCATCATGATGGGTCCTGAAGCAGAGTTTTTCATTTTCGACGACGTACGGTTTGCGTCCGATCCCTACAACACCGGCTTCAAGCTCGACTCGTCGGAACTGCCGACCAACACCGACACCGAATACGAGATGGGCAACCTCGGCCACCGTCCGCGCACCAAGGGCGGGTACTTCCCCGTCAACCCGGTCGACAGCTGCCAGGACATCCGTTCGGAAATGCTCTCGGTCATGGCCGAAATGGGCGTCGAAGTCGAAAAACATCACCATGAAGTGGGTGCGGCCCAGCATGAACTGGGCATAAAGTTCGCGCCGCTGACACGCATCGGCGATCACCTGCAGATCTACAAATATGCGATCCACAATGTCGCCCACGCCTATGGCAAGTCGGCAACCTTCATGCCCAAGCCGGTCTATGGCGACAACGGCACCGGCATGCATGTGCACCAGTCGATCTGGAAGGACGGCAAGCCGCTGTTTGCCGGCAACCAGTACGCCGACCTGTCCGAGGACTGCCTGTTCTACATCGGCGGCATCATCAAGCACGCCAAGGCGCTGAACGCCCTGACGAACCCGTCGACCAACTCCTACAAGCGGTTGGTTCCAGGCTTCGAAGCACCGGTGCTGCTGGCCTATTCCGCGCGCAACCGGTCGGCGTCGTGCCGCATTCCGTTTGCAACGTCGCCGAATGCCAAACGTGTGGAAGTCCGTTTCCCCGATCCGACAGCCAACCCCTACCTTGCCTTCGCGGCAATGCTGATGGCTGGTCTTGACGGCATCCAGAACAAGATCCACCCGGGCGACCCGATGGACAAGGATCTCTACGAACTGCCGCCGGAGGAACTGAAGGAAGTGCCTACAGTTTGCGGTTCGCTCAGAGAAGCGCTGGTATCGCTCGACATGGACCGCGGCTTCCTGACCAAGGGCGGCGTCTTCACAGATGATCAGATCGATTCCTATATCGAGCTGAAGATGGAGGAAGTCATCCGGTTCGAACACACACCGCACCCGGTTGAATTCGACATGTACTACAGCGTCTGACAAAGAGGCGGCGGACGGCGGTCGTACATCGTCTTCAGTACTCCTCACACCCGCCGTTCGCCGTCTCGACCTGAGGCCGGAGCTTTTTGCTCCGGTCTTTTTTGTGCCGCAGGCGCATTTCTTGTAATACATGGTACAGCACCCAACCGTGACATTGCCTGGGGAGTGAGGCCAGTTCGAATGTTCCATAGATTTTTGTTTTCAAGATGATGCCAGGATGACTGAGCCGGAGTATGACCTTGCCATCGTCGGCGCCGGCATCGTTGGTGTGTCCTGCGCTCTGTGGGCTCAGATGCGCGGTTTGCGCGTGCTTTTGCTCGACCAGAACCCGCCGGGCAGCGGTGCGTCCTACGGCAATGCCTGCACGGTGGCGACCTACGCCTGCGTGCCCGTCAACAGTCCTTCAATTCTGACATCACTGCCGTCGCTGCTGTTGTCAAAAGAAAGCCCCTTGGGCGTCGACTGGCTTTATGCACTCAAGAACCTGCCGTGGATGATCGCCTTCCTGCGCAACTGCTCCGTAGCCAGGGTCGAACGGATCACCGACGATCTGGGCGGCTTGTTGTCTTACGCCGATTCCGGCCTCGACCCGTTGATCAGGGAGGCCGGTGCCGAAGACCTGATGGTCGCCAACGACTGCCTTTATGTCTATTCCAGCGCGAACAGTTACAGAGCAGCAACCGCTGGCAACGAAGCCCGCCGGCGCAACGGGGTCAGCTTCGACGTGCTCGCGCCAACCGAGATCAAAACACTGGAACCGGCTCTGAAAATGCCCATTCACAAGGGACTGCTGTTCCGCGGCGCCCGTCATGTCAGCGATCCACAGGCTCTGGTCGAACGTTTTCATACCCGTTTTGTCAGCCAGGGCGGCGCCTGGCGGCAGTCAAGGGTGTTGCGGACAATGTCCGGTGACATCGGTGTAAATATCGGTCTGGAAGACGGTACAGAATTGTTGGCTCGAAAAGCCGTCATTGCTGCCGGTGCTCACGCAAAGGCCATTGACGGCTCCGGAGTATCCGACATCCCCCTGGACACCGAACGCGGCCATCATGTGATGTTTAAGGACCATGGGCATCTGCTGTCGCGACCGGTCGGCTGGGCTGACGCCGGTTTCTACGCGACACCGATGGCCGCGGGCCTGAGAATCGCCGGCACCGTTGAACTTGCCGGTCTGGAAAAACCCAGATCCCCACGCCGTATCGCCTACCTGACCCGTAAATCTCACGAGATGTTCGGCGATCTGGGCGCCCCGGACGAAGACTGGCTGGGCTTCCGCCCCACCCTGCCCGACGCCCTTCCTGTGATCGGCCATTCACCGCAGTCCGATGACATCCTCTACGCCTTCGGCCACCAGCACATCGGCCTGACGCTCGGCGGCATCACGGGACGGATTATCGCGGATCTTGCGCAAGAGAGAAAGCCGAACGAAGACATCAGCGCGTTCGATCCGAAGAGATTTGTTCGCCGCTAACGCCGCAAAACCGACCAAGCACGCTTGCCAGATCAGCGATACGGGATTCAGCAAACACTTCTATGCCGTTCTGCTGCAGTAACGCAGCAACGGCCCCTGCTCCACTTTTTCGACGTCCCCGGAACCCACCGTCATAGATGAACGTCGAACCACACGACGGACTGCCATCGGTCAGCAGGGCAAACCGGCAGTCATGTTCCTTGGCAATCTTCAAGGCGGCGTGGGCACCGTTGATGAAGGCTTGAGTGACATCTCGCCCGGTGTCCTCGAAAATGGCCGCCCCGCCAGCGAGTACATCAACGCCGTCCCAACCTTTCTGAATTTCCGCGGGCGGCCTCGGTGTCGGAAAACCGGCGAGGATCTCTGGGCAGACCGAGACCAGACGGCCCTCGGCCTGCCATTGCTCAATCAACTGATGATCGAGACGTTTGCCGCGCCCGTCATACCGGACCGGTCTGCCCAGAAGGCAGGCGCTGATGAGAATCTTGGTCATGCGGCGGCTTCGCGAGGTCCTGATTTCGGCAACAGCAACACCATAACACCGGCACCGGCCGCCAGCCACAGCGAGCTGAACCACAAGATTTCGTAGCCCCCGGTTGAGTCGAAAACGTAACCGCCCAAGAACGTGCCGATCGCACCGCCGATCGCGTGGCCTGCCGAGATCATACCCATGGCCAGGCCCATGACCCGGACACCGACGTGGCTTGCCACCAGACTGGCGGTGACCGGTACGGTCGAGTAGTCGACCGCGCCGAACAAAACGGCAAACACAAACAGGGTCTCGATCGACGTTCCCGGCAAGTAGACCAGCAACAGGAAGGTCAGGCCCCGCAGGCCGTAGATTGCGGCCAGAAGCATCGGCCGGTTGACCCGGTCGGTGAGCCAGCCCGCGGCAATCATACCCACCAGATTTACCGCCGACAGAAGCCCATAGGCGGCAGCGCTGGGCACCGGTGGAAACCCGCGGAAGGACGCGAAAGGCAGAAAGTGGGTTTCGATCACCCCCGTCGTTGTGAAGCCGCAGATCAGAAAACTCCAGAACAGGATGTGAAACGCGGGTTTGCGGACAATCAACCAGGCGTCGTCCACCAGGCGGGTCTGACCGGACTGCTGCGTTGTACCGCCATTTGCCATGGCAGCCTGTGGCTTCATGGCGATCATGATGCAGGGAATCAGCAGCAGGGATGACAGGGCCAACGCCGCAAAACTCCAGCGCCAACTGGCATAGGCCAGAAGTCCCGCAATCAGGGGGACGATCAGGAACTGTCCGCCGGTGGCGCCGGAGGTGGCGATACCGGTTGCCAGTCCCCGATTTGTTTCAAAATCCCTGACCACGGCCGTGGCCACGACGTGGGTTGCCACGATTCCGAAGCCGACGGCCGACAAACCCGCAAAACCGATCAGAAAGGCAATCTTGCCGTTCATGGCGGCGACCAACGCGCATCCGGCGGCCAGTACTCCCATCCCCAGAACCAGGGCAAAGCGCGGGCCCCGGCTGTCGACCAGCCGCCCGGCGAAGGGCGCGACGATTGCCATGACAATCAAGGCAGCAGCACCGACGCTTGAGATGAAACTGCTCGTCCAGCCGAACTCGTTTTGCCACACCGGCATGACCAGACCCAGCGCCGCCCGCGCGGAGAATGCCAGTGCCAGTGCAAGGAATCCGAAGGTTACGACGGTCCAGTTCTGCGTCCGACTCTGAGTGTGCTTAATGATCATGCAGCCCATTCCATAGCGCGACTGTGGCATGTCATATGGGGTGCGGCAAAACCAGAACGCGGCGCTTTCACTTTAGCTGTGCTATACTAATGATTGATCGGACACGCTTGAGCTGTCCGGCTAATGCCAAACAAACAGGCGTTTTGGCAAATGCCATGTTGATAACCTGGCTGGACAGACAAGAACCCGGTCACTTGCAATTTTTGGCCCTCGCCCTCATAACGTCTCAATGGCATCATAGGTATTGATTCGTTTGAGTTTTTGAACGATTCCCTGAAATTTACAGCAGACGAAGAGCGGCATGGCAAACATCCACGACCTGTTTCACAAGCTTGAGGACGAAGTCTCCGGCGACACCCCAAGCAAGCCTCAGCGCAAGTCAAAACGCGCGCGTGCTGCGGACGCGAAGTCGGTTGCTGGCGAGGACGGCTATACCGCTGCCGACATCGAGGTGCTCGAAGGCCTCGAACCGGTGCGCCGCCGCCCGGGCATGTATATTGGCGGCACCGACGAAAAGGCCCTGCATCACCTGTTTGCAGAAGTCATCGACAACTCAATGGATGAAGCTGTCGCCGGCCACGCGACCTGGATCGAGGTCAGTCTGGAAGAAGACGGCTGGCTTACGGTCACCGACAACGGCCGGGGCATCCCGATAGACCCGCATCCGAAGTTCAAGAACAAGTCTGCCCTTGAAGTCATTCTGACGACACTTCATGCCGGCGGGAAGTTCGGCTCCAAGGTGTACGAGACTTCCGGTGGTTTGCACGGCGTCGGTGTTTCCGTGGTCAACGCGTTGTCCGAAACACTGGAAGTCGAAGTCGCCCGAGGCCAGGAACTCTACCGTCAGGTCTTCACCCGCGGTTCACCGAACGGGAAATTGGAACATCTGGGCAAGGTTCACAATCGGCGAGGCACCCGGGTTAGGTTCCTGCCTGATACGGAAATCTTCGGCAAGGATCTGGCCTTCAAACCGGCGCGTCTGTTCAAGATGGCACGCTCAAAGGCCTATCTGTTCGGCGGCGTGGAAATCCGCTGGCAGTGCGCCCCGTCCCTGATCGGCGAAAAGGATCAGACGCCCGATAAGGCGACGCTACATTTTCCCGGTGGCCTGAAGGACTATCTCGTACTGTCGATCGAGGGTCGCACGCTGGTGACACCGGAGATCTTCGCCGGCAAGGTCACGAAAAAGGGTGGGCACGGATCGGTCGAATGGGCGATCGCGTGGTATGGCGGCGCCGACGGTTTTGTCAATTCCTATTGCAACACGGTGCCGACGATCGAAGGCGGAACCCACGAGGCGGGCTTGCGCGGCGCGCTCAACCGGGGCCTGAAAGCCTATGGTGAGCTGGCCGGCAACAAGAAGGCTCAGCAGATTACCGCCGAAGACGTCATGGGGTCTTCGGGCGCGATGCTGTCGGTGTTCATCCGGGAGCCTGAGTTTCAGGGCCAGACCAAGGAAAAACTGGCAACCTCTGACGCGACCAAAATCGTCGACCAGGCGATCCGCGATCACTTCGATCATTGGCTGACGGCCAATCCGAACCAGGCCAACCGGCTGCTGGAATGGGTGATCGACCGGGCAGAGGAACGCCTCCGCAAACGGCAGGAACGCGAAGTCAACCGCAAGTCGGCAGTACGCAAGCTGCGCCTGCCGGGAAAACTTGCGGACTGCGCCCAGAATTCGGCGGCCGGCTCGGAAATCTTCATTGTCGAGGGCGACTCCGCCGGCGGATCTGCCAAACAGGCGCGCGACCGCAAAACCCAGGCAATCCTTCCCCTGCGCGGCAAGATCCTCAATGTCGCCAACGCAACCGCCGGCAAGGTTGCCCAGAACCAGCAGATCTCGGACCTGATTCAGGCACTGGGGTGCGGCACCGGTTCGCGCTACCGCGACGACGACCTGCGTTACGAAAAGGTCATCATCATGACCGACGCCGACGTCGACGGCGCCCACATCGCCTCCTTGCTGATCACGTTCTTCTACCGCGAAATGCCGCTACTGATCGACAACGGCCACCTCTTCATGGCAGTGCCGCCGCTCTACCGGATCAGCCAGGGCGGCAAGACGCTTTATGCCCGTGACGACGCCCACAAGGATGAACTGTTGGAAAAGGAGTTCACCGGCCGTGGCAAGATCGATATCGGACGGTTCAAGGGTCTTGGCGAAATGCTGCCGGCGCAATTGAAGGAAACCACCATGAAGCGGCAGGGCCGGACCCTGCTCAAGGTCGGCATCGCCGACGAGGACCGTAGCCAGACATCAAAGGCTGTGGACCATCTCATGGGCAACAAGCCGGAGGCGCGTTTTCAGTTCATTCAGGAGCGGGCCGCCTTCGCGACGGAACTCGATATCTGAACTACCGTCTCAGGAGATGTCGAAATAGCTGACAAAGCGCCTGCGACGGGCAAAATAGAAAAGCCATACCCCAAAGCACAAAAGGATGGCAACGAGCAACGGAGCCAACAAGCCTTGCGATACGGCTGCGGTTCCGATCACGTAGGTGCCCACAGCGGTACCCAGTTGCGACAGCAGAAACATGTTGCCCATCACGCGGCCGCGCTGGTCCTCATCGACGGCCAGTTGCAACAGCGACATTGTACCGGTCCTGCGAATTTCGCCGGCAATGCCCATAACCAAAGCACTGCAAACGGCCAGATAAAAATTGCCGGAGAGAACAAGGGCTGCGACCGACACCACGAAGAGCAGGAAGGCCCATAACACGCGCTCAGCGGTTGCCGCGGACGATCCGCCATAGGCCAGCCAAAGGGCGGCAACTGTCGCTCCGCCGCCCCTGGCCGCCATAATGGCCGAAACACCGACGACGCCCATGCCGAGCATCTGCGCGGAAAAAGCCGGCAGCATGTTGATAAATGCCCGAGCCAGAGCGTCGCCAGCGAACAACATCATTAGCAATGCCAGTATTCCGCGATGTCCTTGAATGTATCGGATGCCGTCGACGATATCACCAAGTACCGTGGTCGGCCGCTTCTCGGGCATTTCAAAGTCGGCCGGCGTTTTGAGAAACAGCATGGAGCCCAGTTGGATGGCGTAGCCCAAGGCATTTACAGCAAAGGCCAAGGCAATGCCGTGACTGGTTATGACCCAGCCCGCCAGGGCCGGTCCGACAAAATAAGCAACTTGCGTGTAGGCCGCATTGACGGAAATGGCAGAAGACAGACGGTGCTTTTCAACAAACCTCGGGAGCATGCCGAACATCGCGGGAACGCTGAGCTAAGCAATACACCGTGAATGAAAACGAGGATTGCCAGGGGCAATAGTGTCAGCGTTCCCTGCCAGGCCATGACGGCCATCACCGTCGCCTGAATCAAAAGCAGAAAGTGAGCGGCTGCCATCAGACGAAACCGGTCGAAGCGGTCCGCCAGGGCCCCGCCGATGGGCAGAAGGATCAGATTGGGGACGATGTCGAGCAAGGCCATGATGGCCAGCCAGGCGGTTGAATGTGTCAACTGCCAAGTGAACCAGGCCACGGCGATGACCTGAACGAAGAAGCTTACCCAAGAGGCAAACGATCCGACGGAATAGATGCAAAAATTCCGATCGGCGAAGGCATGACCGATGCCGCCGAAGCGGCCTTTGAAAGACCCGCCCATCTCAGGCATTATGAGGCCACCCTCGAAACCAGGTAAATCAGTCGCCTGTTCCGATTGATCTTGTGGGCATCATTACAGAACACGGTGTTAATCTGCACGACAAACGGTATCCTCGCCGACCAGCATCAAGGCTCTTCTCCGGTATTGTGTCAGATTGCCCAATTGCACCAGTGGATCTGAAAACACCGGACGCGCCATAATGGTCAGAAATTCGTCGTGATCGGGATGATCCGTGTCCCAAACACATTTTTGCTTGTACTGCGCGCTGGTCCAGGTTCCCCAGTTCACTGCTATAGAAAATTGCATTGTGTCAGGTGAAAACGGCCTGCACAGCTCGACGAATGTTTCCATTTCCCGAAAATTCGTGTCCTGCACCACATAGTCAATTCGCAAACATTTTATCTTTCCTTCACGGCGCAGTTGACCAAGCATTGCCATGTTTTCGAGCAGGAGACGCCACTGCCCGCCCACTCGCGTTACGTTGTATGTCGCCTCTGTACCGGCATCAAACGAGACCATGACCAGGTTGATGTTCAGGTGGATTTTGTGCAAGCGTTTCCACTCTTTGGCGTTGAACAATACGCCATTCGTCTGCAAGTCCAGCTTCATGTTCGGAAATTTTGAGCCGTCCAGTTCGTGGAGAAACTCTCGATAGATTCGAGACGCGAATGGATCCCCGGAACCGGTCACATTGATTGTGAAGGACTGTTCGCACGGATCGGAAAAAAATGCGTCCACCATGACGCCGTGGGTCCGCCGGTGGAAGTCATAGATCTGGCCCTTGTTTTCCAGGATCTTTTCTGTGCGGCAACTGGGGCAACTCAGGTTGCAGGAACGGTCGTACGCCAAGTTGATAATTTTAGGGATGCCGTCCATCACCGTTAATCCCTGCTCGATTATCGGGCGGACAGAAGGATCGTCACGGGCCTCGTCAAGGGTCGGCAAATTATTCGCCTGAATTTTCGGACAGAGGTCTTTGTTGCAATACGAAAAGGAGCCATCAAGTATGGACGTTCTGATCGACTGCGCGGTTACAGAATTCCAGATGTCGTCCACGTCGCGGCCGTCAATAGAGCCTGCCGAAGTGGGCAACCACGCTTGACAGCACAGAAAGACATCACGACTCGGTGTCACTTCAAAATGCTTGAATGGCACCGGGCAAAACCGGTTTTCCAACGATACGTCAGGACGGGCAGGTTCTGGAATCGGGGCGAACCGGTCCCTGAACTTTGCAACAAGGCCGCTGAACCGTTCAATCATTCTTGCGCCCCCGGATCGTAATTGATGCCCCAGTTGGAAAACATGCCCGAACGGGAGCATAACAAATGGTGTCACGCAACCGATCATTGAAGCGAACGGCGGCCCCTGTCGGGCGCGAACCTTGCAACAGGACCGGCTGATGACAACACGTGATGTTGTGGACAAGCTGATGCCGGCCAGAAACTTTGTAGGTTGGTTTCACCATGTTTGTCATTTAGTTAGACCGAGCCCCGTGTTAAGGCTGGTGGGCTTTATGTCTCTGCATGCTGGGCAATTCTAGTGTCTTGGAACCGACGCGACATTTTTCCGGAAGACGAATTGCCATCATCGCAGGCGTTGCTGGATGAAGGGCGCGCTCTGGCGTCGCAGTGCACAGTCGGCACTTGCGCATTTCTTGCGCATTACGGTGTCGCCAATGAATCTGAACACAAGCGGCACTGCATTTCGAATGATCGGGTCATGCAGCATGCACAGATCGGTTTCCGCGATGCGGCCAAATCCCGTAGTGCTTTTGCAGACATATTTGAGCGATGTTCCGGTCATGGCGTGACCATCGACCGTTATGGAATTTGCCTCGATTGGTCGATGGGATACCCTCGCGATGACCGGGCGGACCGGCCAAAGGGAACCGGCCTCATCCTGGATGATCCGGAAGATTTCGCGGCCCTAACGGCAGTGGCCCCTGTCGCCCCTCACTTCGGCGACTTCGTCCTCGGTTTTCCGGCATCGCTGGAAACAACACAGAACGCCCTCGCCGCCGGATCTACATCGATCGGAAACCTTGGTCAGTATTTTACCTTTCGGCTGCCGGGTTGGAACGACGACATTGAGACAACGCGGGCAACACTGGTCGCGTTAAGCCTGATCGCTTCACAGCCCACTGAGATCCTCATTCACTCAAACATCGACGACGGTTTCGCTGCACTGTTCACCGACCTGTCTTCCAGTCTGGGAGCGGTCCTGCTGGAAACCTATATAGTCGACGACCTTATTGGCGGGAAAGTCAGCCACTGCTTCGGTCATCACTACACAGCGCCCACCAAGAGGCTTGCTTTCCAACTGGCACTTTCAGACGTCACCCGGACACCAGGCACCATGATATACGGCAACACCGTCAGCTATCGAGGCGGAGACGCCCAGAACTACGCGAGCCTCGCAAGTTATCTGCTCGCCGACATTGCCGGACAACGGCGAAACCCGACCGGGCATGCCATAAACCCGGTTCCCGTGCGCGAAAACGAACGAATTCCCGACGTCGATGAAATCGTCGATGCGCAACTGTTCGCGGCACAGCTCATCGAACAGGCGCACGGCTATGACTCTCTCCTAGATTTCACCGGCGCCGAGAACCTGTCAAAGGACATCGTCACGGGCGGCCGCAAGTTTTTGCGCAATGTGCTGAATGGATTTGACCTTGCGGGTATCAATATCGAGGACCCGTTTGAAATGCTGCTTGCGGTTCGCCGCCTGGGATCCAAGAAGATGGAGTCGCTGTTTGGTGCCGGTCAGCCTGACGACGCGGCCCTTCGCGGCAGGCGCCCGATCGTCAGTTCCGACATTGGTGAGGAAATTGTACAACAGGCGCGAGAGAGAATTGCCGGTGTCAGCCAAGACGACCGCACCGCAATCGAACACGGCAAGCTTTTGGCCATGGTCGCGACGACCGATGTCCACGAGCACGGCAAGTTGCTGGTCGATGAAGTCCTGCGTCGATTGGGCGTGGACGTGGTTGACGGCGGCGTTTCGGCAGACCCGGACGACATAGCGCTCGCCGCACAAACTGTTGCTCCGGATTTCGTGGCCATCAGTACATATAACGGTGTCGCATTGAGGTTCTTCAACGAACTGCGGGCGGAATTGGAACGACGGGACATGAACGTGCCCATACTCATGGGCGGCCGACTCAACCAGATCCCCGATAATTCCAACACCAGTCTTCCCGTTGACATGACGTCCCGGTTGCGGGACGCCGGCGCTGTCGTATGCCTCACAATAGAAGACGCCATTCCCTGTCTCGTCGAACTTTCAAAACGGAAAAGAACAACATCCCATGACTCATGACAAGATCGCGATGTTCGGAACCGGTCACCTGGCGAGTTACGTCGTACCGGGTCTGCTTCGGGGCGTCGAACCGGACCGGGTACTGCTATCGCCGCGCAGCTTGCAGACAAGCCGAAAGCTTGCCCTTCAATACGACCTTGAGGTCGCCGCAGACAACGCCACCCTGGTGGAACGGTCCACGGTCGTCCTCCTGGCCGTGCGGCCGTTCCAGATTGAAGAGGCGTGCGCAGGCCTGCCCTGGCGGGAAGACCAGTTGGTCATCTCCCTGTGTGCCGGTGTCCCCCTTGAGACTTTGCTTAATCACATCGCCGGACCGCGTATTGTCCGGTCAATTCCGGTAACAGCTGCAAAATTCGGTGCAAGTCCGACCATCCTGTTTCCAGACGACATGGCCGCGCGCGAAGTGATAGGCCATTGGGGCCCCGTCGTTGCGACGGACGACGAGGCTCAATTCGAAAGCATGGCGGTTGCTGCCACCTTCTTCGGGTGGCTGCAAAAACTGACCGGCGTATTTCATGCCGAGATTGTCGGCTCGGGCGTTCCGAACGACAGTGCGCGCCTGCTCGTCTCGCAAATGATGGCAGCGGCAGGTACCGCGGTCAGGGAACAGCCGGACATCGATATTGACGACCTTGTACAGGACCTTTGCCTGCCCGGCAGTTATACCGGCCACGGTTTGGATGTCCTGCTCGAGGCAAATGCATTCGAGCCGTGGAAGGACGCCTACGAAGCGGTCTTGGCTAAAGCCAACAGTACCGCCGATTAATCACCGTCTGGTTGCGGCGGACCACTGTAGTTGTCGGTACACTCTGCCGGCGCTTCATGTTGCCGCAACCATTTTTGGCGGAATCATTTGACAAATCCCTGGGGAACCCTATGTTCCGGGAAACTTGCAACACTTTGCGAGTCGAAGGATGGCGGCCATGATGTGCCGCAAGCAAGCAGCGGAGGAACGCTGCGACGGACAATCGTCCGAAACTGCTTTAACGGCACGGTGAGATATGACATTCAAAGACCTGGGCCTGAGCGCCAAGGTTCTATCGGCGGTAGAAACTGCCGGATACGAAACCCCTACTCCCATTCAGGAACAAGCGATACCGGTGGCCCTCGAGGGGCGAGACGTTCTCGGAATTGCCCAAACCGGTACCGGCAAAACGGCCTCGTTTACGCTGCCGATGTTGACACAGCTGGAAACCGGCCGTGCCCGCGCGCGCATGCCAAGATCACTTATCCTGGAACCAACCCGCGAGTTGGCGGCTCAGGTCGAACAGAGTTTCCTGACCTACGGCGCCAATCACAAGTTGACGATTGCTTTGCTCATCGGTGGTGTGTCGTTTGCCGAGCAGAATCGAAAGCTCGACCGCGGTGCCGATGTCCTGATTGCAACGCCCGGCCGTCTCCTCGATCACGTCGAGCGCGGAAAGCTTATGCTCAACGGCGTCGAGATCCTGGTCATCGACGAAGCCGACCGGATGCTCGACATGGGGTTCATTCCCGATATCGAACGGATCTGCAAACTGATCCCGTTCACCCGTCAGACCTTGTTTTTCTCGGCAACGATGCCGCCGGAAATTCAACGGTTGACGGATACGTTTCTGCAGAACCCGAAGAGAATCGAAGTGGCGCGGCCCAGTTCAACGGTCGAAAACGTAACGCAGAAGCTGGTGTTTTCTTCATCTGACTCGTTTGAAAAACGCGAGACATTGCGCAAGCTGCTCCGCGAACCGGAAGTCAAAAACGCGATCGTGTTCTGTAACCGCAAGCGTGACGTCGCGACGTTGTATGCGTCATTGCAGAAGCACGGCTTCAACGCCGCCGCTCTCCATGGGGATATGGACCAGTATGCCCGGATGGCGACACTGACCTCATTTCGCGACGGCACGGTAGCTTTCCTTATTGCCAGTGACGTTGCAGCACGCGGTCTGGATATTCCAGACGTCAGCCATGTCCTGAATTTCGACGTCCCTATCCACGCCGAGGACTATGTCCATCGGATTGGCCGAACCGGCCGTGCCGGCCGTGAGGGTCATGCCCTGACGATCATCACGCCGGCGGATACAAAGGCGATCGGGGCGATCGAAAAACTGATAGCCTTGAAACTCGAATGGCAAGGCGATGCGCCGACCCAGGAACAACTCGAAGCCGGTGCCCGCGGACGCCGCCGCAGTTCGAACAAACGGACCGCTCCTTCCACGGTCCGCAAGGCGGTGAGTGCCGAGAAACAAGAAAACGACACGACCTCCCCTTCCCGGCCAAAACGGAGAAAGACCGAACCGCAGCCGGCTGACTCGCCGTTGGAGCAATCGAGTGTGAGTGAGGTCGCGGTACAGACCAAACCGGAGGCGTCACCTGAGGCGGCCCCCGCTGCGGACCGACCCGAGAAGTCGCCCAAGGGTGCTGCGCCGTCGAACAAACAAAAGAAGAAAGAGACTGAGACGTCAGCATTCGGTGCCGGCGGTCACGTTCCGGCGTTTCTTCAGCGGCCGGTTCGCATCTCGCAATAGATGTCCGCACCGTCGAAGGCGTTGACGGGCGTTCAGGTCGATGCCGATGCAACCGACGCTTCAGGTTCCGTCATGCCCTGCATTATGAGTTCCTCGATTAAGAGGCTGAGAAGTTGCGGACGGCCATTGACCCCGGCCTTGCGATAGATTGCGTTGCACTGTGCCTTGATGGTGCCGTCCTTGGTTTCACGCAAGCGTGCGATGTCAGCAATGGTCAGGCCCTTTATTGCGAGCAGCGCCACATCGCGTTCGGACGGTGTCAATCCCCAGTCGTCGAAATGCTCTTCCAGAAGGTCGGCAAATGCACCCGATGCGGCCGTAAGTTGCGCTTCCATGCGCTTTTGACGGCCAAGCACTCTCCCTATTTCCAGAACCGTGAAGACAAGGCTCAGGATCAAGGCGATAACCACAAGATTTTCGATCAGGTCGCCGTATCTTGTGTTCAGATCAAAGTCGTAGCCGGAGATGTCCCCAACAGCGTCGGCCAGAAAGTACGCCGCACAAAGGGACTGAATTGCGAAAAGTCCCCACAGTCCAAGCTCACGTCGACTGTTCTTCCAAGGCATGATGGCTTGTCTTTCTGATTGGCCGATCGGTTGGTCCGCCAGGGACGGGCAAATGATGCCTTACTCGGATGATTTGGCAGGCGCGGATTTGACGCCGGTGATCATCGCCCTAATCAGGTTTACCCCGCCCCGTCTTGTCTCGATCAAAACTCCAAGGATATGAAGACCGACGCAGATCATAGCATAGTTGGAAAGAAATTCGTGTGCATCCTCCACCCAATCCGCGTTGGAAAATCCACCATCGGACATCATAATGCCCGTGATTCCGATCAGAAACAGCGCACAGAGAAGATTACAAACCATGAGGGCGCCCAGTGGATTGTGCGACAAGTGCTGCTCCGCATCACCACGAAACATTCCGCCAATGTGTTGCTTGATCTGTATGAAGCTCGGCCAAAAGGCGTTGAACCGGGCATAGCGGGTTCCGACAATGCCCCACACAAGGCGCACCAGTACCAGGGCAAACAAGACATAACCCACGTAGATGTGCAAAACGCTGTCGTCGTCGAACACGGCGAAATTCGCAACGAACAGGACAGCGGTCGCCCAATGAAAGACCCGAACGACCGGATCCCAGACCATTACTGATTTCATCATTCATTGCCTCTCACGAATAACGGTTTCAGCCAGAAAACTGGCCTGGGACCCCCGACAGATCAGTCGTCTTCTTCAATACCGGTGATACGGCCCGTCGCCGTCTCAACCGTGACTTCGAATTCCTTTTCGCCAAGGACGAGTTCTATCTCGGTTTCCGCGTCTTCGGTTTCGATCTCGTGGACGGTGTAGCCCTGCTGCTCGAAATAGGCCCGCAACTCCGCCTCGGTCTTGCCTGCATTGCCCCCAACCGACAACTCTGCGACCGCCAACGTGGGCGCGATGGCAATAGCCGCCGCCAAAACAACGGATCTGGCAATTCGCGATTCCTTGAGAGGGTTGTTCATCTGGTTCTCCTTAAGACATTAGGGTTGTAGATCAGGCCTTCGAATTCCGAATGGGGAACGCGTCGGCTGGCTGATATCTGATGATGGATAAATGGTTAGCCCATTGGAGAAAGGTTTATGTGGTCGCCAATCAACCAATGTTTATTGAAAAATGCCGGATTTGCCTGTGTTCCGCCAACCTAACCATTTCGTAAGGTCGCGGAAATTGCTGGCATTCGGGAAACACGATAGTCCAGTGCTGACGCCGAAGGACTGGTCAGGCTGCGAGAGTGCAGTAGATTCATCTGCCCCCTGGTGGCACCAGTCTGTTGTGGCGGCCGGGTCATGCGCAGCGCGTAATCCGTTGAACCGCCATTGCCGGATACAATCAGGCCGCAACATTCCGCCGAATTTGGACATGTAAGTGTTGCATATTTACGCAACAGTAACCCCCAACGCGTAATGTTGATCCGCGATCCGGGGGCGGACCGACAGTAGATGTCGTGTTGGAGGCGTGGAGACGCGCCTATGGAGAGGAACAATAAATTGGGCCAATCAATTGATTTTGAGCAGTCGTTTGCCTATGGGCGAAAGGCGCTTCAATACATGCTGGACAAGCGGTCGGCTGCAACTCCAAAAAACTACGATCTTTGGTACACCTATGCATCGGGCAACAACCGCACGCTGATCAAGGAAGTCAACGAGATTATCGCCGTCAAAGGCAAGATCGACCAACCAGATCTGGACCGCATTCACGAGGAATACCTTTGCCCCTGCAAGGGTTCTGCCGCGGTCGGCAAAATCGGCGTGCAGATTGGCGGCGAGATCGACCAGATCATGGCCATGCTCGAGGCCGCAACCGGCAAGACAACCGAATACGGCGAGTCCCTGGGTACGGTGTCCGAACAACTCGATTCGTCGAATGACGAAACCTCTCTGGCAACCATTGTCGAATCTCTCATGTCGACGACCCACGAAATGCAGGAAAACAACCGGCAGCTGGAGCACAGACTAAAGGAATCGAAGGAACAGATTTCTGACCTGAACGACAATCTCGAGGCGGTCAGAACCGAGTCCCGGACCGATCAGCTTACCGGCATAGCCAACCGCAAGTATTTCGATGAAGAACTCTCATCCAAGATTGAAGAGGCTGAAAGCTCCGGTGAAGAACTGTGCCTTCTGATCGGCGACATCGATTTCTTCAAAAAGTTCAACGATACGTTTGGCCATCAGACCGGCGACCAGGTCCTGAAACTGGTGGCACAGGCGCTGGACGCGAGCGTAAAGGGGCGTGATCTTGCTGCCCGGTATGGCGGTGAGGAATTTGCCGTTGTCCTGCCAAACACCTCACTGCAGTCAGCCGTCTCCGTCGGCGATCACATCCGTAAGGTGGTGATGGCCAAGGAACTGATCAAGAAATCCACCGGCGAAAATCTCGGAACGATTACAATGTCATTCGGAGCGGCACGTTTTCACCGAGGTGACACGCCCGACGAGATTATCAACCGGGCGGACGCGTGTCTCTATGCAGCCAAACGCGGCGGCCGAAACTGCGTGAAATGCGAGACCGATCCGGGGATAGACTTCGAAATGAAGGTTGCCTGACGGTCCCACGGTTCGCCGGCCCTGTCTGCCGACATGCCGTGATCGTCCGGTTGGTCAGGTCTTGCTTTTCCGGGATCTTTTCGGCTTCCGGTTGCGCAATGCGGCATCAAAAGCCTTGCGCGCCCATATCTCCATGTCATCCGCATCATCGAACAACCGATCGGGCGCGGTCCAATAGGACATTTCAACCGGCTTTTCCTTGCCGCCATACGTGAACGGCGACATTTCCTCGGCGATATAATCCTGCTTGTTGATATCGTCGACCTTGAAGTAAAGCACATCGTCTGCAATCAGGCCGAACATGACCCCGTCAAGGAAGATGCCGGTGCCGCCGAACATTGAGCGCACCGACACGTTTCCGATGCCCGACAGACACTCTTTGATGTAATCGCGATAGTGTGGACTTGTGGCCATCGGTCGATCAGCCAGCATTAGCTCAGGTTTGCGCCTGCGCCATCTTCGGGAAGCACGGCCGGTGTTATCGCAACGGATTCGCCACAACCGCAAGCACTCGTCTGATTGGGATTGTTGAAGACAAAGCCCGATGAGAGCCTTTCGACTTTGTAATCCATTTCAGTACCCAGCAGAAACAGTACCGCCTTGGGATCGATCAGCACGGTGACACCCTTGTCCTCGACCACTTCGTCGAGAGTATCCACCGATTCGGCATACTCCATGGTGTAGGACATGCCGGCACATCCGCCGTTGGCGACACCAACCCGGAGACCGACGATATCCTTGTCGGAATTGTCGATGATCTCACGTACACGTGCGGCAGCCTGTTCTGAAAGCGTCACCACCTTCGGACGCGGTCGGGGATTTGGTCGATCAGACATATCAGAACCTCGTTTCCTGGACACTATATCTAAATGACATCAGAGCCTTAATACATGTTCAATGCAACACGGGCCTCATCTGACATCCGGCTCGGATCCCAAGGGGGGTCGAACACCATATTTACACGGACATCGTTGACACCGGCCACGGACTGGATGGCATTCTGGACCCATATCGGCATCTCGCCGGCCACAGGGCACCCTGGCGCCGTCAGTGTCATATCAACGTCGATATTGCGGTCGTCGTCGATGTCTATTCTATAGATAAGGCCAAGCTCATAAATATCCACCGGAATTTCCGGATCGTAGACCGTTTTGACCGCGCCGATCATGTCGTCGGTCAGGCGGTCTATCTCTTCCTGTGACAGTGCGGATTCCGTATGGTTGGAATCCGACAGAACCTCAGAGGCAGAATCCGGCTGGTGCAGGTCGATTGTGTCTCTTTCTTCAGTCATAACCGTCTCCCAACTTTCATTCAAAAAACTTGGCGCTGGAAATCAGTGCCTCCGCCAGCCGGTCGACCTCCTCGAACGTGTTGTACATCCCGAATGATGCCCGACATGTGGAGGTGACGCCAAAGTGTTCCAGAAGCGGTTGAGCGCAATGGGTTCCTGCCCGCACGGCAACGCCTGACCTGTCGATGATGGTCGATATGTCGTGGGCATGCGCGCCTTCCATGGAAAAGGAAATTATCGCGCCCTTATTCCCGGTGGTTCCGAAGATCCTCAGGCTGTTGATTTCGGACAGCCTCTGGTTGGCGTACTCCAGCAAACGCTTTTCGTGGGCAATGATGTTGTCCCGGCCGATAGCGACCATGTAATCGACGGCTGCCCCCAGACCAATTGCCTGGACGATTGCCGGTGTTCCGGCCTCAAACCGGTGAGGCGGGTCGTTGTAAGTCACATCGTCCAGGGTCACATCAAAGATCATTTCACCGCCGCCCTGATAGGGAGGCATTTTCTTCAACAGGTCCTTCTTACCGTAAAGAACACCGATACCTGAGGGTCCGTAGACTTTATGGCCAGTGAAGACGTAGAAGTCGCAATCGAGTTCCTGGACATCGACCTCAAGATGGACGGCACCCTGGCTGCCATCAACCAGAACCGGAATGCCACGGTCGTGTGCCAGCCGGATGATCTCTCTGAGCGGCGTGATTGTCCCGAAGGCGTTTGACATCTGCGTGATCGCCACAAGCTTGGTGCGCGGCCCCAGAAGCTTCTCAAACTCTTCAACCAGGATATCGCCTTCATCGGTGCAGGGCATCCATTTCAGGACCGCCCCATTCCGCTCGCGGTGAAAGTGCCAGGGGACGATATTGGAATGGTGCTCCAGGATGGAAATGATAATCTCATCGCCCTCGCCGATCGTCATTCCACCGTAACTCGACGCCACAAGGTTGATTGCTTCGGTCGCATTGCGCGTGAAGATAATTTCATCTGTCGATGGTGCATTCAGGAAACTGCGGACTTTTTCCCGGGCATCCTCGAAGTGCTGAGTAGCCGTATTGCTCAGATAATGAAGACCGCGATGGACATTGGCATACTCCATCTCGTACGCATTCTTCATGGCATCGATCACCTGCGACGGTTTCTGGGCCGACGCGGCATTATCCAGGTAAGTCAACGGCTTGCCATAAACTTCCCGTGAAAGGATGGGGAAATCCGCCCGAATTCGGTCAACGTCGAAGGGCGCGGCAAGGGTTGCCTCAAGGGTCCCGTCAGGCATCGTCGTGTACTTTCGTGTTTGTCTGCGTGAACCGGTTACGGATTCTCTCTATCAAGATGTCTCGGATGAGTTCATTGTCTACTGTCTCAACCGCTTCCGCCACGAATGCTGAAATCAGCATCGCCTTGGCCTCATTCTCGGGGATACCACGCGACTGAAGATAGAACAGATAATCTTCGTCAAGTTCGCCTGACGTCGCGCCATGAGCGCATTGCACGTCGTCGGCGTAGATTTCAAGCTCGGGCTTTGCGTCAAACTCGGCATCTTCGGACAGGAGCAGGCCGTGCGTCATCATCCTGCCATCGGTTTTCTGGGCGTCGGGCCGAACCACGATCTTGCCCTGGAAGACACCGCGCGCTGAATCGTCAATGACGCCCTTGAACAGCTCGTTGCTGGTGCACCCGGGAACGGCGTGATCGACCAGCAATGTCGTATCGCAATGCTGCTTTCCCGATACCATGTATCCGCCGGCAACAGTCGCATGGGAACCTTCGCCCTCGAACAGAAGGCAGCCTTCGTTGCGCGTCACCCTGGCGCCAAAAGTCGCGGTGAAGCTGTTGAAATGACTGTCTTGTCCAAGCCGTACGACAAAGTTGTAGAGGTCGACATCATCAGTCCGCTCCTCCTGAAGCTTAACATGTTCAAGCCTGGCGGCTTTGGACAACCGAAACGTCGTAACGACGTTCGTCGTGCGCAATCCACCTGATTGATCGGGAAATGTTTCCACGACGGTTGCTTTCGCACCAGCTTCCAGAACCACTATATTGCGTGTCGAAACCGTACCGCCCCCTGAGGTCGTGCCCCAGGTAACGATCTCGATTGGCCGGTCGACCACCACGTCGGCCTCAATCCTTATGGCAACGCCGTCAGACATAAATGCTGTGTTGAGGTTGGTTACCGCATTTGCATTGCCGGCCGACTCTGCAACCGCGTCACGTACCCAGGTTTCTCCGGACGTCAACGCGTCATTGAGGTTCATCACAGTCACACCGGACGGCCACGAGACGTCGTCGGGACCACGCACGACACGACCATCCACGATGGCAATGACGTCCCGCTCCAAGCCCTCGAACCGGTCCGGCACGGTAACCCCTGAAGACAACGCGCCGCCGAATACGACCGGTGAACGGTCGGTGACAAGCCTTCGCAGGTCGGTGTATTTCCACTCCTCTATGCGGCGGTGGGGCAAACCGGACCTGTCAAATTTCTTCAATGCGTCCTGTCTCAATTCAACAACCCAGTCGGTCGCGGCGCCGGGAAGGTCCAATTGCGCCGCAGCGAACTGTTCGACAAAGGCCGCTTCAGCCGGGGTCTTTTGAACGGTCATGTTCATAATCTGTGCGTCCTCACCGATCACGCGGCGTCCGCGCCGTATTCGGCGTATCCGCTTTTCTCCAGCTCAAGCGCCAGATCTTTGCCTCCCGACCGGACGATCCTGCCCTGGGAAAGAACGTGCACATGGTCGGGCACAATGTAGTCAAGGAGCCGCTGGTAGTGCGTGATGACAACCATTGCCCGTTCGGGCGACCGCAGGGCATTCACGCCGTCGGAAACGATACGCAAAGCATCGATATCAAGGCCGGAATCAGTCTCGTCCAGAATGCATAATTTGGGCTCAAGGATTGCCATCTGAAGGATTTCCGCCCGCTTTTTCTCGCCACCGGAAAATCCTACGTTCAATGGCCGTTTCAACATCTCCTGCGGCACTTTAAGTTCTGCTGTCTTCTCTTTGACAAGCTTCATGAAATTCGGCGTGGACATTTCCTCTTCGCCGCGCGCCTTGCGTTGCGCATTCAAGGCCGTCTTGAGGAACATCATTGTCGCGACGCCCGGAATTTCGATTGGATACTGAAAAGCCAGAAAAACGCCGGCCGCGGCACGCTCATTGGGAGCGAGCTCAAGCAGGTCCTCGCCGTTATAGGCTACCGAACCAGCCGTAATCTCATAACCGTCACGGCCGGCAAGCACATGAGAAAGCGTGCTCTTGCCGGAACCGTTCGGTCCCATGATCGCGTGCACCTCACCGGCCCCAACGGACAAGTCGATACCTTTAAGGATCTCCCGGTCCTCAACTTCAACATGAAGGTTTTTTATCTCAAGCATACTATTCAATCCGGTTCCGTTCGGTTATCCGACACTGCCTTCGAGGCTGATGCCGACAAGTTTCTGAGCTTCAACTGCGAATTCCATGGGCAACTGCTGCAAGACTTCTTTGCAAAATCCGTTGACGATCAGGGCGACGGCCTCTTCGTCATCCAGCCCGCGCTGCTGGCAATAGAACATCTGGTCGTCGCTGATCTTCGATGTCGTCGCTTCGTGCTCGAACACGGCCGAGGAATTTTTCGATTCAATGTAAGGCACCGTATGGGCGCTGCATTTATCGCCGATCAACAGTGAATCACATTGGGTGAAATTTCGCGACGCGGATGCCCTCTTGTGAGCGCTGACCAAGCCCCGGTAGGTATTGGACGAGCGTCCCGCCGAGATACCTTTGGAAATGATCCGGCTGGACGTGTTCTTGCCCAGATGGATCATCTTGGTGCCTGAGTCGACCTGCTGGCACCCGTTTGAAATGGCGATCGAGTAGAACTCGCCCTGGGTGTTGTCGCCACGCAAGATGCAGCTTGGGTATTTCCAGGTAATCGCCGATCCGGTCTCTACCTGGGTCCAGGCAATCTTGGCGTTGTTCTCGCGGCAATCACCGCGTTTGGTCACGAAGTTGTAAATGCCTCCGCGGCCTTCCGCATCGCCCGGGTACCAGTTCTGAACGGTTGAGTACTTGATCTCGGCATCTTCAAGCGCCACCAGTTCCACGACAGCGGCGTGCAACTGGTTCTCATCACGCATGGGAGCCGTACAGCCCTCGAGGTAACTCACGTACGAGCCCTTGTCGGCAATGATCAATGTGCGCTCGAATTGTCCGGTGTTCTGCTCGTTGATCCTGAAATAGGTCGAAAGCTCCATCGGGCACCGGACGCCTGGGGGAATGTAGACGAAGGATCCGTCGCTGAAGACCGCCGAATTCAAAGTCGCATAAAAATTGTCCGTGACCGGGACGACGGTGCCGAGGTATTTTCGGACGAGTTCGGGGTGGTCCTGAAGCGCTTCGGATATCGGGCAGAAGATCACACCCGACTTTGCAAGTTCTTCCTTGAAGGTCGTCACCACCGACACGCTGTCGAATACCGCATCAACGGCGACACGGGCGCCCTGGACACCGGCAAGCACTTCCTGTTCCTTGAGCGGTATGCCGAGTTTTGCATAGGTCGCCAACAATTCCGGGTCGACTTCATCGAGCGTTTTCGGGCCATCCTTGTCCGATTTCGGCGCAGAATAGTAATACAGATCCTGAAAATCGATCTTGGGATACCCGACCTTGGCCCAACTCGGTTCGGTCATCGTCTGCCAGCGCCTGAAGGCGTCCAACCGCCATTCCAGCATCCAGTCGGGTTCGTTCTTCTTCGCTGAAATGAAGCGAACAGTATCCTCGTTGAGGCCCTTCGGCGCCTTTTCCGACTCAATATCCGTATAGAAACCATACTTGTACTGCTCAGTGTCCATTTTCTGGACTTGCTCGACAGTTTCGACGACCGCTACCATTACATTCTCCAACTTGAGCGCTCAGCGCTCACATTCGATTTTAATACCAACAAACTCACGCAGCCCCCTGGTATGCCAGCTGTCTTTGACAGGCTGCATGCCAGACATTCACAAGACGATCGGTTTCCGCTTGCGTGGTGCCGCGGCCGAGACTGACGCGTATGGCACCGCGCGCCAGATTATCCGGGACACCCATAGCCGCCAGAATCCGGCTTTGACCAACCTTGCCCGAGGAACAGGCCGAACCGGAACTCACCTCCAGCCCGTCGAGATCGAGCGCGATTACAAGAGTTTCGGCATTAAGCCCCTCAACCGAAAAGTAACTGGTATTGGGCAGCCGCGCTTCCTGCTCGCAAAACACCGTAACGCCGGAACAGATCTTTCTCAGGCCGGTTTCCATCTGGTCGCGCAAAGCCGCTAACCCGGCCATGTCGCCCAAACATGCGACCGCAGTTTGCGCGGCAACGCCAAAGCCCACGACACCTGCCGTATTTTCGGTTCCGGCACGGCGACCGGTTTCCTGGCCGCCGCCACGCTGAAGTAATCCGATCTCAAGGCCATCGCGGAGCACGAGAGCACCAACGCCCTGAGGTCCGCCAATCTTGTGTGCGGACAGGCTCATCATGTCTGCGCCAAGGTTCGCAAAGGACACCGGCACTTTGCCAAACGCCTGGACCGCGTCCACATGGATAAGGGCTTCGTACTTGCGCGCGAGCGACACCACATCCTGAATCGGCTGGAGCGCGCCAGTCTCGTTGTTAGCCATCATGACCGATACCAAACAAGGCCCGTCCGCCCTTTTCAGTTGATCGTCCAGCGCGTCAAGATCAACGATGCCACGTGCCGTCGCCGGTATCCGCGCAATGTCCTGATCAAGGTGCGCTGCCATATCCAGAACCGAGGGATGTTCGATTGCCGAGGTCACGATTCTGCGGCAACAACCGCTGTTGAACGATCCCGAAAGGGCGAGGGCATTTGCCTCGGTGCCACCACTCGTGAAGATTACTTCCGAAGACTGAGCGCCGGCGGATCCGGCAATCTGCACGCGCGCTTCTTCAATCCGCCGCCGGAATTCGCGCCCCGATTGATGCACGGAAGAAGCATTGCCCGGGCTCGCCAGGACCTCCAGCATCGCATCGGCCACACACGGCAACACCGGGGCCGATGCGTTGTAGTCGAGATATGAGCGTGACGACGGTGCCATTGCCTGATCGGTCTTTCAGCTTCACTGAGCCAGTTCGTTGACAGTCTGGACGGCCGGAGGAAAATCCATTCGGTTGCCGCCCAGCCGTTTTCCGACGACATCCCCGAGGGTCACGGATGCCAGATAATGGTGAATTTGCCGGCCCAGTTCATCCCACAATTCATGGGTCATGCAGCGTCCGGTACCGACGCAACCGCTGGGAACCTTGGTTTCGCTGCACCGGGTAACTTTCAATGGCTCGTCGACAGCAAGCACAATGTCGGAAATTCTCATGTCATCCGTGCTGTACGCCAGAGTGTACCCGCCTCCGGGCCCTCTGGTGCTGTCAACCAGGCCGCCCTTGCGAAGCTTCGAGAAAAGCTGCTCCAGATAGGCCAGCGAAATTTGTTGCCGCTCCGAAATGTCACTCAGTGTCACCGGCGCACCGTGGGAATGGAGCGCAAGGTCGGCCATGGCCATCACGGCATATCGTCCCTTTGTCGATAATTTCATCTGTCAGCTTCCACCCGTCAGCCGGAACGGAACAGTCCGCCGGAATTCGCCAAAAAAAACCGTTTTTAACCACACGAGGCACACAATGCTTGCTTTTTGCCCCCCTGCCTGTGCTAAGAACAGCCGCGCCAATTCGCGTTCAGGGTAGCGGGCGCATCTTGTCGCCTGTCTTGAATGATTCTAAACAGGATATAGATTTCCTGACTACAGGAGTCAAGTATAGACATGGACGCAACCTCTTGTCCCGTCGACTTGCCCCACGGACCGGAAAAAAACGGGATTTTGTCAGCGTGAACAGAAAAACGTTCTGTGATCCAACACATCAAGCGCGGTTTCAAACAAAAGGTTTATTCAAACTATGCCCGAGGTGATTTTTAACGGACCGGCTGGTCGGCTTGAAGGACGGTATCACCACAACAAAAAGCCAAATTCCCCCGTCGCCATCATCCTGCACCCGCATCCGCAATTCGGCGGGACGATGAACAACCCGGTGGTTCATCAGTTGTACTATTCTTTTGTGGCACGGGACTTTTCGGTGCTGCGATTCAATTTTCGGGGCGTAGGAAGAAGTCAGGGATATTTCGATAACGGAGCCGGCGAACTGTCGGACGCGGCATCCGCCCTCGACTGGCTGCAGAACATCAACCGGGATGCCCGCACCTGCTGGATCGCCGGCTTTTCGTTTGGTTCTTGGATTGCCATGCAACTGCTTATGCGCCGTCCGGAAATCGACGGCTTTATATCTGTGGCCCCACCGGCCAACCTTTATGATTTCAGCTTTCTCGCACCGTGCCCATCGTCTGGTCTCATGGTGCACGGGGATTCGGATGCCGTCGTGCCGAGCGATGATGTCGGCAAACTTGTGGAACGTCTCAAGACCCAAAAAGGCATCGTGATCGATCACAGCATCATTCCCGGCGCCAACCATTTCTTCGAGAACAAGGCTGACGACCTCATGGAGAACGTGAACGCCTATCTCGACAAACGCCTGGCGGATGATCAGGCTGCCTGAGACGGGACAAAATGAACGCCGCCGGTCATCGGCCGGTCAACGCCTGTGGTGCCCGGAAACGTTATGGGCGCCCCATTGAGGCATCGTACCGCCAGATAGGCGAATGCCTGTGCTTCGACCGCGTCGCCGTCAAGTCCAAGTGCGTCACAATTGACGAGATCACCGGCCAGACTGTCTGAAAGCGCGTTCATCAGGCTGGGGTTGCGGCGGCCCCCGCCGCACACGATCCAGGTCTTGGGCACCGTCGGCAAAAACCTGAGTGCGGCGGCCACCGCACGTGCGGAAAACGCGGTCAGAGTGGCCGCGCCGTCTTCGACGGACAATCGGGAAACCGCATCGTATGTAAAATCCGCCCTGTCGAGCGATTTGGGCGGCGGCAGGTCAAAATATGGATTGGACAGCAGCTGTTCCAGACAGGCTTCGTCGACCCGCCCTGCCCTGGCCAGCCGCCCGTCCCGGTCCATCGGACTTCCTGTGTGGAGCGCGCTCCAGTCATCAAGCAGGCCATTGCCGGGTCCGGTATCGAACGCCAGCATGTCTTCACGGCCGCTGATGCACGTCACATTGGCAACCCCGCCGACATTCAGGAAGGCCACCGGCATGTCGATTCCGTGTACCACAGCAAGTGCGTGATGGAACACGGGCACCAGCGGCGCTCCTTGTCCGCCCTCGGCGACATCGGCCGCCCGCATGTCGGCCATGACATCGATTCCAGTCATGGACGCGAGTTGGCCTGCATCTCCGATCTGCATTGTGAGTTTTATATCGGGCCGATGCAGTACCGTCTGACCGTGGAAGCCGATGACGTCGATGTCACGGCCGGACAACGCGTTCTCGCTCAAGAACCGGTCGACGGCCTTTGCATGGGCATGGGTGATCTGTTGTTCCGCAGCATGGAGACGGCCACGTCTGTCGCGTCTGTCCGAAACCGATGCCGCATCTTCGATGGCATGGACAATAAGCTTCCTGAGGTCATCGTCATAAGGTGCGCTGGACGACTCCTGGCATTCGACGATGGTGTCGCCGTCTGTACGAACCAGTGCGATGTCGATGCCATCCATGGACGTGCCGCTCATGAGGCCGATTGCGTTGTAAATGCGGGTCAAACTTCTGTCCGTGCAATTGCGTTTTGAAACTGGTACATGACCGTCGCTGAAGAAACACTACAATCGACGTTCTTAAGAAAAGGTACGGCAAGGCAATGAGCAGTTTCAAGTCCGACTTCCTCAAAGTCATGGACGACCGAGGCTACATTCAACAGTGCACCGATTCCGATGCCTTGGATGCTGAGGCTGCATCGCGTGTCGTGACAGCCTATATCGGATTCGATTGCACGGCGCCAAGTCTTCACGTCGGCAACCTGATCGGTATCATGATGCTGCGAAAACTGCAGCAATCCGGTCACAGGCCAATTGTTCTCATCGGTGGCGGAACGACCCGAGTCGGAGACCCATCGGGTAAAGATGAATCGCGGCAACTTCTGAACGACGCTCAAATAGATGAGAACATTGCCGGTATCCGTTCGGTTTTCTCACGGTTTCTTGACTTTGGCGATGGCCCGACCGATGCCGTCATGGTGAACAACCGCGACTGGCTGGATGACCTGAACTACATCGAATTCCTGCGCGACTACGGTCGGCACTTTTCGATCAACCGGATGCTGTCCTTCGATTCCGTCAAATTGCGGCTCGACCGGGAGCAACCGCTGTCGTTTCTCGAATTCAACTACATGATTCTCCAGGCATACGATTTTGTCGAACTGAGCCGGAAACACGACTGCCACCTGCAGATGGGCGGGTCGGATCAATGGGGCAACATCGTCAACGGCATCGACCTGGCCAGACGAGTTGACCAGACCGGATTGTTCGGCTTGACCACGGCCCTGCTGACGACATCGTCGGGTGCCAAAATGGGCAAGACCGCCGATGGCGCCGTCTGGCTCAACGACACCATGTTGAGCGTCTATGACTACTGGCAGTACTGGCGCAACACGGAAGACAGCGACGTCGGTCGTTTTATGCGCCTGTTCACCGAGATCCCGCTTGATGAAATCGCGCGCCTCGAGAAACTCCAGGGCCGGGAGATGAACGAAGCCAAGAAGATCCTTGCAACCGCCGCGACGGCATTGGCGCACGGCAACGACGCGGCGACTGCCGCAGAAAGCACGGCAAAACAGACCTTTGAGGACGGCCAGACCAGCGCCGGCCTGCCAACCGTGGACATCGACGCTCAAGAGTTCGAGACCGGGCTTGGGTTGTTGTCCGCACTTGTCGATGCCGGCATGGCCGGTTCCAACGGTGAAGCCAGACGGCTGGTACGCGGTGGCGGCGTCAAGGTCAACGACATCAAGATCGATGACGAACGCAGCACGATCACACAAGATCAGTTGAATGCGGAAGGTGTGATCAAGGTGTCCGTTGGCAAGAAGAAACACGTGCTCTTACGCCCGGCTTGAGGTGAACTGAGCGTTTTGGCCTCGATCAATCGTCATTGCGGCCTGTCCGACAATTGAACGCCGGCGACACAACAAACTAATCGTATATTTGGATGCAGATTGTGGGTAATTGTTCAAATTGATCAGCCCCGCCGTGTAATCTAAAAGTCATGGAACTTTTGCCGAGTCGCCATGTCGACGGCGCCCTCTCCTCTTTCTACCGGATAAATGCTTCGGGCAAACTTGGGACATTACTCTGAATGCAGGTCGAAATTACATTGTCAGCGTCAAATGACGCGGATTACACGGCCCGAGATCTCGGATTTCTGCTCCACAAGCACCCGGACCACCTTCACGAGCGGGAGATTGCGGCCGGAAAAGTTTCAATCTTCTATCCCGAAGTCGCGGAGACACGCACCACCGCATTGCTTTATCTCGACATCGACCCGGTCGGCCTTGTCCGCGGCAAGAACCGGATCTCGGATGGATTGCTCACTCAATACGTGAACGACCGGCCCTATGTAGCGAATTCGTTCTTGTCTGTCGCAATCGCCCGTTCGTTCGGACAGACAATGGCCGGCAAGTCAAAGGAGCGACAGGAACTCGCCGATCAGGCCCTATCTTTGGAGGCGAGAGTGGTTCCGGTTGCCGCGGCAGGCGGGACCGGGGTCATTGAGACGCTGTTTTCACCTCTGGGCTATCAGGTGAGTGCCGATCCTCTCACAGACAGCGAATCGCGATGTCTTTTTGATCTTCACATTTCCGGTGTGGTGCGTCTGCGCGATCTTCTCAACCATCTCTATGTTCTGGTCCCGGTGCTCGATAACGCCAAACATTACTGGATCGACGTGGATGAAGTAGAGAAACTGCTGGACAAGGGCGAAGGCTGGTTGGCCGACCACCCGGCAAAAGACCTGATCACCCGCAGCGCCCTCAAACACCGGCGTGCCCTGTCCAATATGGCCTTGGCAAGACTTGCCGAAGGTGACGACGAATCCAGCGATCGGGATCGTGACGAAGGCGTCCGCGGAGACGGCCGCGAAGAAACATTTGAACAGCCCATACGGCTCCACGACCTCCGTCTTGATACGGTTCTGAACGTTATCAAGGAGTTTGGCGCCACCAGCGTTCTCGATCTGGGATGCGGCGAAGGCAGGTTGATAAGCCGGTTGCTCAAGGAACGTGGCCTCGACCGTATCGTCGGCGTAGATCCGTCGGTGCAGGCCATCGAGAAGGCAGCCCGCAGATTGAGGCTGGACCAGGCAGGAGATGCACTGCGCGCAAGGCTCTCGCTTCAGATGGGAAGTCTGACGTATGCCGACCGACGTTGGCGAGGCTTCGACGTGGCAACGCTGGTGGAGGTCATCGAGCACATCGATCCGACACGCCTGTCGGTTCTGGAAATGTCGGTGTTTGGCGATGCCCGGCCCAGACTGGTCGTGATTACAACGCCCAACCGGGAATACAATGCCCTGTTCGACGGCATGACCGCCGGCGAGATGCGTCATCCCGATCACCGATTCGAATGGACCCGGACGGAGTTCAGTTCATGGTGCCAGCGGGTTGCATCCCAATACGGGTATTCGACCGACATCCAGCCAATCGGCCCCGTGGATGAACGCCTTGGCGGCCCCTCTCAAATGGCAGTGTTTACGAGGCTAGACGGAAAATGAGTCTGCCAGCATTCGTTCCTGCAATCTCCGATGATATCCGGACGGTCATCGTTGACAAGATTGCACAGATCCAAATGAAGCACCGGGTCAAGGTGTTGTTTGCCGTTGAAAGCGGAAGCCGTGCCTGGGGGTTTCCATCGCCCGACAGCGATTACGATGTCCAGTTTGTCTATGCCCACACCGTTGACTGGTACCTAAGCATCAAACCGGGTCGCGATGTGATCGAACTCCCGATAGATGATGTTCTGGACATAAACGGCTGGGACATTCGCAAAGCGCTGGGTCTGCTCTTGAAGCCGAACCCGGTCTTGCTGGAGTGGTTGTCGAGCCCTATTCGGTACATATGGGACGATGCGGTTTGTTCAGCACTGATTGAATTCTCTCAAAAGACAGCTCACCGGTCGGCTTGCCTTCACCACTATCTCCACCTCGGCGAACAGCAATGGAATCGACATGTCAGTGGCAGCGATGAAGTGAGTTACAAGAAGTACTTTTACATTCTGCGACCGGCTCTGGCGATCAGATGGATCCGGCATCACGGCGACGCTGCGCCGCCGATGAACCTGCAGGCGTTGATGGCGGGCCTGGACATCGACAAAACCACCGTGACGGAGATCGAACACCTCCTTCTGCTGAAAAGCCGCACCAAGGAAATTGGAGCGGGGCAGCGTTTGCCGTCGGTAGACGCGCTGATTCAAGGTGAACTGGAGTGGGGCAGAAATTCAGAGCATTTCCCCGCCCGACCCGATCTGGCCATGGAAGCAGATGCGCTATTCCGGACAATCATCAAGGATGTGCCGAATGACTGAGCCAAACAGGATAGCTATCCCTGAGTTCGCTCTTGTCGTTTTGATGGGACCGACCGGATCCGGCAAATCGAGCTTTGCCAAGAAGCATTTTCTGGAAACCGAAATTGTGTCGTCAGACCACTGCCGCGCTCTCGTGGGCGATGACGAGACAGATCAGGCAGCCACCAGCGACGCTTTCGATCTTCTGAGATTCACCGCCGGCATTCGCCTGAAGAGACGCAAGCTCACTGTAATCGATGCGACATCAGTGAAACGGGAAGACCGGGCCGACCTCGTAAAGCTTGCGCGCCAACACCACGCTCTGCCGGTTGCACTGGTCTTTGATATTGACCCGAAGGTTTGCCATGAACGCAATGCGGGGCGCGTCAACCGGGAGTTTGGTCCTCATGTGGCCCGGAACCACTCGAAGGCCCTGCGACGCGGCCTGCGCGGTCTTCAGAAGGAAGGTTTCCGCCACACCCACATCATGCGGTCGCCCGCTGAGATGGAGGCCATCGAGATTACCCGCGAGCCGCTCTGGACCGACCGGCGCCAGGACCGCGGGCCGTTCGACATTGTCGGCGACATCCATGGCTGTTTCGATGAACTCACGGCACTGTTGGATAAACTCGGGTATCGGATCGAGCCCTTCGAACCGGACTCCGAAGAGCTGATACGCGCCCGGCATCCCGAAGGGCGTGTGGCCTTCTTTGTTGGCGATATTACCGACCGCGGCCCACGCAATGTCGACGCGCTGCGGCTCGTCATGGGGATGTGTGACGAGGGGTCCGGCCGATGTGTCGTGGGCAACCACGACTTCAAACTCAACAAATGGCTGAAGGACCGTAAAGTCCAATTGAACCACGGGCTGGACCTTACGGTGGCGGAACTGGAGAACACGTCGAAGGCATTCCGAAAGCAGGTGAGCGAATTCATCTATGACCTGCGGTCCCATTTCTGGTTGGATGGCGGCAAACTTGTCATCGCCCATGCCGGATTGAAGGAGGCGATGCATGGGCGCGGTTCAGGTGCTGTCAGAACCTTCGCAATGTTCGGCGAAACCACTGGTGAAATCGACGAATTCGGATTGCCGGTGCGTCAGGACTGGGCCAGAGAGTACCGTGGTGAAGCCAACGTCATCTATGGGCACACGCCGGTACCGGAGGCAGACTGGCTCAACGACACGCTGTGTATTGATACCGGTTGTGTCTTTGGCGGAAAGCTGACAGCGCTGCGCTGGCCCGAGCGGGAAACAGTATCCGTCACCGCAGCACAACAGTATGCAGAACCAGCGAGGCCCCTCGACGCCGGGTCCAACCGATCCGCCCAGCAGGACCATGACCGGCTCTTGTACTTCGACGACTATGCCACCAAACGGCGGACGGAAACGCGGTACAAGAGTACGATCCTGATTCCGGAAGAGAACAATCTCGCCGCCCTGGAAGTGGTCAGCCGGTTTGCTATCGATCCTCGTTGGCTGATCTATCTGCCACCCACCATGGCCGCCTGCCCAACGGCCCCGGACGGTCCATTTCTAGAGCATCCGGAGCAGGCACTCGATTACTTCGCGTCCCGGGACGTCGTCGACATCGTCGCCGAAGAGAAGCACATGGGATCACGGGCGCTCGCCGTCATCGCCAAAGATGCAGATGCCGCCCGAACGAGATTTGGCGTGGAGGACAACAAATCAGGCGTGGTCTATACCCGAACGGGGCGATCATTCTTTCGGAATGAGTTAGATGAAGCCGAAGTCGTCGCTAGACTCGGCCAGGCCATGGCATCATCTGGACTGTGGGATGATTTGGATACCGACTGGGTTCTCCTTGATGCGGAAATCATGCCGTGGTCGGCGAAGGCCAAGGACCTGCTTCAGCAGCAATACTACCCGACAGTGGCCGCCGCGCAGACGTCTGCACAGGCGCTTATCGATGCCATCGCAAGAGCCGGTCACGTTGCCGGACTGGAAAGCTTGAAGGCATCCGCGGAAGCCAAACTCGCAAACGCCGGTCAGATGGGCAAGACCATTGACGGTTATTGTTGGCGTTTGGAGAGCATGGAAGACTACCGGATCGCGCCATTCCACATCCTCGCGGCCGAGGGGCAAGTGTTCTCCGATCAGTCCCATGTCTGGCACATGGAAACGCTTACCCGATTGTCAGAACAGGAACCGACATTGCAGACAACCGGTTGGCGACGGTTGGATGCGAGCAGCCAGGCTGATCGCGCGGCCTTGACAGACTGGTGGTTACAGCACACGGCAGCGGGTGGCGAAGGCATGGTCCTGAAGCCGAACAGCTTCATCGCCCATAGCAAAAAAGGAATGATTCAACCTGCAATGAAAGTGCGCAGCCGGAACTATCTCCGGATCATTTATGGTCCCGACTATGACGCGGCGGAAAACATTGTGCGCCTTCACGAACGTGGCCTTGGACGAAAACTTTCAATGGCGGAACGGGAGTTCAAGCTCGGCCTTGAGGGTTTGAACAGGTTCGTCGAGAAACAGCCTTTGTCGAAAGTTCACGAGTGCGCACTGGCCGTCCTCGCTTTGGAGAGCGAACCGGTCGACCCGAGGTTGTAAAGCGGAACCCAATTGACACAGAAGCACATTCAACGAGATCAGATTCGTCTGCAACCAGATTTGGAGGATGATGCGGTGTCTTCGTCGCCCTTTGCGACAATGCCCGATCCCGTGCCTTGCGCGGCACGGCAAAAGCTTATGATCTACGGTAGGGCCGGTTTCGCCCCTTACCGGTCTACCGCAGGCTTTGTCCTGCGCCTTTTCGATCTGGATGCACCCTGATCATCAAAACTTGTATCATTGCCGAATTCGAAAACCCGTCGCAGTATGCCGGGTGCCAGGGCCGATACCGGATTGATCTTCACGCGCGGACTATCGACTTTCCCCTGAACTGCGAAGGTCACGCCAAACACACCCTGCCCCTTGCCGCCCGCCAGGATGTCACCGATCAGGGGAACGTGACTGACGAATGAATTCAGCGCGTAGGCTGGAATGAGTGTCCCCCCCAAATTAATCCAATCCTTGCGGGTGTCGATCGTACCCTGGGCACTGGCGCCTATGGCGGCGCCCTTCAACAGGGCATCTTCAATCTGCATGATGTTGCCCTTGGTCCGGAACGGAATCCTGAGGCTGTCGAATTCAAAGTCATTTCCGGTCGCGGCCCGGCCAATCTGCGTGTCGCGCTTAGCGTTTGTGAACTCCTTCAACGCATCCTCGTTTTTGACGCTGAATCGCTTCAGTTTGAGTTCACCGACTCTCGCACCGGATTTTCCGGTTCCCGTCAGGGACAATTTCAAACGAAAGTCGCCACCTTCAATTTTTGAATAAAGATTGGCGGCCCTGAGCACCCTGCCGGCGTTGCCGGCATCAATTCTCATTTTCCTGATGCCCTTTTCGTCCGGACGGATCACCGCCTGCAGCGGCCGCTTGTCGGCGAGCCTCCCGTTGATCTTCAATGTTTGAATTTCATCGTTTCGCGATAACACCGTGAATGTGATGTCGTGGGCTGTCTCGCCATTATAGGCATAGGCCGTGTTGATCCGACCCGTGACGCGAATTGTATCGGCGTTTTCGTCGTGGGAAGCGGCTGAAGATGACTTCGCAGTCGTGCCCTCCGACCGGAGCGTCTTGCGCAGCAATGGGCGGACGTCGAACTTCGATGCCACCAACGTGAGGGCCAGCGCTTTCTGTTTGTCGCGTTCCCCCTTCAGGGCCATCTTGGACGAACGGCCGAGAGAAACATGCGGCAGGTTCAATGAGAGAATTCGACCGCTTTCACTGATCACCAGTTCGCCCTTCAAAGACAAACGAGAGCCGGTCACATCCAAATTCTTGAACTCGATGAGTCCCGGCTTGAAGACCAGATCCATGCTGGCCTTGTCACCCTTGGTGCCAGACCTGTACCAGCCGATAGGTTCGAAAAAGAGTTTCGCCGTCGACAGGTTGGCGGAAACGTGTGCCTTGCGGATGTCGGGACCGCTGCCTGTGGCGACGACATTGACAGCCGTGGGACCGCTCATGATGTCTGATAGATCGATGCCGAGACGCCGGCGCTGTTTGGCGGAAATCTTAGCATTCAACTCAAACCGGCTGGAATCCTTCCCCTTCGGTTCAAAATCCTCGACCCAGGACAAATTTGCGGGCACGCCGTTCAGCGTAATCTTTCCCCGTCCTTTCAGTGATCTCTTGGTCACATCGAGCTTCAGACTGCCGCCATCGATATCGGCACTCGAGAATACGTTTGGCAGTTTCAGGCCGTCAATTTTTGCTGTTGCCCGCAGTTCGACCCGTTCCAGCGGCAGTTTCTTGAGCAACGGAATATCCATTGCCAAGGTTACTGCAGCCTTTCCGCTAATGGTGTCGGGGTCGAGACCAAATTTTGTCATGTAACCCAACGGCTGATGATTGAGCACATGAAGGACGTTCCGGGTATCCCCTCTAATGTGCACGTTCACATGGCTCATCGGCCCTTTCGGGCTCAATTTGGGGATCGTGAACCGGCCTTTGGAGATTAGCAGTTTCTGCTTGTCCTTGCCGACCAGAACATGTCCTTTTTGGACGTCAAGAGTAAAATCGTCTCCACGCAGCCGCCCTACTCCGGCACCGCCACGCACAACCGGAAGTTCCCCAAGATACCGGGACACGATATTATCGAAGTCAAACACCATGTCGATGTTTTCATTGGGTATCGGCAGATCGTTCTTGGCGTTCAGCAAGTCCTGTTCGGAAAGATCCACCTTGATGGATGCCGATTTAATGTCGCCTTCGATAATGTTCTCCGCGAGCCAGTCACGGGCGCCATCGGCCGCCTGCTTGGGCCACAGCTTCATCAGCAACGGGAACGGCACATTTTTCATGCCGCCGTGCATGCGGATGGACGGTGCCTTTTCTCCGTCCTGTACCGACCCCTGAAGTGTTATTTCGGAATCTTTGGCTGCTATTTCGAACTGGTTGATTTCGATGCGCCGCGCCGCAAGATCGGCAGCGCCCTTCAACGTCACGGTATCGACGACGAGCGCATTCTTGGCCTTGCGGACGCCGTCCAGCCCCGAGGTCTTAGCCTGCAAATCGAATGCCACTGATTCCAGCGTACTCTCCGACCAGTTTGGACCGAAGAACCCTGTCAGGGAGGTCTTGTTGTCTTCGACGATCAGGTTGGTATCGGCAAACCTGACCACCCCGCTTTCGGGATCAAAAACCAGGTTCACGTTGCCGCTCGCAACATTCAGCGGTTCCGAAAACAGCTCGGGGATACTCACATTGCCTGCCCCGGCAGCCAAGCGGGCGTTTGCGGACAGGACCTTTCCAGACCGGTCGAGTTCCACAGAAACGGCTCCGGTCATCGGCAAGGCAACCTGTGCAAACTCCGACAGAACCGCCAGTTTGCCGGCTATTTGAGCCGGCACAAAATCCGAAACTTTGGCGTTGAGACGAAAGGTGTTTCTCGACTTGGCATAGTCGGCGTTCAGCGTCACCTGCCACGGTCTTTGGCCACCGGCGACCTTGATCGAGCCGTCGAGCACGACACCGTCTTCGGCGCGACGGAACTCAAAGTCGGTTTCGGGCGCAAACCACAACGCGTTATTGTTGTCGTCATACAGCGAAACGGCTGCCTCACTCACCCTGACATGATTGAAGTAGGATGCGGCACTACCGCTGTTGGCCGGAGCCGTGAATATCTCAAGGACCGTGTCAACGATCTCGCGCGCCGAAACCGGCGCCTCCCCCTGGTCTTGATCGACACCGTCCTGATCCGAGAAGCCTAGGCTGATGCTGCCGTCCTTGTCGCGGCTCAGGCGGATTCTGGGCCCGATCAACTCGAGCCTCGAGGGAACGATATCACCGCGCAACAGAGCCAGGGAACTGATGCCGATCGCTGCTTTCGGGGCGCGGGCCAGAACCTCGCCGCCAGTGCCCAGAACCTGCAGTCCCTTCAGCCGAAACTGGAACACGCTGCCACTTGCCGTTTGCTCTACGACAGCATCCTTGATCTTGATTTGGACGGACTCCAGACTATCATTCAGGATGGCCTCAAGCGGTTCCTTCAAATAGGCAAGCGACATCGGACCGGTCGACAGGCGCCAGAACAGCAGGCCTGCAAAGACCACACTGATAACCAGCAGTCCGGCCAGACCCTTCAGGACGCCGCTTGTAATGCGCTTAATCAAATGCCCTCGTCCCCTGGCGAGCAAAGCACCATCGCTCTACGCGCACATCTCAATCAAACATGGCAAGAGTTAAAGAATATGCAAGGCGCTACCATATCTATTTTTCCTGGAGCAATGGCCGTGACATCCACGTCACGACAGCTGGTCCGCACAGCAGAATTGTGTGACTGGCGGACACGGCAAACACGTGCGACAACGATACGATAAAACCCTAGATACACGTAACCCATGATGAGCCTATTTCTGAAATTGGACAAAAGGATGACGCGATGAGCAGCGTGCCTCAAGAGGGCGATCTTGCACCCGATTTTTCCCTGCCGACGGATCAGGACGATTCGATAACGCTGTCGCACTACAGGACCGGCAACACTGTCGTCTATTTCTACCCAAGAGACGACACGGCGGGGTGTACCAAACAGGCCATAGGGTTCACCGAATGCAGCGCTGCATTCAAGGCAGCCCAGACACTGGTCGTCGGCATTTCTGCCGATACGGTGTCCAAGCACAAGAAGTTCAGAGACAAGTACGACCTCGGGATTGTCCTCGCGTCCGATGAAGATCATGATGCCTTGGAGAAATATGGCGTGTGGGTACAGAAAAACATGTACGGGCGCAAATACATGGGCATAGAACGGTCGACCTTTCTGATCGATCGAACCGGCAAGATCGCCAGGGTTTGGCGCAAGGTCAAAGTACCTGGACACGTGGCAGAGGTTCTTGAGGCGGCGGAGGCGCTCAACGGGTGAATTCCGCGTTTCCGGATAGTTTGATCGGGTTTGCACGTGCGATCGTTTCGTCGACGTCACCGCAAGAGAAAGTTTCCTTGTCTCGGCTGGCTGCGGAACGCTGGCGCGGCCGCGCGCTGTCCAGCGGCACGCGCACCGGCTGCGCACCCATGCCTGACCGGCCGGGCAGGCCCGAACATCCCACCCTTCTGGCACCGCGGGACATGCCGAAGCGGTCTCTGAAGGGTTCGCGCGGCCGATTTGCAATGATTCATGCAATTGCCCACATCGAGTTGAATGCAGTCGACCTGACCTGGGATCTCATTGGACGTTTTGCCCATGAAAGAATGCCGCAGTCTTTTCTCGACGACTGGGTTCTTGTGGGCGACGATGAAGCACGCCATTTCTCCCTCTTGAGCGAACGGCTCAAACGGTTGGGCGGACAGTATGGCGATCTCCCTGCCCATGACGGTTTGTGGCAGGCGGCGCAGGATACCGGACACAGTCTGCTCGCCCGGGTTGCCATCGTCCCGCTGGTCCTGGAAGCCAGGGGGCTTGACGTGACGCCCTCAATGATACAGAAATCCCGCGAATCTGGAGACGATGACACCGGGGACATCCTGGAAATCATCTATCAGGATGAAAAACGCCATGTGGCGTTTGGCGCAAAATGGTTTCGGTTTCTTTGTGATCGCGAGGCCGTGATTCCAGAACCTACGTTCCAGAAACTGGTCCGTAAGTACTTTAAAGGCCAGCTAAAACCACCGTTTAACGACCGCGCAAGGTCAGAAGCAGGATTAACACCGGGGTTCTACAAACCGCTATGCAGGGTGTCGCCCTAGTCGGACACAATTTCGCCTGCATTCCCCTGTTAACCATTCGTTAACCAAGTAGGCGTCTATCCTTCATCAGGGATTGGTGAACAAACAGACGCGGACACAGGACTTCCGAAAGGCTTGCTTGTGCCAGAGAAAATGCGAATTTCCCAGAGATTGTCGGCGTGGCTTATTCACGTGTTCCGTGAACGTCAGGTCTTTATGCGCAGCGACAACAACGTCCGTTACCTCACATTGCGTCCCTGGATGCAGATGTCGGCGGTCGGTGCCTGTGTGGCGTCGGCCTTGTGGATTGCGCTTGCGAGTGCCGATGTTGCAGTGAAGAAGCAAATCATTGCGGCAAAGGATCTCGATCGCGAACAGATGCAGGAACTCTACGAGGAGAGAATTGTCGAGCTTCAGACAAAGATCGACGACATCAAGGATCGCCTGATGCTCGATCAGGATGCCTATCTCAAGCGGGTGAAGGAGGTTCAATCCCTTCAGGAACTGCTCGAAGAACGCCAGAACACATTGGAAGTGATTCTCAAGAAGGGCTGGGAAGGTGCCGAGAACGCCGCAAAAGACGCTACCACTCAGCCGAAGAAGACGCGCAAGCCGGCCAAGTCCACGTCAAACTGGTACGACGCTATTTTGCCAACGACAGCATTCTGGCGTTCGGCGCCGAAACGCACGGCCAAAGATGTGAAAGTAGGGACAAGCAGACACTTTGCATCCAAACAAGCTGCAACCGCACCCGTCGAAAGCCTTCGAGACAAAATATCGGCACTTGATGCCAGGCAGAGTGATTTTTTGAACTCGATCGAACAGGACCGCAAAGCGCGGGTTAAACGGATAGAAAAATCCTTTGCAAAACTTGGACTCCGACCCAAGAGCATCATCAAGAAAGCCAAGAAAACGAAAAGTGTTCTGGCCATTGGCGGTCCATTTGTCAGTTTGAACATGGACTCGCAGGAGCGCAAGGCTTCTCTGAAGCAAATCAAGCGTATCAACAGGCATGTGGACAAACTTTTGGGCTATCAGGACGTTGTCCAGAAGCTGCCCCTGGCACGACCGCTGCCATCGCGCTACCGGCTTACCAGCGGGTTCGGCACCCGTCGAGACCCTTTCAAGCGCACCCGTGCCATGCACCAGGGCATTGACTTTCGCGGCCCCACCGGAACGCCTGTGACGGCGACCTCCAACGGCCGTGTGGTTCGCGCGGGCCGGGTTGGCGGCTACGGCAAGATGGTCGAGTTGCGCCACAGCAATGGAATTACCACACGTTATGCCCATCTCAGCCGAATTGATGTTAAGGTGGGGCAGAAGGTGTTGAAGCATCATAGAATTGGTCGTATAGGCAGTACGGGCAGAAGCACCGGCCCTCATCTGCATTACGAAACACGGGTGTTTGGACGCGCTATCGACCCCAGACGCCTATGGCGAGTAGGTTCCAATGTTCTCAAAGAAAAAATCCACTGAAACTACAGGTGACGTCAAACGCCATGCCATGCCGTCCCTGGTCACGGCAGATGTAACGATCATGGGCAATGTCAGCGCTGAAGGTGAAATTCAGATCGATGGCGTTGTTGAAGGATCGGTTACAGCCGAAAAGCTTGTGGTCGGCGCAAACGCGACAATCCGCGGTGAAGTAATCGCCAAGGATATCACGATCAAAGGCCTGGTCGACGGGCCGATCCGCGGCATTCAGGTTAAACTCGACTCAGGATGCAAGGTCACAGGCGATATTATCCACAGTGCCCTCGCCGTTGAGAACGGTGCGGAGTTCGAAGGCACGATCCGTCGTTCTGACGACCCGATGGATGCTCCGAAAAGGCTACCTGCTCCCGCAACCGTACCCGCAAAACCGGCAGCAAAGAAGCCGGCGAAACCGCGCGCCTCGAAAGCGGCAAAGGCGGCAACGCCAAGCAGCAGGCCTGCAGTCCAACCGCCTGTTTCTTCGGCTGCTACCAATTCATCCGGTGAGGCAACGGCGTCAAGCCAACCGTCGAGCCCGCCTGAGACGGGTATCCAGGAAGACAGCACTCAGAAAGCAGCTGAGTAGATTTTGCGCCAACCCTTGCGCGGTTACTGAAGGTCTTCGACCTCCGATCCTTCACTGCCCCCTTTTACCCTTTGGGCTAGCGCCGCCTCTATGAACATGTCAAGACTGCCGTCCAGAACGGCGGATGGGTTTCCGCTTTCAACTCCGGTACGCAGGTCCTTGACCATCTGGTAGGGCTGCAGAACGTACGATCTGATCTGGTGCCCCCATCCAATCTCGGTCTTTTGGGCGGCTTCCGCCTGGGCCTCATCTTCACGCCGCTGAAGTTCGGCTTCGTAGAGACGGGCCCTCAGCATGCCCCACGCGGTCGCCCTGTTCTTGTGCTGGGAGCGTTCGTTCTGACATTGGACGACAATGCCGGTAGGCTCGTGCGTAATGCGCACGGCACTGTCGGTGGTATTGACGTGCTGCCCTCCGGCGCCGCTGGCTCTGTAGGTGTCGATCCGGCAATCGCTTTCATTAATGTCGATCTCGATCGTATCGTCGACCAGCGGATAGACCCACACCGAAGCGAAGGAGGTGTGCCGGCGCGCATTTGAGTCGAACGGCGATATCCGCACGAGACGGTGCACTCCGGATTCGGTCTTAAGCCAGCCATAGGCATTTGTTCCCTTGATCAGCAAAGTGGCCGACTTCAATCCGGCTTCTTCACCGGCATTGGCTTCGATGACTTCCAGCTTGTAGCCCCGTGCCTCTGCCCATCGGCTGTACATGCGGGTGAGCATCTCGGTCCAGTCCTGACTCTCCGTACCGCCAGCACCTGAATGTATCTCCAGGTAGCTGTCGTTGGCATCGGCTTCACCGGACAACAATGTCTGTAATTCCTGTTTTGCCGCCTGCGCCCGCAAGGATTTGATTACCGCTTCCGCTTCAGCAACGACATCTCCATCGTCCTCGAGCTCACCGAGTTCAATCAGTTCGACATTTTCGTCGAGTCCGTTTTCCAGCCCCTTGTAAACGGAAATGGCGTTGTCGAGTTCCTGGCGCTCGCGCATTACCGCCTGTGCGCGCTCGGGGTTGTTCCACAGGCCGGGGTCTTCCGCCTTGGCGTTCAGGTCATCCAGTCTTTGTTGGGCGGTGTCCCAGTCAAAGATGCCTCCTCAGCAGCACCAGCGACTGCTTGATTTCATCGACAAGATTTTGAATTTCCGCTTTCATGACTTCCTGATTCTTACTACCGCGAGCGCGGACATTAGCCGCCCTTCGCGCAGGTGTAAATGTTGGCATTCACTGGATTTCGGGAAAACCGAATCGCCGGCATCAACCGCGGCTGACTTCAGTCTGATCAGTATAGTCCGCCTGTACCGGATGTCAGCGTTCCGGTTGGTTCTATCGATTCCGACAGTGTTTCACCGCCGATAACATAAATGTCTTCAGGTGGGCTCTCACCGGGCTTGAAGGCTTCGAGAATGACCTTCTCGTCGCCTAACTGGGCGCGCTTGCCGGTTGTCGAGTTGATCGGCACAAAGTTGATTCCGGAAGGCACGCGAAACGGAATGGCTGATTTCTCCTTAAGCGCCATGGTCATGAAGTCGCGGAACACAGGAGCTGCAAGGTCACCGCCGGTTGACTTTTTGCCCATCGGCTGCGGTTTGTCGAAACCGATATAGACGCCGACCGCCAAGTCCGGTGCGAACCCAACGAACCAGGCATCCTTTTCGTCGTTTGTCGTGCCGGTCTTGCCACCAAGCGGCTTGCCGACGGCCTTCACGATCTTCGCAGTGCCCCGTTCGACAACGCCTTCCAGCATGCTGACAATCTGGTAGGCCGTGTGCGGGTTTGTGATCGGAGCCCGGTCGTCGGCCAACACCGGCTCGGGTTGTTCCTCCCAGGTGTCCGCAGCGCAGTCCGCACATTCGCGACCGTCATGCTTGTAGATGGTCTTGCCGCGGCGGTCCTGTATCCGGTCAATCAGTGTCGGTTTGATTTCGCGTCCGCCGTTCACCAGCATACCAAAAGCCGCTGTCATACGGATCAGGCTGGTCTCCCCTGCTCCCAGAGACATTGACAGGACCTGGGGCATGTTGTCGTAGATGCCGAAACGGCGGCCGTACTCTGCAACCACATCCATGCCCATGTCCTGTGCCAGCTGAACCGTCATGACGTTTCTGGAACGCTCGATGCCGATACGCAACGTCGAGGGACCGTAAAAACGGCCGCCATAGTTCTTGGGCCGCCAGGTCTTGCCGGACCTGCCCTGGGCAATTTCAATCGGGGCATCGACGATCACGCTTGAAGGCGTGTATCCGTTGTCCAGAGCCGCTGCGTAGACAAATGGCTTGAACGACGACCCGGGCTGGCGCTGTGCCTGGATGGCACGGTTGAACTGGCTGAGGGAATAGCTGAAGCCGCCGACCATGGCATGGACCCGACCCGTATGCGGGTTCATGGCGACAATCGCACCCTCGACACCGGGGATCTGCATGAGCTTCCACGTCTTGGGCGTGCCCGCCTCGGCAACGTAAACCACATCGCCGACATTCAAGACCTGGGATACCTTGGTTATCTTCCGATCAGGATCGTCAGCGGGCGCTGCCCAACTTGCCTCCACCAGCGGAATCACGCCCGTGGTCCGTTCCTTGACAATGGAACCGTCCTCGAGCCTGCCGGGCTGCAAGCCAATCCTGGCCTGCTTTGCGCCAACTTCAAGCACAACGCTCAGCCGCCAGCGGCCGATGTCGCTGGGGGCACTAATCGCTCCCAGCGGTTCGCCCCAATCCCCTTGGACGTCTATCGTCTTGACCGGACCGCGCCAGCCGTGGCGGCGGTCGTAGGCCACCAGACCGTCAACCAGTGCTTTTCGTGCCCAGACCTGCATCTGCGGATCCAGGGTCGTGCGAATCGACAGGCCACCTTCGTACAACTTCTTTTCGCCATAAATTTCAAATGCCTGCCGGCGAACTTCTTCTGCGAAGTACTCGGCCGCAAACAATTGCGCACCGAACGGCCGCGGCCGCACCTCAAACTTGCTCGCCTGGGCCTTCTTGGCGACATCGGATTTCACATAGCCGTTTGCCACCATGCGGTCGATCACCCAGTTGCGGCGCTCGACGGCTTTATCCGGAGCCTTGAAGGGGTGGTAATTGTTCGGTCCCTTTGGCAGGGCCGCAAGATAGGCCATTTCGGGAAGCGACAACTCTGCCAGAGATTTCCCAAAATAGTTCAAAGACGCCGCAGCAACGCCGTACGAGCCAAGGCCCAGATAAATCTCATTGAGATACAACTCCAGGATCTGATGCTTGGAATAGGCCTTTTCAATCTTCCCAGAAAGCAGCGCTTCCTTGAGTTTTCTGTCAAACGTCCGTTCGCTCGACAGCAGGAAGTTCTTGGCAACCTGCTGTGTGATCGTAGATGCCCCGACAAGCCGCTTGCCTGACGAAAAGTTTTTGAAATTGGTTACGACCGCACGGGCGACACCTTGCCAGTCGACACCGGCATGTTGATAGAAGTTCTTGTCTTCCGCAGACACGAACGCATTGATCAACGGCGCCGGGATCGCGTCGATCGGGATGTAGAGCCGCCTTTCCTTGGCATACTCGGCCAGCAGCGCACCGTTGGCGGCATGCACGCGTGTCATCACGGACGGTTCATAGTTGGCCAGTTGCTCGTAGTCGGGCAGATCCTTCGACGCATCCCAAATGACATAGACCGTAGCGATGACGACACCCATGCCGAGGATTGTGCCGGCTGCAAACAAATATCCCAAAAACCGAAGCATCAAACCACCTTTGAATACGCCTGTGGACCTGGTCAGTGTCAGCCATGCCGCTTCAGCATGGATTCGTCATCTTATAATGTTACGCGGTACGATGCACTTTGAAGATGTGCATTTTCTGATTCAGACTTCCTGAAAACAGAACGACCGGCGGCACAGGACTGAGTCGGCACTCATAAAACCGCAAATTATGGCAAACTCTGGGCAGGTCGGCTGCTATCCGCGCCCCAACGGGCACCGATACGGCTGTTTGAGGTGGTGCTATTGCCCCTGGGCGATGCGGGATTTGAAAAAGCGGCTGATGGCCCTGACCATGGCGTCTGCGGTTTTGGTGCGCCACGCCGATGTCGTCAGCAGTTTTTCGTCATGACGATTCGAAAGGTAACCAAGCTCCAGGAGAACCGATGGCACATCCGGTGCTTTGAGCACGCGGAATCCGGCAAAACGGTGCGGACGTTTGTTCATGCGAATACCCGGTTTGAAACTTTTAACGACGGCCTTGGCGAATCGTACCGAGTGATTTTTTGTTTCTCGCTGGGCAAGATCGATGAGAATGCCGGTTACATCGTCATTCTTGCCGCCCAGATCGACGCCGGCAATGATGTCTGAACGGTTTTCCTTGCTGGCCAAAGCCTCGGCTTCCTTGTCCGATGCCTTTTCCGACAAGGTGTAGACGGTTGCGCCGCGGGCATCGCCACTGCGCACCGAATCCGCGTGAATCGCGACAAAAAGATCCGCTCCATTCTGGCGGGCATAGCGCACGCGATCGCGGAGTCGAACAAACGTATCCTTGTTGCGCGTCATGAGAACCGTAAACTTGCCGGTCGCCTTGAGCCGTTTTTTCAACACAAGAGCAAATTTGAAAACCACGGATTTCTCCGCTGTTCCCCGACGCCCGCTGGTTCCTGGATCAACACCGCCGTGCCCCGGATCGAGAACGATAACCGGCCTGCTGCTACGCTTTCCCGCGTTTTTTGGTTTGGGTTTCGGTCTGACCGACACGGTTGTCCGATCCGAGCCTGGGCGCTTGCCGGATTTTTGAGCATCCTTTTTGACCTGATTGGGGCTGTGCTTCAGCCCGGCCTTGAGCTTGGCCTGTTTGATGTCGACCCTGACCACGTCAATAACGAGACGTGCAGGAAATCCATCTTTCTTGTCGAGAATGAACGCCTTTTCGATGATGATTGGCGCGTTGGCATCCATGACGATCCGGGAGCGTCCCGGTCCGAACAAGCCGTACCGATAGGCATCGATCAATCCCCGGCCGGTGGTTCCAAGACCCGCGGGCAGCTTGAAGGTCACCTCTTCCATATCAACGATAATGCGATAGGGATCCGGCAGGACATAGGCATTGAACTGAACCGCGTTCGACAGGTCGGTTACAAAACGCGTCCGTCGTTCATCGCCCCCAAGTCTGGCCGCAGACGCCACGGGAACACGGTCGGCTTTTTGAGCGAGCGCCTGACTGATTCCGGAAACAGGTTCCGCAACAAGCACCGCAAGCGCAAACAGCACGATAGCAATTGACGTGCTCAGTCCAACTCGAATCGTCGACATGCGAAACAATGAAGCTTTCCCAACCGATCCCCGCCGCCAACCGCGTACCTGACACGCTAGCGCAATGATGGTTAATCCTTGGTTTCCATCCCCACAAAACAATGGGGTCATAACGCCTGGATTGCAAATCAACTCCGCAAGACTCTGAGCGCTCCATTAATGTCAACCAGAAAGTGTGCTTGCCAAATCCCCTATGATGCACGTAAGAAGGACATGTAGTAGTTTCGCCCGGCTGGTGGCAACACCTGAACGCTATCATCGAAATCAGGCATTAATTTGATCATGCCGACGTCTCGAACACGTCCGATGAACAGTCGACGAGAATCGGAACAATTTTACGCCGCTTCTCACCGTTAGAGTCGAATTGCACCAGACAAGCGGGCATGGGGTGGTTTTTCCACCCCGATACGCAATCCCGTACGAGCGGGGTTGAAAGCGATGGGCGCAAGCAGGCTACTCTTGCCGCATCGCACGATTAGTACACGTTTCGACGGACACAGATCCGACGAATATTGGAAACGGAATGAATAAGACGCTGACCTCAGCCACCTTGAACAGGATTGACAAGTCCGTTCGCGATGTGCCGGCACACAACCGGCACGGCGATTGTGGTTCGATTTGGTCTTCGTCCAGTCAACAAATCAATTGTGGCACCCGCCGGTTCGAACACGGGACGACTCTCCCTGTCACCCGGAGTTCAACGCGACGGCGAGGGTTTGGCCACGGAGAATTATTCGAATGGCGAACAAAATGCTTATCGACGCAGCGCACCCCGAGGAGACCAGGGTTGTCGTTGTGCGCGGAAACCGAGTTGAAGAATTTGACTTCGAGTCAGCAGCCCGCAAACAATTGCGGGGAAACATATATCTAGCAAAAGTTACGCGTGTAGAACCGTCCCTTCAGGCGGCATTCGTCGACTACGGCGGAAACCGTCACGGTTTTCTGGCGTTCAATGAAATCCACCCGGACTACTACCAGATTCCGGTTGCCGACCGGCAGGCCCTGCTCGAGCAGGACGCCGCCGACGAGGTCGCCGCGGAAGCCCGCGAGGATGCCGATGTCTCTGAAGACGCTGCCGCGGCAACCAAGCCCAAGCGCCGTCGCCGCAGACGGGGCGTTTCCGAGAAGGCTGCCGCGCAAACAGACGATGCAATAGCAAGCGAAGCAGTCGTTGCGCCAGCAGATCCAGCAGAAAACGACGCTACCGAAGTGGTTTCAGACGATTCGACCCCACAAGCTGCAGATCAGTCGGCGGTTCCCGACGTCACATCAACTCAAACGACCGAAGAACCAGAGGGCGACGGAACCAGTTTGGATGAACCCGCGGTATCGGCAAGCTCAGACCCCGACGACGCAATCAGTGACGCAGAAGACGCAACCGAAGTGGAGGCTTCAGACGCCGCACCGGTTGCGGCCGATGGCGGGGATACCGAAACCGCAGAAGCGCCTCACGAGACGGATCCGGCAACCGCCGCCGCCGTACAGGAGGTGCCTACTGATGGGGCCGGCGCAACTGCTGAGGAAGACAACAAGCTCACGAACGAGGACTTGGACTCTGATTCTGACGAAGAAGATGACGACGACGATGACTCTGACGATGACGGCGGCATTGAATCCGTAGGTGCTGATGACGCTCTGGAAGAAGTTGCCCAGCGCAAAGTACGTCATCAGCGCGCCTACAAAATTCAAGAAGTGATCAAGCGTCGCCAGGTTATTCTGGTGCAAGTGGTCAAGGAGGAGCGCGGTACCAAAGGTGCCGCCCTGACAACCTATCTGTCGCTGGCGGGCCGTTACTGCGTGTTGATGCCCAACACGGCACGCGGCGGCGGCATCTCGCGAAAGATCACCAACCTTACCGATCGCCGCCGGATCAAGGATGTCGCCAACAATCTGCCGGTCCCTGAGGGTATGGGCCTGATAATCCGCACCGCCGGCGCCAATCGCACCAAGGCGGAAATCAAACGGGATTTCGAATATCTCCTGCGGCTGTGGGAAAACGTGCGCGATCTGACACTCCAGTCGAGCGCGCCCTGCCTTGTCTACGAAGAAGGCAACCTGATCAAACGCTCCATCCGCGATTTGTACAACAAGGATGTGGAATCGGTTCAGGTCGAGGGCGAGGAAGCGTATCGCGAAGCAAAAGACTTCATGCGCATGCTCATGCCGAGCCACGCCAAGAACGTCCAGGCCTACAAGGATTCCGAACCGGTCTTCATGCGCCATCACGTTGAGACCCAGCTCGATGCATTGTTCAGTTCTCACTGTGCGCTCCGGTCAGGCGGTTATCTGGTCATCAACCAGACCGAGGCGTTGGTGGCGATCGATGTCAACTCCGGCAAATCGACAAAAGAACACAACATCGAAGACACAGCCCTCAGGACCAACCTGGAGGCGGCTGAGGAAGTTGCCCGCCAGCTACGGCTTCGGGATCTGGCCGGATTGATCGTTATCGATTTCATCGACATGGAAGAGAAACGCAACAACCGGGCCGTCGAACGCCGGATGAAGGAACGTTTGAAGGACGACCGGGCCCGAATTCAAGTGGGCCGGATAAGCCATTTCGGGCTCCTTGAAATGTCACGCCAGCGTATGCGTTCCGGCGTCCTCGAAGGCAGCACAATTGCCTGCGAACAATGCCAGGGCCGTGGATTTGTCCGCTCCGTCGAATCGGCTTCTCTCAATATCCTGCGGGGCATCGAAGAGTATGTCCTGAAAGGACAGCCGGAGAATCTCGTGGTTCGTGCACCGGCAGAAGCGTTGGTCTATATCATCAACCAGAAGCGCCGGCACCTCAACGCCATCGAAGCCCGGTATGGCATATCTGTGTTCCTGGAGATCGGCGAAGATCTGCTCAATGCGGATTATACGATCTCCGGTACGAGCGAAACTGTCGCAAAGAAACAGACTGTCGCTCAGGTCGTTCAGATCGACTCGGCATACGCTCCCGCTGCCACGGACGAAGAAGAGACCGGGGAAGACACCGGCGAAGAAGACGCAGGGGGCCGCAAGAAACGCCGCCGGAAGCGTGGAAAACGCAAGAGCCGGGAAGAGAATTCGACAGAGACAGAAAGCAGCGGATCAGCAGAACAAGACGCGGCAGACGTGGAGAACACCACTCCTGAAGCCGCATCCGGTGAGTCGGATCGGCCAAAACGCCGGCGCGGACGCCGCGGCGGACGCCGCCACCGCAAGAACGGAGACAGCACAAACAATGCCGCAACGGCAGACAATGCGGAGCCTACCACCGGGCCCGACACTGTTACTGACACTGAGGTCGATCAGGATATTGTTTCCGCATCGGACCAAAAGGCGTTCCACGGCGACGATAGGCCTGAAGGAAGCGACGTCAGCCAGACTCCAGAAGACCATGCACCTGAAAATGCCGCCGCCGGTATTGATTCATCTGACACATCCCTCGACATCATATCGGTAACAGGCACGCAGACCGTCGAACAACTTTATCCGGCGAGCGCGCCAGGCGATGCAGAAATTGGTACCGCTGATAGCAATGAAGCGCCTGTCGCCACTCCCTCGATTCAGTCATTCGCGCCTGAACCATCCGCGCCAGAACCAACGCCGGATCTCGAGCCAGTGGGGGCCGATCCAAGGGAAGAAGCCGCAACCACGTCTCCGGAGAAACCCAAACGGGGCTGGTGGCAGAGGCGCCGGGAGGCCAGCGACTGATCGCGTGGTGAACTTCTAGACCGCATCTGGTCTTTATTGAAGCATTTGATGGAGTCAAATCAGCTCATTCGCCAAGGCGCGCAGCGCTGGGCGACGTGGGACATCGGTCTAACTTCGCAACGCCTTCGATTGGCCGATTTGGCTCATCAAATGGTTCATTGTGGTCGGATAATGCTCTAGTCCTCTGCCTCAATTGAATTGAATGGTTGTGTTTCTGCTGCGAATTTGATTCTTTGTTTGCCCCAGCAAAGAACAGGAGTGTGGTTGTGGCGAACAAGAAATACGTTGTTGAACTTGCGCTATCCGAGCGAGAGGCCTTGCTTTGCAAGATCAATAAAGGAACGCTATCGGCAACGGCCAACCGCAAAGCCCGCATCCTTCTGAAAGCCGATAAGGGTCTCCACGGGGAAAGCTGGACGGACCGCAAAATCTGGCAAAGTCTGGAAACATCCCCTTCGACGGTGGCTCGGGTGCGCGAGACATTCGTGATGAAAGGATTGGATGCTGTTTTTGCGCGCAAGCGGCAGGTCCATCCATCTGTGAAACGTATTTTCGACGGTGAGGCCGAAGCCAGACTGATTGCCCTGGCTTGCTCGCAGCCGCCCAAAGGTTACGCACGTTGGACCATCCGGCTGCTGGCAGACAAAGTGATTGAGCTCAACATCGTTGAGACAGCACACTTCAACACTGTTGGCCGCACGCTTAAAAAAATGAACTTAAACCTCACCGCAGCCGCTACTGGGTAATCCCTCCCAAGGAAAATGCCGCCTTTGTTGCTGCCATGGAGAATGTGCTGGCGGTCTATCAACGGCCCCGTGATCCGAAGCGCCCATTGGTTTGCTTGGATGAAGCCGCCAAACAGCTGGTGAGTGCGACCCGATTGCCCATTGCGATGACGCCAGGCCGGGTCGCTCGTCATGACTATGAATACAAGCGCGCCGGAACGGCGAGCCTGTTTATGGCCTTCGCCCCGCTTGAAGGCTTGCGGCACGTCAAGGTCACCAGCCGTCGCGGCAAGACGGACTATGCCCATTTCCTCGCCGATCTCAGCGACGTGCACTTCGCGAACGCCGAGAAAATTGTTCTGGTTCAGGACAACCTCAACACCCACACGCCAGCGTCTTTGTACGCCACATTCCCGCCTGCCAAGGCTCGGCGTATCGCCGACCGTTTCGAGTGGAACTATACGCCCAAGCATGGGTCTTGGCTAAACATGGCGGAAGCAGAGCTGTCGATCCTCTCTCGACAGTGTATGGACCAGCGCATCGCCAGCCAGGAAAAACTCGCGTTCGACGTGAGTGCATGGACGGGAAAGCGCAACAAGCTGCAAGCCGTTGCAGACTGGCAATTCACCAACGAGAAGGCGCGGACCAAATTGAGAAAACTCTACCCGTCAATTTGAATGATTCAGAGGACTAGTTTCAGTGTGAACCAGACACTTGTCGCCTGGCACTTATGCAACCATTCACGCAAGGAACGATTTCAGGCGAATGCAGGCCTCACGCACATCCGCTTGGGAGCCCGCGAACGAGAGTCGGACAAACCTGTGGCCACGCACTGAGTCGAAGTCCGCGCCCGGCGTAACGGCAACGCCGGCGTCCGTCAGAAGTCTGTGGGCAAAATCGAAGCTATCGTTCGAGTATCTGTGAATGTCCGCATAGACATAAAAGGCTCCGTCGGCCGGCGCCAGCTCGGTCAATCCCGCAGAGGGCAACTCGCTCAGAAGAATGTCACGGTTTATCGCATATTGTGCCTTGAGCGTTTCGAGTTCTTCGGTCGCATCAAAAGCTGCGAGGGCCGCGAGTTGCGACAATGTCGGGGGTGATATGAACAGGTTTTGTGCCAGACATTCGATGCGCCGGACGAGATGCTGGGGGACGACCATCCAACCAACTCGCCAACCGGTCATGCAGTAGTATTTCGAGAAGCTGTTGATGACTATGGCATTGTCGTCATACTGCAACGCACTGACAGCCGGCATGGAGTAAGTCAGACCGTGGTAGATCTCGTCGGAAACAAACCACAGGCCGGATTTGCGGCAGGTCTCCATGATCGCCTTCAAGCTTGCCGGGGACAACATGGTGCCGGTCGGATTGGCCGGGCTGGCCAGAAGAATGCCTTTGACGCGCTTGCCTGAAGCAATGGTGCCGATGTCGTCTGGTGTGGGCGACCACCGGTTCGCGGCGCTGGTTTCTATAAGCACCGGCTCAATATCGAGGCTCGCCAGGATATTTCGGTATGCCGGGTATCCTGGCGTGGTCAGGGCAAATCCGTCTCCGGCGTCGCAAATCGAAAGGAACGAGAAAATGAACCCGGCGGACGATCCCGTCGTCACAATCACCCGTGACGGATCCACCGAAACACCGTATGCGTCTCTGTAATGTCTGGATATACGTTCCCGAAGTGCAGGAATGCCAAGAGCTTCGGTATAGCCGATCCGGTCCGACGCCAATCCTGCTCTTGCGGCGTCCAGCACCCGTTCGGGTGCCCGGGCGCCTGGCTGTCCGACTTCCATGTGTACCACATCCTGACCGCCGGCCTGGGCATCGTTTGCCGCCCTGAGCATGTCCATGGCCAGAAAAGACGCGATGTTGCTTCGCGTACTTGGCGTCAGTTCGGGAATTTGTAAGTCCAACTCTCACCTGCCCTTCTGTTGCGGTCCCCATCCGGGGTCACTTACGCAATGTCCCTCCCACGCCAAACGCAGCAATACGCCCCAGTGTTGCCCTATTTGACCGCGATACCCATACTTGTGCGACAAACAGGATTGCCCCAGGTAAACAATTCGGGAGTGTCAAGGGAGTTAATTGACCAGACACCGCAAGAACCCTAGTGTTGCGGCACCGATTTGAAAAGAGGCCGTTGCCTCTTAGACTTGGGATTCATGATGAAGCCGCCCGCGCCGTCACGATGTTGGTGGGGTCGTTACAATGCGCCGTTCAGCAAACAGGAGGCCGTTCCAAGGTGGACGGGTCATGTGATTGTTTAAATTACCATTTCATAAGTCTGTTGTGTCTCTTGCTGTGTTTGCCTGGATCCTGGCACTGGCGAGCCCGTCGTCGGCTCAGGGTCTGATACGCGATTCAGAAATCGAGAGCCTGTTGCGGCTTTACGCAAACCCGGTGTTTCGTGCGGCAGGACTGAATCCGGGTAGCGTGGAAGTGAACATTATCGGTGCGACCTCGATTAACGCGTTTGTGGCCGGCGGTCAGAGGGTTTTTGTCCATACCGGTCTGATCACCGAACTCGCGACACCCAATGAGGTCATCGGTGTGCTGGCCCATGAGACCGGGCATATTACGGGCGGTCACTTATCCCAATTGCGCAAACAACTCCAAAATGCCCAAGCCGCAAGTATTATCAGTATCCTTCTCGGTGCGGCAGCCGTCGCAGGTGGCGCAGCGACGGGTTCCAATGTCGGCAGTGCCGGCCAGGGCGTCATTCTCGGTGGCCAGGGTTTTGCTCAGCGGACCCTATTGTCCTACCAGCGTGCCCAGGAAGCGTCTGCCGATCAGGCAGCCATGAAGTATCTCGATAAAACAAAGCAATCCGCAAAGGGCATGCTTGACCTGTTTAACAAGCTCGCCAATCAATCTGTCTTTTCCTCAAAGTATACCGACCCTTACCTCCAGTCTCATCCAGCTGCGAGAGATCGGGTCAGATTGCTGGAAAACAGAGCGCGTAAGAGTCCCTATTTCAACAAAAAGGATTCGCCGGGACTTCTTTTTCGCCATAAACTCGCGCAAGCGAAATTGCATGGCTTTCTCGAAGCGGCATCAACTGTATTCAGGCGATATCCGCCATCGAACAAGACCATACCTGCCCGATATGCACGGGCGATCGCCGCCTATCGACGTGCCGACCTTGCGCTCGCCATGCGAGAGATCGATGGCCTTATCAAAGCATACCCGAAAAACCCTTATTTCTGGGAGTTGAAGGGGCAGGCACTGTTCGAATCAGGCAAGGCGAAACAGGCTGTCGCACCATTGCGAAGAGCCGTGAAGCTTGCCCCGGGCGCTGCCCTGATCAGGGTACTGTTGGGGCAGGCCCTGATGGCCACAAACAACCCCAAGCTGGTCAAGGAGGCTATCGGCCATTTGTTCAAGGCGGCTACCCGGGAAGGCAAATCGGTTACGCTGCACCAGCAACTTGCTATAGGGTACGCAAGACTAGGGGATATTGGACGCGCAGATCTGTCCTCGGCCGAAGCGGCATTACTCCGCGGCGATCTCAAGTTGGCAAAACAACGCGCCAAGAAGGCTAAAAGTAGGCTCAGAAAAGGGTCCCCTCCGTGGAACCGGGCAAATAACATATTGGTCCTTAAACGCCCGAAGAAATCTTGAAGACGACGGCAACAAGGGGTTGAAGCGAACTATGAATTTGAACCACATTTACGGTGCGGTTGCGATCGTCGCATTGGCGGTCGGCGTGTCCAACTGGTATGCGGACCAGCAACCGGCAGCACCGGTCCCCGAAACGCCGTTCAGTGAGTCGAAGAAGACGGAAATCGGGAGTGTCGTCAGCGCCTATATCAGCGCCAATCCCGAGATTGTTAAGGACACACCAAGCAACGATCCGTTCGACGCCGGGAGACGCAAGGAGATTGCCGAAATAGCGCGCGAGTTCATTGCGGCCAACCCCGGACTCGTGAAATCCGACCAGAATGAAGCCGTCTTCAACGATGCAAAAAAGAAAGAGATTGCCGAAATTGCACGCGAATACCTGGTTGCCAATCCGGAGATCCTTGTGGAAATGTCTCAGGAGCTGCAGCGTCGGGAAGAAGTGCAGAAACTCGCACAGGCGAAGGAAGCCCTGTCAAGGAACAAGGACATCATGTTCCGCTCCGACAACACGTTTGTTGCCGGCAATCCCAACGGCGACATCACCCTTGTGGAGTTTTTTGACTACAACTGCCACTACTGCAAAGTGTCGCTCGACAATGTGCTCGAGTTCATCAAGTCCGATTCAAACGTCCGGGTGGTCATGCGCGAGTTCCCGATCCTGAGCGAAGGTTCCGTGATTGCCGCCATGGCCGCCCTGGCATCGCGCAAGCAAAACAAATACTGGGAGTTCCACCTGGCACTCATGCGTGCCCGTGGCCTCGAGGGGGAAGCCCAGGTGATGCAGGTGGCGAAAAGCGTCGGTCTGGATGTCGAGCAACTGAAACGGGACATGAAAGATCCGTCGGTAAGCGCCGCGATCCAGGAGGGCCGCCAACTCGCAGAAGCGGTGGGAATCAACGCGACCCCCTCCTTCGTGCTTGACGATCAAATCATCAACAATTCCGCTCAACTCGTGGATATCCTCAATCGGAAGGTCGTCGAAATCCGACAATCCGGTGGATGCAAAGTGTGCTGATGCCGATTGGGGTTTCGTGTCCATCCGCGCCCGGAACAAACAACTTTACTTGTTGCAAGTGCGGTCTATAAGGTGACGGCCAATTCCGTGAGGCATGCTCACGAATCGAAGGGTCGTCATGGTTAAGCCTGTTCTTGTGCTCAATGGTCCGAACCTCAATCTTCTTGGAGTGCGGGAACCGGAGATCTATGGAACAACGACCCTCGAAGATGTTCGCTCGGCTTGCACAACGCGTGCGGAGAGCCTTGGGTTGTCGGTCGACTTTCATCAAAGCAACCATGAAGGTGAACTCGTCGATCTCATCCAGCGCTCGAAAACTGATAATTCCGGCATCGTGATCAACGCCGCCGCCTACACTCATACCTCTGTTGCGATTATGGATGCTCTCAAGATGTGCGGCATTCCCATCGTCGAAGTTCATCTTTCCAACATCTATCAACGCGAACCGTTCAGGCATCACAGCTATGTTTCCTCTGTGGCCAACGGCGTGATATGTGGTTTCGGATCAAAGGGCTATGAACTGGCGTTGGAAGCGATGGAACAGATTATCAACGCATAAACAGAATGTAACAGATCGATGACGAAAAAAAATCCAGTCGACCAGGACCTGATACGGGATCTTGCGACGCTTCTAACTGAGACCGAACTGACCGAAATCGAAGTCGAACACGATGACTTTCGCATTCGGGTCGTGCGTGCCGCTCCAGGAGCAGCCATGACGGTTGCGGCACCTGCTCCGCCGACTGCTGCTAGCGCGCCCGTAGCCGTGACACCACCTGCCCCGGCGCAACCGGCAACGCATCCGGGAACGTTGAAATCACCCATGGTCGGTACCGCGTACCGCGCGCCGGAACCCGGTGCCAGGCCCTTTGTTGAGGTCGGCGCCACCGTTACCAGCGGCCAGACCGTCTTGATCGTCGAAGCAATGAAAACAATGAACCCGATAACCGCACAGTCTTCCGGGACCGTCACGGCCATATTTGTCGACGACGGTCAGCCTGTGGAGTTTGGCGAACCGCTTCTCGTCATCGAATAATCCAAACCGATTGCCCGACATATGTTCGACAAGATACTCATCGCAAATCGAGGCGAGATCGCTCTCCGGATACAGCGCGCGTGCCGGGAAATGGGGATTGCGACGGTCGCCATTCATTCGACGGCCGATGAAAACGCCATGCATGTCCGCCTGGCCGACGAAAGCGTTTGCATTGGACCACCGTCGGCCACGCACAGCTATCTAAACATACCCGCCATACTTGCCGCTTGTGAAATAACCGGCGCAGACGCGGTGCATCCGGGGTACGGTTTTCTATCAGAGAACGCCCGTTTCGCTGAGATCCTCGAAGAGCACAATATCACGCTCATCGGTCCCAAGGCGTCCCATATCCGCGTGATGGGCGACAAGATTGCCGCGAAGGCGACTGCCGAGCGGTTGGGCATTCCCGTCGTCCCCGGTTCACCCGGCGCTGTGACCAACAACATCGATGCCCGCAAGATCGCTGCCGAGATCGGTTATCCGGTTCTGGTAAAGGCCGCTGCGGGCGGTGGCGGCAGAGGTATGAAAGTCGCGCTTTCGGAAAACGAAATCGATAACGCCTTGTCAACCGCCAGGGCGGAAGCGAAATCGGCTTTCGGAGACGATGCTCTCTACATCGAGAAATACCTTGCAAAGCCGCGCCATATCGAGTTTCAGGTGCTGTCGGACGGCAAGGGCGGTGCCGTTCATCTGGGCGAGCGCGATTGTTCTCTTCAACGCCGGCACCAGAAAGTGTTCGAGGAAGCCCTGTCTCCGGCACTGAATCTTGCACAGCGTGAGAAGATTGGCACCGTCGTTTCCGATGCCATGAAGGAGTTGGGGTATCTCGGCGTCGGCACGGTGGAGTTTCTGTACGAAAACGGAGAATTCTATTTCATAGAAATGAACACACGCCTGCAGGTCGAGCATCCGATAACCGAAATGATCACCGGCATTGACTTGGTCCAGGAACAGATCCGTATCGCTCACGGGGCATCCCTGGGGTATGGGCAGTCCGATGTCGTCTTTGCCGGCCACGCCATCGAGTGTCGAATCAATGCCGAGAATCCGGAAACGTTCACGCCGTCTCCGGGGCTGATAGAAGCCTATCATCCACCCGGCGGGCTCGGGGTGCGGATCGATTCCGGGGTTTATGCCGGTTACACAATTCCACCGTACTATGACAGCCTGATCGGAAAACTCATCGTTTTTGGCAAGAACAGAAACGAATGCCTCATGCGGTTAAGACGGTCCCTTGGGGAATTCGTTATCGAGGGCATTGAAACAACCATTCCCCTGTTCTCACGACTGGTCGCGGAACCGGATATCGTCAACGGAAACTACGACATTCACTGGCTTGAAGATTTTCTTGACTCTTGATGCATCGCAATCAATGGCGCTAAACAAACGCCTACATCGTGTCATCCGTTGAGGCTCCGAAATCTTCGCCAATGACAGTCATTACGCCTGAAGTGCTTCTCAATGCTTATGCCGCGGGTATATTTCCCATGGCGGAAAGTGCCGACGATCAGACGCTTTTCTGGATTGACCCCGAGTTCCGTGGCATCCTTCCGCTCGATGGTTTTCACGTGCCGAGGCGGCTCAAGCGTACCGTCCGGTCGTCGAAGTTCACCATCCGCATCGACACTGCGTTTGAAGACGTCGTATCGGGCTGCGCAGATGCAACGCCTGACCGCCCGTCCACGTGGATCAATCTGCGAATCAGGCAACTCTATCAACAGCTGTTTGAAATGGACCGCTGCCATACCGTGGAAGTTTGGCGTGAAAACGAATTGGTTGGCGGACTTTACGGCATCAGCCTGGGTGGGGCTTTTTTTGGTGAAAGCATGTTCTCCAGAGAGACTGACGCCAGCAAGGTCGCCCTGGTCCATCTTGTCGCGCGCCTGAGGACGGGTGGCTTTACCCTCCTGGACACACAGTTCATCACCGACCATCTGCGCCGCTTCGGCGTCCGGGAAATCCCGCGTGAGGACTATCATCGCATTCTGGGCGCTGCCTTGTCAGTGCAGGCGGATTTTCGCGCCTTCTGCAGAGACGACGATCCAGACTACGTTTTGCAGTCGATCAGCCAAACATCGTAGACGGGGTGTTCGACCCCTGAAAGACCAGGGCTGTCGGCGAACATCCAACCGGAAAATATCCGCTTCGGTTTGTTTCCGTGCCGGCGTTCCTTGACATCGACAAAGGCGGTCGTTTTTGGCGTTTCGATGGGGGGTCGGGTGTTGCAGATGCGTGGTGTGACCTCGAGCGTTCCGAACAACACCGTCGTGTCCACCGGCACCTCAAATGTCCGGATGACAGCTGTAATCTTGTCGAGACCGGAGAAAACAGCTATCGGATTGCTGATCGGCTCAGCCACCGATCGCCCTGATACAGCAGTCATCATAACCGCAATACAAACTCCCATCTGGGCGGATATCTTGAAAACACTGCTCATGCGCTTGACTTAAAACTTAGGATTGATCATGCACTGGCGGCTTCAGACACGGCATCAACTCTCAACCGTACATAGTCGGCAGTCCAGTTGCCGCTCGAGTCACACAGGCTTGGCCTCAAAAGGTCAACGACATCGTGCAATGCAGCTTCTGCCTCATGACCGAACTGGGCAAAGAATGGTTCACGGAACGTACGAAGCCAGCCAGCCATATCGGTGGGCAGCGCTGTCGGCCGGGGAATCAGTGCGGTTTGCCTGACCGTGAATCCAGACTGCGCCAACAAGTCTGTGTACTCGTCACATGTTGGAAAAAACCAGGGAAAGGCCAGTTCCGTGTCCCCTCCCCGATTTGCAGCCACGGCCCGCAACGCCGTCACGATGGCGGCAACGTTGCCATGCCCGCCAAACTCCGCAACGAATCGCCCGCCTGGTTTGAGCGAACGGGCGATGCCGGAGATCACAGCACCGGGGTCCGTCATCCAATGCAGCGCTGCATTGGAGAAAACCGCATCAAACTCGTGATTGAATTCCAACCCGTGGCCGTCCATGAGATGAACATCGAGGCCGCGCCGTCGGGCGCTTGCAACGAATTCGGAGCTCGAATCGATACCGACGACGTTAGCCCCTTGTTTGACCAGTTCTTCAGTCAAAGCGCCGTCGCCACATCCAAGATCGAGAACCCGTTCGCCTGGCTTGACGTCAAGCCATTCGAGCACGCCTGCGCCCAGTATCGACACAAACCGGGCGTGGGTATCATACCCGCCAGTTGACCAGATCTGGTCGCCGGATTGCCTGAGGCGTTGCGCCATCAAGACCCCTTGTTGTTGAAAATCGCCTGCCCCAACAATCCAATCAGATCCACCGAACTTTGCGTATTGGCAATCTTGCCGCCTTCCGCAAGCATTGTCTCATCGCCCCCGGGCTCCAGTGAAATGTAGTTACCTCCAAGCAGACCCTCAGAGGTGATTTTGGCTGTGGAGTCTGTAGGCAGCTTGACTTCAGGACTGACAACAATCGTTAGGATCGCCTCATAACTTGCCGGCTCAAGACGTTGGGCGGTGACCGTACCTATCTTTATGCCCGCCATTCTGACATCCGTGCCCGTAGAGACACCGTCAACACGCTCAAACTGAGCGGTCAGACTGTAGCCGTCGGACCCCTTGCCGATATCGGCGGTCTTGTAGGCGTATGTAAAAAATGCCACCGCGATGGCAATGACTGCCGCTCCAATGAGCGTTTCGACGACATTGTTTTTCATGGTCCGATCCCTCTTTGTTCGCAAAGATCCAGATTCTCGATATGCGCAGTCTCAGTAATTTCCGACGTCACCCGAACACAACCTCGCACCGCTACTCCGGCTGCCAGGCTTCATAGTCACCGGTCGCCTGCGGGCGCTTGGCGCCGCTCAGGATACTGCCGTCGGGACGGTAGGCTGCTGATGTGCCCGTCATGTTGGGCTGATGCGGCTTTTGCCATTCGTGTGGTGTGTATTCTTCTTCGGTTGGCGGCGTATCAACCGTGTAATGCAGCCAACCGTGCCACTCCGGAGGAACCGCAGACGGTTCAGCAAGGCCGTTGTAGATAACCCAGCGCCGATTGCCGCCACGTTCACGATAATATTTGTTTCCCGTGCCATCTTCGCCGACAAACTCACCCTTCCGCCACGTGTGAAAACGGGTTCCCAGCGTCTGACCATTCCACCATGTGAAGAATTGAAGAAGAAACTTCATCAGGCCTGCCTTTATGGTTAGCAATTCGCCAACACTTATGGCTCATGCAGGCGGTCCAGTCCAGTGTGCATATCCCCTTTCCGGCCCTTGACCGGAGCCGTTTCACCGGCGCTGCAGTATCACACCCCGTGCGTACACTTTCCCCCACCCGAACAGTGAACTGACGGTGACTGCCGATTCGTTTGAGCAATCGAATCGGTATCCAGCGAATCAAACCGCGCAATTGCCCCCGAACACCCCGCAAAGGCCGTCAAACGGCTCTTTTAGGCCGGTTGCGCTTCTTAACCATCGAAGGGCAATTCAAACGGCAGGTATTGTCGCCGCAAATTTAACGTCTCGTTAACCATAAACAGAGGGATTCCCCATGGCTATATGCTGTAAAAAAGCGCTTGCTACCTACTACAGATAGTTCCAGGATTGTGGGAGATTCCCTGTGATTCTTGGACAATTCACAGCTTTCCCACAGCTTTGACACTACATGTTGTGTTAGGATTTTGTTAACACACTAATTCTTGACGTGCGAAGCGAACTCGGCATAGAGTGACCATGCGCTGAGGGGCCAACAATCACACCCACCGGATCCAAATATGGACGGGTTGAGGTGTATCCCAAAATGTACCGAGTGAATTCGGCGGTGATTTGCCGGAGGGGCAGCTTTTTTGTGCCTAGAACTGGGATTGTTTGCCTGAAAACGAAACTTGTCCTCGTGGCGCGGCAAGAAGGGTTCTGTCATTTGGGTCAGTGCTCAAGTTTTAAATGAATGGAAATGCCGTGCGCTTGAGCACGGAACGAACGAGGAAAAAGATGCGGATTGATCGTCACTATACAGAAGCGGGAAAATCGCCATTCGACGGAATCAAATTCCGTAAGACCAAAAGCGAGATTAGAAATCCCGATGGCTCTATCGTCTTCCAACTGGAAAATGTTGAAGTGCCTGCGTCCTGGAGCCAAGTTGCCAGCGACATCATTGCTCAGAAATACTTCCGCAAGGCAGGTGTCCCCGCCTGCCTGACGAAGGTTGAAGAAAACACCGTCCCGTCGTGGCTTTGGCGCAGCCAACCCGACCAGAAAGCCTTGTCGAAACTTCCTGAAGCCGAATGCTTTGGTTCGGAAATACGGGCTACACAAGTCTTTGAACGTTTAGCCGGCACATGGACCTACTGGGGCTGGAAAGGCGGTTATTTCGATTCTGAATCCGACGCTCGCGCGTTCTTTGACGAGCTCTGCTACATGCTGGCAACGCAAAAAGTCGCGCCGAACTCACCACAGTGGTTCAACACCGGATTGCATTGGGCCTATGGCATCGACGGTCCGGGCCAGGGCCATTACTACGTGGACTTCGAGACCGGCCGCCTTACCCGTTCGAAATCCGCCTACGAACATCCTCAACCCCACGCCTGCTTCATCCAGTCGGTGGAAGATGATCTGGTCAATGAAAATGGCATCATGGATCTGTGGACGCGGGAAGCACGGTTGTTCAAATATGGTTCCGGCACGGGATCGAACTTCTCCAAAATCCGCGGCGAAAACGAATCGCTGTCCGGAGGTGGCAAGTCTTCCGGGTTGATGAGCTTCCTGAAGATTGGTGACCGTGCCGCCGGCGCCATCAAATCCGGCGGCACGACGAGGCGTGCGGCGAAAATGGTTGTTGTCGACATCGACCATCCCGATATCGAGGAATACATCAACTGGAAGGTTCGCGAAGAGCAAAAGGTCGCGGCCCTCGTCACCGGGTCCAAGATCTGCGCGGCTCACCTCAATGCTATCATGAAGGCCTGCGTCAACTGCAAGGGCGACGGCGACGATTGCTTTGACCCGGCTAAAAACCCGGTTCTCAAACGGGAAATCAAACTGGCGCGGCAGAATCAGATTCCCGACAATTATGTCCGGCGCATCATTCAGTTTGCCAGGCAGGGCCATACAACCATCGCCTTCGACACCTACGACACCGATTGGGACTCAGAGGCCTACCGCACGGTATCAGGCCAAAACTCCAACAATTCGGTGAGAGTAACGGATGCGTTTCTCGAAGCTGTCGGGAATGACGAGCCGTGGGAGCTGACGTCACGCAAGAGTGGTAAAGCCGTCAAAACACTTTCTGCAAGTGACCTGTGGGATCAGATCGGTTATTCCGCCTGGGCATCTGCCGATCCCGGCATCCAGTATCACACGACCATCAATGACTGGCATACCTGTCCCGCCAGCGGTCCGATCCGGGCTTCCAACCCTTGTTCCGAGTACATGTTCCTGGACGACACGGCCTGCAATCTTGCCTCGTTGAACCTCCTGCAGTTCAAGACGCCTGATGGACAATTCGACATCGACGCGTTCGAACATGGTGTCCGGCTGTGGACAATTGTGCTCGAAGTATCTGTCCTGATGGCCCAGTTCCCTTCAAAGGAAATCGCCAAGCTGTCGTACCGCTACCGCACCCTCGGTCTCGGGTTTGCCAATATCGGCGGTCTGCTGATGACGTCGGGCATCCCCTACGACTCAAAGGAAGGTCGCGCTATTTGCGGTGCCATAACCGCTGTCATGACCGGTGTCGCCTATTCGACGTCAGCCGAGATTGCCAAGGAACTGGGGCCTTTCCCCGGATTTGGCCCGAACCGGGATCATATGCTCCGGGTCATGCGCAACCATCGCAACGCGGCCCACGGCAACACGGATGGCTACGAACAACTCAGCACCACACCGGTTGCCCTGGATCACGAGAACTGTCCTGAAAGGGCTCTGGTGGAACACGCCATGATGGCATGGGACCGGGCCGTTGAACTGGGCGAAGCGTACGGATATCGAAATGCCCAATCCACCGTAATCGCGCCCACCGGCACCATCGGTCTGGTTATGGACTGCGACACGACCGGAATCGAGCCCGATTTCGCTCTTGTGAAGTTCAAGAAACTGGCTGGTGGCGGTTACTTCAAGATCATCAACCGCGCCGTGCCCGACGCCCTTCGAGGCCTTGGATACGACGAGGAACAGATCACCGACATCGTCGATTATGCGGTCGGACATGGGTCTCTGAAAGACGCGCCTTCCATCAATCACGCCTCCCTCAGAGCCAAGGGTTTCACGGAAGAGAAGATCGAAACGGTGGAGAATGCACTCGGTTCGGCTTTTGACATAAAGTTCGTCTTCAACAAGTGGACACTGGGTGAAGACTTCTGCAGTCAGCAACTGGGGGTGGATCCTGAAAAACTGGACAATCTGGATTTCGACCTGTTGGCAGAGATCGGTTTCACCCGTGACGCCATACAAGCGGCGAACATCTATTGCTGCGGTGCAATGACGCTTGAGGGAGCGCCGGGTCTCGCCGATGAGCACCTTCCCGTGTTCGATTGCGCCAATCCGTGTGGCCGTCTTGGCAAACGGTTCCTGTCGGTGGAAAGCCACATCACGATGATGGCGGCAGCCCAGCCCTTCATTTCCGGTGCGATTTCGAAAACGATCAACATGCCGAACGACGCAACGGTAGAAGGGTGCAAGGAGGCCTATATGCTCTCCTGGCGATTGGCCCTGAAAGCCAATGCGCTGTACCGCGACGGCTCGAAGCTCTCCCAACCGCTCAACGCTCAATTGCTGGCCGACGACGATGAAGATCAGGATGAGTTGATCGATGCCGTCGCCGCGACGCAACCGGCGGTTCAGCGTGCTGAAATAATTTCCGAAAAGATTGTCGAACGGATTGTCGAAATCGCCGCCAAACAGGAACGCGATAAACTGCCTCAGCGGCGCAAGGGCTATACCCAGAAAGCCCTGGTGGGCGGTCACAAGGTTTACCTGCGGACCGGTGAGTACGATGACGGCAGACTTGGAGAAATCTTCATCGACATGCACAAGGAAGGCGCCGCCTTCCGCAGCCTGATGAACAATTTTGCGATCGCCATTTCACTGGGTCTTCAGTATGGCGTGCCGCTTGAGGAATACATTGACGCTTTCACGTTCACCCGCTTCGAACCGGCCGGACTTGTTCAGGGTAACGACATGATCAAGAACGCAACATCGATCCTCGACTATGTCTTCCGTGAATTGGCAGTTTCCTACGCGGGCCGCAACGACCTGGCTCATGTCGATCCTTCCCAGATCGGGTTCGACGTAATGGGCACCGGCGCAAACGAAGGCAAGAGCGGCGGCGGGGCACCCCACGCGCCGGTCCCGGCCAAGCAAGTGGTCAGCCAGGGGCTGGTACGCCGTCAGGTCGCAGACAACGTCGTGGTGATGCCCAATACGGCATCTGTATCCGACGTCGGCGTGCTGCAAGCACGGGCAGAAGCCGTCATGAGTGCCAGCGTCGTGGCGACGGCGACATCACTTGACGTGGCACATCTGGAAATTCCCGACCCGGGAGACGCAGCGGCGGACCCAGGGCGCAGCGCGGTCGACCTCATGGCCGAGGCCAGAATGAAGGGCTATGAGGGCGATCCGTGCGGCGAATGCGGTAACTTCACAATGGTCCGCAATGGCACATGCTTGAAGTGCGACACCTGTGGATCAACGAGCGGTTGTTCATAGCAGATTTCTCCTGAGGGGAACTTGGGGCGGCCACCGGGCCGCCTCTTTTTTTGGGAATCGATTCATTATCCCCGGATTCAAGGCTTGCACTGATGGTGTGAATGAGGCTCAAATAAATTCATGAGTCTGCTCACGATCCGAAATGCCGTCCCAGGTGACGAGGTTGATGTTGCCAAGGTGCAGATGTGCTCCTGGGCGCAGACGTACCATGGTGTCCTACCCGACAACCTGCTGCACCCCTGGGACGGGCGTCAACTCGCCGGAATTTGGCGCAAACGTCTCGTGGATCCTGTTTCCAGAGCTCTGTCCTATGTCGCGGAGGAAGACGGCTCCCGGATTGTGGGATTTGGCATCTGCAATGAAAAGCGCGGCAGGGCGCTGCCGACAACCGGCGAAATTGCGCTTCTTTACGTCTTGGAGTCCTACCAGGGCCTGGGATTAGGGCGACGGTTGTTGCGGGCAATGGCATCGGCATTGCGGAGCAACGGATTTCGCAGCACAGGGGCATGGGTGCTGGCCGACAATGAACCGGCGATCGGGTTTTACAGGAACCTGGGCGGGATACAGACGGTTGAGCGTTACGGGCAGTTTGCCGGTTACCGCACACATGAACTGGGTTTTGTCTGGTCGAGCGCCCTGCTCGCCCAATCGGGAACTCTCAAGGGCGTTTCAGTGGACACAGAGTCGTAAAATTGGCGTGGAACCGGTAATGCGGCCCTTGAAATTTGAAACCCGATCCACGGCATGAGCGCGTCTGCCGCGTTATCGGAACTCTTTGAGGCGATCGACGTGATTTGACACCGCTGCCGTTCCGGTTGACCGGATTGGCGGCGGCGCATCTCTTGAAAGAGATGGTGGTTGTCACCAATATATTACGGAAAACCTGTTACCATGCGCCCGGTATGGACCATTGAGAGATGGCGATCCCGGCAGGATTCGAACCTGCGACCTTGAGCTTAGAAGGCTCCTGCTCTATCCAACTGAGCTACGGGACCGTTATAGAGCGAACATGTGCTTTTCACCGTGACCGTCAAAGCGGCCGGTCAGTGCGTCCACTGGCCGATCCGGCCATACTTGAAATTGTCCGCGTACGCCTTAGGTCGAACCGGTCGCACCTTAGGTTCCACGACCCGATAAGCAATGCCGTTACGGGTGGCATAGGCGATAGCGTCTTCCTTCGTGTCAAAACTGAGTTTGACCTGGGATTTCATGTCGCCTGAACTGGTCCATCCCATCAGCGGTTCGACTTCGCGTGCAGTTTCCGGTTCGTAATCGAGAACCCATCTCTTGGTGCGGGCCTTGCCGGACTGCATGGCGGTCTTGGAGGGGCTGTAGATCCGGGCGGTCATGATGCTTCCCTGTCTGAGTGCTGCCCTGCCCGGATGTCGATGTCGTCCTCACAGAAGCAAAGCTGTAATCTCAATGACTCTACAATTGGTCGGGGCAGCAAGATTCGAACTTGCGACCCCCTGGTCCCAAACCAGGTGCGCTACCAGACTGCGCCATGCCCCGACCGGAGCAGAAGAAGACGGCAAAACTGCCGTTTTCCCTCTGCGGAGTTTGCCATACACGTTTCAACCGTTCACGGCAAGCGGTGTAATCGATTTGCGCGACAATTCTTACCGGTCATTGCCGAATATGGCATGGTGGACGACGTCGCCAGGCTTCACCCCGATCCGTGCGACCGTACCGGCCGCCACTTCGAGTACAGCGCGGACCGGGCCGCCTGAAGAAATGATCGCCTTGGAATAGGGAACCGTATCGCGCTCGATCCAGTGGACGACCCCGTCTGCCCGGATAAAGATCATGTCCAGGGAAATGTAGGTGTTCTTCATCCACATGGAGACCGGCGCTGTCTTTTCGAAATCGAAAAGCATCGCCCGGTCCGACTCAAGCGACGGCCGCTCCATCAGGCCGCGCGCACGCAGCAGGCCCGTGTCGGCAATCTCCGACTGGAAAACATGGTCGCCTGACGCGGTCGTCACCGTAACCGGCTGTACCCGCCACGTCAGATCGGCAACGGCCGCCCCGGACATCGGGACCGCAATCAGCATGCCGCAGAACGCCAGTGCTGCCGCAAAATTTAGGAATGTAATGGAATGTCGTCCGGTCATGGCTGCAATCATATCTGTGCCGACAAGTCTTCTGCAAGCGGCAAAGCACGGCACTGACGGGAGCCTACGATTCGAGTAAAGATCTCAATGTTGGGCCGGGCCGTCGTCCAGATTGAGTTTGATTTCGGCGGCCATCAGACCTTTTGATCCTGTGCCGAAACGCACATACACGATCTGTTCAGGGCGCAATTCCGCTATGCCGTACCGGCGCATGACTTCCATGTGAACGAAAATGTCTTCGCCGTCCGTCCCGCAATTGACGAACCCGTAGCCCTTGGCCCGGTTGAACCATTTAACGACCGCCCTGACATAGTCGCCTTCCGGCGTCACAGAGACGTGTGTGCGCGCTGGCGGCTTCTGGGCCGGCTGGATCGCCGTCGAGTTGTCGACGCTGAGCACCCGCAGCGCCTGCCAGCCCTTGGGCCGCGCAACCGCTTCACAGACGATCCGTGCGCCTTCGAGGAGAATCTCGAAACCGTCACGTTTCAGGCAACTTGAATGAACCAAAACATCCGGCTGTCCGTTGTCAGGGATCATGAACCCATACCCCCGGGCACCATCGAACCACTTTACGAACCCGGCGATTTCAACAACGTTGACCGCTGTGTCGTCACTTGTACCTACAGTCTGTTCCAACCTACCCACGCTGGATCGGCCCCCCTGCCGCGTCTGAGCGTGTCATTACGCTCTACAGCATGTCCCCGAAACTGGCCTCTTAGCCCGACGACACTGCCCACAATAACCATAGTGTGAAACAAGTGTTAATCACTTGTACAGAGGGAACCTTGCAATAGTGTGGAAAAACTCACACTTGCCTAAAAAGCATTGCAAAAAAGCCACGGTTCTCCGATCTGGCCGGTGGAAAACTTTGCCTTGAGTGCCGGGAAATGTGTGCCGCCGACATAAAATCGCCGATGGCAGTGAGCAAATCTGCAAGTCACATCCGAATCAGGCCCCTGTTCTGGCCCAGCCCGCTTCTTTCTCCTCTGCCAGACATACAAAGAACGTATTCAGACAGACGAACGGTCAATCGTGGCCTAATTGAGCCCGAGAAGTGGCTCCATGACATCACCGATTTCATCGTGGATCACGAGGTCGGCGATTGCGTCGAGCTCAGTTTCTTCGCGGTTGAGGATGACGAGTGTTGCCCCGTTCTTCTTCGCCATGATCGGAAATCCGGCGGCCGGATAGACCACCAGTGACGATCCGATGGCAATGAAGAGATCGCAGGCAAGTGCCGCCTCTTGCGCCCGTACCATTTCCGGCTCCGGCATGGACTGGCCAAAGGAAACCGTGGCCGATTTCACATGACCGCCACAGGCCGGGCAGTTCGGCGATTCTTCTGTGCGCTCAAATTCGGATCGCACCCAGTCCAGTTCATGGCGGCGGTCGCACGACAGGCATTTTGCAAAGGATCCATTACCGTGCAGTTCGATCATCTGTTCGTCGCCGACGCCGGCTGCCTGATGCAGGTTGTCGATGTTCTGTGTCACCACATGGCTTGCCCGTCCGATGCGCACCAGGTGGGCCACCGCCTTGTGTCCCCGGCTCGGTCTGGCATTGGCAAAACTGTCCTCCATGGCAAACTTGCGCCGCCACGCCTCCGCACGCATTTCGGCGGAACGGACAAAGTCGTCAAAGTAGATGGGCATGTTGTTTGTCCACAATCCACCGGGGCTGCGAAAATCCGGAATGCCGGATTCCGTACTGATCCCCGCCCCCGTGAAGATAACCATTTTCCGGGACGCCGTGATCATGTCCATGAGGTTTCGCTGGTTTTTCGTCTTCACCGGTTTGAGGCCTTTGCGCGCGCACAACAATTCATTATCTTGGCTTATCAGGCATCTATCAATTCCAAATCCGCCGAGGAGGCAAGCCCTTGAAATATCTGCATACCATGATCCGTGTTTCCGATGTCGACGCATCCCTCAATTTTTTCTGCAACCAATTGGGCCTGAAGGAAGTCAGGCGCTACGAAAGCGATGCCGGTCGATTCACGCTCATATTCCTGCGTGCGCCCGGCGACGATAGCGGCGATATCGAACTGACCTACAACTGGGATCCGGAGGAATACGGCGAGGGCCGGAATTTCGGGCACCTGGCCTACGAAGTCGACGATATATACGGTCTGTGCCAGTCCCTAATGGACGATGGCGTGACCATCAATCGCCCGCCGCGCGATGGCCGCATGGCTTTCATTCGCTCACCCGACAACATCTCCGTCGAGCTTCTCCAGAAAGGCGATGCCCTCGCCCCCCGGGAGCCCTGGGCCTCGATGGAAAACTCCGGTCACTGGTAGTCGCGAGCGCCGTGAGCCAAAGTGCCGGTGGCCGGCTGTGAGTGACATCAGTTCACGAACCGTTGAAGCCAGGATCGGTATCCGGACCTCGACCGATCCTGCCGGATTGGTTAGGACAGTGCCATGAGCGTTTCACAACAGAGCCAACGCTATAGCGTGGTTGCCATGGCATTGCACTGGCTGACGGCCCTGTGCGTCATTGGTCTGCTGATTGCCGGACACGTCATGACCGGCTTCCAGGATCAGCTCGGCCTCAACCTGACGTTCCAGATCTATCAGTTGCACAAATCGTTCGGCGTCCTGGTGTTCGCCCTCACGGCCCTGCGCATCTTCTGGCGGCTGACGCATCCCGCCCCGCCGCTCCCCGACGGCATGGCCGGCTACGAGGTTATCCTGGCAAAGGTCAGTCATATCGGCTTCTACGTGCTCTTGGTGGTCATGCCCCTTACAGGTTGGGCGGTAGTATCGGCGGCCACGTTCAAGATCCCCACGTTCCTGTTCAACGTTGTACAGTTGCCGCACCTGGCCTTTCTCGAGAGTACCGCCGACCCCAAAGCGACCGAAGAACTGACCCAACTCGTCCACTACATCCTGGGCTGGGTCATGGTCGCCCTGCTCGGTCTTCATGTTGCCGGTGCCCTCAAGCATCATTTCATCGTCGGCGACGACGTCCTGCGCCGGATGATCCCCGGCCGCGGTTCGAGATAGAGCACCTCCGCCAGCCATCACCAGACAGGAAACTACCCGATGAAGCCACTCGCCCTTTTCAGAACCGTTCTTGCCGGCGCACTGCTGTTGGCATCAGGTCCTCTCAGTGCCAGCGAGTGGGAGGTTGACAAGGACAAGAGCACATTGTCCTTTGAAGCGACCCAGGCGGGCAATGCGTTCACCGGGACGTTCGGGTCGTTTGACGCCGACATTACCCTGGATCCAGCCGACCTCACATCAGCCAAAATTGCCGTCACGATCGACCTCAAGAGCATCGCGACCGGCAACGCCCAGCGTGACGGCGCCCTGCCCGGTTCCGACCTATTCGACATGGCGGCATTTCCATCGGCCACGTTCGCCTCAACCGCCGTGCGCTCCACAGGTGGCAACGCTTATGAAACGGACGGCGACCTTTCGATCAAGGGCATCGTCAAGCCGGTTACCATAGTCTTCACGTTGGACATCGACGGCGACAACGCCCATGCCAAGGGCGAAGTCCAGATTGTCAGAACCGACTTCAAGGTGGGCACCGGTCAGTTCGCCGCCGAAGCCGCCGCCGGACACGGCGTCAAAATCCTGATCGACATCCAGGCAACCAGGAAATAGCCAACACTGTCAAACAGTACGGCATTTCGCGCGGCCGACAAAAATGCCGCCCTCTCCTGCAGGACGGCATTGAGCGGCGGATTCGATCCGCAACAAGTGTCAGTAGGAATTGTGCCTCATGCAACGCCGGTACTTCTTCCACCAGTAGCGCCGACCGGTCCAGCGGGCCTTTTGCTTGTAGTAGCGGCATTCCTCGTCATAGTAGTGATCGCCACCGAAATCTCCGCCGAAGTAGTTGTCGCCATAATATTCGTTGTGGCCCAGGGGAAAGCCGTGAAGACGGCGATGCCTGTGCTTGCTGCCGATCTGGACGACGAAGCCCTCGCCCTTGAATCCGTATCCCGTCTCTGCGGCTTTTGCGCTGGAAGACGTATTGGCCAGCGCCACCGCACCGACCCCCAGAACAAATACCGTCATAAGCTGCTTTTTCATCGTTGGGTTCCCTATCCAAAGTGTGTTGGTCAAGTGAACCCGGTGGCGCGCCCCGAAAAGCTTTGGGCAACGGTTTGTTCGGTAAAATATCGCGTCGTGTTCACAGAACGTCAAATGGGTGTGACCTGTGACACCGCCGTCAAATGAGTGGTTTTCGCGTCGTCAAATCAGCGTCAACCGCGTCAAAAGCAAAATTGACGCCTTTGACGCGTGGATTTCGGCTCTGTGCCAGACCCAAACCGCGTCCACCGTCAGCAATTCAGTTCCGGCTTACAGACAAAGGGCTGGCCCGTCTTGATATCAAATTCGAGCGCACGCCCGTCGGTGGTTGTGATACCGAATCGTTCGGCATAGCTGTAGCCATCAATCTTTGCGATGACCTCGTAATGCGACGCCGACCGACGGACATTGTCTTTGGAACCGGCAATATCCAGGGTCGTGTACCGGGCTACAGATTTGCCGCCGTGAAAAAACTCAATCGCAAGGTCCTGGTCACTGGCCTCTTCGCCATCCGGCCAGTTTCCCATCCGGACCAAACTCAGATCAGCCGACTCTGAGCCAGGCGCACCGCATTGCAGATAGATCGAACCGCTGTACCAGTCGAAAGAAAACAGCAGTCGGTCCCTTGGACCGGCGGTAACCTGATAAATCTCTGTCGTGCCAATCTGCAGAAAATCGTCGCGTGGTATGGCCCGGGCATAGCATCCACCGTATGCACTCGCCGTTACCCGCGGCGTGTTGGGATCCACAGTATCAGCAAAGACTGGTCCAGGCCTGGAAACACCAGAAAGGGTCAGCAGGATCGTCGCGGACAGAAGTGCTAGCTTGCGGTGGAACGGCACGTGTTGCCTCCGTAGGTCTGAAGTTTGTTGTTTGGACAGACCAATACTGACCTCAAAAACAAGCAACGAGAACCGTTTTCTTGCCTCAACTGCCCGGGTACGCTGATAGCATCGATGAATCGATGCCTGAATTCCCATGCGACAACCCTGCAAGCCTAAACCAGCTTGTCGTTAACGTGGGAATTTCCGCGAACACTCTTGATCGGTGATAAGACTATGAAGGTTGTAGAATAGATTCGACTCAATTGGGGCACCAGCATCGTGAACATGGTCGATGTGATGCGGCACACTATCCACGCGCGAACATACAAGGCGGAAAAATGACGGAAGAGACGACGTCCTCAGAGGAACCCAAAACGGAAAGTGAGACAGAGACCGACGCAAAGCCGCCCTCCCTCCCGCTGTTCTACAAACAACCTGTCGCGATAACGTCGGACAAACATGCCGATCTGAAACTCACCAGAGTTCTTGATTACTCCTTTGCCCGCGAACGAAACAACCTGCCGGTAAACCTGGCAGAGTTTCTGTTTGCGCAATCCTGTTATCCGATCGTGTTTTCGCAAGACGAGACCCCGGTTCCCATGGTCATGCTTGGACAATCCGGCGGATCCAATCTCTACATAGATGACAAGGGTGCCTGGCTCAAAGACCATTATGTGCCCTCCTACATTCGCCGTTATCCTTTCATCATGGTCTCAGCGCCCAACCAAACCGACCATCTGCTCTGCGTAGATTTGGCGGACAAGAGAGTGACGGACGACCCGGGAACCGAAGGCGAAGCTCTCTATGAAGACGGCAAGGCGACGGCGATCATGGACCGTGCCGCCGACTTCTGTGCCAAGTACCATCAGGAGCACCTCGCGTCGCGCAGATTTTGCGAGGCTCTCAAGCAAAAGGGGCTGTTCCAGCCCGGCGGCATCAAGCTCAACACGTCTTCCGGCAAAACAATCAACATTGGCGGCTATCAGGTCATCAACGATCAGGCGTTCAATGACCTTGACGATGAGACCTATCTCGACTGGCGGCGCAAAGGCTGGATTGCGGCCGTCTATGCCCATCTGTTTTCGATCGGCAACTGGCGCCGGGTCGGCAACAAAATTCTCGAAAGCGCTCCTTCAGATTGAGAGCGGTCAAACTACGGAGTCGGGTACAGCGGTTTGATGTCCGTGCGCCGGCCTTGGTTGGCCGTTGAATTCGATCGGTGTAAGCTTGGCCGCTCGGAGGTTACCAATGCGCAGGTCTGTCATTCTAACTGGGGTAGGTTTGGTGCTGGCGGCTGGCGTTGCTGTGCTCGGGTACGCGCAGTACACGTCGTTCGAAACTGAAGCGCCGAAGTCCGCAAACCAAAGCTTAGAATACAGTTCCAAAAGGAAAAGCCTAAGCGAGGCGGAGGCCAAGCGCGCCTCTGAGCAAGCAGCAAGGCAAAAGGCTGAACCAAACGCACGACGGGTCAAAGCGGAGGCCGAGGCGGAACGTGCCGCGGAGCAAGCAGAAAGACGAGAGGCTGAAATCAACGCACGACGGGCCGAAGCGATGCGTGTCGCTGAACAAGCATCAAAGCAAGAAAACAAAACCGGGAATGATACCGGCAAACAACCCCCGGATGACGACGACGATCTCCTGCTGTCATCCTCTGACGATAGTTCAACAGACTCTCAAGAGTACGAAGTCAGCGAAACGGAAACCGGCGAAGCCCATCCGACGCCCCGCCTGAAACTCTCCGACATTCCAAGGCCGTCCGTTCAGATGAGGTTGCCCCGGGAAATCTTCGGCGACACGAACGCGTTGAGCGACGTTTCAAAAAAACTGGAGAACGCGCTGGACAAGGCCAGCTACTGGGAGTTCAGCTTTTACGAAGTAACCAACGGTTTCGCTCTCGTGACACGGCTGGAACGCATCAACCCCGACGGGACCCATGTTCCCGAAGGCCAACGTTTCGAACTCCCAAGCCACAAAGTTGAACTTGCACTTGCAGACTATATCAAGAGCCTGTTTTTTGCGCCGTCCGGTCACTATCGGTTCATTGTCTTCGTTGTGACGGATCAGGCCTTTTCTGCGTCCGGCGACCCGCTTGATGAGCAAGGCGCAGTTGGCCTGTTGCACGGCGGCGCCAGTGCCCTAACAACGGAAATCAGGAAAAAGGACTTTAGCGCACAGCACAATGTTCATGCGCTGGTCTACGAATTTCAAAAGAAGTCCAAACAGGAAACCGCTGAATTCGTACAACCCGGACGCATCAGCCCCAACCTCCACCTGACGAATGCCGGGCTTCTGCCCGCACTCCGCGGTCGGGGCAATTAGCCGGTTGCAACGGCGCAGAGGGACCGGTTCGCCAGCGACACACGCGCCGGCACCCGGTACGGCTTTTTCGGTTGCCCAGGCGCCCTATGCGGCTTTCTTCCTGCCAAGCCCGATCTTTCTGGCCAATTCCGAACGGACGGCCCTGTAGTTAGGAGCAACCATCGGATAGTCCGGCTTGAGGCCCCATTTCTCCCGATACTCTTCCGGTGTCAGTTGGTAATGGGTCCGCAGATGGCGTTTGAGAGACTTGAACTTTTTGCCGTCCTCCAGACACACGATGAAATCCGGGGTGATGGAGCTTCTGATCGAAACCGCCGGTTTCAGCACAACTTCAGGCTGTTCTGTTTCCCCGGCATCGGCTTTTGCCAAAGCCTCATGGATCTGACCTATCAGGGCGGGCAGTTCTGTGGCGGGTATCACATTTTTCGAGACATAGGCTGAAACGATCTCGGCGGTCATTTCGGCCAGTTCAGGTTTTTGAGTCGGCATAGTTTTCTCCAGTACTTTTTGAACGTGATCTAATGAAATTCTTGCGCAAATTATATCATGCCGCATGAGCCCGGCATTTGTAATCGGCTTTCGAGGTTAATGCTACCTACGATCCCACCTCCACTCTGACCCCTGTGGGTTTGCCGCCGCAGGTAAGGTTCTGGTCTTGCGGACAGGCGGAGACGACAATGTGGGCCGGCATGTCGGCCCGCAGGACAACGTAGTCGCCAGCTTTGGATTCCGGTGCCCTTATGCTGAAGGTGCCGTCCGGGTTGATGAAGAAATTGGTGAACAGGTTCCAGGGCTGCGGTGTAAAATCGAGCACAATGTCGATGCCGGCCAACGCCTTGTGGAGATTGTCCTGGCAGCTCGCGTGTTCGCCGTCAACGCCCAGTTCGGCATAACGGGTTGGATCGCAGGCGGCGAATTGCATGTCGTGCTGCCCGGGTGATGTATCTGCCACGAGGGTGACAATCTTGCGGCGCCGGTTGGTGTAGGCGGCATCGCCGAGATGGGGAAAAAGCTTCTCGATTGACGGCTTGGTATGTTCGCACGAGAGGAATTCAAGGTGATTTTCCGCATTGAAGGCCCAAAAGTCCACCGGTTGCGCGCCCTCAAGATCGGTAATGCGGATCAGGTCGCCCGATTTGACGGAAAATGTGAGACCGGTGCGTGCCGCCACATCGTGGGAGGCCTTGAGATTGAATGAACCGGTCATCGTGCAGTTAATCCTTGTTGCCCGATTTGATCATGCCCAATCTGCATCAAGCAAAGCCAAACAGGCAAGTTCGCCATTATTACTCCGCGTTGCGGATATCATATCGGGGAGACAATAAGAAGTGTTTATGTCATTCGAAAGGACTGCTTACGAAGTCGTCGGGGTCTACGCAACTAAGCTGTACCTCAACCACAGGTGTGTCTCTGTCCCGGCTGCTCAAAGGGAAATGAGTTCTGCCAAACAGTGTACCTCCTGCATGAAAATGAATGTGGTCATTTGATTCCAGTGATCGTAGCTTGTTGCACAACCATGCGATTTCATTCTTGTCAATGTAACCGATCAGTTCCAGTTCGCCGTTCTCGTCCTTGTGTACGTTGAAAGCAAGTTTTGCGCGCATTTTCAGGAGGTTCCTATTTGAATTGACGGCATTTGTTCCGAACACTAAATCCGGCATAATTTCGGATTTCAAAATCCCGAATTTTGTGGACTTGACCAGAATCCTCCCTCTCCAGATCGGATGTTAGTGGGTGTGTTCCGTGAGATTGTACAAATCTGAAGAATCTCCCGAAAGGCCGTAAACAATGCAAAACTGCCTCCATCGCTCTGTGGGGACAATCATCCAGACGCCATGAACTCGCGATTATGCCGTTCACAGGACGCTGTATGCTGAAATAGTATGCCATCGCACCAAGGTGGCGAGCCGGGAATGGCGTGCCGTCAACACCGTAAAACGCTTACGAAGTGACTACTCGAAAGTACATCGTTTCAAACCACAAATGGGAGGTGTCTTACCGTTACGCGCAATCGTTGAAAACGTGGCAGGCCCTAGGGGAGTCGAACCCCTCTTTCCAGGTTGAAAACCTGGCGTCCTAACCGATAGACGAAGGGCCCGCATCGCGTGACGTCGCGGCTATATAGACAGGATTTGAGGTCTATGCAAGCCCAGTTTCGCCGCAGCTGACACGATTTCCGCAGGCAATCGGGTTATCGCCCGAAACCTTCCCCGGCACCGGCCTCGATTGTGGCCAGATCTTCGATGATGAGCTGCGGAGTGGTCTGCCCGCCCCATGTATTGGCCGACAGATGCCCCGCCACATGAACCGCCATCCCACGCGATTTCAGGATGCCAGTACCCAGCGGCGTGCCGACACACCTGAAGCACATGGCCTTCAACCGCGCGCCGTCGCCGCTGACCAGCGTGCAGCGTATGTGCTGGTCGCCGACCACATCGGCATAGGCAATCTTATGGGCCGGAAACGCAAGCCTTGGCCTTGGATTGCCGACGCCGAACGGTCCTGCCCTTTCCAGCAGATCGATGAACCGCAGATGGGCGCCGCCGGCGCCCAGGGCGCCGTCGATGGCCAGACCGGGATTGGCGGTCGCTTCAGCCACGGCCGCCTTCAGGTCGTCTTCGAGAAAGGCCCGCAGATCCCCCAGTCTGGCGCGCTCGACCGTCAGGCCCGCCGCCATCGCGTGGCCACCGCCCTTGACCAGGATGCCGGCTTCCAGGGCCCGGCGAACGGATGTTCCCAGATCCGCGCCTGAAATCGAGCGCCCCGACCCCGACCCCTGCCCCGCCTCGTCGAAGGCAATGGCGATCGCCGGAAGGGCGAAGCGGTCCTTGAGGCGGCTGGCAACAATGCCGACCACGCCGGCGTGCCAGCCGTCGCCGGAAACGATGACAATGCTCGCTTGCCCCGCCTCGCCGAGCGAGCGTTCCGCCTGCATCAGCGCCCGTTCCAGGATTTCGGCTTCTTCCTTTTGCCGCTCGCCGTTGAGTTGTTCGAGTTCCTGGGCGGTTTCGGCGGCGATCATGTCGTCATCGGTACACAGCAGCGTGACGGCAAGATCAGAGCGCCCCATGCGCCCGGCCGCATTGATCCGGGGCCCGAGCACGAAACCCGCGGCATAGGTATCCGGCTGACGGTTTAGACGGGCAACCGTGCCAAGCGCCCGCAGCCCCGTATTGGCGCGCCGCGCCATGACTTTCAGTCCCTGGGTCACCAGCGCCCGGTTGAGGTCGACCAGCGGCACCACATCGCACACGGTGCCCAGGGCCACAAAGTCAAGCCATTGCATCAGGTCGGGCTCAGGCCTGTCGCCGCCATACCACCCGGCTGTCCTCAGGGCCCGGTTTACCGCAACCACCATCAGAAACGTCACGCCGACGGCGGCCAGATACCCCAGCCCGCTGAGATCGTCCTGGCGGTTTGGATTAACGACCGCATGGGCCACCGGCAATTGCTCGCCGGCCTGATGGTGATCGATGATGACAATGTCCAGCCCGAGTGCTGCGGCCTGCTCCATGGGATCGTGAGCGGCAATACCGCAGTCGACCGTTATCACCAGGTCGGCCCCATTCTCACGGATCGTCCTCAGGGCCTCCACATTAGGACCGTAACCTTCGGTGAGCCGGTTCGGAATGTAATTGCCGGCAGAGATGCCGACCGCTGCCAGAAAACGTGTCAGCAGGGCCGTGGACGTCGTGCCATCGACGTCGTAGTCGCCATAGACGACCACGTTTTCATGGTTCTGGACGGCCTGCACAATCCGCGCCGACGCCCGCTCCGCATCCTGCAGCACGTGGGGGTCCGGGAGGCATGACTTGAGCGTCGGATTCAGGAATTGTTCGGCGGTTTCCGCGTCGACCCCGCGCGCCGCCAGCACGCGGCCGAGCACTTCGGGGAGGTCGAGACGTTGGCTGATCGTGGTTGCCACCCGCCGGTCCGACAGGTTGTCAAGCCATGCTTTACCGGTAACCGAGCGGGTAACGCCCAGAAAACAGCCATCGTTCACGGCCGTCATGGCCGCTCCGCGCAGGCGCTCGAAGTGTCAGTCAATGAAACTTGGAGTCGTCGGCATGTACCGCCTTGATCCATCGCACCGTGCCCGTCGATGACCGCATCACAACCGTGTCAGTCACCACCTTTTTGCCGTTGAAGGCAACACCGTCCAGCATCGATCCATCGGTGACGCCGGTCGCTGCAAACAGCACATCACCGCTTGCCATCTCCTCCATCGAGTACTTCCGGTCAAAGTCCTCGATACCCATCTTGAGCGCCCGTTCGCGCTGCTCGGCACTGCTGGTCACCAGACGGCCCTGCATCTGTCCCCCGATACAGCGCAGCGCAGCGGCAGCCAGAACGCCTTCCGGCGCGCCGCCGATGCCCATGTAGATATCGATCCCGGTTTCGTCCGTATTGGTTGTGTTGATGACACCTGCAACATCGCCATCGCTGATCAGACTGATCGACGCCCCGGTTTCCCGGGTTTCTTCGATAAGCTTGGCATGACGTGGACGGTCCAGGATACAGGCCGTCAGGTCGGAAATCTTCACGCCCTTGGCTTCGGCCAGGGCCTTGAGGTTTTCGGCCGGCGAACGGTCGAGATCCACCAGTCCCTTCTCATAACCGCCACCAATGGCAATCTTGTCCATATAGACGTCCGGCGCGTGCAGCAGACTGCCGCCTTCGGCAAGGGCGATCACGGCCAGGGCATTCGGCATCGCCTTGGCGGTCAGCGTGGTTCCCTCAAGCGGATCCAGCGCGATATCCACCTTAGGCCCCGACGTGGTGCCGACCTTTTCACCGATGTAAAGCATCGGCGCTTCGTCGCGCTCGCCCTCGCCAATCACAACCGTGCCGTCGATGTCGAGCGCATTGAGCTCCTTGCGCATGGCATCGACAGCCACCTGGTCGGCTGTTACCTCGTCGCCCCGGCCCCGCAACCGTGCCGCCGCAACTGCAGTGCGTTCCGTAACCCGTGCAAGCTCAAGCGTCAAAACGCGATCAAGCGCAGCAATATTTCCCACCATTCTTCCCCTTGTACATTAATTTACAGATATATCGTCCTGTAAATTATAGCTTTTCTATTCTTATCATACGCGGAGTCCGGGCAATATGCCCATCTTCCTCAATCTGTCCCAGCGCTGCTTTCACACTCTGTTCAAGCGTATCATGCGTTATCAGCACCACCGGCATGGTATCGGGCTTTTCCACCGATTCTTCTCTGCCGCCCGCCATTAGTGGCTTTTGGATAATGCTTTCAAGCGAAATCTGCTGTTCGGCCATTCGCTGGGCGATAGCCGCCACAGCACCCGGACGGTCGTGGACGTCCATTGCAATGTAATAGCCACCCTCGTGGGCACGCATCCCAGCCCGTTTGTAAGGCACGAGGGACGACGTTGGCCGCCCAAAGGGCGGCATGATAAACCCCCGCGCAATGTCAAGCACGTCAGCCACCACAGCCGTAGCCGTCGGACCTTCTCCGGCGCCACGGCCTTCCAGCATCACGTCGCCGACCTGATCGCCGCGCAGTGCCACAGCATTGAAGACGCCGTGAACATCGGCGATCGGCGAGTCGGCTGGAACCATGGTCGGATGGACACGTTGTTCGATGCCATGACCGGTATCCAGCGCGACACCGAGCAGCTTGATCTTGAAGCCCAGGTCCGAGGCGGATGCCAGATCCTGTGCCGTGACCTTCTCGATGCCTTCGATGTAAATGTCCTTGAAGGAAACCTGCGTGCCGAAAGCCAGGCTGGTGAGCAAGGCAAGTTTGTGCGCAGTATCGAAGCCGCCCACGTCAAAAGTCGGATCTGCCTCGGCATAGCCCAGATCCTGAGCGTCACTCAGGACATCCTCGAAACTCCTGCCTTCACGCTCCATGGTCGTCAGAATGTAATTGCAGGTGCCGTTCATGATGCCGAACACGTGCTTTATCCGGTTGCCCATGATGCTCTCACGCACCGCCTTGACGATCGGGATACCGCCGGCGACGGCCGCCTCGAAATTGAGGGCCACGCCGTTTTCTTCAGCAAGCGCCGCCAGTTCGTTGCCATGAACGGCAAGCAGCGCCTTGTTCGCCGTCACCACGTGTTTGCCGGCATTGAGGGCGGCTTCAACGGAAGCCCGTGCGATGCCTTCTTCGCCGCCGATCAGCTCGACATAGATATCGACGGTGTCGCTGGTCGCAAGGGCTGCCGCATCGTCGAACCATTCGACGCCGGACACATCGATGCCCCGGTCAGCCGAACGGTCTCGGGCACATACCGCAGATATCGTGACCTCCCTGCCTGTCCTTTCGCGAATGTCGGCCGCCTGATCGGAGATGATCTTGAACACGCCGCGGCCGACCGTTCCAAGCCCCGCGACGCCCAGTTTCAGTGCCTCTTTCATTGCGTGATGGTTTCCCTGTCGCTGTCTTCCGCTATGTCGTCGGTGTCGTCCGACGCACTACCGTCGGACTGCAAAAATCGCCGGATGTTGCGCGCAGCCTGGCGAATTCGCTGTTCGTTTTCCACAAGGCCAATCCGGACAAATCCCTCACCGTGTTCGCCAAACCCGATACCGGGCGCCACGGCGACATCGGCTTGTTCAAGCAAAAGCTTGGAAAAAGCAAGCGATCCGATCGATTGGTAAGCTTCGGGTATGGGCGCCCAGGCAAACATTGTGGCCGGCGGACTGGGGATCGTCCAGCCTGCCCGACCGAGGGCATCGACCAGGGTGTCGCGTCTGGACTGATAGATGTTGCGAATGTCCTGAACGCAATCCTGCGGTCCGTTGAGGGCGGCGGCGGCAGCCACCTGGATCGGCGTGAAGGCGCCGTAGTCGAGATATGATTTCACCCGCGCCAAGGCCTCTATGAGCCGTTCGTTGCCGACGGCAAACCCCATCCGCCAGCCGGGCATCGCATAGGTCTTGCTCAGTGACGTGAATTCAATCGCCACATCAAATGCGCCCGGCACCTGCAGGATTGACGGCGGCGGTTCGGTGCCGTCGAAATAGATTTCCGCATAGGCCAGATCGGAAATCACGATCAGGTCGTTGCTCCGGGCATAGGCAACCACTTCCCTGTAGAAATCGAGATCCGCCACCTGGGCTGTAGGGTTGGACGGGTAATTGAGCACCAGCGCGATCGGGCGAGGGATAGAATGACGCACGGCCCGATCCAGGCGCGACAGGAATTCCGGTGTCGGATCGGCCGACAGATGACCGATGACGCCGCCCGATATTATGAAACCGAAGGCATGGATCGGGTAGGTCGGATTGGGCGCCAACACGACATCGCCAGGCGCGGTAATCGCCTGGGCCAGGTTGGCAAAGCCTTCTTTGGAGCCAAGCGTCGCGACAACCTGGGAATTGGGATTAAGACCAACCCCGAACCGGCGTTCGTAGTAGGCCGCCTGGGCGCGGCGCAGACCGGGAATGCCCCTGGAAGACGAATACCGATGGGTGCGGGGCTTATGTACCGTTTCAATCAGTTTTTCGACAATATGAGGCGGTGTCGGCATGTCCGGGTTGCCCATACCGAAATCGATGATATCAGCCCCACGGGACCGCGCCTGCGCCTTCAGTCTGTTGACTTCTTCAAAGACATAAGGGGGCAATCGCTTGATGCGATGAAATTCACTGCTCATAACAGTCCAGAACCCTAGTTTCCTCTAGCAATGGAGCCGGCTGTCTTGTATCACTCCTGCACGGTTTGCAAAGAATTTTGTCCATCTGATTCCGTGAAAAGGGAACATTTTCGACAAGGCTCCATGGAGAGTTGCAAAACCTTCATTCAATACCGTGAGAAAAGGTCGGCCCGTCTTTAGATAAGGGTGGCGTGAACATCACCAACCTCGAGGCCAGGACCGTGCGGTTGCCCGCCTAAGGCGTGCTACGCTACCATCCCCGCACACAAAGAGAGTGCATCATGTCGAAACCCGAATACTCGATCCCGCCAGAATTCAAGATCCGTGACCCCGAGGCCTTCGCCGCCAACATGACCAAGGTAGCGCAGAAATCGACGGAGCTGTTCTCGCAACTCCTTCAGACCCAGAACCAGAAGAGCCCCGACAAACTTCCCGGCAGCGAGCTCACATCCGTGGCCCAGACGCTGTTCGACGTCGCACAGAACTACTTCAATCAACCCGAGAAACTGGTTGAAGCCCAGACCCAGTTATGGAAGAGCCATGCAAGCCTGTGGCAGAACACGTGGCAGAAGATGCTCGGCGAACCGGTCGAACCGGTGGTCAGCCCGGAACGCGGCGACCGGCGGTTCCGGGACGAAAGCTGGGAAAACAACCAGATCTTCGATTTTCTCAAGCAGTCCTACCTGCTGACGGCAAAGTGGGCCCGGGATACCGTGGAAGGCGCAGACGACGTTGACGAGCACACCCGCCACAAGGCCGATTTCTACGTCGAACAGATCGCCAATGCGCTGTCACCATCGAATTTTGTTTTCACCAACCCTGCCGTCCTGCGCGAGACAATGGACAGCAATGGCGAAAATCTCGTCCGGGGCCTGGATCACCTGATCGAGGATTTTGAACGCGGTGATGGTCAACTGTCGATCCGCCAAACCGATCTTGACGCCTTCGAGGTCGGCAAGAACCTGGCGACAACTCCCGGCAAAGTGGTCTTCCAGAACGACCTGATTCAACTCTTACAGTACACGCCGACCACCGAGAGCGTTTACAAGCGCCCGTTGCTCATCATTCCGCCGTGGATCAACAAGTTCTATATTCTCGACCTCAATCCGGAAAAATCCTTCATCCGCTGGGCCGTCGAACAAGGCATAACCGTGTTTGTCATCTCCTGGGCAAACCCGGATGCCCGCCTCGCTCAGAAAACCTTTGAAGACTACATGACAGAAGGCGTCCTGGAAGCCGTAGGGGCCGTGGAACAGGCCACTGGCGAGAAAGACGTCAATGCCATCGGCTACTGCATAGGCGGCACTGTTCTGTCTGCGACCCTTGCCTACGCTGCCGCCAAGGGCGACAAACGCATCAAGAGTGCCACGTTTTTCACCACCCAGGTCGATTTTACCCACGCCGGCGACCTGATGGTCTTCGTCGACGATGAACAAATCAAGGGCGTTGAGGAAAAGATGGCCGAAGCCGGCTACCTGGAAGGCCGCAGCATGGCGTCCGCCTTCAACATGCTACGCTCAAACGATCTGATCTGGTCCTACGTGGTCAACAATTATCTGCTCGGCAAGGACCCCTTCCCCTTCGACCTGCTCTACTGGAATTCCGATTCAACCCGCATGCCGGCGGCAACCCACAGTTTCTACCTGCGGGAATGTTATCTGGAGAACAACCTCAGTCAGGGCAAGATGTCACTGGGTGGCGTCGACCTCGACCTCTCGAAAATAAACATCCCGGTCTACAATCTCGCCGCCCGCGAAGATCATATAGCCCCCTTGAAATCGGTCTTCCGCATCGGCGAGTTTCTGGGCGGCAAGACCCGGCTTGTAGTCTCAGGGTCAGGCCATATCGCCGGCGTTGTCAATGCCCCGCAATTCAACAAGTACCAGTACTGGACCAACGACAAGGGCGCGGCCACGATCGAAGATTGGCTGGACGGTTCAAAAGAGCACGCAGGTTCCTGGTGGCCCGACTGGAAACGCTGGCTCGCCCAACGCTCCGGTAAACTCGTGCCGGCAAGGGTGCCGGGCGACGGCAAGCTCAAGGTCATCGAGGACGCACCGGGGTCTTATGTGAGGGTCAGGTCGGAGAACAAGAAGCGCTGATGCAGCCCGCTCCCCTTAATTCGCCGAATCTGCCAAACGACACGTTCCCCGGTCTCCGTGGCGGAGCACGATAAGAATCGCTACAAATGTAGACCGGCGAGTGGGTCCCGGCGCAAGGCCGGGAAACAGGGACGCATCGCTGACAGGCAGTACCGGCGCGCCACTTTCGTTCCCCTGACTTGATCAGGGGTCTACTCGCGGTCGCAACACTGCAGGGAGATGGATTGAAGCCTGGTGCGACGTCCTCAAACCAACCCCGCCTCCTCCGGCAGTCCCAGCATGATGTTCAGGTTCTGAACCGCCTGCCCGGATGCGCCTTTTGACAGGTTGTCGATCAGTCCCATCACAACCACCTGGTCACCGGCGCTGCTGGCAAACACGTGCAGCCTCAGTTCGTTTGTGCCATTGAGCGCTTCCGGGTCGAGTTCCGTCATCATCTCGAGGTCTGCAACCGGTGGCACCTGGACGAACCGCTCGCCCTGGTAATGATCTGTGAGCACCGAGTGCACGAGCGACGGCGGCGGTTTGGCGGGCAATGCCCAGAGTGGCAGCGGCAACTGGACCAGCATGCCTTGCATGTAGCGGCCAACGCTGGGCACGAACACCGGCGACCGGGCAAGACCGCTCCATTGGGTGATCTCGGGCAGATGTTTGTGCTGCAGCGACAGCCCGTAGACAAAGAAGGCGGAATCCGTGTGATCGGCTGCGTTGGCGTCTTCGAACCGCTCGATCAACTTGCGTCCACCGCCGGAATACCCAGAAATCGCGTTAATGGTGACCGGCCAATTGCTCGGCAACAGCCCCTGTTTCACAAGCGGATGAAGCATCGCAATCGCCGTTAACGCATAGCAGCCCGGGTTGGAGACCCGTTTGGAGGCGGCGATCGCTGCCCGTTGGTCCGGCCCGAATTCCGGAAACCCGTAGGTCCAGTCCGCAGCCGTCCGGTGCGCGGTGCTGGCGTCGACCACCCGGACGTCCGGGTTGTCGATCAGGGCAACCGCTTCGCGGGCGGCATCGTCGGGCAGGCACAGGACCACCAGATCGACCGAATTGAGCGCTTCCGAGCGTGCGCCTGTGTCCTTGCGCAGTTCGTAAGGCAGGCTCACAAGCTCGATGTCCGCGCGTCCCTCCAGTCTCTGTTTGATCTGCAGACCAGTGGTACCGACTTCGCCGTCGATGAATATCCTTGCCGTCATGGCGTCCTCTTGAGGTTTCTCAACATCGCCTATGTTTGTGGTGGCGATGGCTTTTTCAATAAAAAAGGCGGGATCCAAGATCCCGCCTTTGATAAATCTATCGCAGTTCTGGTTACCGTTTTGAGAACTGGTAACTGCGGCGGGCCTTGCGCTTTCCGTATTTCTTTCGTTCCACAACGCGGCTGTCACGGGTCAGGAAGCCGCCTTGCTTCAAAACACCGCGCAATTCCGGTTCGAAATAGGTCAGTGCCTTGGAGATGCCATGACGCACGGCACCGGCCTGACCGGAAAGGCCACCGCCCTTAACGGTGCAGACCACATCATACTGGTCCTTGCGGTTGGCCGCTTCCAGGGGTTGCTGCAGCAGCATGCGCAGAACCGGACGGGCAAAAAACTGCAGCTGATCGCGGCCATTGACCGTGATCAGACCGTTGCCGGGTTTGATCCAGACACGGGCAACAGCATTCTTGCGCTTGCCGGTGGCATAGGCGCGGCCCTGCTCATCGACCTTCTTTTCATAAACGATCGCGGCTTCGACCGGCGCATCGCCGCCCATCGCGTCACGCAGGTCTTCAAGGGTATGGGCTTCGGTTTCGGCCACGATCAGACCCTCCTGGAATTCTTGGGATTGAGCGAAGCGACATCAAACACTTCGGGTTGCTGGGCCTCATGCGGATGCTCCGCACCGGCATAGACCTTCAAGTTCTTGAGTTGCTGGCGCGACAACGGGCCACCCGGCATCATCCGCTGAACCGCCTTCTCGACGATCCGTTCGGGAAACCGGCCGTCGAGAATCTTGTCGGCGGTTCTCGACTTGATGCCGCCGGGATATCCTGTGTGCCAATAATAGGTCTTCTCGTCGCGTTTCTTGCCGGTAAAGGCCACCTTGTCCGCATTGATGACGATGACGTTGTCGCCGCAATCGACGTGGGGGGTGAAAATCGGCTTGTGTTTGCCGCGCAGACGAGTGGCGATCATGGCTGCCAGCCGGCCTACAACCAGACCTTCGGCATCGATCACGATCCACTTTTTCTCGACTTCTGCAGCCTTGGCAGAATAGGTTTTCATAACGTCTCTCTTCATGTGAGAGCGCATCGCCATGACAGGAAATCTGTTTTCGCATCATGGATACGCATCGGGCCGCTTGCCCAGAATGGGCGCGGCCCTGTTCGTTCGGGTTTTTAGGCAAGTTCCCGGCTCAAGTCAAGTGGCACGGTGTAATATTAAACGTTTAAAATCAACAATTTAGAAATACGGTATTAATATACCACATATTATTTTGCCACGGGAACCGCATAACTCAGTGATGTGTGGGCCACCGGCGCGTCTTCCCCTTCGGAGTAAACCGTGACGTCGCCCACGGCCAACCGCTTACCCAGTTTCAACAACCGGGCATCGCCAATGAGATCCTTCTTGGCCGGACGGCGCAAGAAGTTGATGTTGAGGTTGGTGGTCACCGCGTCTTCCAGCGGCCCGATATGCCCCAGAACCACGACCCACATGGCCAGATCGCACAGGGCCATCATGGCCGGACCGGAAATCGTGCCGCCGGGCCGCAAATGGCGCTCGGCATAGTGCATGCGCACCCGTGCCCCGCCCGGCGTCAATGCCTCGATTGTATAGGATCGTTTATCATCCGCCCAGATCTGGGGAAAGATCCGGAATATGAAATCGTCGACCTCAGCGGCCGTCATCACTGGTTCAAACACCTTGGCACTTGCTCTTTTTGCTGGATTTGTACAGGGTTCCTGCTAATTGCAGGGTTCATATCAAACCAACCACGCACCCGTCCAGAGGAACGCTATGGCCATGTTGAACATAAACCCGGACCAGACCGACGATAGTGGCGTTTTGCTGGCTGAGACGTCAGCAGGGATCACGACTCTCACGCTTAATCGTCCCCAGGTCCGCAACTGCCTGTCGGAAGCCATGTTGGATAGTGTCACCGAAGCGATCGGGCACTGCGCAAAAGCCCCGGAATGCCGTGTCGTCATTCTGGCGGCAAACGGTCCGGCATTCTCCTCAGGCCACGACATGAAACAAATGACAGCCCGGCGTACCGATGCCGACCGGGGCCGGGTTTACTTCGAAGACATCATGGCACGCTGCAGCACCATGATGCAGTCGATCGTCAGATGTCCCAAGCCGGTCATTGCCCAGGTTCAAGGCGTTGCTGCCGCGGCCGGGTGCCAGTTGGTGGCCAGCTGCGACCTGGCAGTTGCAAGCGAGGCTGCGACGTTCTGCACACCGGGTGTCCATATCGGACTTTTCTGCTCGACACCCATGGTCGCCCTGAGCCGCAACGTTTCGCGCAAGCACGCCATGGAAATGCTGCTTGTCGGCGACATGGTGTCGGCCGCCGACGCCTTGCGTATGGGCCTGGTCAATGCCGTTGCCGTGCCGGAGAAACTCGGCGAGGTCACCCGCGAAATGGCCGCAACCATAGCGTCGAAATCCTCCCACACCCTTGCCGTCGGCAAGGAAGCCTTCTACCGTCAACTGGAAATGCCGCTCGGCGAGGCCTATGACTACGCCTCTCAGGTTATGGTCGAGAACATGCTTGCCCGCGACGCCAAGGAAGGCATTGACGCCTTCATCGAAAAACGATCCCCCGATTGGCAGGACCGTTAGTATCCTTTGAGTACAGTCACATGAACCACGACCAGTATCCCGAAACATACATCCGCGGCATCCTCGAAGAGGTGAAGACGATCGCCATGATCGGCGCCAGCGCAAACAACATGCGGCCAAGCTACTTTGCCATGAAGTACCTGCTGCAGAAGCGCTACACCGTCATCCCCGTAAATCCGCGCGAAGCCGGTGGTGAAATACTGGGACAGGTGGTCTACGCCGGTTTGCGCGACATCCCCGACCCAATCGACATGGTCGATATCTTCCGCAATTCAGAAGCCGCCGGCGGCCTGACAGACGACGCAATCGCCATCGGCGCAAAGGTGGTCTGGATGCAGTTCAACGTGAGAAACGACGCGGCGGCCGCCCGTGCTGAAGCTGCGGGTCTGAAGGTGGTGATGGACCGATGCCCCAAGGTCGAATACGGGCGTCTTTCCGGCGAGAGCGCCTGGATGGGCGTCAACACAAACAGGGTCTCGTCACGCCGACCGGGAATAATGCGCGACCAGGTTCAAAGCCTGTCGATCTCCAGATTTAAGGAATGACCGGTCGACCCCGTTAACCTAACAATCTGGACCGCATTGCCTGTGCCCTGTAAGAAATCTAGGTTCCGGAGTAGGATTTTGTCTTGAGTGCCCCGAACGACCGGCAGTTGCGGGACTGAGGGCGGTTTTCAGTAAAGGAACAAGGTACATGAGCAAAGACAACACACCGGGATTTGACACCCTGGCGGTCCATGCAGGCGCCCAGCCCGACCCTGCGACCGGTGCTCGCGCAACCCCGATTTTTCAAACCACGGCATTCGTCTTCGAAGACGTCGATCACGCCGCAAGTCTTTTCGGTCTCCAGGCCTTCGGCAACATCTACACCCGCATTACCAACCCGACCACCGCGGTTCTCGAAACCAAGGTCGCCGCCCTCGAAGGTGGTACGGCGGCGCTGGCGGTGGCGTCTGGTCACGCCGCGCAATTGTTGGCGTTCCACACAATCCTCGAGCCCGGCGATGAATTCGTCGCCGTGCGCCAGCTTTATGGCGGGTCGATCAATCAGTTCAATCATTCCTTCAAGAAATTCGACTGGCAGGTGGTCTGGGCCGACGCCGACGACATGGAGAGCATCGAGCGGGCGATCAGTCCCAAGACCAAGGCGATTTTCATCGAGTCACTGTCCAATCCAGGCGGCGGCGTCACCGATATCGAGGCTGTCTCGCGCATCGCGCGCCGCGCCGGCGTTCCCCTGATCTGCGACAACACGCTGGCGACCCCCTACCTGTGCCGTCCGATCGAACACGGCGCCGACATTGTCCTGCACTCGCTCACCAAGTTCATGGGCGGTCACGGCAACTCCATGGGCGGTGTCATCGTCGACGCAGGCACCTTCAACTGGTCGCGCGAAGGCCGCTACCCGACCCTGTCGGAGCCGTGCGAAAGCTACCACGGCATCAAGCTCCACGAGACATTCGGTAACATGGCGTTTGCCATCGCCTGCCGCGTCCTGGGTTTGCGCGATCTGGGCCCTGCCCTGTCGCCGCAGAATTCGTTCCTGCTGCTGACCGGCATCGAAACCCTGTCGCTCAGAATGCAGCGCCACTGCGACAATTCACTCGCGGTTGCCGAGTACCTCAACAATCACGACAAGGTTGCGTGGATCAACTACGCCGGCCTGTCCGGCCATCGCCATCATAATCTGCAGCAGAAGTATTCACCCAAAGGGGCCGGTGCCGTGTTCACGTTCGGCGTCAAGGGCGGCTACGACGCCGGTGTCAAAGTCGTCAGCAATGTCAACCTGCTGAGCCATCTGGCCAATCTCGGCGACACCCGCAGCCTGATCATCCACCCGGCGTCCACCACCCACCGCCAGTTGCCGGAACCGCAACAGATCGCGGCCGGCGCCGGCCCAGACGTCATCCGATTGTCGATCGGCATCGAGAACAAGGAAGACATCATTGCTGATCTCGAACAGGCCCTTAACACAATTTAGCGCCAGTTGGTCAAACGCTGCTGACGGAACCCGGCGCGCAATCGCCGGGCTCCGGTTTGTCGTTCAACGAGACGCCAAGACGTCGAAGCTGGTTGATGATACACCCGCGAATCGGCACGTCGTCGACTTCTATAGGGGCCTGACATGATCCGGCGGCGCAATGCTGGATTTTCATTCGGCGAATTCACCCTGACAACAAGCGATACCGACACGAATTGATAGACCACGGGCCAATGATGCACTAGCATCAGCGCCGAACAACACTGTTAGGGGAGGCAGTGTGAGTGGATGCTCGGATCGGCTTGCCCGGAATATGGAGTTCACGCTGTTATATTGCAGGGCCGAAATCAGCTCTGTGGAAAAATACCTGGGAGGGAAAAATGAAGAAGATTATTGGAATGGGGGCATTTGCCGCCATTGTTCTGGCCATGAGCGGCACGGCAAATGCCTTCGAATGCGCGGTCAAGGAAGCCTCGATGGACAAGCCAGGCGGCTTTCCCGAGCGCGCTTTGACCATGGTCGTGCCCTATGGCCCGGCCGGCGGTTCAGGCCAGGTCGCGGGCGCCATGGCAGAAGCCGTAACGGGGCTGACCAAAGTCGCCATCAACCGCGATCACAAACCCGGTGGCTCAGGCACGGTCGGGATGACGGCCTACATGACCTCTCCGGCGGATGGCTACAACGTGCTGGAACATATCGATGATGCGTCATCGGCGCATGCACTCGACTCGTCGCGTCCGAATCCGGCAAAAGACCTGATCCCGCTGGTCATTTCGCAGGTAACCTTCTCGCAGGTCTACATCCGCACCGGCGAAGACCGTTTCACCGACTGGAAGTCTTTCGTTACATGGGTGAAAGCTCAGGACGGCAAGGCGACCATTGCCAATGTTTCCAAGGAAGGCTCCATGGAACGTGTCACGATGAAGTTCATCACCGATGCGGCAGGCATGAAAATCCAGCAGATCTCGTTCGACAAGGGCGCGCCACGTTACGGTGCACTTCTTGGTGGACAGGTCGACGCCTTGTTCGAGCAGCCGGGCGATGTGCGCAAGTTCCTCGACGCCAAGGAATTCAAGCCAATCCTGACGGTTTTCAACGAACGCCCTTCAGTGTTCGCTGATGTTCCAACCCACCGTGAAATGGGCATGGATTTCGAACCCCTGCTGCGTTTCCGTGGTTTTTATGTCCACAAGGATGCGCCGGCAGATCGCGTCAAGTGGCTGCAATGGGCGTTCCAGCGCGGTTATTGCCAGGACAGCTATCAGAAGTTCAATGACTCGAAATTCATGACCGTCATTGACAGCTACCGCGATACTGCAGGTGCAAAGGAACTTATCCAGAAATCCGTCGCCCAGTACCGGGACGTGTACAAGGCAATGGGCCTGGATGTGAAGTAATCAGCCGCAGGCCGAAACATGCACCCGTGGGCGGTTTACTGGCCACGGGTGCAGGTTCAATGGTCTGCGCCGTTGATCTGCAGAGTCCTGCATCACCCGGAAATCGAACAATTCGATTTTGAGGAGGCTCCCTTGGGACGCTTGAAAAGGCCCCACGTGATCGAAGCTGCCGTATGGTTTTCGATCGTGGTCATATTTTTTGCCGGTTCGTTTGACTTCAACCAGCCGATCGAAATTTACAAATTCGGGGCGACCGGTTGGCCGCGCGTCGTCATCACGATGCTGCTGTTGGCCGCAGCCGGCAATCTCTACTATCAATTCCAGCACGGTTCCGCGGCGCAGGCAGGCCGTGTCGGCGTCGCAGACAGCGATGACAACGACGCCGACTACAGCGACCCGTCCACTGTGATGAAAGTGGTGGCTGTCTTGTTGACGCCGTTCATCTTTGCCGTTTTGCTCAAGCCGGTTGGCATATACTTCGCTGCGCCCTTCTTCATTGCCGCGGTGATTTTGCTGTTCGGCGAGCGGCGTTTGCGGGCAATCCTGATCACGACTTTGGTGATCTACCTCATCTTCTTGATCCTGTTTGTCGTCGTGCTCAACGCGCCATTGCCACAGGGCAACATGTCGCCGTTTTATGACTACAGCGCCTTGATCCTGAAGATAAACACCAACATTCAGCAGCTCTGGTAACGACTATGTTGGAAAACTTTCTTGCCGGAAGCGCCGCCCTATTCGGTGACCCTTTCACAATCGCGATTTTCGTATTCGGGGTGGTCGGCGGCATGTTGTTCGGCGCCATTCCCGGCGTCAGCATGCTCACGCTGGCGGCGATCCTGCTCCCGTTCACCGCGGAGTTGACCGCGGCGCAGGGGGTGATGCTGTTCGCGGTGATATACTGCACGGGAACCTATGGCGGCGCCATCACCGCAATCCTGTTCAACATTCCCGGCGCACCGGAAAATGCACCGACAGCCTTCGACGGCTATCCGATGACCCAACAGGGCAAGTCGGGCAAGGCGGTCGGTGCGGCGGTGCTGTGCTCGGCGATTGGCGGGGTTTCGTCGGCGCTGATCATGATGGCCGCTACCGAGCCGCTGGCCAAATGGGCCATACGCAACATTGGGCCGCCTGAGATCTTTGCACTGGTTTTCTTCGGGCTGGCGGTGGCATCGTCAGTCGGTGCCCGTACCATCTGGAAGGGATGGATTTCCGTTCTGCTCGGACTGCTGATCGCGACCATCGGACAAGACCCGGTGGGCGGGATCAACCGTTACAATTTCGGTTTTTCGGATCTGGCGGCAGGCATCGCCTTCGTTCCCGCAATTCTAGGATTTTTTGCGGTGTCCGAGATATTTGTGCAGGCAGAAAAGAAAGCCGTTGGCCAATACAACGCACCGAAAGTGAGCATGTCGTTCCCGACCATAGCCGAGCTTTGGTTTCACAAGATTGCCGTTGTCCGGTCGATTCTCGTCGGCTTTTTCTGCGGAATCCTGCCCGGCATCGGCGCCACCCTGGCCGCTTTCATGGGATATGGCGAAGCCGTCCGCTGGTCGCGCAACAAGGAATCATTCGGCAAGGGCAATCTGGAAGGCGTCATTTCCTCGGAAACCGCCAACAATGCTGCCACCGGCGCTGCGATGATTCCGCTGCTGGCGCTCGGCCTGCCGGGAGGTGCCCTCACCGCCATGATGGTCGCGGTCTTTCAGATGCACGACCTGGAGCCCGGGCCGCTGGTGTTCTACAACTCACCTGACCTGATCTGGATTGTCTTCGCGGCCATGTTCTACGCCAATCTGTCGATCCTGTTCATTGGGCTGATCGAAACCAAGACGATCCTGAATTTGCTGAAAATTCCCTTCCAGTTCCTGGCACCTCTGATCCTGTTGCTGGCGACCATCGGTGCCTACATCAGTCGCGGCCTGGTGCTGGACGTCATGGTGATGTTCATTGCGGGCATTCTGGGCTTTCTGTTGCGGCGGACGGGATATTCGATTCCCGGCATTGTCCTGGGTCTGATTCTGGGCAAGATCGGCGAGCAGAATTTCGCTCAAGGGATGCAAATGGTGCATTATGATATTGGCACCTATCTCTCACGGCCAATCTGCGCATTGTTGATTGCAGCGGGCGCGTTGACACTGATTGCAGGCTTGTTCAAAGCCTTCGCATCGGCGTCCCGGAAGCCCTAAACCACACTACCGACCCCGGAGAGGACCAGGCGTGACAGAAGAAATCGCCGAAATCGACACCATGGTAGCCCGTGCGCGTGTTGCGCAGGAGGCTTATGAAAGCATGGGCACGCAAGCGCTGTTCGATACCGCCTGTCAGGCCGTTGCCTGGGCGCTGATGGAACCGCAACGCAATCGCGAACTGGCTGAACTGGCGGTGGCCGAAACCGGCCTCGGCAATGCCGACGACAAGTTCAAGAAGAACCACAACAAGACCCTCGGCCTGATGCGCGACCTCAAGGGGGTAACCGCCTTCGGCCACATCGGGGACGACGAGGCCCTGGGCCTTTCCACCTATCTGAGGCCGAAAGGCGTGGTGGCGGCCATCGTGCCGTCGACCAACCCGCTGGCGACGCCCGTCAACAACACGATCAACGCTCTCAAGACCGGCAACGCCATCATACTGGCGCCGTCGCCAAAGGGCGTGAAGCCGCTGCAGGCCCTGCTCGATCAGATCCATCCGGCACTGGCCAAACTCGGCCTGCCGGACAATCTGGTCCAGATGGTGTCCGCGCCGCCGTCCAAGCCGAAAACCGAGCGGCTGATGCAGCGCGCCGATCTGGTGATCGTCACCGGGTCCCAGTCCAACGTGCGCGCCGGCTATTCATCCGGCACGCCGGCCATCGGCGTCGGTGCGGGCAATGTTGTGACCATCATCGACGAGACCGCAGACATCGCCGCAGCCGCAGCCAAGATCGCGGCATCAAAAACCTTTGACAACGCCACCTCCTGCTCATCCGAGAACGCTGTCATCGCGGTCGACGCCGTATACGACGCCGTCGTGGCGGCACTCGCAGAGGAAGGCGGGTTCTGCCTGGATGAGGATCAGACCGCACGGCTCGAGGCGCTGCACTGGCATGGGGGCAAGCTCACGAACGTATTGCTTGCCAAGGACATTGATGTGGTTCTGGCGGAAACCGGCCTTGGCGATGCCGCCCCTGATGGCACCCGTTTTCTGGTGGCACCGCAAAACGAGATCGGCCCGGATCAGCTGATGACCGGTGAAAAGATGGCGCGTTTCCTGGCGCTTCACCGGGCTGCAGATTTCGATGATGCCATGAAAAAAGCAGTGGCCATCCAGACCATTCAGGGCGCCGGGCATTCGCTCGGGCTGCACTCGGTGGACGATTCACGCGCACGCCGGCTGGCGATGGAGGCCCGCACCTGCCGGGTGATCGTAAACCAGGCCCATTGCTTTGCAACCGGCGGCTTTTTCAACAACGGGCTGCCGTTCTCGTTATCGATGGGCTGCGGCAGCTGGGGTGGCAATTCGATCGACGGCAACCTGAACTGGCAGCATTTCGTGAACAAGGTGGTCGTCGCCCGCACCATCGCGGAGCGCCGCCCGTCGCTTGATGAGATTTTTTCCGACTATTGGGAAAGTCATGGACGATGACTTCAAGCATTGCAGAACAGCTGGAAGCCAATGCCAGCGAGGATGCCAATGCGGTCTGGATCACATGCCCCCACACCGGCGCAACGGTCACATGGGCTGAAGCCGCCAGCCGTTCCCGCCAGATTGCCTGCAGCCTGGACACACTCGGACTGGCCGAGGGGGCCACAGTTGCCATTGCGGCGCCCAACAGTATCTGGTCCACCTTGTGTTTCACGGGCATTACCGTCGGCGGCTATCTGGCAACGCCGCTCAACCTTGTCGCCGGCGCCCGCGTCCTGTCCTATGTGATCGGGCATTCCAAGGCTTCCGTGATCCTGTGTGCCGACGCGTGCCGTCCGCTCATCGATGACGCCCTGGCCGAGGCTGAACACCCGGTGACCATCGTCCGGATCGATCCGGACACGGGCCCCCAATGGCCGGTTGAAGCCGATCCGCAGGCGGTGCCGAATGTCCGGCCGGGGCCAACGACGCCGGGCCTTCTCATGTACACCTCCGGCACGACCGGCAAGCCGAAGGGCGTCGTTCACGGCCACGACAGCCTGATGGCGTCGGGCCTGAACGTGGTCCACGGGCACGGCGTGCGCCCCGGCGACACGGCCATGTGCGTGCTGCCGATCTATCACATCAATGGCCTGTGCGTGACCGTGGTCGGCACCCTGATGTCGCGCAGCGGACTGGTGATGCCCGACCGGTTTTCGGTCCGCAGCTTCTGGCAACAGGTCCGGGACAACAATGTCAGCTGGTTCAGCGCTGTGCCGACGCATTTTGCCTATCTCCTGAGCGAAGGCGTCCAGCCCGAGATCGATCACGCCCGCTTGCGGTTCGCACGGTCCGCCTCGGCACCGCTTGCCCCGGACACCCATCGCCGCTTCGAGGAGCGTTTCGGCATCAGGATCATCGAAACCATGGGCCTGACGGAGACCGGCGCGCAGATTCTTTCAAACCCGATGCCGCCGGCCACGGCCAAGATCGGGTCACCCGGTGTCCCGGTCGGCAACGACGTCATCATCGGCGACGACAACCAGGCCGAAGTGCCCCGTGGCCAGACCGGTGAAATTCTGGTCCGCGGCAGCAATGTGATGCAGGGATACCTGCACCAGCCCGATGAAACGGCGAAAACCATAACCGCCGATGGCTGGCTCCGGACCGGCGATCTCGGCCACATGGACGAGGACGGCTTTGTTTTCGTCACCGGCCGGATCAAGGAACTGATCATCAAGGGCGGTGAAAACATCGCCCCGCGCGAAGTCGACGAAGTATTGCTGGAACACCAGGCCATTCTCGAGGCGGCAGCCTTCGCGGTGCCCTGCGCGCAGTATGGCCAGCGGGTTGAGGCCTGCATTCGGTTCCAGCCGGGGCGCAGCGCCTCCGAAGATGAACTTCTGGCACACTGCAGTGCCCATCTGGGGAAATTCAAGACCCCGGACCGTTTGCACGTTCTCGACGATCTGCCAAAGGGACCATCGGGCAAAGTCCAGCGCCTGAAGCTCTGCGACCTGGTCTACGACACCGCCCCTTGATCGATCGCTGCGGCGAATGCGATGCCGTGCGCGCCCGTTGCCCGCAACACCACAAAGAGCCGGTTCAGACTCCGGTCCAGGTCAATTTTGTTGAAGAACCGGGGCGTTTCGCGTTCGGTCGTCGCCATCAGTTCAAAGGTGTGGATGCCCGATGTTCCCCTAAAACCTGTCATGTAAATGCTTGACACGTACATCTCCTGAATCGCAAATCAGGAGGCCCTCGTGCCGGCGCACGAGGACGACAGTTTAGAAAGGCGGCCAAGATCATGTGTGCCAATCTGGAGCAGCGCTGAACACGATTTAGGGTTTGCTGGTCAGAACCGATGACGTTCCCCGGACACCCGAAGGGTGAGCCGGGACCTTACCAGTCTCAGGCGTCTGCGTTTGGCGCGGTCCCGGGTCTGCAAAGCAGCACTGACGTGCTGCATCGCGCCCGGGAAACGGTGGTCCGGGTAGTATGGCACCGTCCCTTAGCTGACAAAGCGCAACTTGGGCAAATGGCGGAACATGGCACTATGGCCGCCGTGGCGTGAAGGCCGTCTAATCCTGATCAGGCGGCTTGTGTTCCAACTGCTCTTTGATGGCTTCGATGATTGTTCCAAGGGTAATTTGTCGGTCGTCTTGCTGGACAACAACAAAATCAACTCCGAATTTCTCAGCAAGGACTTCGACCCGGGCGAGCATGGCCTCCACACGCGGCCAGTCCTGCGCCGACCCGGCATTGTTTGTGACGTTGACAGCAGCTTGAACCTCAAGGAGCGCAATCTCCCGGTCGTCGGGAAAGGCCGAGCGCACCCCGTCAAGCCGGGCCAGCATCGCCTCCACACGCGGCCAGTCCTGCGCCGACCCAGCATCGTTCGTGACGTTGACAGCAGCGCGGGCCTCACGGAGCGCAATCTCCCGGTCGTCGGGACAGGCCGCGCGCACCCCATCGAGCCGGGCGAGCATCGCCTCCACAAGCGGCCAGTCCTGCGCCGACCCGGCATCGTGTGTGACGTTGACAGCAGCCTTGGCCTCTTCGAGCGCAATCTCCCGGTCGTCGGGATAGGCCGCACGCACCCCATCGAGCCGCGCGAGCATCGCCTCAACGCGCGGCCAGTCCTGCGCCGACCCGGCATGGTGTGTGACGTTGACAGCAGCTTTCGCCTCAGCGAGCGCAATCTCCTGGTCGTCGGGACAGGCCGCGCGCACCTTGTCGAGCCGGGCGAGCATGGCCTCCACACGCGCCCGGTCCTGCGCCGATCCGGCATCGTGTGTGACGTTGACAGCAGCCTTGGCCTCTTCGAGTGCAATCTCCCGGTCGTCGGGATAGGCCGCGCGCGCCCTGTCTAGCCGGGCGAGCATGGCCTCCACACGCGGCCAGTCCTGCGCCGAACCGGCATCGCTTGTGACGTTGACAGCAGCTCGGACTTCACCGAGCGCAATCTCCCGGTCCTTGAAAGACCCATTGGCATCGGAAATTGCATCGAGAAGTTGTGTTGCCGCGGACAGGTCGTTTTGGTTTGCGCAGATGTTCACGTAATCTACAGACAGAGCAGAAAACACTCTAAGTGCAGCCAAATCTTTGCATTCGCGAACATCGTTTGGTGAAAGAAGTTCTTCAAAACGGTTCGGGAAGTCATTTCGAACGCGCAGCAGAAACACAGATGGCGCAGGGTGATTGAGGCGCATGCAACCGTTGAGCAGAGCACTTTTCACGTCGGCTGGGACGTCTGAGTGCGTGAGCAGCTCCAAGACGAAAAACTCGCCCAATATGTCGGGCTCAAGTGACGTGAGTTGTGTTCCGGTAACACCGAAAACCTCAAGGATATTCATGTCGAGATCAGGGCCCCCGGTTGGAAGCCACTTGGCGGCTTTCTCACCAAAGTGGCGTTCCTGATCGGACAGGATCGAAAGGTCCAACCCTTGCACCAGAGTGGCCAATGCGAGGGCACGTTCGTATCTTCGCAGGGTGGGTTGATCGGGCACCGCCAGGGTCCACCGCGTTAGACGGTCCCGCTTGATGATCTCCGACAACACGCCCTCCTGGGTAAGGACAATCGGCGCATCCTCTTCAGTCACGTTTGCAGCGATCAGAGCGTCCGCTACGGCAACGGCAAAAAGCGGACGAGGGACCGGGATGTCGAGCGATTGGCCTTGATGTTCAACCTGAATGGAACGTGGATCGACCCGCACAACATTGTTGAACAACTCGTCGTCAGGCGGTGCCGGCTTGCCCTGGCGCTCAAATCGCCCCTTAACGAGTGTCATTATTTCACCTCGCATGAGCGGTCTGAGGTCAATGCCGTCAATGCCCTTGCCGCCAAAACAGTGATCCGTGATCATCTGCTGATTGCTGTCGTTCGGGAGCATTTTATCCGTCCAACTGGGATCGGACCGGCGTTCCAGAAGCAGAAGACGGACCGGGAACTCATAGAACTTTGCATTGGCGGACATGGCGCGCAGAAGACGGTTTGCCTGTTCAGGGACTGTTTGCGCGTAGTCGATCACAATGAATGTCGGTTGCCGAGGCCGCCATTTATCCACCAGCGTAAAAGCCGCAAGACTGTCAACGTCAAGTTTCCCTGAGACCCAAATACCGACATCCAGGTGTTCTCTGGTGAAGCTGAAGGCCAGCCTGGTTTTCCCCGACCCGCCTTCCCCGGTCATCAGCATCCATCGAAAGTGAAACTTCTCCCCCGCGAATGACGGATCGCCCGAAAACCGGTGGAGAAGGTCGATCTCTTCTTCGCGGCCGACAAATCTGTCGATGCCGGCGGTGTACTTCAGCCTGTTGAACGCACTTTGATCGTCCGGGTCGGACGCAACATCCGGCCACCGGAGGTTCGGTTCAACCAGGTCCTGGAACAGATCTTCGATGTCTTTTCGAAACCCGGAAAGCAGCTCTATGGCGAGTTCATCCTGCTTGTCGGCAACAGTCTGAAGCCCGTTGGCTGAGTGCAGCGCAATCACCAGTTCAAGCGATGTCGCCTCGTCTGCGGCAATGTCTGCGGCATCGAACGGTTTCCCGTCCTTGATTGCATCGAGGAGTTTGGCTTTCAGCGTGTCGGCCGATTTCTCACCATGTTTGAGGTTCGCAATCCTCTGGAAAACCGCCGCCAAGGCCGGCGTCTTTTCAATCATCGCACTCATGCGCGAAGCGATCGCACCGCCCAGAAAGTTCTCGCAGCGCCCGGTCGCAAAACATAAAAGCCGATAAACAAGCCCGGGTGCCGGAACAGACAAATCCCGAAGCTCCTGCAACAGGGCAGACTTGACGTCGGAATCCGCGAGCAGTGAGTGTAACCCTCCCGTCGATGCCAGATCTTCGATCAAACCCTCAGGATCAATCTCGGGACCGTCAGTTTCTGGTGGCAATTGGTAAGACTCCTGATCAAACACACCCAAGCAAGCATTTGGCCCTTGTGCGGGCACTCAAACGCTGGAAACCGAGCCAAGACAAAGCAAAGAATCAACCGTACCGTAAACTCTGACAACTTGCAGGCAATAGAAAAAGTGCAATAGACGAAGTGTCCAATTTTTTGGCAACAACTGCATTCCAAACACACAACATCAATTCCGCTCAAGCTATTGTGTATTCCTAGCGCCACCGTCTAAGATAATCGACCACTATTCCGGAGGACACCGCCATGCCGATTGACGATCATGTTTATGTTGGCGCGTCGCGCAAACACAAGGTGAAGACTTACGGGACCCTGGTGCCAAGCTACATTACGCTGCACTACACAATGGGCGGCACCGTTTCCAGCAGCGTCACGCACCTCAATAAAAAGGGATATGGCTACAATGTCATCATCGACCGCAACGGTGACATCTGTCAAACCGCACCGTTCAACAGGATCGTGCGGCACGCGGGCGCGAGCAACTGGCGCGGTTGGAACAATTTGAACAGTTTTTCAATCGGAATCTGTTTCGCCAATTATGGACCGTGTTATCTCAAGAACGGCGTTTACAAGAACGCCTATGGCAGCACCATGGATGCCGATGATGTCGTCGCCGGCGATCACTACAACGGCAAGGGCGAATATCAGGGAATCTATTGGGAACGGTTTACCGACGAACAGCTGCAATCGGCACTGGATGTGACGGAAGCGGTTGTTCAGTCGTACCAGATACGCGATGTCGTGCGGCACGACGACGTATCGATCGCCCGCAAGGTCGATACCGGGCCAGCGCTCGACCTTGCACCGTTTCACGATCTGATTGACGACCGTTCGGGTGAGAAGATTTATAAGTTCAAGGTTGTTGTCGCAGCCGGTGACACGCTGTCATTGCGGAAATCCTATTCCGGAACCAGTCCCAGGATCGGCAGTTTCAACAACGGCCAGGAGGTTTATGTTCATTCCTATGCATACCGCAAGTACAACAAAAAGTGGATAAGGTCCAAGTGGTGTGCCGTGAGCCGCAACGGGTTTGACCGGGTCGGCTTTGTGAGTTCCAGTTACCTGCAACCCGTTGGGAATTTCGTTTGAGTTGCGACACGGAGTGGGTCGCCGAAGAAGCGGACCGGATACTTCAAAGGAACTCTCGCCGAGCAGCGTATTCAAGGACGATTACCACACGTCATCAGGGTTCAGACAAAGCCTTGAGCGAATGCAGGTGCCAGAGACAGACGGCCAGCACAAGAACAGCCCCTGCCTGGTGGGCCAGCGCGAGGTTGAAGGGGACGATCTCAAGAAGCGTCCAGATGCCCAGTCCGGCTTGAGCCAGGATGGCTGCAAGCACCGCCCAGGACGACATCCTTGCCCGGACATTGTGTGCTTTGCGCAGACTGCCGGTCACATGGACCAAGGCAAAAAGGGCAATGCCGTAAGCCAGCATCCGGTGATTGAACTGCACGGTCGTGGAATTTTCAAACAGGTTCAGATACCACGGCTCGAGCGTCCACAGCCCCAGCGGCACCAGACCATCGCCCATGGCGGGCCAGGTGTTGTAACCGATGCCGGCATCGAGACCGGCGACCAAGCCGCCCAGCAGCACCTGGACGAAGACCAGGCAAACCAGCAGGCCGGCCGCGACGATGCCGGGCCCCTGAAGTGAGGTGGACCGTGCCGTCGGACTGGCGTTCTCGCCCAAATCCAGAAACAGCCAGAACACATAGGCAAACAACACGACCGCCAGCCCCAGATGGGCCGCCAGCCGGTACTGGCTGACGTCGACCCGGTCCACAAGTCCGCTCATGACCATGTACCAGCCAAGCGCGCCCTGCAGACCGCCCAGAATAAAAACGAAGATCAACCGGCGCCGGAGCGGCCGGTCGATGGCCCCGCGCCACCAGAACAACATCAGCGGCACGAGAAACGCCAGACCGACGAATCTTCCCAGAAAACGGTGTGCCCATTCCCACCAGTAGATCGACTTGAATCCGGACAGGGACATGTCCTTGTTGATCAGCGAATATTCAGGAATCTGCTTGTATTTCGCGAAGGCACCCTGCCAGTCGGCCTCCGTCAGCGGCGGGATCGCCCCGAGGATTGGCTGCCATTCGGTGATCGACAGCCCCGAGTCGGTCAGGCGCGTGGCGCCACCGACAATCACCATCGCCAGAATCAGGCCTGCCATGCACACAAGCCAGATGCGAACGGAACCGGTGCCGCTCGGCCGGGAGGAGCCCTCTGCCATTGAAATCGAGTTTGTATTCATCCTGGCAACGCTGTTTATCCGCTGTGTGCACCCATGTGCCAGATAGCACTGTGTCTGACCGGTGTCACCTCAACACAAATCATGCGAAAGATATCGCCTCTGAGATATGTCACGCCTGACCTGTGATGATGTTGCGCTTGATCAAAGTTGGTCAAGTTTTAGGACGATGGCCAGCCGGCACACCGTGACACGGCGTCGCGACCGAATGGCCTTTGAGGTTTCCCGTCCGCGGTGATATGCAGGTCGGCACATGATCAATCAGGATAGATGACCGATGCCGGCCCTCCCCGTGCGACTCCGCAAGCTGATCGGCATGGTGCTGTTGCTGGCGTTTCTCGTGTTCTACGCCCTTGTCATGATGGTTGTCGGCGGCACCAAATTCCATGACGCCTCCAAACTCGCCCAAGGGCTGTTTTATCTTGTTGCAGGTCTCGCCTGGGTGGTTCCGGCAGGCTTCCTGATAAAGTGGATGCAGCGCCCTGACCCGGAGTAGTCGCCGGGCACGTTGCGCCATGTTCCGAGCAGTTCCGGTCTAAGCGGCAGCGACCCGCTGGAACCTGTTCAGCAGCGCAAACGGCGCACCGCTCAGAAACAGCTCCACGTATTTCAGGTCCTGATAATCGCCATTGAGGGAAACCCTGGGCAACGCATGAAGATGGTGCGCGTGGTCCTCAAAGAGAACGCCCTTGCGGGTCGTGACAGCGGACCGAAAGCCCGCTTCGGCAGCCAGGGCGAAGTCGCGTTTGCCGGCCGAGCCGGGATCGCCATAAGGGAAGCAGAAGTGTTCGGGCGTTCGGCCGGTTTCCCGCTCAATCTTGCGCCGGCTGGCTGTCATCTCCTGAAGGGCAAGTTCCGCATCAAGTTTTCCAATGGCAAAATGATCCACAGTGTGGGCGCCGATCGTCACCAGAGGTTCGCTTGCCAGAGTGCGAACCTCGTCCCATGTCATGGCTTCACGGCGGCAGGAAGCCACAAGGTCGAAATTGTAGCGCCCCGCCAGGTCGCGGATGAATCCTCGCTGCTCGCTCTCGGGCATCCGGCGCAAGGCCCAATAGACTTCCCGGTAGGCAAATTCCATTTGCTCCAGCGTCCGGGTTTCGAAAGAACAGTGTTCTCCATTGATCCGGACATTGACCGTGTCACTGTTCCTGACAACGTCTTCCAACGCCAGCCACCAGAGTTCGGTCGTGCAATCGATGATGCCGGTCGCCACAAAAACCGTAAAGGGGCATTCATGCTTCCGGAAAACCGGCAACGCGAACTCGAGGTTGTCGCGGTAGCCATCGTCAATCGTGAAGCAGGCAAATCGCTTCTGGACGTCGCCCCTGGCCAGGCGATCGACGGCTTCATCGAGCGATACCAGGTCAAGACCGCTCAGTCTCACGTAGCGCAAGGCTGCATCGAGAAATTCAGGCGTGATTTCCAGAATCCGGTTGGGATGAAATTCGGGGCTGCCGCCTGCCTTTTCGGGGCGAACATGATGCAGCATGAAGATCAGACCAGCCCCCGCCCACTGATTTCCAATGATCCGATAGGCTTTGGAAAAATACAAAGTATCGAGTCCTGCCCGAATCAAACTGGTTTTCAGATTGGCCATTGATCAGCTCATTGAAGCGAAAGTCAGGCAAATCTCCCACAAACTTATTGAGATTGTTTTACGGATGTGGCGGTGCCGTCACGGTATTTTCACCGGCCGGGCGAAACGAATTGTTGTGGTTTTGGTGCCATAGTCGGTTCACTGCAAGCCCCAGAAAACCGTTGCCTGGCCGGAGCCCGGACGCATGGACATGTCGCCGTCACAGTTGCAAGCCCCCCTAGAAGGGCCGGTTCCGGCTGATCTTGTTCGCGATCAATCCGGTGCAACCTGGACAGCCGGCGGGATCGACATCCACCACGATATCGAACTTCTGGAAGAGCGCTGGCGTCACCTTGAGGCAACCGGTGTCTGCACCGTGTATCAGTCGTACGACTGGTTGAATGCCTGGATCAAAAGCGTCGGGCTCGAGGAAAACACGACACCGCAGTTCGTGACGGTAGCCGACCCTTCGGGACGGACCTTGTGTATCCTGCCATTGGGAACCACCGAAAAAGGGCCGTTTCGCATCCTTCACTGGCTCGGCGGATGCCACAGTAACTACAATTTGGGACTGTGTTCCGGCGATTGGGTCAAGCATCAGACAACGGCATCAATGTCCGCACTCGTGCGGGAAATCCTTCAGCGGTTGCCCGACTGCGACGCGATCCATTTGTCCGACCAGCCGACATCCTGGGGCGGCTGCGACAACCCGTTCTACCTGATTTCCCATCGGCCGTCCGTCAATGAATCCTACAGCCTCGACTTACAGCCCGATTATGAAGATCTGTATGCGCGGAAACGCTCATCGTCGACCCGGCGAAGCGCTCGAAAGAGAGACAAACGCCTGGCGGCCGGCGGCGCGTTGACGATCCACACGGTTTCAACGTCGGTGGAACTGGACGTGTTTATCGGGCAGCTTCTGGCCCAGAAACGCCTACAGATGGACACACTTGGCGTCGGTGATCTTTTCGGTCAGCATTTCGCCGACTTCATCAAGGCACTTGGCCATGAGAGAACAGCATCTGGCCTGCAGCTCATGTGCAATCAGCTGATGTGCGGAAACGACATTGCAGCGACCGTCTTCGGGACCACGTACAAGGGACGCTATTACGGCCTCGTCCTTGCCATGGCTCCAGGACCGCACGCCCGCCATTCCCCCGGCGACCTTGCCTTGCGCAGGACCATCGAAACCTGTTGCCGGTCCGGCATCACTGCATTCGATTTTTCGCAAGGCGAAGCGGCCTACAAGTCGACCTGGGCGGATCACAGGATCGATCTTTTTGATACAATCGTCGGCGTAACCGCCATGGGCCACATCTATGCCGTCGTCATGGGCCTCTACCTGGCCTTGAAACGGAAGATCAAGAAAACGCCCGCCCTGTTTTCGCTGGCAATCTCTGTGCGCCGAGTGTTGCGAGGAGCCAAGCCGGCAGACGCCTCCTGAGCCGCACTGCCCCGACCGTATCCCACCTAAACGGCATTGCCGGACCAGTTTGCGAATACGCTGCCTTACGCCGCCTGTCCGAGGCCTTGCGACTTGTCGTGAGCGAGTATATGCGTGTGCACCGGCATGATGTCGTCGCAGCCGCACCCCGCCAACACGAGAGCTGCACGGTCGATTTCCTGGACGTCGGAAACATTCAGCAGCAGAACTGCGGATCTGGAGAACCGGCCGACGACCGTGCCGTCGTTGGTGTCGAGCAGGGTCGGCGCATCAATGACAATTCGGTCATAGGCGTTTTCCAGGGCATTCAGAATGATGTCCATACGTTGTGACGCCAGCATGCTGCGTGCCTCACCGGACATAAACCCGGCAGTCAGAATGTCAGCACCGCTTGCGGCATCACTGTTCACGACCTCCCGGAACGACGCTTGCCCAAGCAACAATTCAGACAGGCCGCGCGTGCGCGGCACGTTGAAGGCTTCAGTCAATGAAGGCGTGCCAAAGTCCGCGTCAATGACAAGGGTACGCAAACCCGAACGCGCAAACGATCGCGCCAGGCCCGCACTCACTGTCGTTCGGCCCTGCCCTGCCCAGGCCGCCGTGACCGCAACCCGTTTTCGTCCCTTTGCATCCAATCGTCCCGCAATCGTCTGGTGAAGCGCCAGTATCGCCTCGGAAAACTCCGAGCGGTTGTCATAGACGACTTCCCTGGGAAGCTCCGAGGCGTTGCGAACACCGTTGACAGACGGCATGCTCAGACCCGGAGCAACCGACGGGCCGGCCGGCTCCGTAGCGGCCGCGCCAGGCGCGGGGATGTCTGTGCGTGGCGGCATCGGCGGCGCGGCAAGCCCGCTCGTTGCCAGGACTGGATCTACGCCACCGGTAAGTGCCGGACGAGAGGTTGGCCGAGATGCCGGGCGGAAACATTCAGCCAGGAAAGCAATCAGAGTCCCCAAGGTCAATGCTCCGACAAAGGCCAGGATCATAATCGGTTTTTTCTTCGGCGAGGTCGGGCTGTTGCGTACCTGGGCCTTTGAAATTACCCGGGCACCTGCTGGCAACGATGTAATGCTCTCCCGGGTACTGGCCTCCCGGTAGCGGTTCAGGAAAGATTCAAACAACTGCCTGTTGGCCGCCGCATCTCTTTCCAGTGCCTTTAGTCTGATACCGTCCTGACTGCTCAGGGCGGCCTGTGTCTTGAGTTTCTTCAACTTTTCACGAACAGACCGCTCACGGTCGCCAGCCGAGCGGGCTTCCTCTTCCAGACCTTCAACAATCTTGAGCGCTTCCCGGCGCACCTGGCGGTCGAGTCCGATGAGTTCTGCGCTGAGGCGTTTCATGTTGGGATGCTCAGGCAGGTAGGTGACACTGAGATCGGCAATCCTCCGACGCAGGGCCGCCTGCTGTTCGCCCAGCCGTTGAATCAGGCGGGAACTGAGGACTTCCGGGGCCGCATCGACACCGCCCTGGCTTTTCAGCATGTTCCTGATGGCACTGGCACGTGACTGCGCATCGCTTCTGGCAGCGGCAGCAACCGATATCTGCGTGTTTATTTCCGAAAGTTCCTGACGGTTCAATGTCGTAACCGCGCCTTCAACCAGTCCGGAACTTGCTCTGAATTCCTCAACCGCCGCTTCGGACGATGCAACTTTGCGCCTCAGATTGTCTATCTGCCGGGCAAGCCATTCGGTTGCAAGTTTCGTCGTTTCGAATTTAGCTTCGCGGGTGGCTTCGACATAATGCTCGACCAACGTGTTGACCACGGCGGCAGTGATCTTGGGATCTGGTGAGGTGAAACCGACCGAGATGACCCGCGACTGGGGAATTGGGTAAACTATCAGGTTTTCAAAATACTCGTTCAACACAACCTCTCGCCCGGCGGCCGGTGGTGCCGATGACCCAATCCCGACAATCGATAGAACCCGTTCGGTCAGAGAGGGCTTGGCACCGGGATTGAACAACGGATTGCTGACCAGGCCGAGCTTTTCGACAACGCTAAGTGCGAGGTCTTCGGACAACAGGACTTCCACCTGGCTGCGAATGGCAAGATTGTCAGGCGGGGCCGCCCTGGCTTGATCTGCCGATATCCGCGAGAACCCGGATTCCCGGTCTTCGATCAGAACTCTCGCTTCAGATGTGAATTTTGGTGTCGCCAGGGTCAAGAGAACCGCGGCACCGGCAACGACCGCGACGACCACTGCAGCAATCAGAAACTTTCGGCGCCAGACACCCAATGCCAGCCCCGCAATGTCAACGCCATCGGCAGCGTGTGCTGCATCTGTTTCCGCACCCGCAACTGTCGGGCGCTGTGGCGGCAGAGAATTTGGACTCATCGGTACATCGATTCAGTGGCAAAAACTTACAGCCTCTAAAATCAACTTTTTTGGTAACCAATCTCTTAATATCCATCGAGATCATACTTAAGAAATGTTAACGAATACGCGGTATCTGGTGATGAGTTGATATGTAACGGGCATATGTAAATCTCATGCCAGACCAACCTCGTCTGCCGTTCTGTACCGTCGTTGCCGCGGCCCTATGCACCCTTGTGCTTGCCGCCTGTACGGAAATGCCGCGCCGTACAACGTACGTCACCAGCACAACGGCGCAAAACATAGATCCAAAACAAGCGTCCATTCCGGTTGGCTCAAACGGCCATGTCTATTTCCCGGGAACACTGGTCGCCCAAGGCGACGCGCGGCAACTGGCGTCCAACTCGCATCAGGCGGGTTACCGCAACCTTGCGGCGACAGCGCAACCCAGTTACCGGCTGGGTAACGGCGACCGGCTTCGCATAACGGTCTTCGGGGAAGCGGGTCTCACCGGTCAATATCTGGTGGACGGATCCGGATACATTTCCATGCCGCTGGTTTCGCAGGTCAGGATTGGCGGTCTGACAACGGCACAAGCTCAGTCGGTGATTACCGAAAAACTACGTCAGGGCTACCTTCGCAGTCCCGACGTGGCGGTCCAGGTCGTCACTTACCGGCCCTTTTTCATTCTCGGAGAAGTCCAACGATCAGGGCAGTACCCCTATGTGGCCGGCATGACGGTGGAAACTGCCGTTGCAATCGCCGGCGGATTTTCGCCTCGGGCACGCAAGAGCAAGTTCAAAGTACTCAGGCAATCTGCGGACGGGCCTGAAAAACTGCTTCTCAAGCCGACCGCAAAAGTCATGCCTGGCGACACCATTACGGTAGCCGAACGGTACTTCTGAACGGTGGCTGCAGTTCAAGGAGACAGTTGATGCCACGTCCCATGCGTGTAGTTCATTGCTTCCGCGCTCCTGTTGGCGGCCTGTTTCGACACGTCTGCGACCTGGCTCGTGGGCAGGCGGCGTCAGGCATTGAGGTCGGACTGATCTGCGATTCCTCGACCGGCGGTGCAACGGCGATCGACAGTCTTGAAGAAATTAGTCATGTGTGCGCGCTGGGAGTGGAACGTCTCCCCATGAGCCGGACCCTGAGCTTTTCGGATTTCACAGCGGCGGCTGCCTTGCGGCGGCGGTTGCGCACCACTCACGCTGACATCGTCCACGGCCATGGAGCGAAAGGCGGTGCCTATGCCAGGATCGCATCGCTGTTTTCAGGCACGAGTGCATTCTACACCCCCCATGGTGGAAGTCTGCATTATTCACGGCGCACGCCGGTCGGCTTTGTCTTTCTTGGCCTGGAGCAGATTCTTGCGACCCGCACCGACGGTTTCATCTTTGAAAGCGCGTTTGGGTTATCGGCCTATTCAAAAAAAATCGGCCTGCCGAAGCGCCCTGTCAAAGTCGTTCCAAACGGCCTCGCGGAGCACGAATTTGCGCCGGTGGAGGCTGCAGACGACGCCACGGACTTTCTCTTCGTCGGCGAACTTCGGCATCTAAAAGGAGTCGATGTCCTGCTCCATGCCCTGGCGAAGATAAAAATGGAGCGCCCGGTTACCGCCACGATTGTCGGTTCCGGTCCCGATGAACAGGCTTTCAAGTCATTGTGTGACGCTTTGGAACTGAATGACGTTGTCCGGTTTGCCGGTGCCCATCCGGCGCGGCAGATGTTTTCCAGGGCCCGTATGCTTGTCGTGCCGTCGCGGGCGGAATCGTTTCCCTACATCGTCCTTGAAGCGGCCGCCGCAGGCCTCCCCATGGTCGCGACGGACGTTGGCGGCATACCGGAGATCTTTGGCGAGTATTCATCCGGTCTCGTCCCGCCAGGCGATGTTGACGCACTGACAACCGAATTGATTGGCTTCCTCGACAGTCCCGACTCCCGACGCCCCGTTACCGAGAGACTTAAGGCGCGCGTTGCCCAGGAATTCTCGGTCGAAAAAATGGTCGAGGACGTCACATCTTTTTACTGTGCCCGTCTTTCCCGTCCTGCCGGCAGCACCTCTGCCGAACAGACGCACCCGATAACCCCTGCAGCCGAATGATTGGAATGTGAAGTCCAGGCCTTCATGTAAGATGCAATGCAAAAAGAAAAACAGGAACAGTCTTCAACCGCCGCAGCCGAAGAGCTTCTCAAGGCAATCGGCATAACGGCACCCGATGAAAACGTCACAGAAACCGTCCATGTTCCACACCGCAGCGAATCCGATCACTGGCTCACGCCCACCATCTTGCTGGGCGTCGTCCGGATCCTCGAACTTATCATCATCGCTGCCGTCGGTTTCAATATCTGGGCGTTCTATCTTGGTGCGACGCCGGACAGCACAAACAACGGGTATTACGCTGTCATAATGCTGACTGCAGCGTCCGCACCACTGGTGTTCCAGTCATTCGGTCTGTACTCCATCGTTGCCCTGCGCGATTTCATCCGCCAGTCGGCAAAATTGCTTCTTGCATGGACAGCGATATTCTCGTTGCTGACGGCCCTGGCGTTTTTCACCAAGGCCGGCGCAGAGTTTTCCCGTGTCTGGCTCGCCAGTTGGTACAGCATCGGCATGTTCGTATTGCTCATCTTTCGAGGTTTCATCAGTGCCATGGTCCGCCACTGGAACGCGGAAGGGCGTCTCGAACGCCACGCAGTGATCATCGGCGGCGGAGAACGGGGAAGCCGCCTGATCAATGCCCTTGCCGCAACCAACGACACCGACATCCGGATCACCGGCGTTTTCGACGACAGATCCGACGAACGCTCGCCCGATCTGGTTGCCGGATATCCAAAGCTTGGAAACATAGAGGAACTGGTGAGCCTGGCCAGAAAGGTTCGCATTGACCTTCTCATCGTTGCCTTGCCGATCACGGCGGAAAACCGGCTTCTCGAAATTCTCAAGAAACTCTGGATCCTGCCTGTGGACATCAGATTGAGCGCCCACACCAACAAACTTCGTTTCCGGCCACGGTCCTATTCCTTTATCGGTGAGGTGCCGTTCTTCGACGTCTTTGACCGTCCGCTGGCGGACTGGGACTATGTGATGAAGACAATCGAGGATCGGGTCGTCGCCGCAATTGCCCTTGTCTTGCTTTCCCCGCTCATGTTGATCACTGCCGCCCTGATCAAACTCGACAGCAAAGGTCCGGTATTCTTCAAACAAAAACGATGGGGTTTCAACAACGACCTGATCGAAGTCTACAAGTTCCGTTCGCTGAGAACCGATATGAGTGATGCGACGGCCTCAAAGCTGGTGACCAAAGACGACCCCCGGGTTACCAGAGTGGGACGCTTCATACGCAAGTCCAGCATCGATGAACTGCCTCAGCTCTTCAACGTACTGAGGGGCGAGCTTTCGCTTGTCGGGCCCCGTCCCCATGCGGTCATGGCAAAGGCCGCCGACCATCTCTATACGGAAGTCGTTGACGGATATTTTGCCCGGCACCGTGTCAAACCGGGGATCACCGGCTGGGCTCAGATCAATGGCTGGCGCGGCGAGACTGACACCACCGAGAAAATCCAGCACCGCGTGGAGCATGATCTCTATTACATCGAAAACTGGTCGATACTGTTCGACCTGTACATTCTGATGATGACGCCGTTTTCGCTGCTGAATTCGGAGAACGCATACTGAGATGTCAGCAACCCTGGCACATGGCATTGTTCTGCCGAGCAACCGAACTCTCGGCTATGCCGCACTGTGGTGCACTATGGCGACCAGCGGCATCGTTTTCATCGAACCGGCTCCGTTCGATTTTGCGATGATGGGCCTTGCCGGCCTGTTTTTCGTGACGGGCCTGAGGCTACCCCGACACATCGCGCCTCTGATGGTTCTTCTCGTGCTGTGGGTGTTGGGTGGTCTCATGGCCATTCCGATGACCGCATTTTTTGGCGAAACCACACAATTTGTTGCGGTGACCGGTTACCTCTCCGTCTCCGCCATATTTCTCGCATCCATCGTACACAGAGACCCCGTCCGCACCTTGTCCGTTGTCATGAGCGGCTACACCCTGGCAGCGCTCATCGCCACGGCTGCGGGACTGATCGGCTACTTCAGCCTTATCGACGGCACCTACGAAATGTTCACCCTCTATGGCCGGGTCAAGGGTCCCTTCAAGGATCCCAATGTTTTTGCACCATTCCTGATTCCCGCCGCTCTGTTTTGCCTCCTGCGCGTGTTCACCGGACAGATGCGCAGCATGATCTTCCATTTTCCGGCATTCGGCCTGCTCTGTTTCGCCGTGCTTCTGAGCTTCTCCCGCGGCGCATGGCTTCACCTTGCCTTGTCTGCGGTCTTTTTTGTCGGATTCATGTTGATGTTGAACAGGACGCCACGCTTCCTCGGTCGCCTTGTCACCATGTCTGTGTTGGCCGTTGTTGGCGGCGGTGTTTTGCTAACCATCGCACTCAACGTGGAGCAGATCAGTTCCCTGCTGGCGGATCGCGCCAAGTTTTTCCAGGGTTATGACAGTGGAGGCCATGGTCGTTTTGACGGTCAGTTGAAGGCGCTTGAAATCATCATCGTGTCGCCCGTCGGCATCGGCGCCAGGGACTTCTCGGCACTGTGGGGCGAAGAGGCCCACAACGTCTACTTGAGTGTTTTCATGGGCAGTGGCTGGCTGGGCGGCCTTGCCTATATCTCACTGGTGTTGGCAACAGGGGTCCGCGGCATCGTCGCGTCGACACGCTCCGGCGACTGCCAGGGCATCGCCGCTGTGGTTACCGCGTCGTTTCTGGGCCTGGCGTTCGAGGGTCTCATTGTTGATACCGACCATTGGCGGCACTTCTTTATCCTCGTCGGCTTGATCTGGGGTCTGCCGCTTTCCCAGAGATGGTTGGCGTCGCGAGCACCTGCAGATCACTGATTTCGGCTCATTATCCTGGGTCAGATCTCCGCCACCGCAAGAATTTGGAACGCCCCCGGCTCACGCTGCCCGCGTCCGGGGAACCAAAGCCGTTTCCCGGACCCGATGCAGCACGCCAGTACTGCTCCGCTGAACCGGCACCGCCACTTCAACCGATGGTGCAAGGCACGGATGCCTCAGTTGACCCTCAATCCTTTTGAATACTGTTCAGCGCCTTGCGAAACGCACGTCCCGCGGCCCGGGCCTTGTCGTCGTCCCGGGCAATCTTCTTTGCCTCCTTAAACGCGCCTTGCGCCGCGCGCGTAGCAAGTTCCCTGGCGCGGGGGTCGGCTGCAGCCTTTTTGGCGACGAACCGGGCAAGATTGCGGAGCAAAATGGACATGTGCCGATGATATTCAAAACCGGGTGAATGATCCAGCATTCTTGTGAACGCCAAGATCTCGCCCACGACGCGGTTGCCTGCGGCGACTGGCGTCCTTTCTCACGACCCCGACCGCAGCTATGGTCGCTGGCGAACACTCAAATCCCGTTTCCGGAGCACGACCAACATGAGCCTCTTGATCATCGGCCTGATCGTCTTTTACGCAATCCACATGGTGCCGGCCTTGCCGGACGTCAAAGCCCGCCTGATCGACCGGCTTGGACGCAATGCTTACATGGGATTGTTCTCGATTGTGGCCCTGGCAGGCTTGGGACTGATCGTCTGGGGCTATGCCCGGGCCAATTGGGTGACGGTGTACGACCCCATGCCCTGGGGTCGGCATGTTACCATGCTGTTCGTGCTCGTTGCCCTGGTCTGTCTCTCAGCGTTCCACCTCAAAGGCCGCATCAAGAAGCGACTGCGCCATCCCATGTCCATCGGGATCATGTTGTGGGCTCTCGGACACCTCTTCGCCAATGGAGACCTGGCGAGCGTCCTCCTGTTCGGCACTTTCGCTGTCTATTCCATTACCAGCATGGGACTGGCCAATGCCCGAGGTCCCGCGGAAGACTTCGACGTGAAACCACGCCACGACCTCATCGCTGCCGGCACCGGCGCCGTAATCTTTGTCGTCCTGATCGGCCTGCACCCTTATGTCATAGGTGTGCCGGTCATATGAGGCATTGCGCCCGCTGCTACTCGCTCATGGCCCTGGTCACCCACGAAGAATTTACCGCACCGCTATAGTCATCGAGCAGTGCATCGATCCGCTTTTCGTCCTTGAGAAATGAAGACGTGTGAAACAGTGCCTGTGCGGCACCGCCGGACTTCCCGCCTCCCAGCCACCGGTCCGACGCCTGTTCTTCCATTGTGGGAAACGCGTAAAGCGCCAAACCGGACAAAACCGCCTCGGGTTCTCCACCGACGACCTTGGCAATCTTGCGCACCGCCGCAGTCTCGGCCGTCCAGTCCTCTCCGTTTTTTCGGTAGTCCTCGTCGGCCGCGGCGAGCGTCTTCACGAACTGAATCATGAAATCCGGGTGCTCCTTCGACCATGCCTTAAGCGCGATCATGCCGTCGAACGTGGCCTTGCCCCATTGGTTGAGCGTTCCCGACGTGATCAACACCTTGCCGGATTTCTTGATTTCCGCCAACGCCGGATTCCAGATGAAGGCGGCATCTATACTGCCGTTGATCCACGCCGAACTTATGGCATCGGGAGGCATGTTCAACAGTTCAACCTCCACAGGGTTTATGCCAAACTGTTCCAACGCAAACAGCGTATGAAAATGAGCTGTAGAGACAAAAGGCACGGCCAGTTTTTTGCTGCGCAGGTCGCGCGGCGAGACGATACCGGAACCGTTTCGCACCACCAGCGCTTCAGCGGCCGCGATGTCTTCGGCAATCCAGAACAACTCGGCTTCAAGCCCCTGACTGACCGCCGCCGCAATCGGGCTCGACCCCGCCATGGCAATCTGAACCTCGCCCTTCGCCATCGCCTCTGTCACCTTGGCGCCAGAGGTAAACGCACGCCAGTTGATCCGGTAACCGGTCAGTTTTTCCAGCGAGCGGTCTGCGATGGCAACTTTCCAGGGGTTGTAGATCTTCTGGTAGCCGATCGTCAGCGCTTTCTCAGCCGCCAACGAAAGGGGTGTCGAAACCGCAAGGGCAGACACAATGGTGGTTACCGCTGCAAAGGCTTTCATAAATCTGATCATGGTGTTCCTACCTGTTCCCAAACTCAAGATCGAGCATCCAGACCGACTTGACCGGGCAGGGATCACTACCAGCATTGGCGACGGAAGAGGTCAAGAAAAAACAGCCGCCGAATCGAAATCCGGCGGCTGGCATCGTTAACCGAGAGACCTTCAGTTTTCCTGCAGGGTCTTTCTCAGGACATCGCACATTTCATCGATGTGCGCGCGGTCGGCGACCAGAGGTGGTGCCAGAATGCCCGAGTCCCCGGTGAATTTGATATGCAGGCCATTCCAGAACAGCTTCTTCTGTAGCTCCGAACCGCGGGCTCCCGGTGCGGCCCCTGGTTTGACGTCTATCCCGGCGAGCAGACCGTAACCACGGATGTCGGTGATGGCATCGATGTCACGCAGGTCGTAAACCGCATCGAGGAAGTAGTCGGACAATTCGGCCGCCCGCTCGAACAGGCCTTCGTTCTGGTAAATGTTCTGAACGGCAATTCCCGCCGCACAGGCCGCCGGATGGCCGGAATAGGTGTAGCCATGAAAGAACTCGATGGCCTTGTCCGGCGCCGCATTCATGATCGTGTCGTAGACGGTGTCGGACACGGCAACCGCACCCATTGGCTGGGCACCGTTGGTCAGGGCCTTGGCCATGGTCATGATGTCGGGCGTTACATTGAAGGCCTGGGCGGCAAACGGCTTGCCCAGACGACCGAAGCCGCAAATCACTTCGTCAAACACGAGCACGATGCCGTTGGCGTCGCAAATCTGGCGCAGACGCTCCAAATACCCCTTCGGCGGCACCAGCACACCGGTCGAACCGGCAATCGGTTCGACAAAGCAGGCCGCAATTGTCGATCCACCATAGGTTTCAACAAAACGCTGCAGATCGTCGGCCAGTTCGGCACCATGTTCCGGTTGTCCGCGGGTGAAGCGGTTTTCTTCGAGCCAGGTGTGGCGCATGCACACGACGTTTGGCATCACGCCGGAGAAGGTTTCCCGGTTCTTGACCATGCCGCTGAGCGAGACACCGCCGATATTGACACCGTGATAGGCCCGTTCGCGCGACACAAACCGGGTTCTCTGTCCTTCGCCCCGTGCCCGATGGTAGGCCATGACCATCTTCAGGGCAGTATCGATCGCTTCAGAGCCAGAATTGGCGAAAAACACATGGTCGATCGTGTCCGGCAGGATCGACGAGAGTTTCTGGGCCAGTTCGAACGACCCGGGATGGCCAAGGCCGAACGGGGCCGTGTAGTCGTTGGCCAGAAGTTGCTGGTGAACCGCATCGGCGATTTCCTTGCGACCGTGCCCGGCTGCACAGCAGAACAGGCCCGAAGAACCGTCGAGTATCTTGCCGCCTTTGTGATCCCAGATGTAGACGCCTTCGCTACGGGTCACCAATCGGGGATCGTTCTTGAAATCTTTGTTTGCCGTAAACGGCATCCAGTGGTTTTCAAGTGAATTCGTCGTAAACTGCATGACTTTGATCTCCCAATACAACGCACTGTCGAACGGTCCGGGACGGAACCGCACACTTGCTCAATCCTGTATGCGACCGTAGTGTTCGAACTGGACTCATCATAGGACCAGATTCGAGAAAAGAGTAAGACCAGAACATGCGGGACTCGCTGTTTCAACTGTCGCAATCCGATCAAACGAGCCTGCAGTCGCAAGTTCGCAAAATGATCGTCTCGGCAATACTGGGCGGCCAGCTTCCCAGGAATGAGCCGGTGCCGTCGAGCCGCCGACTGGCAAAATCACTCGGCGTATCGCGCAACACCGTGGTGCTTGCCTATCAGGGTCTGGTTGACGACGGTTATCTGCTGCCGCGCGAACGCAGCGGTTACTTTGTCAATGAGCAGATGATTGGCCGGGGACCGGACCTTCAGAATCAGGAACCGGTCGAAATATCACCGACTGCAGTGTCGTGGCAGAGCCGGCTCAAGAAACACCCAGCCAGGCAGGTCAACGTCGGCAAACCGAAGGACTGGCAGTCATACGAATACCCGTTCATTTACGGCCAGGTTGACCATCAACTGTTTCCCATGGCGGAATGGCGGGAATGTGCACGCCAGGCGCTCGGGCGCAAATGGCTCGATGCCTGGACCAGCGACGCGCGCGAAGACGATGACCCCTCTCTCGTGGAACAAGTCAGAACCCGCCTCCTGCCCCGGCGCGGCATTATGGCAAGTGAACAAGAGGTTCTCATTACATTGGGAGCGCAAAACGCCCTTTACATCATCGCCAGTCTGCTCGTTTCACAATCGTCCGTTGTCGGCATCGAAGATCCCGGATACCCGGACATGCGCAATATATTCCGGTTGCGGACCCAGCATTTGCGCCTCCTGCCCCTGGACACTGGCGGGTTGCAGATCGACAGCCGCCTGGACGATTGTGACATCGTTTTCACGACGCCCAGCCACCAGTCCCCAACCACCGTCACCATGCCCATGGAGCGCCGTGTGCAACTGCTTGAAATGGCTGCCAGGCACGACTTTCTCGTGGTCGAGGACGACTACGAATTTGAAACCAATTACCTCAGTGATCCAACGCCGGCGCTAAAGTCTCTCGACCGCGACGACCGTGTGCTTTATGTGGGCAGTCTTTCGAAGACGCTGTTTCCGGGCCTGCGTTTGGGATACCTTGTCGGCCCCAGGGCCATTGTCAAGGAAGCCCGTGCCCTGCGTCGTCTCATGGTCCGGCATCCACCGAGCAACAATCAGCGCAATGCAGCCCTGTTCCTCGCCCTCGGCCATCACGACGCCCTCATCAACCGTCTCCACCGAACCTACCGGGATCGCTGGACGGCCATGGCCGGCGCGCTGGAGAAATGGCTTCCGCACTACGGCAAGGCGCCAAGCTTCGGCGGCACCAGCTTTTGGGTACAGGGGCCGGACGCACTTGATGCGGACATTCTTGCCGCACAGGCGCTGGAACAGGGCATCATCATCGAGCCCGGGCGCATTTACTATTCCGACGCCATTGCCGCGCCGCGGAATTATCTCAGGCTGGGATTTTCGTCTATCGAAACCGGTAAGATCGAACCCGGTATCAAAGCCTTGTCGAAGCTCATCCACCGAAACTGACAAAAGATCCCGTCCGCGAAAAGGCAATAATACCGACGGCGCCGAAGAGACATGAACGACCCGATCACCGCAAACGTCTATGACGAACGTTCATGTCCCATTGACCTTGACTGTTTCATCCGGGCTTCAGGAACTGGAACTCAGCGCTGCCAGTGTTTCCGAAAGAAATCCGATTTCGTTGATACCCTTGTCGGTTTGAAACGCGCGCAGTGCAGATCTGCTGCCGCGGCCAAATTGACCGTCGACGGTTCCCTTGTAGAAGCCGGCATCCAGAAGCTGCGCCTGCAGGGCTTTGATTTTCTCGCTGTCCATGCCCTTGAGCGAGAAATCCACGATTGCCTTTTCAAGTTCTCCAAGTTCCTTGCACGTTGTGCATATTTCCGCCAGAACGCCATACTGCTTGACCGCGCCTTCGGGTTGATCTTTCTGGAGGTACCATTCCCCAAGATACTCGTTGGCGCCGCGGTGCTTGGGATCGAGTTTCAGGGCCGTTTGATAGGCATCCCAGGACTCGCCATAGCGTTCAAGTTTGCGAGAAGAGAAACCGATCAGGTTCCATGCATCCGCGTTCTTGGGACTCTTCTTGACAATGCGGTTGAGCCGTTTGATCGCTTTTTCAAACCGTCCACGCTTGATCTCTGCTTCGGCCAGCTCCAACTGGGTGTAACTGCGTGCCGGCGTTTTCTTGGCCGTTTTCTTTTTCTGCAGCTTTTTCTTCTTGGTTGCCTTTTTCTTGACTGCCGGCGCCGGCTTGCTGGTGGAAAAGAGGCTACTGCCACCGCTGCCGGCTGAAAGAACCGGCGTAGACAGCGCCAAGGGCGTGCCGACAGACACGATGACGGCAATAAAGAGAGCGGATTTCATATTCATAGGAGAACCTCTTGTCCGTTTGCGGCTAACAATCGCATTCGACGACCGCCGCCTGGCGACCGCCTTCAGTATTACGTACAACACCCCGAACTGAAAATCATTCCCACATGAATTTCTGCTTCGTCGAAGAGACAAACAATTGTGTTTAACTCGTGGCAAGACTCATCGAATTCGGTTACTTTGTGCCCATGGGATGGAGGGCTTCTCATTGGACATTATCACACTCCGCAATTGCTGCCGGCGTGGCGGTTGTTCTTTTGGCCATTTTTCTTGGCCTCAGCTACGATTGTGCGTCCTTTCAGGCCTGTCTTCCCAATAACAGAGCCGCCTTCATTTTCCACGAGTATCAAACGGTAGTCGCTGCGGTTTTTGCGCTGATTGCTGCTATTTTCGTTTGGCATATAACCAGATTGAAGATTGAAGCGGAACGTAAGCTGCTGGAATTCAAGCAAAGAAAACGAACCGAAACCGTTGCCCGTGCGCTTGCCGGCGAACTTGAGACGCTTTCCACACGTTTGCATGTAGTCGCCAAGCAGTATGAGTCGGCGGTCGGCCTCAAGCTTCAGGAAGGCGATCAGTACATTGGCCGGGACGAGGCCGACGTCATTCATCAGCTCAAGGAGGCCAATCTCCCTCCCCTTGCAGTGTTCGCCCACGTTTCCGATGACCTCGGAGACATCGGACATATTCTGTGTGCGGAGATTGTCGGGTTCTACGGCAACCTGGAAATCGCACGCAACCACCGCCACGACATCAACCGTACCGTGTCCTATCTGGTTCAGTCGACAACACTCATGATCAGCACCGCGGTGATCGGTGAACTGGCACGGCAACGGCTTCTCAAGCTTGCGGCCAATGCCGCGGCCCCCGACGCCGTTATTGACTTCGAGCCTGCAGTCGACGACATGGTGCGCAAGGGAATCTATCGAAAATACGGCCACAATCTCAAGGAGTATCAGCGGTCGATCTGGCCCAACATTCTGTCTTACGAAGGTGCCTGAGGAATCTGGTACGAGCGACAAGGTGCGTGCACCGGCAACGCCTTCCGATAGCCATCACACAGGAACAATTGCGGGAAGTTGTTGCAGGATCGCTTACGCGGCAAGTCCGATAAGCTGATCGGTGACCTTTTCGGCGTTGCGAACGTAGGGTGAAATAAGACGGCGGACATCCAGAGACGTTGCGCAACGGCGAAACTCCGCCGAGCCGTCTTTGACATCATGCATTTCAACCATGAACCCGGATTCAGAACCACAGCGGGCCAGTGATATAATCACACTGTCAAATTTCATATTATTGCTCCGTAGTCTTAGATGTCACTATGGTACAGATAGGGTTAACAGCTTCTGAATATGGGGCACGACTGTGATATTTTTAGGGTTTTTCGAAAAGTTGATCCGACGCGATGGTGCCGTGATCGCCGGCTACTGTAGAGCCGGCAGGATTTTCCCCTTGCACCGCTTCCCAGAAGTTCCTAAACCACTGTTCGAGATCACCGGTGGCGGAGCGTAGCGCAGCCCGGTAGCGCACTTGTCTGGGGGACAAGGGGTCGTGGGTTCGAATCCCGCCGCTCCGACCAGTTAAAACAAAGGGTTAGGCGATTTTTTCGCCTGACCCTTTTTCAATTGATGCGACTTCTGTAACCGCTCTACAATCCTGCGACTGACCGGTACTATGGCGATTTCTGCTGCATCGCCGCCAACGGTTCGTGACGTGATTGACGCGGGTGTAGTTTTCGTCTCCCCCCACCGGATGCCCAGATTCACCCGTTCTTAAGCCATTTGTGTCAACGTGCCCCGCAACAATTGCACAAAAGTGCGTTACGGGAGGCAGTACGGACATGATGCAGGCTCAGCGAATCGCGGACGCCGTTGGCGCGCCGGTCGAAGAGATCACGGACGCCAGACAATCCGTTGTCGTCGAATTGCAGGAAGTACAGGCTGCCGCCGCGCGCCACCAGATCAGTTACACAATTACCACCCAGACACGCCTGTTCTACGCTGTCGTGGCCTACTTTGCCGGTGCTTATCTGACAACCGTGGTGTGGCAGGGGATCCCCTTCGACGTCATCGGAACGGCGGTTCTGGGCCTGATGGTGGCATTCAATTTTCTGCAGTTGAAGTGTTTTGCCCAGTTGGACGGCGTCCTCAACCGGGCCACCGACGATACTCGGGAGAAAATCGCTGTGTTTGCGCAGGCCCATCCGTCCTTCTTCAACAGATTTTCTTATACGCCCGGCGCTGCCGGACGAATCATCGACTTTCTCCAGCGCATGTCCGGCGAAATCATGTGGCTCACGATATTCGGCATCGGCGTCTACCAGGCCAGAATGTCGTCCGACGGCGTTGCCATACTGGCCGCGGCCATCATCGTGGCACACCTGGCCATCACCTTCGCCTTTGCGTCGCGGCAGAACCGCGGGGCGGACTGCCTGTTCGTCGACCAGTCGCCGTTTCAACGGCGTCTGCGCGACGTCGTCAATTTAGGCCTTGCGGGCTTCACTCTGGTCGTTTCCTTCGGCTTCGCGCTGCCCTGGTTCTAGGCTCCAGTCTCTGGCTACGACGACGCTTTCGGCCACAGAATCATCTGGGTGCAGCGGAACTCGGCCATGAGTTTGCCGGTCTGCCCGTGCTCCACCCGCGCATCCCACACCTGGGTTGTCCGGCCTTTGTGCACCGGTTTGCCGATACATCTGACGACCCCGTCGCGGGCAGTCGAAATGAAGTTTGATTTGAGTTCCAGCGTGGTGAATCCCGTGGCGCCTTCCGGCAGCGATTTCACAGTGCCATAGCCGCAACAGGTATCGGCCAGGGCAACCACGGTCCCGCCATGCAGAAAACCGTTCCAGGACATCACCGCACTTCGCAGTTCAAGCGACAGCACGGCCTGTTCGGGCGATATCGCCTCGATCTTGATACCGAGAAAACCGGGGAGATACTCAGCCCCCGCCAGGTTCCACTCCTCAAGCGTCTGTGGTACTGCAAAATCCATATGGCGTATTCCTGACAGTCAAACTCAAGATCAAATACACAAGGTATCAAGTCTAGGCATTCAGGCTGTCGACGACCCCGATCGGATCGTCACCGTGATAAACCACAAACCGCGGTTCCACCCCACAGGCGATGCAGGCGTCATAGCGTGCGCGACCGTCGAGTATTTCGAAATTGATGGTGATGACAATTGGGTTTACCAGCCCGTTCTGTCGGATGTCCCTGATGAGTTCCTGCAGTGCCGCCCCGGATTTCCGGGCAAATATATCCGCATACTCATGCACTGTCAGACGGGTGCGCTGCTCGAGCGATAGCGTTTGTCCCTCGCCTTCCTGTTCCTCTGAAGTCTCCACAGGTTCAGGGTCGAAATTGTCGATCCGCGGCAACTCGACCTTCTTTGCGCCACCGGAACGACGCCGGACCGCCGGTTGTTCACCTGAAATAAGGTCCCCGGTCACAAAGGTCAAAACCGGTTTGGCCCCGGTGGCGTCGTTGATCTTCTGGAGTGTCTTGATCGAGACGCCGGCGCGTCCGGATTCCAGCCGTTGCAGATGGTCGACCGTTATCCCGATCAGATCCGCAAACTCCTCTTCGTCCAGTTGCAATTGGGCCCGCAGGTCGGCCACCGACCGCGCAAACTCATGGCGCACGCCCTTACTCATTTTGAATACCCGACCACCTCACCAGACTCATTGCCGCTCCATGTGTCGTTACACCCTTCCCTGTTTAGACAACAACACACATTTGTCACAAGCGTTAATGACCATATGCGGCAACATCCGCCTGCCACGCCGTCGCGCTTTACAGTCATGCTTCCGGAATTTTTCTGTAACAGTCGGGAATGATCGCGGGACCGGCAATTTGCCGATCAGCACCTGAAACAATCGATCGCCCTCTAACGGGCCTCATCCGGCGGTTTGCGCCGGCATTGTCCGATACACGTTGTCATAGTTCGAGAGCCATTCCGTAAAGTCTTCAGCAGACATCGGTTTGGCAACAAAGAACCCCTGCACTTCATCGATGCCCGATGCCGCGACAAAGTCCCATCCCTCCTGGGTCTCAACGCCTTCCGCAACCAGCCGCATTTCGAGCTCGCGTCCCAGATTGACACTGGTTTCGACACAGGTCTTCGCAAAGGAATCCGTATTCGCCTCACTAACAAAGGACCGGTCGATCTTCAGCTCCGAAAACGGAAATTTGCGAAGTTGCTCGAGGTTGGAGTACCCGGTTCCAAAATCGTCAATCGACACGTCAAACCCCATAATTCTCAAACGGGTCAGCGTTTCCACCGATGCCTGCGAATCTTCAAGCAGGCTGGATTCGGTCACCTCCAGAACCAGGGATGAACTGGGAATTCCCGCTTTGGTTGTCATCGAAGCAAGGCGGTTGGGAAACTCGAGGTCGCGCAAAGCGTGAGCCGTCAGATTGACGGATATCTTGATGTAGAAACCCGCATGTCTCCATTTCGCCAAGGCATCGATTGTCTGGATCAACATGGAGTCCGTCAATTCTTCGATCAACCCGTTGGTCACGGCAACAGGGATAAAATGATCGGGTCCAATGATGCCGAAACCCGGATGCACCCAACGCGCCAGCGCTTCTGCGCCGACAATATGCTTGGTTCGAACTTCTACCTTAGGCTGGAAATATGGCTGAATGTGTCCGCACTGAATTGCAACGGCAAGGTCCCCTCCGGAGACCTTAACAGGCGGTCTTTTTTCAGTTTCCGATTGCTCTTTTTTCGGTGCCAGAGAGACAACCTGGTCGAGTTCCCCGACATTCAGCGGCTTGTGCAAGGTACCGACAATATCCAGATCGTGGGCAGTCCCAAGACTACCGGCGGATCTGACGACGGCCCCCTTTTCGCCGCTCAAAATGACTATGCGGCCGGGGAAATTCCGATAACGCAGATGACGCAGAAACTCCACACCATCGAGTTCAGGCATGTTCAGATCGCAAAGGATGAAGTCCACGTCTTCGCCATGCTCATCGATGAGATCCAGTGCTATGCGTCCGTTCGCCGCCGTGCGAATGACATCCGACCCGATTCGTCTGAAATAGGCTTCAGCAATGACGGCCATGATCGGGTCGTCATCCACGATCAGCACGTCCCTGGGTTTATGCTGCAAATCTGTCATAACCAGCCTCAATATAGGCGAACTGTCTGAACGGCACGCGCGTCGCCAGCACAATCGTCACGTTATCCGCACATGCCTAACAAGTGGTAAAATCGCCAGGTTCAGGCCTCAACCGCAACGTTGCCGTCGGCAGGTGATTTCAGGGTGGCTATCTGCGTCAGCGCGCGCGCCAGCTCTTCGTCCACCAGTTCTAGGTCCCGCCTAAAGTCTTCGGAACTCTCCGTCCGCGCCCTTTCTTCAAGAACACCGCACGCCTGCGCCACTCTTTGCGCGCCCACACTGAAACTCAGCGACTTCAGCGCATGTGCGGCATCGGCCAACGCAATACCATGCCCGCCTTCTGCCTGCTGTCTGATCTGTCTAATGGCCTCGGGCGCATGAACTTCATAGAGGCCGAATATCCGATCGATGAGTTCAGACGATTCCGAAGAGTCGATCGCACCGATGCTGTCAAGAATCGCCGAGTCGATGATCGGAAGTTCCCCTTTCGCCGGTTCCGGCGCGCCTGTCACGGCGGTTTCGGGAGGACGATTTGCCCGGTCGCCTATCCATTTCTCAAAACACGCTGCCAGCGACTTGATGGTGAACGGTTTTGTCATGTAGTCGTCCATGCCGGAACGGCGCCATTCATCCGCATGACCGCCGGCAATGTGAGCTGTCAGGGCCACGATCGGCATACGGTCCGCCCCGCGGCCGGCTTCCAGCTGGCGGATCGCCCGGGTTGCCTCGAAACCGTCCATCTCCGGCATGCTGCAGTCCATGAACACCAGATCGAAATCGTCTTCCCTGACGGCCTCCAGCGCTTCGCGGCCGTCGGCCACCGTCCGGACCGTGACCTTGAGACGTGACAAGGCTTCGATGATCACTTCGCGGTTGATCGGGCTGTCATCTGCCACCAACACGTGTACGCCTTCCAACTGGGGCAGTTCCTCGCCATGACGGCCGCTGCGTCCGGTATTTTGCGTTGCAACCAAAGCGCCCTGTTCGACCTGAGTCAGCAGATCAAGCACGGCTGCCCGCGAAACCGGCAGCATGATCATGTTCTGCACCCGTTCCTCGGCAAGCAATGTATCGGCAACCGTGTCTCCCAATTGCGACAGGCAGACGACACCGGTCGGGCACGCAAGCGCCGGCGACGAAGTGCACGGCGGCAAAGCGGCGATCGCCGTTGCATCGGCAATGACCAGGTCCGTGTTGTTCATTCTGATCGTTGAAAGATCGTCCGGCGCCACGAGTTCGACCGGCAGGCCGGCCGATCCAAAATAGCGGGCAAGCGACATACGGGTCGCGTCACCCTGTGTGGCGATGACGGTTCTCTTGTAGATCCGGCTGTCACTCAGATCGGGTGACCGCGATGGCGTCAAAGTGCGTGCCGCCAGGGTAAAGCCAAACTCGGAGCCCTCTCCAGGCTTGCTGCTTACTCCGATCTCGCCGCCCATGACATCCACAAGCCGCCGGCAGATCGCCAGGCCGAGACCGGTGCCGCCGTACTTCCGCGTGGTCGACTGATCGGCCTGTGAAAAGGACTCAAACACGGTTGCCAGCTTGTCCTGGGCGATGCCGACACCGGTATCCTTGACGGTGAACCGGAGTCCGTCCTGGTTCAGGTCCCGTGCCCGCGCAATCGAGACGAACACGTGGCCTGTTTCGGTAAACTTCAGCGCATTGTTGACCAGATTGCTCAGCACCTGATTGATCCTGACGGGATCGCCCTCGAATTCGATTGGAACATCGGGTTCAACGACGCCCGACAGGTCGACGCCCTTGCTCGAGGCCCGTTCCCAGAACAGATTGAGCACGTCATCCAGGACATCGGACGTCCTGACGTTGACTTTTTCAAGGTCAAGCTTGCCCGACTCGATCTTCGAAAAGTCCAGAATGTCGTTGATGATCGACAACAGGCTCTGTCCCGAGCGCATGATGACTTTGGCGTAGCGCTGATGGCGTGGCGGCAACTCCGCCGACGCCAGCAGTTCAGACATCACCAGCATGCCGTTCATCGGAGTCCGGATTTCATGGCTCATGGTGGCCAGGAACTCCGACTTCGCCATGTTGGCGGACACCGCTTCGTCTTTTGCCACGCTAAGGTCGTGTGTTCTTTGCTCGACTTCCGATTCCAGATGGTCGCGGTGCCTGGAAATCCGGTTGTCCCTGTCGCGGATCTGGCCCAGCATGTCGTTGAACGAATCCACCAGAATTCCGGTTTCGTCATGTGTCTGCTTTTCAACCGTGCGGCTGAAATCATGGGTCTCGCGCACACCGGTCATCGCTTCGGTCAATTTCTTGATCGGCGCGGTAATACCCCGTTGCAGGCGAACAGCGAATATTGACCCCAACGCCAGTGCGACGAGTCCTACAACCAACGTATCCCACAGCCCGCTGAGCAATCTGGTTTTAAGGTCGGATGTGTCTGCGAACAGCCGTATGGTGCCGATCTTTTCACCACCTTTGACAATCTTGGCATCGACCAGAACATTGCGACCGAGCAGCAGACCGACCGGAGAATCTCCGGCACCGCCGAACATCGACCGATTTGAATCTGCCAGGGAGACGCCACCGCCAAGTTCCGCGAACACCAGGTTCCGGTTGTCGCGAACCTGCGCGTGAACGATGCCGGGGATTCGGCCAACAGCCCGCAGCGTCCGCAGGACGCCGGTCCGGTTACCATTAGCCAGCGGTTCCGCCACGCCGGCAGAAAACGCATGCGCCATGCCTTCGAGTTCGGTTCTCTTTGCGTCGGAATAGCGCAACGTTTCGCGCCACGCCGACGCGACACTGGTGACGACGATCGACAACAGGATGGCACTGGTCACCAAGGCGACAAGTTTTCCCTGAATTGATGTTCTGAATCCCCTCACCGGTCCCTCGGCATTCTCTGCAAAATCGTCCTGCGAATCATTCTAGCCGGTGCGGGTTAAGGGACCGGTGAAGAGATATCGACAATTTTAGACACTCCATAAACCGAAGTTTTAGGCCTCATGTGTGACAATACAGACTGCACATATGCTGCGGGCTGAGACTGAAATGACTTTACGACACGATAACCGGACAGCGGTAATCTCGAGGGCACCTGACAAGGCGGCCGCGCGGATCCTGCTTGTCGACGACGATCCGAAATTTCGCTCGCTTGGAGCCGCCAAACTGTCGGGCGATGGCCATGATGTTGTCGAGGTGGCCAGTGGCGAGGACGCCTGGAAGAAAATCCAGACCCAGAGTTACAGTCTTGTGATCTTTGACCTCAAGCTTCCCCACATCGACGGGTTTACCTTGATCGAGCGCATAAGAGATAATGCCTCTACCCGCCATCTTCCCATCATTGTCCTCACAAGCGATACCGACCCGAGAGCCATCAATAAAGCCTATTCGGTTGGCGCCACATCATATCTGACAAAACCCGTCAATTGGGACCTGCTCGGTCATCAGGTCCGCAGCACCCTCAAGGCAAGCCACACCGAAGAGGAGCTGCGCACCGCCCGCGAAGTCGCCGAAGGCGCAGACCGGATGAAGGACAACCTGATCAAGGTCATGGGACATGAACTGCGAACGCCACTCCACCAGATCATCGGGTTTGCCGAGGTAGTCCAACAGAAACTCGATGCCCACGCCCAAGATCCCAACATGCACGAATTCGTCGACTCGATCGCCGACGCCGGCCATCAACTGCTCTCGACCCTGGGCGACATGATGATGTTGTCACGACTGCTCAGCGGCAATGTCGCCATGGAAGAAGAACGCTACACGCCCGAAAAGCTGATTGAGCGAACTCTGGTCAGACTGCCCAATGAAATTTCCCGGCGTGAGATCTCGGTTCATTTCGACGACACAGGCATTGATGAAGCACGGGTCCAGTGTGACAGCCGCCTGGTCACCTATGCCATCGCCAATCTGGTTTCAAATGCCGTCAAATTCTCGCCCGAAGACACCGATGTGACCGTGACCGCAATGCGTGAACCTGACGGCGCGGCCTCATTTGTCGTCCGCGACCATGGAGTGGGGATGGATCAGACTGCCATCGACAGCTATCTGAAACCTTTCGCCCAGGCCGAAAACCCTCTCATCCGCTCGTCTGAAGGCGCCGGACTGGGGCTCGCCATATCCAAGGCCATCGCGGAATTGCACGGCGGCCACCTTACAATCCAGTCATCGCAGGAGGCTGGAACCACAGCGTCGATAAACTTCCCGAATTCAAGGGTTACCCAACGCACGACACACCAACTTGTCGGATAACAGACTAAGGGCAGCGACGTGCTGTGCATGAATGAACATCCACAGGCCATCTAACGCGAGGAGGAAAGAATATGACAATCGACAAAAGGCAGACCAATTCGGACCGGCGCACCGACACTGAACGACGGTCAGGCATCGACACACGCCAGGAGACTGAACAGCGTGACATTGGAGAACGCCGGGTAGTCGCCGATCAGAGATCCGGCAGTGACCGCCGCTCAGACAGTTGACCGCACGGCGTGCCCGCAGTGCAAGTGGACCCCCGGATTTCCACTGCATCTCTGAAGAAGAAGCTTTCCTCCTCGAAAGCTCTCATCCTCGTGCACCGACAATGAGGACCTCAAACGTTGCCGGTTCAGGAGGCGTTCGTGTCTGGCACGAACAAGGCAGGTTCATGGATAACAACACATGAACAGAACCGCCAAAACAACCCACCAGTTTACCATCTCATTTGACTGAAATTTAATCTATCCGCGTTAGTCTCCACCCACAGTGCCGAAACTGCGGGGCAACGAGGTTCGGCTGGAGGCAACAGGCAATGCAATTTCGCAAGGACGAGCGCGGCAACGTCGCGATGATCTTCGGGCTCCTGTTCCCTGTCCTTATCGGGGCGCTGGGACTATCGGTCGACTATTCTTCTTGGACATCCCAACAGCGGCGCTTGCAAGATACCGCGGATGCCGCTGCCCTCGCCGCAGCCAACGAACTCTATCTCGTGAATTCAGACGCCGATCAGGTCAAGTCCGTCGCCGCCGCCATCATTAAGGCGCATACAAGGAAGGGAGATTCGCGAACAAGGATCTCCACGAAGTTGCTTCCTGGCATAGGCGCCGTCGATGTGACACTCGCCCAAATTGGGAAGACTTACTTTTCGTCACTTTTTGTCTCGCACCCGCCCGCCATAAAAGTCACCGCCCGCGCCCAGATAAACAGCGGCGAAGCCGGGCGGGTCTGCGTCATCGCCCTGGACAAATATGCAGCGAGCACGGTGTCTCTTACAGACAATGGAACTGTGACCGCCAACAACTGTGCCGTCTACTCCAACTCAACAAGTTCCAGTGGAGTAACCGTAATAGGTGCAGCGCTTATAGAGGCCGAAATGGTCTGCTCGGCAGGCGGGGTTGGCGGTCCCACCGGCAATTATGAGCCAGAGGCATTAACCGACTGCCCGGCAATCCCCGACCCGCTCGCAGACCGACCGCCACCGACTTATGGTGGATGCAACCATAAAGGATTCAAGGTCAAAGCCGGCGCCCACACACTTTATCCCGGCGTATATTGCGGCGGGCTCAAACTACTGAACGCAGCTGACGTTACATTTGAACCTGGCATCTATGTCATCAAGGACGGACAGTTCACAGCCAGCAAAAAGGCCTCGCTCTACGGTGAAAACGTGGGATTCTACCTGACCGGCGACAAGTCGACATTCCGTGTCGGCAAGGAAACGGCAATGCACCTCACGGCACCAAAGGACGGTGAAATGGCCGGGTTGCTGTTCTTTGAAGACAGAAACGACACGCCGCTAAAACAGCACCGTATCCGGAGCTACAAAGCTGAAGTCCTGCTGGGAACAATCTACATGCCCAATGCCATTCTCATCGTTGATGCCAAACAAGAAATAGCTGGCGGATCGGCCTATACGGCGATCGTTGTCCGCAAACTCCTTGTCGGACAACAAACAAATCTTATTATCAACGCAGACTACTCCGCAACGGATATTCCGGTTCCTGACGGACTGGGACAGGTTGGCGGCAACATCATCCTTGCGAGATAACTCGATCAGGCGAAGTCACACCAGACCGACAATCGCTCCCGTCATGCCCGTCGCCAGGGTGCCCGCCAGGACCGAGCGCATGCCAAGCGACAGGATCTCGGCCCGCCGGTCCGGCGCCAGAACCATCAATCCGCCCAACATGATCCCCAGACTGCCGAAGTTGGCAAACCCGCTCATGGCGTAAATCATGATCAGCCTGGAACGCTCCGACAACACGTCCGCCGGCAGCTTGGCGAATTCCAGATAAGCGATGAATTCATTGAGAACCGTTTTCTGCCCCATCAACCGGGATGCTTCTGCAAGGTCGCCTGCCGGGATGCCGATCATCCAGCAGAACGGCGTGAACACCCACGAGAACACACGCTCAAGACTGAGCGGCGCATTGGCAATGTCGGGAAACAGCCCCAGAACAGCATTCGCCAGGGCTACCAGGGCAACGAATACGATCAACATGGCAATCACATTGAGCAACAACACCAGACCGTCCTGAGTACCGCGCACCAGGGCGTCCATCGGGCTGTCATAGGGCGACGGCATGGCTTGGGCGGTGTCTTCGGGCGCTTCTGGCGATACTGACGACGGCGGCACCATGATCCTGGCAAACATGATGGACGCGGGAACCGACAGAGCGGAGGCCACCAGAAGATGTCCCAGAGCATTGGGCATAACCGGTGTGAGAATGGCCGCATAGAGCACGAGCACCGTGCCGGCGATCGTCGCCATGCCGCAGGTCATCAGAACAAACAGGTCGCTTCGGTTGAGCCTGGCAAACACCGGCCTGATCAAAAGCGGGGCTTCCACCATCCCGACAAACACGTTTGCGGCGGAGGCCAGGCCAACCGCACCGCCAATGTTCATCGTCTTTTCCAGGACCAGCGCAAAGCCTCGAACGATTACGGGCAGAATCCGAAAGTGCCACAATAGGGCCGACAGCGCGGAAATTACAAGAATGATCGGCAGGGCCTGAAAAGCCAGTATGAAGGCCGCCCCCGGATAGGGCTCTTCAAACGGAAGTTCTGCCCCGCCCAGGTAACCGAACGCAAGCGACGTGCCGGCGCGGGTCGCCGCCTGCAGGATCACGACCGACTTGTTGAGCAGGGCAAAACCGTCCTGAAGCCACGAAACCCGCAGAAAGAGCACGGCAAGCACGAATTGGATGACCGAAGCCGCGACAATCGTGCGAACCGGCACCCTCCGCCGGTCTTCGCTGAACAACCATGCCAGGATCACGAACCCGGCGAGGCCCATGCCCACCTGCGCGTAGTCGGCCACCGTCATATGCCGCCCCGGTCATTTCCCCACCAATGCGCTTCATATCGGTTTGGTAGCGATGCGACAACATTGCAATGCAAACCGCGATCACAAAAAATTTTTGAACATTCTTTGAACAAAAACGATGAACCCCGCACGGTTGCCCTACATCTGGAATTAGAACAGAATTGCACAATTGCAACGAAAACCGGATTCGCCAACCAGCGGATGCTTCTATATTTGGTATTCGACAACCACGGAAGGTACATGCGTTCCCATGTCAGAAAATAGCCGAATTGTCCAAACCCTGATTTCCGCCACGGCAGCAGTCGCGTTCCTGACCCTTGTTCATCATCCCGCTTTTGCCGACGGTTGGGACCCGCTGTCCGACGGTTTCAGTCAATCCTATCTTTCCGGCACACCGCAACCTGCTTCGAATTTCAACAACGGCCGCGCATCCAAGAATTTTACCAACGACCCCAATACCCACCAGTATGGGGACAAGAAGGAAAACTACTACATCCTCAGCGACGAGAAGAATTACGGTCCGGATGCAGATTTTCCCCGGGCACGCACTCTGTTTAACTTCAAATTCTGACTCAACCCGGCAGTCTGTCAATTGGATTTTGTTTGCTGATCGGAGATGAAATTGTGCACGATTGCCATGATCAGCCGTATGGGGATAATGCCTAAGCACATTCGTTCTATTGGAGGTTCCGACATGGTCCACGGTTTCGCCCTTCGTCAATTCCCGATTGTCTGTCTGCTGGTCGCCGGCTGCATGCTGCTGGCGACACCGCTGCGTGCGCAGAATGATGTCGTTGCCGACGAACTGAGAACGATCATCACCACAGGCATCGCAACGCCGGGGGCTGACGATGAAGACGAACGGTTGATCCAGATATTCACGTTCTACGAGGAGCGTAGCTTCAAACCCTTGTGGTTCCGCGACACCGGCCCCAAGACTAAGGGCATTATCTTCCTAAGAGTCCTGAAGAACAGCGTTGCAGATGGTCTCAACCCGGACAACTACCGGGTAGAGGAAATAGAAAGCCGCATAGCGAGCAAGGACCCCCGTCAACTGGCGGAGGCCGAGATCCTGCTCGCCCGGGCAATGATTGACTACGGCCGGGACTTGAGCGCCGGCAGAGTCGAACCCAGAGAAGCCGACAAGGAACTCTACATCTACCCAAAGGGGCCCGGCGCCGTCACGTTGCTGGACGGTGCCGAGTTGGCCGAAGACATTGAGCCCTATCTGGCGTCGCTTGCCCCCAAGACGGACAACTACGCCCGGCTCAAGGCAGTGCTTTCGCAGTATCGGGCCGTGGCGTCAGTTGGTGGCTGGACGCCCGTACCGCCTGGCGAAACATTGAAGGAAGGCATTCAGGATCCTCGTGTCCCGGTGCTAAGGGCACGTCTGGAGGAATCCGGCGACCTGGGGGCCAACGCCCACGATGGCGATGTCTTCTCCGGCGCCATCATCGATGCCGTCAAGGCTTTTCAAACCAGGCATGGACTCGATGTCGACGGCGCTGTTGGACCCGATACCCTGAAGACTCTCAATGTATCCATCAATGAGCGCATCAAGCAGATGGAACTCAACCTGGAACGCCGCCGATGGATGGAGGATGATCTCGGCGATCGCTATGTCTTTGTAAACCTGGCCGATCAGCAACTTAAAGTCGTCGACGGCGACAAGACCGTTCATGCCGCCAGAACCGTTGTCGGCAAGCTCTATCACCGCACGCCCGTGTTCTCAAAGCCGATGAAATACCTGGTCATAAACCCCTATTGGAACGTTCCCCCGTCCATCGCCACAAATGAATACCTGCCCAAACTGAAGCGGGATCCCGGTGCCCTTCTGCGGCAGAACATTCGGATTCTCAAAGGGTCCAGCGAAATCGACCCCTACAGCATCGATTGGCGGTCGGTCAACGGCCGTTTTCCGTTCCGGTTGCGCCAGGACACGGGGAGCAAGAACGCCCTCGGCCGGATCAAGTTCATGTTTCCAAACCAGTTTAACGTCTACATCCACGACACACCGTCAAAAAGCCTGTTCGCAAAGGCGTCCCGGTTCTACAGCCATGGCTGCATACGCGTGCAACACCCAGAAGACCTCGCCGCTGTTCTGCTCAAGATCCAGGGTTGGACAAAATCCAAGGTGAAACAGGCGATCGCCAATGCCAACAAACGCATTGTGAAGCTCAAGAAACAGGTCCCGGTTCACATCACCTACCTGACAGCCTGGGTCAACAAGGACGGCAAGGTGCATTTCCGCAAAGACATTTACGGGCGCGACCAACGTCTCGCTGCCGCCTTGTCGAAGACGCTGACGAACTGACACCCGACGGACAGACTAACGCCTGATGTGATCTGTGGGATTCGTTCGATGGGCTGGATGTGAAAGGAATGTTGGCAAAATGGCGGGCGCAACCACCGACCGGGGGCAATTGGCAGCGGCTGCTTAGAGGCGTCCCGCCCCACCTATCCGAAATGTCTCGACGGGTTCAATCTCCTGAACATCGAACAACGCACCGATCGCGCATCCGATCTGTTACATTCGCACAAAACACTATACGAAAATGGCCGCACTGCAAATTACCGGAAAACACGGTGGACTACTCGCCGCTGTCATCCAGGAGTTTTTTTACTTCGGACAGTTCATAAAGGGCGGATTGCAGAACCTGTATCTGCTCGCGCGTGAGGCCGGGAGACGTTTGCGCCGCTGAGGCATTGCCCCGTTTGGCCGACACTTCCACCTCTGCCTTCTCGGCGGCGGCAGGCCCGGCCTGGGTCGCAACCACAGCTTCTGGATTGGCAAATCCCGAAACATGGGAAATGCCGTTCTCTTTCAGGATCTTCTGGACACCCCGTATCGTGTAGCCCTCGCCATACAGCAGATGGCGGATACCGCGAAGCAGTTCAACATCTTGTGGCCTGTAATAACGGCGTCCACCGCCCCGTTTCATAGGCTTTACTTGATTGAATTTGCTTTCCCAGAACCGTAAGACGTGTTGAGGCACTTCAAGATCATCGGCCACCTCACTAATGGTTCGAAATGCTTCCGGCGACTTTTCCAAAATCTGGACTCCGCAACCAAGTCATCACAACTCAACGAAAAGCGGTGCAGAACACCGGGTTTGGGCGGTCGTCTAACTCTAGGTTCTTGAATTTATAAGGTGTTTTAGCACATGGCTTGGCCTGAAGACCAACACCCGGCGTGGTGTAATCGGGACTTCCTGTCCCGTCTTTGGATTACGTCCGATACGCCCGCCCTTGCTTCGGACGGCGAATGTACCGAAGGATGACAGCTTGACTGACTCCCCTTCCACAAGCGTCACCGTGATTTGATCCAGGACCGTTTTGACAAGGTCCGCGGATTCACTTCGAGAGAGTCCGACTTCCTGATGGACAGCATCGCTCAAATCGGCTCGTGTAAGTGTCTTCCCCCCCATTCGGCCTACCTCACATCAGTTTTCGGTCGATGCAGGGTATGCGGCAGGCACGCCACGGTCAAGGCAAGCTATTAGAGAATTGTGAGAAATATCTGTTATTGAGGGGTTTTTGCAACATATACGCTCAAGCCAATATCAAGCCCCGTCCACTACCAACGCGCCAACACCGCGCCCCAGGTAAACCCTCCACCCATAGCTTCCATCAGCACGAGGTCTCCGTCCTTGATCCGGCCGTCCTTTCTCGCCGTGTCCAATGCCAAGGGTATTGAGGCCGCTGACGTGTTGCCATGGCGGTCCAGAGTGATCACGATCTTCTCGTCGGTTGTCCCCAGTTTCTTCGCGGTTCCGTCCAAGATCCGTTTGTTGGCCTGGTGCGGTACGAACCAGTCGATATCCTCAGGAGAAAGGCCGTTGGCATCCAGTGCCACCCGCATTATCGAGGCAATGTTGGTAACCGCGTGACGGAAGACTTCCCTGCCCTCCATCTTCAAATGGCCGGTCGTCATGGTGCTCGACGGTCCACCGTCAACATAGAGCTTGTCACGATAGCGCCCGTCGGAGCGCAGATGCGTGGTGAATATGCCCCGGTCTCCGGGACCGCCGGGTTGTTCCTGCGCCTCAAGGACCACCGCTCCGGCGCCATCGCCGAACAGGACGCATGTCGTGCGGTCCTCCCAATCCAGAATCCTTGAAAACGTCTCCGAACCGATGACCAGCGCGCGCTTGTGCTGGCCCGCCTTGAGAAAATTGTCCGCCACCGAAAGACCATAGACGAATCCCGAGCACACAGCCTGAAGATCGAACGCCGCACCGTGCGTGATACCCAATTCGGCCTGGACCGTAACGGCGGTCGCCGGAAATGTCTGGTCCGGCGTCGCGGTGGCGAGCACGATAAGATCAACATCCTGGGCATCCATCTGCGCGTCTTCAAGCGCTGCCTTGGCGGCGGCAAGCCCCATGTCGGACGTCAGTTCACCATCGGCCGCAATGCGTCGTTCCTTGATGCCAGAACGCTCCACGATCCACTCGTCGGTCGTATCGACAATGCGTGCCAGATCCGCGTTGGTGACAATTTTTTCCGGAAGGTAGGCGCCGCTTCCCCTGAAAACCGAGCGTATGATACTCACAATGCGATCGCTTTCGTTTCAGCCGGGTCCGACTGGGACGCGGCCGCGTTATGAAACATCTCAAGGTCAGTGGCAATTTTGGCAACGAGGCCATTGCGCCCCATGTCAACCGCCAGGTCGATTGCGCTCGCGAACCCCATGGCGTCCGTGCCCCCGTGACTCTTGATGACAATACCATTCAGTCCAAGAAAAACACCCCCATTCGACTTTCTCGGGTCCAACCGTTCCCGTAACATCTTGAAGGCATTCCGGGCAAAGATGTATCCGATCCTCGACATCAGGGAACGGCTCATGGCGTTTCGCAGGAATTCCGCAATTTGCTTGGCAGTGCCTTCCGCGGTCTTGAGGGCGATGTTGCCGCTGAAGCCTTCGACGACGACAACATCGACTGTCCCCTTGCCGATGTCGTCACCTTCCACAAATCCATAGTATTTGATGGGCAGGTTCGATTCCCGCAGTATTCGGCCCGCTTCCTTGACCTCATCGAGTCCCTTGACTTCCTCGACACCGATATTGAGCATTCCCACGGAAGGCTCCTTGAGGCCGAACACGACGCGCGCCATCGCTTCACCCATAACGGCGAAATCGACCAGTTGTTTGGCATTGACTCCAATGGTGGCGCCAACGTCGAGAACAATGCTATCGCCGCGCAGTGTCGGCCAAATGGCCGCGATAGCGGGCCGGTCTATGTTCGGCATCGTCTTGAGAATCACTTTTGCCATCGCCATCAGGGCTCCGGTGTTGCCGGCCGATACGGCGACGTCCGCGCGGCCCTCTTTGACGGCTGCTATGGATAGCCACATGCTGCTCTTGTTTCGCCCCCTGCGCAGCGCCTGACTGGGTTTGTCGTCCATGGCGACGGCGACATCCGCATGGACGATCTCGCTCGCAGCCGCGACCCTGGGATACTCATTCAGAACTGGCTTCAAGACGGCTTCGTCGCCAAACAACAGAAACGTCAGGTCAGGTTGGCGAACAAGAGCCAATTCAGCTCCCGGCAGCACCGTCCCCGGACCGTTGTCACCTCCCATTGCATCAAGTGCTATGGTCAGACCACGCGTCATTAAGTCGACTTCCCCTCTTCTGATTTTCCCAGCCAGTTTCGAGAAAAACCAGATTCAGCAGCAAATAGTGTCAGGAACATACTCGATACCTCTCCCCAAACAACCGTCTTTTTTGGATGCCGCCAGGGCCCCGGTGCAACCGTCGAGTGGCCCCGGCCAACCCTAGTTGTTCTTTTTCAGTCCGTTAAGCGCCGCAAAAGCGCCACTTGTCCTGCCCAACACCGTCGAATTCTCTTCCCCGTCACTTGAACCTACGAACACTTGTCCTTCCAATCGTGGATAGGGGTTGAGTTCAAGTGCAATGTGCTCGCACACAATGGCGCCAACATCAATCTTGCCATTGATGAAAGGTTCAGGCGGGTCGATGACTTCGTCGGGATCAATCACGATTTCATCAGTGTCATCAAGGGTTGCAAGCTCTTGCTCCGGAAGGAGCCGCACGGCAAACGTCGTCGAAATGTTCTCCGGAACCGGTTCCAGTGTCACGACACAGCTTTGCCGGACGGCCGCCCGAATCACACCGTCGAGACGAACCCCGGTTTTACGCCAGGGTTTGGCCGTGACGGTCGCATCCAGATGCTCGACATCCAGAATGCCCAGATCTTCCGCAAGAGACCGCCGATCGGCCTCGTTTGTCGAAACGACAACATCCACGCCACTTGACGGCACGCCGGACGCCAGGATGGACCCGTCAAAAATCGAAACATTGATGATCTTATTCATGTCAATTCTCCGTCACCTCTCAGGTGTTACGCTCAGATCCTCAATTTCCGGGAAGTCGATTGCGCCAGCGTAGAGCTCATTTGTTTTCAGGGTCTCCAGCAAGGCGACACATCTCCTGACGTAACGTGCCAATGAATCTGCCGCACCGTCCGGCGGCGAGACGTCGGGGAACATGTTGCGCAGGAGTGCCGCTTTCAGCGGCTCGTCGTCTTCCGCCGATATTGCCTTGTCGTACGCTTCTGCACGGCCATAAAACACCGATGCCATTTTCTTGATCTTCTTGCCGACCGACAAATCACCCACCCCCATTTCCCTCAAGGACTGGTCCATGTCCTGAAACATGACGTCAAAGACAGCCTGGCCAAACGCTTCGGATTGGCCGGTTTCCCGCTTCAATCGATGAAGATACACGAAGCAATGCAGGATCAGCAGATCAAAACGCCCGTCAAGCGTATCCGGCACACCATAGGTCTCATAAAAAGCCGGTTGCCGTGCCTGCGCCACAATCGCACCGTACACGATTAACGCATCGTCATCGTGCGTACGTTTGAAAAGTTTCTTCAGAAACATCGGTTTTGCTATCGGTTTGGCTTTCTGGAAGCGTTCGTTGAAGAGAATGAATGGTTGAATTTCGAAACAGAGCGAGTTAGTTCAAGTGAACAACCACGGCATCGAGCAAACAGTTCAATTGCCGTTTGAAGTGAGAACAATGGATAGTCCTGTTTCACGCCGCAAGGCAATCGGTATGATGGCAGCCCTCGGCCTGTCAATCACAACCTTGGCCTGCACCCCGTCTGTCGACTACAGAGGATATCTTCCCAAGGGCGAAGACGTCCAGAAACTGAACGTCGGCATGAGCAAGATAGAAGTGGAAGCGCTGCTCGGCTCGCCTTCCACGACCGCCACGATCAACACCACAGGCGACAGTTTCTACTACATTTCCAGCACCGTACAACAAACTGCGTTTTTCGAACCTGAAGTGACCGACCGCGAAATCCTCGCAGTTCGTTTCGATCAGGAAGAACGGGTTCAGAAGTTTGCGCATTACGGTCTCGAGGACGGCAAGATTATCGACTTTATCGGGCGGGAAACACCGACCCGGGGCAAGGAACTGGGCGTCCTCCAGCAGCTCTTCCAGAATCTCGGCCGCTTCGATCCAGGCGGAGCCGCAGCGGGCAACTCGGGCTACTGAAGCCGAACCGCCAGTTATCCGCGAACACCCGACGCTGTCAGCGAAAAGCCCCGCAGAAGATCCTGCGGGGCTTTCTTGCATGAGGTGCTTGCAGAACCGTTAGTGCGCGAGCACTGCCAGCAGAAGCAAGGCCACGATGTTCGTGATCTTGATCATCGGGTTGACAGCCGGACCGGCCGTATCCTTGTAAGGATCACCAACCGTATCGCCGGTCACCGCAGCTTTATGGGCTTCTGAGCCCTTGCCACCGTGATTGCCGTCCTCGATGTACTTCTTGGCGTTGTCCCAGGCACCGCCGCCAGCCGTCATCGAGATGGCGACGAACAGGCCTGTGATGATCACGCCGAGCAGCATGGCGCCGACCGCTGAGAAGGCGGCAGACTTGTCTGCGATCCAGTTGACCACGAAGAACACAAAGATCGGGGCGAGAACCGGCATGAACGAGGGAATGATCATTTCCTTGATCGCCGCCTTCGTCAGCATGTCGACCGCACGGCCGTAGTCAGGACGCTCGGTGCCTTCCATGATGCCGGGCTTCTCCTTGAACTGACGCCGGACTTCTTCAACCACGGCACCGGCTGCACGGCCAACCGCCATCATGCCCATGGCCCCGAACAGGAACGGCAGCATGCCGCCAAAGAACAGGCCGCACACCACGTAAGGGTTGGAGAGCGAGAAGTCGAGCACGACGCCTTTGAAATACGGGAACATCTCAGGTTGGCTGATGAAGTATTTCAGGTCTTCCGTGTAGGCCGCGAAGAGCACCAGGGCACCGAGACCGGCCGAGCCGATTGCATAGCCCTTGGTCACGGCCTTGGTCGTGTTGCCAACAGCATCGAGGGCGTCGGTGGTCTTGCGCACATCCTCCGGCAGGTCCGCCATTTCCGCGATACCGCCAGCATTGTCCGTCACCGGACCAAAGGCATCGAGAGCCACGATCATACCCGCAAGCGCCAGCATCGTGGTAACCGCAATGGCAATCCCGAACAGACCGGCAAGACTGAAAGTGATGATAATACCGGCGATGATGATCAGGGCCGGAAGCGCTGTTGCTTCGAGCGACACCGCAAGCCCCTGGATCACGTTCGTGCCATGGCCCGTCAGGGACGCTGCCGCGACGCTCTTCACCGGACGATAGTTGACGCCGGTGTAGTACTCGGTGACCACAATGATCAGAGCCGTCACCGCAAGGCCGACAGCCCCGCACCAGAAAAGGCTCATGCCGGTAAAGGTTGCATTCCCCGCCGTCAGGACCGTGTCCATGCCGATCATCTGGGAGGTCACCGGCCAGAGCGCGGCCAAAGACAACACCCCGGTCATGATCACACCCTTGTAGAGGGCACCCATGATGTTCTGATTGGCGCCAAGCTTAACGAAGAACGTGCCGATGATCGACGTGGCAACACAGACACCACCGATCATCAGCGGGTAAAGCATCATTGGTTCGACAAGGTCAGTGCCGGCAAAGAAGATCGAGGCCAGAACCATGGTGGCGACCAGCGTCACCGCGTAGGTCTCGAACAGGTCAGCCGCCATGCCGGCGCAGTCGCCGACGTTGTCGCCCACGTTATCGGCGATGGTGGCCGGGTTGCGGGGATCATCCTCTGGGATGCCCGCCTCAACCTTACCAACGAGGTCGCCGCCGACGTCGGCACCCTTGGTAAAGATGCCGCCGCCCAGACGGGCGAAGATCGAAATAAGCGAAGCGCCGAAGCCCAGGGCCACCAGCGCATCAATCACGGTGCGGTCCCCCGGGGCCAGCTTCATGCCCATGGTCAGAACCGCGTAGTAGACGATTACCGACAGCAGTGCCAGACCGGCAACCAGCATACCCGTGACCGCGCCCGACTTGAATGCAATCTCCAGACCCGCTGCGAGGCTCTGGCTGGCGGCCTGTGTCGTGCGCACATTGGCGCGGACCGACACCAGCATGCCGATAAAACCGGCAAGACCCGAAAGCGACGCGCCAATCGCAAAGCCGATGGCGACCGTGAACGACAGTAGATACGCACCGATGATGAAGATGACCACACCTACGATGGCAATCGTAAAGTACTGCCTCTTCAGATAGGCGGTAGCACCTTCCTGAATCGCGCCTGCAATTTCCTGCATGCGTTGATTGCCTGCATCCGCCGCCATGACCGACCGGATGGCCCAAATGCCATACACAATCGAAAGGGCGCCACAGGCGATGATTAGCCAGATAGCATTGCTCATAAGTCTGTCCTTGATCGAAATTGGATCGAATAGAGTGTGTCAGCCTCAAGGTCAGGAAAATCGAAACCGCACGATACCCGCACAGATCCCCTCAACTCCCCCAAGGGCGACCTTTTGGTCGCGCGGACAATGCCAAAAGTGCCCGCGCAAAGCAACAGCGTCTCTCCCCCTAAGGGAGCGAGACAGATTGCCGCATTCCGCATGCTCGAACGGCACGGTCAGACAACTGTCCAAACCGGGCTTCATAAGTCGAAATTACGATCCGCCCTGACGCGACTCCGCACTGTCCCTTCGGTTGACGTCTGATCAAGAGTCAAGGAGAAACCCAACATATTTTCAAAGGCTTGCATCACGCCATCGGGTACATCGCCAGAAGTACCGAACCGGAAGCAGTTGGGATTTCGGACATTCCCGCCTGTTTGTCTCGGTCCCGCCGCCTGCAACCAATTCAGTTGCACCAGACCGTACCGCACGCGTTCACGACCCGATCACGACAGGACTCGTGAGCCGCCGAAGGGCGGCGATGACGCTGTTGGCAACGATTCGCCCGGTTCGCGGATTGTCCGGTGACGGAATATTGTTCATGGTCATGGCCGCCTCACCGGAATCCGACACAACTGTGACTGACTGAACATTACGGTCGATCGTCGGGTCCGCCCAAATCTCAACCAGTGTTTTCTGTGGGCCGACGCCCGCCAGCGCCAGCGCTGCCGCCACATTGACGTTGGCGGGAAACCCGCGTGCCGCCCCAAGGGCGTTGCCGTCAAAAACCTTAAGCGGCTGCGTCAGGCCGTCGAGCGAGATACCGTTGTTCTCGAGGTGGGGCGCCCCGGCCAGACCGGCAGGCGGTTTACGTGTCGTCAATCGGGCTTGTGTGATTTCGCCGACCGCCATCGCCCTGACCGTGTCCAGTCCGATCAAGGCCCCCGTGGGCACGACAATGCGCGCGCCGCGCTGAGCGGCACGGTCTGAAAGACCGGGATGCTCAAGCAATTGCCCGACCGACAGCGGCATGAACACGCAGCCTGCATCGATTGCGGGCGTTGCAATCTTCAGGAATTCGGCAGCCGGCACGCATTCCACAACCACGTCCGCCCCCTCACACAGGGTCTCGAGCGGCCTTACCTCCGGCACATGCGAAAAGCCAGCAACTTTTTTAACCGCTGCCTGCCTGTCCCGAGCCGACACAGACGTGAGTGTAATCCCCGGTACGGCGCCCTCGTCCACCGCCCGTGCCACCCGCAATCCGATTGCACCCAGCCCCGCCACCGCCAGTTTCATGCTGTCACCGTCTGAGTCCATGGATCGTGCAAGATCTACCCACCAATACCACTGATCATGTAGAGGCTAACCAGGAGCAGGGCCACGAAGAACAATGTCCTGAATGCGGTTTCCGGTAGCGAATGGCGGACGCGCAGGCCGATCAGAAGGCCGGCTGTTGTCGGGATCAGGGCCACGGCCGACAGGGCAAACAAGTCGTTGGGCAACAGGCTGTGGCGCGACATGGAAACCGCCAGGGCCGACGAAATCACCACAAACGTGACACCAAGCGCCTGCACGAACATGTCCCGGCGCATGCCAAGCGCCTGAAGATACATGATGCCCGGCACCATGAAGGTTCCTGTAAACCCGAAAATCAGACCGCCAATGCCCCCCACCAGAGGTGAGGCCCAGGTTTCCCTGTCGCCCGGGGGCGAAATCTGCGGTGTTGCCAGGCTGAAGATGGCATAAGCCCCCAGAATGACCCCCAGCACCACGACAGCGCTCGAACGGTCCATATCCGTCAGAAACGACACCCCGAACCAGATCCCGATGCAGGCCGCCCCCAGATAGGTCCACATGCGTTTGACGATTGCCACCAGTTCGCCACCGTAGAATGCCTGCCACAGGTTCATGATGATGCACGGCAGAAGCATTACCGCCATGGCCTCGACGAGCCCAAGGGTCGGCGCCAGAAAGGCAAGCGCCACGGGCGGCAGTCCCAGTCCCAGTGTTCCCTTGACGAAACCTCCACACAGGAACGTGGCGGCGACCAGCGCAAGGATTCCGACACTCCACATGAACTTGTTGTCCTGAGACCTTCACACGCCGCACACACCGAAGCGTCAAGCATGGTGGCGTGTACTGAATCAAATAACTTTTCTCAACCTGGAATTCCATGGAAACACTGTCAGGGCTCATTGAAACCCGATCATCCATGGACGTCGTTCCGGTTATCGCTAAACTCTATTCAGATCCTTCTGCATTTACCATCGGGATTGTCCCACTATGCAGGAAGGGTGTCGATAACACGGGGTGCGCAACATAGGGTTTTGCCGAATTCTCCCCGCCCGTACGAACAGGACTGTTGAATACAATGAGAAATCTGGAACTCCCCGGCCGCTCACCCGTCCATGCCCCGGACGGCATGGCCTGCACGTCACATCCGCTCGCCAGCCAAACCGCGATCGCCATTCTCCGGGCCGGCGGCAATGCCATGGATGCAGCCGTGGCGGCCTGCGCCGTGCAATGTGTGGTCGAGCCCGGATCGACGGGGATCGGCGGCGACTGTTTCTGCCTTTACGCACCGGAGGGCTCCACCGAGATCGTCGCCTTCAACGGGTCCGGCAAGGCACCGACGGGCGCCACGGTCGACTGGTACGAGTCCCAGGGAATTACCGAACTCGAACGCCATTCGCCCCATTCGGTGACTGTACCGGGCACCGTCGATGCCTGGGCGCAGTTGCTGCGCGACCACGGCCGGCTGGATCTGAACGACGTGCTGGCGCCGGCCATTCGCTACGCCCGCGACGGCTATCCGATCTCGTCGAGAGTGCATTGTGACTTCTCCGGCGAAGGCGATATCCTGAACCAGGATGAAAACGCCGCGCGCGTGTTCCTGCCAGGTGGCAAAGTGCCCGCCATCGGCCAGATGCACCGGCAGCCGGAACTTGCGGCATCGCTGCAGAAAATTGCCGACCATGGTCCCGACGCCTTTTATCGCGGCGAAATCGCCCACGACATCGTCGAATACCTGCAAAGCAAGGGCGGCCTTCACACGCTAGCAGACTTCGCCTCCGTGAAGGGCGACTACGTCACACCTATCTCCACTGAGTACCGGGATCATACGGTTTTCCAGTGTCCGCCCAACGGCCAGGGCGTCATTGCATTGCTGCTGCTCAACATCATGAAGGGCCTTGAAGCCGACCGGGCGGCCGGACCGATAACCCTCGACCGGATCCACCATGAAATCGAGGCCTGCCGGGCAGCCTACCGTGAACGCGATGCCTTCGTGGCGGACCCGGCCTACGCAGACGTGCCGGTCGAGCGGTTGCTGTCCCAGTCCCACGCGGATTCACTACGCGCACGGATTGACCCCACCCGCGCGGCCGACCATCACGCCAACCCCGACCTGCCGCGCCACAACGATACGGTCTATCTGACCGTGGTCGACAAGGACCGCAACGCCGCCAGCTTCATCAACACGTTGTTCTTCGGCTTCGGCAGCGGGCTGATGGCACCACGCTCCGGCGTCATGCTCCAGAACCGCGGCCAGGGCTTTGTCCTCGACCGCAACAGCCCCAACCGCATCGAGCCCGGCAAACGTCCCCTGCACACGATCATCCCCGGCATGGTCGCCAGGGACAACCGGGTCGTCATGCCCTACGGCGTCATGGGCGGCCAGTACCAGGCGTTCGGCCACATGCAGTTCCTGACCGGGCTGTTCGACTACGGGCTCGATATCCAGGAAGCCATGGACCGCCCCCGCTTCATGGCCGACCCGTTCACCGGCGAAGTCGAGATGGAAGGCACCGTCGACGAGACCATCCAGGCGGGCCTCCGCGACCGCGGCCACCGCATCGTGCGCCCGGAAAAACCCATCGGCGGTTCCCAGGCGATTTGGATCGACTGGGATGAGAATGTCCTGACCGGCGGGTCGGACCCGCGCAAGGACGGCTGCGCCATCGGCTACTGAACCACGCGCCTCAAGCAGCGATGCCCACGCCAAGGAGATACGTTTGACCAACTCAAGCCCCCAAACGGTTGCCATCCTCATGCCCGGCGACATGGGGCACGCGGTTGGCCGCGTGTTGTCGCAAAACGGTCTGGACATCATAACCGCCCTTGCCGGGCGCAGCGCAAGAACCGCCGGCCTGGCACAGGCCGGCGGCATCCGGGACGCAGGCACCCTTGCCGACGTGGCACAGGCAGCCGATCTGGTCCTCTCGATTCTGCCCCCGGCACAAGCCGTCAATCAGGCGCGCGGTTTCGTCAATGCCGTGTCTGGCCTTGACCGCAAACCGGTCTATGTCGACTGCAACGCGGTCTCTCCAGCCACCGCCCAGAGCATTGCCGATCTGATGGCGGACGCCGTTGTTCCCTTCATCGATGCCGGCATCATCGGTATGGCGCCGGGCAAGGGTACCGCAACCCGGTTTTATGTGTCCGGCCCGGACACCACGGCCATCGAAAGCCTGAATGGAATGGGCATCGACGTCATCCCCATGGGCCCAGTAGTCGGGAGGGCCTCGGCCATAAAGATGGTTTATGCCGGACTGACCAAGGGCACCTGGACATTGCATACCGCAGTCCTGATGGCGGCAGAACGGCTCGGTGTCCGCCAGGAACTGACCAAGGAGTTCGCGTTCAGCCAGAAAGCAGCCCTCGCCGGTATGGAGCGAACAGTCCCGCGCCTGCCCGCGGACGCCGGACGATGGATCGGCGAAATGGAGGAAATCGCCGCTACCTTCGACCAGGCCGGCGTGACATCAGGATTTCATGACGGTGCGGCGGAGGTGTTCCGGGTTCTGGAACAGACCCCGTTCGCCGAGGAAACCCGGGAATCCATGGATCCGGATCGCGATCTCGACGAGGCCATTCCTGTATTTGCCGAATACCTTGACCAACAAAAAAAGTAATCGGTCGCTAGCCAAATACCCTAACATTGCGCTTAAACTGTTGTTGTCTTGAAGACTGCGATTTAGTCTGACAGACGCCAATTGTTTTTTTGACATTCCGCCCATTGTAATTGTATTCAACCCTTAGGAAGAGCAGTCTTAATTATGGCCAAACATCAGCATGTCCTTGAGACCTGGTTTCAGCGCGTCTGGGCCGAAGCCGACGAAAGTGCCATAGACGACATGTTGGTGCCCGACACCCGGGCCCGGGGTCTTGGATCGCACACCCGGATAGGCCCGGAAGGTTTCAAGGAGTTCCATCGCTGCTTTCTGGCAATGATGGAAAAGTGCAGTGTCCAGATCGACAAGATCATGGACTCCGGCAACTGGACAGCCGTCCTGTGCACGTTCCGCGCGGTCAGAAAGGACACAGGAGAGCCGGTCGAGATGATGGGCCAGGTCATGGTCCGCATCGAGGACGAAAAGCTGGTCGAAGCCTACAACCATTTCGACTTCATGGGTCTCTACCAGCAACTTGGCCTGATCCCCGATGGCGCCTTCGACGGTTGTCTCCGCGGCGAGAAGATCGCCTGAACATTCCCCGGGGGGGGCTGGGCATGGTTCGACCAACCGTTTTCATCAGCTACAAATCGCAACACGAGCCAACGGCAAAAGCCGTGGCGGAAGTCGAACGCATATTGACAAAGCTCGGATTTGAACCCCTGCGCGATGTCGATATCGGATATGGGAATCCTTGGTCTAATGAACTCTACAACTGGCTCATGTACTGTTCGGCGGCGGTCGTCTTCATCGGCGAGGCAGCCGCAGCATCAGAATGGTGCAGGCGTGAGTGGTGGTTTCTGCGTGAACGAAAAAACAATACCGGCCTGCCGATCATTGCCATCTCGGTGGATGGATCTTCGGATTCCGCTGGTATTCTAAACGACCTCCAATGGGTGAAGTCTGCAGACGACATAGATGAGTCAGCATTTGAAACCTTGAAGGGTCTGCAAAATCTTCGACCGTCTCCTGCAAGCTACTTGGCCGCACACCACGCCTGGCTGCGGTGGCAGTTTCAAGGCGCGAAAATGTGGGAACGGGAGCCGTTTTCTCTCAAGAACATCTATATCGAAACCGAGTGCGGCAAGCTTGCGTGGGCTAGAATTAGCGACGATGAAGACCCATGCGATGCGTTTATCGATTCAGAAAAATGCGGCGGTAGAGAAAGCCTGGTGGAAGTGGTAATGGACTTAATACGGGAAAAGGATTTTCGCGAACCAATCGTTGTCCAAGGGCCGCCAGGTTGCGGCAAGTCCGCCTTCACGTACCGGATTGCTAACGAGTTGCTGGACCTAGGACTCAAACCAATTCATGTCCGGTTCCGTGATTTTCGTTTGACCCAATTCCAGCGCGCCGAAGAACTGATCGAGGATGCTTTGCGAATCGGGCCAATGGATGAGGAGCCGCCACGTCCGCAAGACAGTATCATCACTGACGATCTACTCAATCGGACCGTTGAAGTCGGTGAGGTTAATTCGTCCGAGATAGTTTTCATACTCGACGGCTGGGACGAAGTCTCTTTGACCGGCAACGCGAGCTATAAGTCACAGCTTGTAACCTGGTTGCCGCGGTTTCGTCAGTATATTTCCGAGCGGCCTGGCAACCCCATTAAGCTCATTCTCACCGGACGGCCCTCTGCCGAAGTAGAGGAAAGCGGCATTCTCAACAAGACCAGTCCTGTTCTAACCATCAGAAATCTACGACCGGAAGCCTTGCGGAAGTTCGCTGATAAGATCAGCACCATCCTCGAAAAATCGGAGACGCCCGATGAGGATCGTTGGACAGTTGATCTCAAAGGGCTTGCCCCTGTTTTTGACAGCTACCAGGAATGGTTCGAAAGTGGCATGGGCGCTGGTAAAGTGCCAAAGACCATGGATGTTATGGGTAGTCCACTCCTTGCCTTTCTCGCCCTGCGCACCTTGGCGGACTGGTCCGGTGACCCTGCCAAGCTGATTGATGAGCCCACAGCACTTTATAAAGTCCTCATCGACATTACCGTCGAGCACTCGGGACAAGGAACAGACCAGCAACTGACGCACTCCGTCAGGCAAAGCGGCGGCAGACTCAGGTTTCTGTTGCATCGTGTTGCCGGCATCATCAGCATTCTAGGCCAGGAAACCCTCTCATTTGCCGAGCTCGACTCTCGCCTCGAACGTGATCCTGCATTCACAAAAGTTTATCGAGATGCATCCCTAGACGGGGCGATCGATCAGGAATCTCGGCTGAACACCCTGCTGGGACTGATTGTCAGCTTCTTTTTCAAGGGCGGCAATACAAACCTTGGTTGTGAATTCCTTAACAAGAGCTTTCGCGAATTTCTGTTCGCCGAAAGCATTGTAGCCGTTCTCAAAGACGCCTCCGAACGGCTGTCAGGTCCACTGCGCGCGCCCAGCATTGAGTACTGGCGGGATTTTGTGGATGACTCACCGCAGCACATCACAAGTCGACGGCTCAGTGCATTGCTGGCCCCGCAATGGCTGACAAACGACGTTAGAACACATCTGTTTTGGCTGCTTAGTCATGAAGTGGAATCGGACCGAGAGCGATGGGTCTGGATTCGAGATCTGGTTCTTGACGTCTATATCTGGTGGGCCGAAGGTGTTCACCTGCGCCCACAGCCCAAGCGAGAGTGTGGGGTTGTGAACTGGTCGTGCTCCTACGCAGAAAAAATGCTCCAAGACTCACTTCCGTTCGACAGATCGGCCGAAGCTGAGCCACCGCGCAGCGTTGCCCTTGACGCGCATCTTGGTGATGCGCTGATGCAGATCACCGCCCATATCCACAGCCTCCTTCGCGACGCAGAGTGTGGTGTTGACGATTGCGAAAGCCTGAGAACAAATTATCGACAAGTATCCAAAACGCTGGCATTTGTACCTGGTGCCAAGGGTCATTTCTCAACCATTTGTGCCCGGATCAACGCAGCAGGATGGCGAATGGGCGGCTCTTTTCCAGCGAATACTGATCTCAAACACGTTTGGCTTAACTCTGAAATCACGCCATTGATGTACTGTTTCAGGACGATTTTGGATGGGGCGGATCTGAGTAAGACGAACATGAGTGGGTCGTACCTTCGCGAGGGGCATCTGCGCGGCGCGTGCCTGAGCGAAGCGTACCTAAATCGGGCAGACTTGAACCGGGTAGATCTGAATCTGGCAGACTTGACTGGAGCACACCTTCGCGAGGCGCACCTGCGCGGCGCGCGCATGCGCGAGGCGAACGTAAGCGCGGCGCGCCTGAACCGGGCGGACCTGAGTGGGGCAGACCTGACTAGGGCGAACCTAAGCGGAGCACATCTGAACGGGGCACACATGCGCGGGTCAAACCTGAGCGGGGCGAACCTGAGCGGGGCGCATTTGCGCGGAACGCACCTGAGCGAGGCGCTCTTGAGCGGGGCAAACCTGAGCGGAGCGAACCTGAGCGGCGCACACCTGAGCAGAGCGGACCTGAGTGAGGTGCAACTGAGCGGGGGCCGCCTGAACCGGGCGGACCTAAGCGAGACGAATCTGAACCGGGCGCATGTAAACGGGGCAGACCTGAATGGGGCGAACCTGCGTGGGGCGCACTTGCGCGAGACGCATCTGAGCGGAACCGACCTGAACCGGGCAGATCTACGAGAAGCGCACTTAAGCGAAGCGCACTTGAGCGGCGCGCGCCTGCGCGAGGCAGACATGCGCGAGGCGGATCTGCGTGAGGCGGATCTTAACTGGGCTCACCTGAGCCGAGCGGACCTGAGCGAGGCGGACCTTAACAATGCGGATCTGCGCGAGGCGGATCTGCGCGAGGCGGACCTACGCGGGGCGGATCTCCGCGAGGCGGATCTCCGCGAGGCGGACCTACGCGGGGCGGACTTACGCGGGGCGGTCTGCAGTCTGACGCGCATTGACGGCTGTACAATACAGTTTGCAGACCTTTCAACGACAAAAGGACTGCTGCAAGGACAAGTCAATACGGCTAATGGTAACAATAGAACCAGACTACCCGAGGAACTGAGCCATCCGAATCGTTGGATCGAAAACGAGTCCGAATCCTGACGACAGAGTTGGCCGATCGCCAGTGTGAGCCCGGGGGGCTTTCCGAATGCTGGCGTTTTCGATTGGTGCGGTCCCGGGTCTGCGAAGCAGCACTGGCGTGCTGCGTCGCGCACGGGAAACGGTCCAGGGGCGCATCCAAACGCGACACTCCTACCCACCAACCGCCTGCCGCCGGCTGTGAAAGAACAGCCAGCCTACCAACACAAGCGCCAGCCCGACGAACGGGAACAGGCTGCCCGCCACCGCGTCCCAGCCGACCAGGTGCAGAAGCTGGCCGGAGGAAAACGACGCGAACGCCACGGCCGCGAACACCGCAAAATCGTTGATGCCCTGCACCTTGTTGCGTTCAGATGGGCGGTAGCATTCAGTCACCATGGCGGTGGCGCCGACAAAGCCGAAATTCCAGCCCAGCCCCAGCAGGACCAGCGCGAACCAGAAATTGGCAAGGGTGATGCCGGACAACGCGACCACACCGCATCCCGCCAGCAGCAGCAGGCCGAAGGCGATGATCCGTTCCTTGCCGAAGCGGTTGATCAGGGTGCCTGTGAAAAACCCCGGCGCATACATGGCAGCGATATGCCACTGGATCACGAAGGCGGCATCGTCAACGCTCAGATTGCAGGCGACCATGGCCAGCGGCGTCGCGGTCATCACCAGGTTCATGATGCCGTAGCTGATCATGCCGCACATCATGGCCACCAGCAGCCGCGGTTGCTTGAGGATTTCACTCAACGGACGTGGAGGCTCGGCGTGGACTTCCTGGGAGGGTTTGGGAATGTCGACAAAATTCAGGACGCAGACCGCGAGGACCGACATGACCATCGCCGAAGCATAGGCGCCGGCGAACAGGACCGGTGCGAACAGGTCTTTTGTGTAGATGACGAGCTGCGGCCCCAGGAAGGCGGCAACAAGACCACCGGCAAGCACCAGGGAAATCGCTTTCGCCTTGAACTTGTCGCTCGCCACGTCGGTCGCGGCAAACCGGTAGTACATGCTGCACGCCTGGTAGAAACCGCCGAAGAATGTCGCCAGGCAGAACAGCGCGAAACTGTGAATGAATATTGAATAGACCGCCAGCGATGCGCTGAGAATGCCGAAGGCTGCCCCGGTCATGAAGCCGATCCGGCGGCCTACTTGTTTCATGTACATCGACGCCGGAACTGTCGACAGGGCCGTACCGATCACGAACGTCGTTATCGGCAACGTCGCCAGCCCCTTGTTGTCGGCCAACAGGTGCCCCACAAGCCCGCCAAGGGTAATCACGATCGATGTGCTGGCGCCGTAAAGCGCCTGGGCAACGAACAGAATGCCGACATTCTTGCGCGCGCGCCGGTCGTCGTCGAAGGGAATTGGGGAGGTCGCCGTGGTCATGGGCGCGACCGTATTCCAGAGCCTCAGCACCCGCAACCACCTAGATCAAAATGTCACAGATGGCTGTACGACAACGACGTCATTTCGACGACAGACCCGCTCTCGTCGAAAAAACTCAAGCCTGATTGCTCGTCCAGGATCGAGCCAATACGCGAAACATGGACCCCGACCGTCGCCGCTGCGTCTTCGAACTGGATGCACTTGTCCGGTGAAACCGTGCACAGGATCTCATAGTCGTCACCACCTGAAACCAGCCTCCGCAGCAGACTCCGGTCGCAGTCGCATGCCGCCCGAGCGGCGCGAGACAACGGAACATTCGCCAGGACGATTTCAGCGCCCACGCCAGACGCCGCGCACAGAAGCGCCAGATCGCCGGCAAGCCCGTCCGACACATCCATCGATGCCGTCGCATGGTCGCGCACCACCGGGCCAAGTTCCGTGCGTGGTTGCGGAAGGTGGTAGCGGTCCTTGAGGAACGAAACGTCGTCCGTGTCCAATGATTCCGCCCACGACGGTTTCTCATTGGCGGCCAGTGCCAGGCCCAGCACCGCGTCGCCGATGGTGCCCGAAACGTAGACCCGGTCTCCACCCTGCGCCCCTGCCCTTCTCACGGCCTTGTCCACCGGCACATCGCCCATCGCCGTGACGGAAATCGTCAGCGGGCCGTCGGTTCGAACCGTGTCGCCGCCGGCAAGATCGATGGAGTATTGTCCCTGATCCTGCAACAACCCGGCCACGAACAGCTCCAGCCAGTCATGGCCGACCCTTCGCGGCAAGGCAATGCCGAGAAAGTAGCAGGTTGGCCGGGCACCCTTGGCGGCGAGATCTGACAGGTTGACACGAACGGCCTTGCGGGCGACCAGGTCGGCCGGGTCGTCGGCAAAGAAGTGGACGCCGGCCACCAGCATGTCTTTCGACACAACCAGTTCATGACCGCCCTCGACCGCCACTGTCGCCGCATCGTCCCTGAGGCCGAGCGCGCCGGCATAATCTTTCGCGAGCGGTGCAAACAGGTCCTGGATCAGCTGCTGTTCGGCGGAGTGGGAGGGTTTGCCGCCGGGTTGCCTATCGCGCGGGTTTGCCATGGCTCAACTCGTCTCCACGGACGGTTTGTGCAAGCTTGTCAAGGGCGCCGTTGACGAACTTGTGCTCGTCTGTCTCAAAGAATGCGTGCGCCACGTCAACATACTCCGAGATGATGACTTTCGGCGGCACATCCGGACGCGACACCAGTTCATAGGCGCCTGCCCGGAGAATGGCCCGCAGGATGGCGTCGAGGCGTGCCAACGTCCAGCCTTCGGCCAGTACCGCGTCAATATCGGGATCGAGTTTTCTCTGGCCCTCCACGACACCGGTCACCACGTCACGAAAAAAGTTCTGATCGGCGTCGGTATACTGATCGCCATCAATTTCTCCGCCCAGACGGTGCGACTGAAACTCGGTCAGGATATCCGACAGATCGGTCTGGGCAACTTCCATCTGATAGAGCGCCTGGACGGCGCCCAGCCGCGCGGCACTGCGCATAACTGCCTTTTTGTTGCCGGTGTTAGCCATGAGGATGGAGCATTCTATTCCTGCATCTCGAGTTGCCCGCGCAAGGCGATCATGTCGAGACACGCGTTTGCGGCAAAGCCGCCCTTGTTCTTTTCAGTGACACGCGCGCGCAACAGCGCCTGGACATCGTTTTCAACCGTCAGAATACCGTTGCCGATCGCAAGCTCGGCGGAGATCGTCAGATCCATCAGGGCACGTGCCGATTCCCCGGCAACGATTTCGTAGTGACTCGTTTCTCCGCGAATGACACACCCCAGCGCCACGTACCCGTCGTAATTTCCAACCTCGGATTCCGCCATCGCGATGGCACCGGGAATCTCAAGGGCGCCGGGCACTTCGACCCGGTCGAATTCGCAGTCTCTGGCCTCAAGCGCCGCCGTCGCTCCCTTCACCAGTTCGTCGGATATCTCGGTATAGTAGCGCGCCTCGACAATCAGAACGCGTAGCTTGCTGCTCATCAGTTTGTTTCCTGTATCGATACGTCATCGATCAACTGGTGACCGACGATCTGCAATCCGTAACCGTCAAGGCCGATGACCTTCGGTATGCTCGAATTGGACAGCAGGATCATATCCTTCACACCGAGGTCGAGCAGAATTTGCGCGCCAACACCATACTCGACGAGGCGCTTGTCCGAATCCGGATTTTCATCAGATGCTTCCTCGATCAGGGCCAGCTGATCGGTCACAACCGTCGGTCTCGTGTCCCTTATCAGAACCAGGACGCCACGGCCCTCCTCGCCGATCTTTTCCATCGCCTTGTGAAACAGCGTGCCGTTTCCCACATGCGCACCGATCACGTCTTCGACGATGTTGACGGCATGCATGCGCACAAGAACCGGTTCGGGAGTCGAAACGTCGCCCTTCACAAGCGCGATGTGCTCGGCATATTGCAGGGTGTTGACGTAGACGGTGAGATCGAATTCGCCGCCGAACTGGCTGGTGATCTTTGTCTCCATCTGCCGCCGGATCATGTTGTCGTACTTGCGCCGGTAGGCGATCAGGTCGGCGATCGTGCCGATCTTGAGGCCATGAAGCTGGGCAAATTGCAGCAGGTCGGGCAGACGCGCCATCGTGCCGTCGTCCTTCATGATCTCGCAGATCACGCCGGACGGGATCAGGCCGGCCAGCCTGGATATGTCACAGGCCGCCTCCGTATGCCCTGCCCGCTCGAGCACACCGCCGTCGCGGGCAACCAGCGGAAAGACATGACCGGGGCTGACGATGTCCCGGTGGTCCTTGGTCGGGTCGATCGCCACGGCAATGGTGTGGGACCGGTCGTGGGCCGAAATGCCCGTGCTGATGCCTTCGAGCGCCTCAATCGACACCGTGAAAGGCGTCTGGTGGCGCGAATGGTTGCTCGGCGCCATGTATTCGAGCTTGAGCGTCTCGGCGCGCTCCGCGGAAAGCGCCAGACAGATCAGGCCGCGGCCGTATTTTGCCATGAAGTTGATGGCATCGGGCGTTGCCATCTGTGCCGGGATAATCAGATCGCCCTCGTTTTCGCGGTCTTCCGCGTCAACGAGGATGAACATTTTGCCATTGCGGGCATCTTCAATGACGTCTTCGATAGAGGAAAGCTGGTCGCTTGACAGGTCGGACATCTTTAAAACGACCTCATTTGGCCAAGCCGCTCAACATAGCGCGCCAGCAGGTCTATCTCGATGTTGACCCGGGTGCCCGCGCGCGCGAGCCCCCAGGTGGTCACGTCGAGCGTATGGGGAATGATATTGACGCCGAACTCGGCGCCATCGACATCGTTGACCGTGAGCGATGCGCCATCCAGCGCCACCGACCCTTTGACCGCGATGAAGGGCGCAAGATCGTCCGGCGCCCTGAAACGGAACCGCATCGAGTCGCCTTCCGGCGCAACCGAGAGAATTTCCGCAGTGGCATCCACATGGCCGCTGACCAGATGACCGCCCAGTTCATCGCCGATCTTCAGGGACCGTTCCAGATTGATTCTGCTGCCTTCGCGCCAGTCGCCCAGAGTCGTCTTGTCCAACGTTTCCTGGGAGGCATCGACGGCAAACCACGCCGGGTCTTCGCCGTCATGGGCTTTTTCGACAACCGTCAGGCAAACGCCCGAACAGGCGATCGACGCGCCGATTTCGATGCCGGATGAATCGTACTTGCACTCAATGACAAGGCGGGTGTCGCCGGATTTCTCCAGCGACCGGACCCTTCCGATGTCGGTGACTATGCCTGTAAACATAACTGCTGCAGTTCCACGTTAAGCGCGCGCACCTTCATAGGTGAGAAGCACGTCGCGGCCAAGCTCAAATTCGTCACACAGCTCAAAGTACTGCGGCGCCGTCAGGCACTCCAGGGCGACATCTCCGAGAGCCTCGAGGCCGCCGGCACCGATGACGTCGGGAGACCGGAAATGCATGAACCGGTCGACCAGTCCCGCCTTGACCAGCGCGCCGGCGATTTTGGCGCCGCCTTCGACCATCAGGCTATTGATCCCCTCGTCGCCGAGCACCGCAAGAGCCGCATCCAGATCCCCGCGCCCCGCGGTTGTAGCAGGTGTCGTCAGAATTTTTACACCGAGGCTTGAAAGCCCATCGTGTTTGCGGTCGCCGGCCGGCACGCCCGACAGGATCCACAGCGGCACGTCGCGGGCAGTTTGCACCAACGCGGCGTCAGGGGGAATGTCGAGCCGCATATCGACGACCACCCGGACCGGTGACCGGTCTTCCAGCCCCGGCAGTCTGCACGTGAGCACCGGATCGTCGGCCAGCACGGTGCCGATGCCAACCAGGATCGCGTCCGAACGCGCCCGCAGGAGATGACCCTGCGCCCTCGCCCGCGCACCAGTGATCCGGTTTGGCTGATTGTTGTCGCCCGCGGCGATCTTGCCATCCATGGAGGTTGCCAGTTTCAGCGTCACGTGGGGGCGGCCGCGAACGATACGGCTCAGAAAGCCGCGATGATGCGATTTGGCCCGGGATTCCAGAACGCCTGTTATGACCTCGATTCCGGCATCCTCTAGTTTTTCGTGTCCGCGTCCCGAAACCCGAATGTCCGGATCTTCCAATGCCGTGACAACACGGGCGATACCCGCCGCGATCAACAGGTCACAACACGGGCCGGTAACGCCCTGGTGCGAGCACGGCTCAAGTGTCACATAGGCTGTGGCCCCATTTGCAATCGCCCCTGCCTGTGCAAGGGCGACTGCTTCCGCATGGGGCCGGCCGCTCGCTTGCGTCCAGCCCCGGCCGACAATGCGCCCGCCCGCCTCGTCGTCAGCCACAATGACGCAGCCCACGGCCGGGTTCGGCGCGGTCATGCCCAGGCACCGTTGCCCAAGCGAAAGCGCTGCCCGCATAAACCGCAAATCTCGTGTCGAGGAACTGTCCATCAAGGCATGGTCTATCAGGCCGCCGAGGCTTCGTGAACCCGCAAGCATCGAAGCAGCCAGGTCGGAAGAGCGGTCTTAACCGACAAAGGCGATCGTCACTGAACACACGCTGCATTTTCCGCTAATGTGGCGTCATGAAAGCAGATAGCCAAAAGACAGGTCCGGCCGATACACTGGACATGAAGGTGGGGCGCGCCATCAAGTCATTGCGTATGCTGGATGACCTGACGCTTGCAGATCTTTCGGAGCGCTCCGGGGTATCGGTTCCGATGATCTCCAAGATCGAACGCGGCCAGGTTTCAGCCTCACTGTCGACACTCGACGCGATTGCCGGAGCCGTCGGCGTACCGGTAGCCAATTTGTTCGCCGACACGGTCGAAAAGTCGGAAATCTCGTTTGTCCGTGCCGGCGAAGGCGTGCATGTGCGCCGGCAGGGATCGACCTATGGCCATGCCTACCAGCTGATCGGGCGGATCAGCCCCGATCATCTTGAGTTTGAACCTTTTCTGATCACGATTGACGAAAAAGCCTCGGGCCAGCCTTTGTTCCAGCATCCGGGAGTCGAATTCATCCACGTGCTGGAGGGCCGGATGACTTACCGCTGCGGGTCGCAGACTTATGACCTTGCGCCCGGCGACAGCCTGACCTTCGAGACGGTCTCCCCCCATGGTCCGGTCATCGTCGACCAGGCGCCTGTCACCTTCCTCACGGTGATCGCCCGTCCGATATGAATTTTCCTGTTGAGAAAATTATTTCTCATAGGTATAATTCACCAGAGACAAAGCCTCTCTCTTCGAGTCCAATATGGTTGAACCCGTCATCACGCCCATCACGCAAGCGCTCCAGGAGGGGGCGCTCACCCGCGCTCAACTCAAGGCCTTCATGAAGCGCTCGAACGGCCCGGCTTTCATACGTCTGATTTTTTGGCTCGCAACCCTAGTCGCAACCGGCACCCTGGTCTGGATGTCGCTGGGAACATGGTGGCTGCTGCCGGCGATGTTCATGCATGGCATCGTCCTGGTGCATCACTTTTCGCTCCAGCACGAATGCATCCACTACACCGCCTTCCGTACCCGTCGGCTGAACGACCTCGCCGGCACGATCTGCGGCATCGTCATCATGTTGCCCTTCAAGTTCTTCCGCTACGAACACTGCGACCACCACACCTACACCCAGATCAAGGGCGATGATCCCGAACTGATCGAACTGCCATCGTCGATCGGCAAATACCTTGAATACATCTCCTCCGTGCCCTACTGGAAGACCAAGGTGAATGAACTCACCCGGCACACTCTTGGTCATCTCACGGCCGAAGAGAAGCGCTTCATACCGTCGGTCGAACACGGCAATGTATTTCTTGAAGCCCGGATCATGGTCGCGGGCTATGGCTGTGTTCTCGCCGCCATGGTCGTCTTCGACTGGTGGGCACCCTTGTGGTTCTGGATTGTCCCGGTGTTGTTGGGCGAACCGGTCATGCGGGCGGTCCGGATGACCGAACATGTGGGCCGGCCTATGGTCGAGCACATGCGGGAAAACACCCGCACCAACCTGGTGTCGTGGCCGGCACGTTTTCTCTGCTGGAACATGAACTATCACGCCGAGCATCACTATGCGGCATCCGTGCCGTTCCACGCCCTGCCGCGACTGCACGAAAAACTGAAAGATCACATCCACGTGGAACCGGGGGGCTATCTGGGCGCCCATCGCGACATCATTGCCCGCATCCTCAGCGCACGATCCGGCAAGGACGGGCATCCGGTTCGCCCGGAGACGCCATGACGGCGCGACAGAAAACCTGGACCGATGTCATCCTGACAGGCGACCTCGAACGCGGAGACGTCACCTATGTCAAACTCGGCAGCCGTCACCTGGCGGTCTACGACGCCCCTGACGGCATTCATGTTTCCGCCGCCCTGTGCACCCACAACGGCGCTAACCTGTGCGACGGTTATTTCGACGGCCACATCATCGAGTGCCCCCTGCATCAGGGCTGTTTCGACATCAGGACCGGAACGCCGAAGGGAGCACCGGTGACCCGGGCCCTCAAGATCTTCGAAACCAGGGTATCCGACGGGGTTGTACAGGTACTGGCATAACAGCCCGCCAATCCATTTCTTCAGACCTCACGTGATGCGGCCTCAGATCCGGTGAAGTGTTTGCCGTAGCGTTTGACGCAGTTCTCATTGTAATCTCCCTGCTGGCGATGCCGTCCGTGTCATAGGCCCAACCTGGCTCGACCCGGACCGGATTCAGCAAAAATTCAAGTTGTCAGGGGAGAAGTCCATGTCTGTTGTTCATGTGGTGGCTGTAATCACGACCAAGCCAGGCAAGCGGGGAGAAGTGCTGTCGCTGTTCAACGCCAACGTTCCGAACGTGTTGGCGGAGGACGGATGTATCGCGTATGGCCCGACTGTCGACACACAGGATGTCGGTCCGGTTCAGACCGAATTCGGGGCAGATACATTCGTGGTCATCGAAAAATGGCAAAGCCTGGATCATCTGAAAGCGCACATGAAAGCGCCTCACATGGCCACCTATGCCAACCATGTGAAGGACATGCTGGCCGACCGCGTAATTCATGTTCTGACACCGGCTTGATGCCAATTTCGTCCCGGTAATTCAAGGAATCTCCAGGACGCCTGCCGCGGCGCCAAACCAGGCAACCGCGCCGCCGTGCGTCCTCAATCGTGTTGCATGTCTTCCAGGTCGCCGTCATCGCCGGAAAGCTGTCCGAGCAGTTCCTCGAAATCCTTGGCTTCGCGGAAATTTTTGTAGACGGATGCAAACCGCACATAGGCGACATCGTCCAGCGTCCGCAGACCTTCCATGACCAGTTTGCCGACCACGTCGGATTTGACGTCGTTCTCGCCCATGCTTTCAAGCCGGCGCACGATGCCGCTGACCATGCGTTCGATGCGTTCAGGCTCAACCGGACGTTTACGCAATGCAACCTGGACCGAACGCATCAGCTTGTCGCGGTCAAAGGGCACGCGGCGGCTGTTTTTCTTGACCACGGTCAACTCGCGAAGCTGGACGCGTTCGAAGGTCGTAAAACGCCCGCTGCAATCCTGGCAGAATCGCCGGCGGCGGATGGCGGTGTGGTCCTCAGTCGGACGCGAGTCCTTCACTTGCGTATCGCTGCTTCCGCAATAAGGACATCGCATAGACCCAACCCTCCACCGCCGCCGTTCCAGTTAGTAGTCGTATATCGGAAACCGCTTGCAAAGGTCCAGTACTCTTGTCTTGACGCTGCTTTCAACTGAACCGTTGCCGTCGTCTCCGTTGGCGGCGAGCCCGTCGATAACCTCGACGATCAGCCCGCCGATGGCCTGGAATTCGGCGACGCCGAAGCCGCGTGAGGTTCCCGCCGGCGTTCCCAGCCGGACACCCGACGTGATGGTCGGCTTTTCCGGATCGAACGGCACGCCGTTCTTGTTGCAGGTTATGTTCGCGCGGCCCAGCGCGGCTTCCGCCGCCTTGCCGGTCACTTTCTTGGGACGCAGGTCGACCAGCATCAGATGCGTGTCTGTACCTCCAGATACAATATCGAGCCCGCCGCTTTTCAGCGTTTGTGCCAGAGCTGACGCATTATCGGCCACCGATTTCGCGTAGACCTTGAATTCCGGGCGAAGCGCTTCACCGAAGGCGACCGCCTTGGCGGCGATCACATGCATCAACGGACCACCCTGCAGACCCGGGAAAATTGCCGAGTTGACCTTCTTGGCAATCGTTTCATCGTTGGTCAGAATCATGCCGCCACGCGGCCCGCGCAGTGTCTTATGGGTCGTCGTTGTGGCGACGTGGGCATGAGGAAATGGGCTGGGGTGAACACCGCCGGCAATCAGGCCGGCAATGTGGGCCATATCGACCATGAAATAGGCACCGACCATGTCGGCAATTGCACGGAAGCGGGCAAAATCGAGCTCGCGCGGATAGGCCGACCCGCCAGCGATGATCAGTTTCGGCTGATGTTCTTTCGCCAGGCGCTCAACCTCGTCGAAGTCGACCTGATGGTTGTCTTCGCGAACGCCATATTGTACCGCATGAAACCACTTGCCCGACTGGTTCGGTGGAGCACCGTGTGTCAGATGGCCGCCAGCCGCCAGGCTCAGGCCAAGAATTGTGTCGCCCGGCTGGATGAGGGCCATGAAAGCCCCCTGGTTCGCCTGGGATCCGGAGTTAGGCTGTACGTTGACAAACTCGCAGTTGAAAAGTTGTTTCGCCCGGTCAATGGCAAGGCTCTCGGCAATGTCGACATACTGACACCCGCCATAGTAGCGGCGGCCGGGATACCCTTCGGCATATTTGTTGGTCATCACGGAGCCCTGCGCATCCATGACCGCGCGCGAGACGATGTTCTCCGAGGCAATCAGCTCAATTTCGTCCTGTTGACGGCCAAGTTCCCTGGCAATCGCATCGGCAACTTCAGGATCGGAGTTTTGAACGGTGCTGGTGAAAAAATCAGGATAAAGCAAGCCGGTATCAGCGGTCTCAGTGATCGACATCGTACAAAGTTCCCTAATATGAGGAGTTGGAGCCCGGACATCGCCCAGCGCCGGCTCCCTACCACATGCCGGCGCATTTCGCCAAGCCGACACAACCTGAGGATAGACATGTCGACTTAGGGGGAGCTTCGCCCGTTCTGAAACGACGGTTGGATTATTTTCGCGACATCACGTAGACGAGTTTGCGCAGTGCCAGGGTTTCGAGCGACTTTCGATCCAGGTTCGCCGGACCCATCATGGATATCTCGGTTCCACTCTTGGCATGCACGGCACTGACCTTTACCGCATTACCCAAGGTCACATGCTCGAAAATGACTTCGACAGGCTGATTGGAGTCACGCGGCACGTCTCAATTTCATCCGGCTCCAGAGCGCATCCAGTGCATCGACCAGATGATCCATCATGTCATCGTCGTGCAGTGGCGACGGTGTGAGGCGAATGCGCTCGGTTCCGCGACGCACCGTTGGATAGTTGATCGGCTGTACGTAAATTCCGTACTCGTTGAGCAACTCGTCGGTCAGAGACTTGCATAACACGGGATCACCCACAAGTACCGGCACGATGTGACTGTCGTTCATCATCACCGGAAACCCACCTGCGACCAGTCGGTCCCGCAATTTGCGGGCATGGGTCTGATGGATCGTCCGCTCCACCGAACTGGTCTTAAGATGGCTGACGCTGGCACATGCCCCGGCAGCAATCGCCGGCGCAATGGAGGTTGTGAAGATGAAACCCGGCGCATAGGAGCGGATCGCATCGACGACGCTCGCCGACGAGGCGATGTACCCGCCCATCAACCCAAAACCCTTGGCCAGTGTCCCTTCGACGATGTCAATTCTGTCAATCAACCCAAGTGCTTCCGAGATTCCGCCGCCACGTGGCCCGTAGAGGCCGACGGCATGAACCTCGTCCAGATAGGTCATCGCATTGTAACGGTCCGCCAGATCGCAAATCCCGGCCATCGGCGCAATGTCGCCATCCATGGAATAGACCGATTCGAACGCAATCACCTTGGGCAGATCAGGGTCGAGTTCGCTCAACTGACGTTCCAGATCCTCAAGATCGTTGTGTTTCCAGATACGTTTTTCGCAGCCGCCATGGCGTATACCTTCAATCATCGAGGCATGATTGTCGGCATCGGAAAGGATGACGCATCCCGGCAATATCTTTGCCAGCGTTGAAAGACTGGCCTGATTCGATATATAGCCGGAGGTGAAGATCAGTGCGGCTTCCTTGCCATGAAGATCCGCGAGTTCATGTTCGAGTTGCACATGGTAATGGGTCGTACCGGAGATGTTGCGGGTTCCGCCCGATCCGGCACCCGCCAGATCGATGGCCTCATGCATGGCGGCGAGTACTGCAGGATTCTGACCCATGCCGAGATAATCGTTGCCGCACCAGACCACAATATCGCGTTCGCCTTCTGGCGTGAAATGCGTTGCACGGGGGAAAGCACCGCTCTTGCGCCGTATATCGGCAAATTCGCGATATCGGCCTTCGCGCCTGAGGTCTTCAAGCGCTGCGGCAAACTTCGACCGGTAATCCATCCAATGCGTTCCCACGATTGCAGGGCGTACACCCCAACAGTTCCAAGCCCGTCTCAACAGTGAAATAGCAAAGGTTCCACCTGTCAACCAATCACTAAAGTGAGACGGGTCAGCGGCATAGTGCCACTGACCGCTTGTTTCTATCCAACAGAATCGCGCTGAAATTATGTCGTGCGGGGGATTGCTTCCGCCAAACTAGCTTTGGGACGAGATAAGATTACTGGGTTGCGACACCATCTACCGCGGCAACGCTGACGTCATCCCGGTCGTAAATGTCCTCACGGAACGAGACCCCGCCATCAGCCTTCGCCCATGCTGTTAGGTACACGATCCGCAGTGGCACCGGTTTTTCCAGGACCACGTCGAGCCGTTCGCCTGCCGAAGCGACCTGATCGATCGCACCTCTGTCCCACTGTTCCTGGCCGCGCAGCAGCCACTCTGTCAGGACGTGAACCTTGTCTACCCTGACGCATCCGGAGCTGAACAACCTGGCAGCCTCGCTGAACAGGCTCTTGGTCGGCGTGTCGTGCAGATATACCGCGTGCTTGTTGGGAAAATTGATTTTCACCGTACCCATTGAGTTGATACGGCCAGGATCCTGACGGAACAGATAGGTGTCTTCTTCTACAACATTCCAGTCGATGTTCGACGGATCGACCTCAGGCCCGCCAAATTCCGTGTGAACGCGCATGTTCATACGCTGGAGGTATCCGGGATCCTCCCGCAACTTGGGCAAGAGATCCTTGCGCACGATACTGGCGGGAACCGTCCAGAACGGATTGAAATTGAGCTCCGATATCTTGCTGGAGATCACCGGTGTCTGCCGGTCCGGCTTGCCGACGATCCCCACATGACGAGAATAAACAAAACCGTCTTCTACCGCTTCGATCTCGGCGGCAGGGATGTTCACGACCACAAACCGGCCCTGCAGCCCTTTCGACAATTCCGCGATGCGCGGCAGATTGACTTGCAGAGTCCTAAGGCGATCGCGCGCCGGCACGTTAAGTGTTTCCAGCGTCTTGGGATCCACCACGCCAGTTGCCGGGATACCCATTCTGAGTTGAAAACGGCGGACGGCTTCGTCGAGCGATGCGTCGAACCGGCCGGATTCTGCAGAAACTTGCTGAAGGTCACCAGTAATCGCCAGTCTGTCCCTGAGCATGACCACGCGGTCACCGCGGGAGCCGACACTCATGTTGCGGCCCGGAGGAATTGTCCGCCATCCGCCGCGACTGACTACGTACTCGTATTTCGCAATTGCCGACTGCATGGCAATCATCGATTCAGTCGACAGCATCGGACGGACGGAACGGTCGGTGGAAACAAATGACTCACGCGGCGCCGGATCATACGGGTCTTCAAACTCGACCGGTTCATAGTCATCACGGGTTTCCGCCGATGCGGTCCCGACCCCGACACTCGATATCGCCAGCACAGCCGCAGCAAACACCGCCTTGCGCTGCCAGCCTCTCAGCATGACGTTGCCCGAACGCACGTCAACATCGACGCAGTCTTTAACAGCATCAGGGGCCACGTCGGACGTCGTACTCGATTCGATTAACATCACCACCAAATGGTTCCTTTGTCAGCAATTAGAAATGCCCGCCGCATAGCAAGCCTATTTAAGTCGTTCATAGCAATATTGGCATACCCGGTCAAAGGTCGTCTGAGCCATTTGAATCACATAGGTTTGAACACGTTACATTCAAGCCACACGCAAGTCGCATCGAGCTGAGGACTCACCAACGAAATTTGCCCCTCAAGCCGCAATTTTTTGCGAAAAACCTACTTTTCGCATCCAAATTTTCGAAAATCGCACAATTCGCCATTTGGACCATGTCAAGGACAATACAAGCGCTCCAAATTTGTCTGTATTTGGACGCTCAGCGATGTTTCAGATCTTGACTGGTCACCAAACCCCGAAATTCCAAATCCAGCGCGCCTCTTGCAAGTGGCCCGCGGCATCCTTTCGACGATGTTTTGCCTCGTTTGCCGAACCAAAAGAAAAACCCCCGAATCGCCTGACGGCAACTCGGGGGCTAAATGTTCAGCAACTGCAACTGTTGTTGTTTTTGTCTGTTACAGCCTGTACCGGATGTGATCGGTCCAGAACCGCTCGAGCCGAACGAGCGCCACGTTAAGGCGGTCGAGATCGTCGGTGCTGACACCGCCGACCTGCTCGAGCGAGCTGATGTGTTTTTGGTAAAGCTGATCCACTCGTGAGCGAACTTCCTGACCCTTTTCGGTCAGACGCACACGCACCGAACGCCGGTCAGTTTCCGAACGTTCGTGATGGATATACCCCGCATCGACAAGCTTCTTGAGATTGTACGACACGTTGGAGCCCAGATAATGGCCTCGACTCCTCAGCTCACCCGCCGTCAACTCGGCATCACCGATATTGAACAGCAGAAGCGCCTGGACACTGTTCACTTCCGGCCGTCCCAGCCGTTCGAACTCGTCCTTGATCACGTCAAGCAAACGGCGGTGAAGCCGTTCGATCAGCGTTAGCGCCTCGAGGTAGCGGGGTGTGATCTCTTCAGATTCCACTCCGCTCTCTGCGGGAACCGCTTGTGTGGCGATATTCATGTTGACACCTGCCCTCAAGTTTTTATTGGATGGTCCCTGCCCCCACCTCATATTGCGGACTATAGAACAGGCAGACTAAAAACTGATTAAGTAGCAAGGTTAATTTGCGTTTATATTCTAATGCTTTACAAATACTTATGAAGGCCTAATCGTGCCCTCTCAGCATCTTTATAATACCCGAAAAATCAACGTTCTCATGCCCTGCGGCGACGAACAGGCTGTAGAGCGCCATGGCTTGTGCACCCAGGGGCGTGGCGGCATTCGCAGATTGCGCCGCCTCCTGGGCAAGTTTCAAATCTTTCAGCATCATGGCCGCGGTGAAACCTGCCTGATAGTCACGGTTTGCCGGTGACGTCGGCACCGGCCCCGGAACCGGGCAATAGGTCGTCAGCGACCAGCACTGTCCCGATGCGGTAGAGGAGATGTCAAACAGCTTCTGATGATCGAGGCCGAGCTTTTCCGCCAATACGAAGGCTTCGCCGACACCGATCATGGATATCCCCAGAATCATGTTGTTGCAGATCTTTGCGGCCTGGCCGTTGCCTGCACCGCCGGCGTGGACGACTGTCTTGCCCATGATCTCCAGCAACGGCAGCGCCCGGTCGTAGTCGCCCTCCGGCCCACCGACCATGAACGTCAGCGTACCGGCGTCCGCACCGACGGTTCCGCCGGAGACCGGTGCGTCAACCATGGCCATGCCGGCCTGCGCTGCACCTGCAGCAACGTCACGTGCGCTCGCCACATCGATCGTGGAGGAATCGATGAAGAGAGTACCGCCCGAAGCCGCCTGCAACAGGCCGTCTTCACCCAGATAGACCGCGCGCACGTGTTTGCCGGCTGGCAGCATTGTCACCACCGCCTCGGCTCCCTTTACCGCCTCGGTCACAGAACCGACGGCATTGCCTCCAGCCGCCACAAATCTGTCGACGGCGTCGGCCGACAGGTCGAATCCATTGACCGTGTGACCTGCCTTGACAAGGTTGCCCGCCATCGGTCCACCCATATTACCCAGGCCAATAAATCCGATCGTCGCCATTTGCATGTGCTCCCTTATTTGCCGTTCATGGCCTGAAGAGGCAGTTCATCGTCCCCCAGAGACCCAAAGTACTCATCGATCAGTTCGTTCGTCACTGCGTCAAGGGATTCCGGTTGCCACTTTGGCGCCTGATCCTTGTCGATGACAACGGCACGTGTGCCTTCATAAAAATCGTGCGCCTTCATGACCCGGTTTACCAGACGGTACTCAAGCCGCATGCAGTCTTCAAACGACAGATCGGCCCCTTCTCTGATCTGCCTGAACGCAAGCCTGACACTTGTCGGCGATTTCGCCCGGATGGTCTTAGCGGTATTGACGGACCACGCGTCGCCATCACTGTCCAGCCGGTCGAGGATTTCGGACAAGGACGCCGCTCCGAATGCCCGGTCGATCCGTGGCTGTTGAGCGGCAATCGCGGCGTCGCCCGGATCGGTCGCGAACGCTGCGATGGCCGCAACAACATTGCCGCCCTCTGCCAGAGCACCGCGTAAGTCAGCCAACCGGTCGGCGGCAACAAAACTGTCGGCAATGCCTGCGTAAAGCGCGTCGGCGGCCTTCAGCCGTCCGCCCGTCAGCCCCAGAAAAAGGCCGATCTCACCCGGACACCGTGGCAGAAAGTAGGTGCCACCGACATCGGGGAACAGGCCGATGCCGGTTTCGGGCATGGCGAACGTGAGGTTTTCAGTCGCCACCCTGTGGGAGCCATGCACCGACACCCCAACACCGCCACCCATGGTGATGCCGTTCATCAGCGCGATGTAGGGCTTGGGATACCGTTTGATAGCAACATTGAGCAGGTATTCCTCGCGGTAGAAATTAATGACATTGGGATCGCCCGCCCGCCCCCAGTCGTAAAGCGCACGAATGTCGCCGCCGGCACAGAACGCCTTGTCACCGGTGGAATCCACGATGACCCGGTCGACCCCCGGGTCCACCGCCCATCGATCGAGCAATGGGTGCATTTCGCGCACCATGTCGAGGGTAAGGGCGTTGAGTGCCCTGGGCCGGTTGAGCGTGATCAGGCCGGCGGTACCACGGCGTTCGACAATCAGTTGTGGCTCTTCGCTCGACATGGGTTCAATCCGACAGCAGGTCGCGTGAGATGATCAGGCGCATGACCTCGTTGGTGCCTTCCAGAATCTGGTGGACCCGGACGTCGCGCAGGAACCGCTCGATCGGATAATCCCGCAGATATCCGTAACCACCGTGGAGCTGCAGGGCCTGGTTGACCACATCGAAACCAACATCGGTCGCGAATCGCTTGGCCATGGCCGCGGTGCGTGTCGCATCCGCCGTCTTGGCATCGACCAGAGTCGCCGCCTTGTGAACCATCAGTCTTGCTGCTTCGAGGTCGGTCGCCATGTCGGCAATGCGAAACTGCAGGGCCTGGAACTCGCGAAGCGCCCGGCCAAACTGCTTTCGTTCGCCGAGGTAGCGGATGGACAGGTCGAGACAGGCCTGGGCGGCCCCGATCGAACAGGCCGCAATGTTCAGCCTGCCGCCGTCGAGCCCCGCCATGGCAATCTTGAAACCATCGCCTTCACTACCGATCAGGTTGGCGGCAGGCACACGGCAGTCCTGTAGATTGACCATGGCCGTCGGCTGGCTCTTCCAGCCGAGTTTGCGTTCCTGGGCGCCGAACGAAAGCCCGGGCGTGTCCTTTTCGATGACGATGCAGGAAATGCCCGGCGGCCCCTCCTCGCCGGTGCGCACCATGCAGACATAAAGGTCCGACGATCCGGCGCCCGATATGAATGCCTTGGAACCATTGAGCACATAGTGGTCGCCGTCGCGCACCGCCCGGGTTCTCAAGGCTGCGGCATCCGACCCGGAACCAGGCTCGGTCAGGCAATAGCTGGCAATCGTCTCCATCGTGCACAATCCTGGCAGCCAGCGGGCGCGCTGATCGGGGTTGCCAAAAGTGTCGATCATCCACGACGCCATGTTGTGAATCGATATGAACGCCGCGGTGGACGTGCACCCCCTGGACAGCTCCTCGAAGATCATGGCGGCATCCAGCCGGGACAACCCGGAACCGCCGACATCGTCGCGCACATAGATGCCGCCGAAGCCCAGAGCCGCAGCCGCCTTCAGTGTCTCGACCGGAAAATGCGAATTTGCGTCCCAGTCATCGGCAAACGGCGCCATCTGCTCCGCCGCGAATGCCGCCGCCATGTCCTTGAAGGCGCGTTGTTCTTCGTTCAGCTCAAAATCCATGGTCTGCCTTACATGGGTTGATCAAGACGCCCCCGGTCATAAAAGCCTCGCGACAAGGCGTCAACATGGACGATGGAAGGAGGCCCGCAACCCGAAACTGAAATAGACCGCTGAAACCGACAGTTAAGTCAACTCACTCCAGAATGACGATTTTCGCGGATGTTCCGCCTCGAGCTGCGAACGGTAAGTTTCGTGATCGGGGAAATCTCCATAATCGGCAATCGAGACGGCGAGACTTTCGCATTCGAGCAGATGGCGCGCAGCGTGCCGATAGCGCGAGGACCGGGCATTCTTGAGCGTAAAATCGATCATGGCCCGGCGCAGCAGAGTTGCCGCCAGAGGATGCTTCCCTTCAAGCCAATCGGCCGCCGGCCGCAGATAGGCATAATGGTTCCCGTCGATTTCATGAATGCGGGTTTCCACAAGCCGCGCGGCGCGATCGAACGCCTGCCACCGGACAAAAAAGTCCATGGCGAGCATCACATTGTCATGTGCCATGGCGAAATCGAGCGCCTTGCGTTCCGCCTCCATGTCATCGAAATCGGGAAGTTGTTTGAGGAAGGCGCGCAACGGCTCATCGTCCAAGGTCGCCTCAAACAAGGTCCAGCGCAGGCTTTGCGCATCGTCCTTGCGCCCCAGAGCCACCAGCACGTCAATCCTGACACGATCCCAGTCCGGCATTTCCCCCAAGTCGGAAACGTAGTCTGGAACAGCTTTCCTGTCGGCCGCATCCAGCGCGGTCAATGCCTCTTCGGGCCGGCCGGCCGCCAACAGGCGCTCTGCAATAGCGGCCGCCACACGTTCGTACCGCCTTTCGGCTTCATCGTATTGTGCGATGAAACCATCGACATCCCCCTGGGCATCGGCAATGGTTACAAGCCAGTAGTGGACTAGGTCGTCCTTGTGACGGCTCATAAATTCATCTTCATAGATGGGTCCCGAAGACGCCCACCCGATCGGCACCCGCTGGTCATCATCCAGTTCGGGTTCCGGTTGGGCCGCCCATTCCTCAAAGAGCGTCCTGAGATGGGCAAGTCCTGCGCTGCCGAGAGCCGGCGCCAGACTGTCGATCAGGCCTTCATACTCGTCGTAGACTTTTTCCTGCAAAGCAGCAAACGTGCGCGAAGCAAGTTGCTTGGCATCCGGTTTGGCTGCTAGTGCCAGCTCACCGATGTTCTCGCAGGCTGTGCTGAAGACATTTTCGAGAGCTTGGTTCATCTCGCCGCAACGTTCGAACACCGACACCGACAGAGCCATGAACTCCCACATCAGATCAAGCGCTTCTTGCGGTTTGCTCTTGGCAATGTCGGACATGATCAGCCGGCGTTGTATCTCGAGTTCCTTGATCAGGGCGTTGCTGCGTTTCCGATCGAGATAACTCGTCGCTTTGGCAATAGTTCGCAGCCGCTTTCCGATTTGATCGGCAATCTCCTCAGGCCCTGCAGCGGCTGCGAGTGCGAACCGCAATTGGCGCTTGGCGCTATCGTTGCCCTTGCTCAACTCCATCATCAGCTCAGCGAGTCGTGCGGCCCCCAGAGCTTCGAGATTCTTCGCAGTCAGTGTGGTTCTTCGCGCCATCGATATAACTTTAAAACTAATGCCAAAAACACCGAACTACAGTCGGCGGTTGTTCTCGTTGTCAGCCGAGACTTCAACGGTTCAAGTCTCGCCATCAAACTGTTTGCGGAACACTGCTTCCGCTTTCTCCAGGCCCTTCTCGGAAAACGCCACCGATTTTACCTTGCCCAACGGGCTCGAAATCAGTCCCTTTTCATGCAACCGGTCCATCGTGTCCCAATCGAATGTCTTCCACGTACGATTACCGTCGTGAAGTCCAAGATAAAGCAATCCCAAAGCCGCTTCGTCGATGCGGTCGGTATCCATCACACGTCTCCCTGTTCCTGACACTCCGTGAATTAGGCCGCCGGAATCACATAGCAATCTGGTGCCTATCCAATACGGTCATCCACGGCTTTTTTTTGACGGCGATGATTTCCTGAGTCAGGATCATAATCCCGTCATCGCCATATCAAGATCAACGTGTCAAAAAGGCCCATCCGCCATGGAATTTTCGCTTTTCAACCTGATGACCATGCCGGCCTCCGGCCCGACCCATGCGGAAGTCTTCCAGCAGATGCGCACCATGACACGCATCGCCGATCAGGGCGGCTTCGACATAGCCTGGTTTGCCGAGCATCATCTTTCGAACTACTCGGTCTGCCCGTCGCCCCTAATGGCGGTGGCGCACATGGCATCGGCGACCACCAACCTTCAGCTTGGCCCGGCCGTCGTCGTCATGCCGTTTTACGAGCCGCTCAGGCTGGTGCAGGACATCTGCATGACGGACCAGCTTACAAACGGCCGTCTCGTACTGGGGCTCGGGACAGGCTACCAGCCGCGCGAATTTGCCAAATTCGGTTTTGAAATCAATGACCGCCTGCAACGCGGCCTCGAGGTCTGGGACGTCATCCATCAGGGCCTGACCCAAGGCCGCATCGACTATCACGGCGATCATGTCCAGATTGCGGACGCAGCCTTGTCGATTGCCCCGGTTCAGGAGGCAATCCGCACATTCGCCGTCGGCAACGCGCCCGAAATACGCCAGCGCATGGTTGAACGCGGTGCAACCCCTCTGACGTCATCGGCCCTGGCCCCCACATCCCTCCTGGCGACGCTGCGCGGCCTTTACAAGGAAACCCGGGCAGAGAACGGTCTGACCGGGGATGACTTCCCATTTGCGGTCCAGCGTTATGTTTATGTTGCAAAAGACAAAAACGATTCGCGGATGGCCGCGGAACAGATTCTGCTTCACGCCCGCATGGTCACCAACATGCGCCGGCCCGATCCTGTCCTCGACGGCGCGATCCTGCGCGATGTGCCTTATGACGGCGAACCCACGATCGATGAGATCATGGAACGCTCGATCATCGGCGATGCTGAAGACGTGAGTGCCAGGATCGTCGACGATGCCCGCGAGTACGGCATCACTCATACCAGTGTATTCATGCAGATAGCAGGTATTCCCTACGCGAATGTGCTTGAATCGCTTGAAACGTTCTGCGATCAGGTCATTCCCGCCGTCAGAGCCCAACTTGCAAACCAAACTCAGGCAGAAGCATCATGAAAAACCTATCTCTCCTCGTCGTTGGCGGCGGTTCCGGTCTCGGCGCCCTCCTGGCGAACATGGCTGTTGGCGAAGGTGCTCGCGCCGTCGGTGTCGTGGATGTCGACGGGGCAGCCGCTGAGGCGGCGACCGCGCCTGCGCGGGCCGCCGGCCTTGATACCGGGCACGCTGCCGCCGACATTCGAACCGCCGAAGCGTCGCACAAGGCATTCGATGAAGTTCGCCGGGCCCTTGGCTCGATCGACACCCTTGTCAACTGTGCCGCTGTCTATCCGCGTAAACCGCTGCTGGAGATCACCGACGACGAATGGGATGCGTCGAATGCGATCAACGTCAAGGGCACCTACCACATGATGGTTGCCGCCGTCCGGCACATGAAAAACAGCGACCCGATCGGCGATGTGCGCGGTCGCATCGTCAACATCTCCTCAGTCGACGCCTTCAAGGCTCATCCGCAAAATGCCCACTACGCAGCGACTAAAGCCGCCGTGGTCAGCCTGACAAAATCGTTCGCCCATGAAGTTGCTGGTGACGGTATTCTGGTCAATTCAGTGGCGCCCGCGGGCATGGCCACTGAGAAAGCCCGCGCTTCGGGGTTTCTGGGCGAGCTTGCCGCCGCCAATCCCCTTGGCCGCGCCGCCGAACCCAGGGAGATGGCCGAATGGGTCTTCATGGCCGGCGGCCCGCGCAACACCTACATGACCGGTGAAAACATCATCGTCTCCGGCGGGTACATCTACGCGTGAACAAGGCAGTCCGGTTGCGTTTCCTGAGGCATTGATGCCGGCACCGACAGGCCTGGTTCAGTGAGCCTGTCTACCACGCGGTGGACGCACATAGCCCTGAACGTCACCTTCTCTGGAACTATTCCATGTTTCATATTAAAACACGGGATGTAGCGCGATACGAACAAGCGCCCGGACAAAGGAGGTCCCCCGTGGACAAGAGCGTATTCGGTTCCACAAAACACGCCCAGGAGACCGGTGGGTCTTCGCGTATCGGTTCTCCTGTTCCCGGATTCCCGACCACGCGCCTGCGCCGCAACCGCCAGGCCGACTGGACCCGGCGCATGGTGGCGGAAAACACGCTCAGCACCAACGACCTGATCTGGCCGCTGTTTGTCTGTGACGGCGAAAATGTCCGCACACCGGTGCCATCCATGCCGGACGTCGACCGCCTGTCGGTCGACAATGCCGTGGCGGCCGCCGAACGCGCCGTCAGTCTCGGCATCCCCGTCGTCGCCCTTTTTCCCTATACCGACCCAGACTTGCGGTCAGAGGACGGCCGCGAAGGCCTCAATCCGGACAATCTCGTCTGCACCGCCTCACGGGCCATCAAGCAGGCCCATCCCGAACTCGGTATCATGTGCGACGTTGCGCTCGATCCCTACACCAGCCACGGCCATGACGGTCTGCTTGACGGTGAGACCATTCTCAACGACGAAACCATCGAGGTGCTGATCGAACAGGCCCTGATCCAGGTCGACGCCGGCTGCGACATTATCGGCCCCTCCGACATGATGGACGGCCGGGTTGGCGCCATCAGGACGGCGCTTGATGAAAACGGACATCTCAACACCGTGCTCATGGCCTACACTGCGAAATACGCGTCAGCCTTTTACGGTCCGTTCCGCGATGCGGTCGGCAGTTCGACAACGCTGATTGGCGACAAACGCACCTACCAGATGAACCCGGCCAACTCCGATGAGGCGTTGCGCGAGGCGATGCTCGACATTCAGGAAGGCGCCGACATGATCATGGTCAAGCCGGGCATGCCCTATCTGGACATTGTCGCCAAACTCAAACAGGCCTTCGGTGTGCCGACCTTCGCTTACCAGGTGTCCGGCGAGTATGCCATGCTGATGGCCGCCGCACAGAACGGCTGGCTCGACGGCGAGCGCGTCATGATCGAAAGCATGATGGCTTTCAAGCGGGCCGGGGCCGACGGTGTGCTGACTTATTTTGCACCGCGCATCGCCGAACACCTGAACCGCACTTAAAGCGATACATTAACTTGCTATATGAGTTTACGCATATAACTCTTTGTATTACTTAGGATCAAGCCGCGCCAAAAGGCTCGATGTATCCCACCGGCTGCCGCCCATTTCCTGCACATCGGCATAGAACTGATCGACCAGCGCGGCCACGGGAAGCTTGGCCTTGATCTGGCGCGCGGTGGTCAGGCAGATGTCCAGATCCTTGCGCATCCAGTCGACCGCAAAACCGTGTTCGTACTCGCCCTTGTTCATCGTCACGTAGCGGTTCTCCATCTGCCAGGACTGGGCAGCGCCCTTCGAGATCACGTCGATCACCGCCTCCACATCAAGCCCCGCCTTCTTGGCAAAATGGATGCCCTCCGAGAGCCCCTGCACCAGTCCGGCAATGCAGATCTGGTTGACCATCTTGGTCAGTTGGCCGGCCCCCGACGGGCCCATGAGACGGCATGACTTGGCATAGTGGTCGATCAGCGGCGCCGCTTTTTCATATGGTGCCTCATCGCCCCCGACCATGACCGTCAGGGCACCGTTTTCAGCCCCGGCCTGGCCACCGGAAACCGGCGCATCGAGGAACGCAATCCCCTTGGCTGCGCCTTGTGCGTGAAGCTCGCGGGCGACTTCGGCAGATGCCGTCGTATTGTCGACAAAGATCGAGCCCTCGCCCATGCCGTGAAACGCACCGTCGGGGCCCGCCACAACCGCACGCAGGTCGTCATCATTGCCGACACAGGCAAACACAAATGCAGCGCCTGCCACAGCTTCCCTGGGCGTTGCCGCCGAGGCGCCGCCATGCTGGGCGACCCACTTTTCAGCTTTCGCCGCCGTGCGGTTGTAGACCGTCACGTCGTGGCCAGCCGAGGCCAGATACCCTGCCATGGGATACCCCATTACACCCAAACCGAGAAAAGCGACCTTGGAGCCCATGCTGTTACACCTCTGCTAATGTTGGAATTCGATGTCTGATTTCCAGAATATCGTTTCGGCATGTGACCTAACATGGCAGAACATTTTGGCCAAGAGCCTGACATAAGGCTCTAACGGACTTTTCAGGACCCGGGACACCCTGGGTTTGACCAGGGGCAGACGACAATGACCGTCACACCGGATGACATAACAGACGCCGCCATTATGCTGAACGGTCGGATTCTGCGCACACCGACCCTGCCGGCACCTGCCTTGCGGGAGCTTACAGGGGTCGACATCTACCTCAAATTCGAAAACCTGCAGATCACCAGTGCATTCAAGGTCCGTGGCGCACTGGTCAAGCTGGCCAGTCTCAGCGAGGCCCAGCGGGCAGCCGGTGTCATCGCCCTGTCGGCGGGCAACCACGCCCAGGCGGTTGCCTATTTTGCCAGGGATCTTGAAATACCCGCCACCATCGTCATGCCGACCACAACCCCCTTCGTCAAGGTCGAGCGCACCCGCTCAATGGGGGCCGACGTCGTTCTCAGCGGGGAAACCCTGGTCGAATGTCAGGCCGCCTACGAAGACCTCATCGCCGCGCGGGCACTTACCCCCATTCACCCCTACGACGACGACCATGTGATTGCCGGCCAGGGCACCATTGCACACGAAATGCTCGAAGACGCACCCGCCATCGACACTCTTGTCGTCCCGGTTGGCGGCGGTGGCCTCATCGCCGGTGTTTCGATTGCCGCAAAGGCCATCCGGCCCGACATCGACATATTCGGCGCCGAGACCGCCCTCTACCCGGCCATGCACAACGCTTTCCACGGACAGACAGCCGCTTGTGGCGGCAACACGCTGGCTGAAGGGATTGCCGTCAAGAACGTCGCCGAACGCACCACGATGATTGCCCGTGATCACGTGACAGACATTCTGCTGGCCAGCGAAACCGACATAGAGCGTGCCGTCAACGCCCTCCTGACCGTTCAGAAGACAACTGTGGAGGGAGCGGGAGCAGCCGGCCTCGCCGCGGTTATGGCGGACCCTGGACGGTTCCGGGACCGCACCGTGGGTCTGATCCTGTGCGGCGGCAACATCGATCCCAGAATTCTGGCTTCAATTGTTTACCGCGAACTGGAACGGGAGAGCCGGATCGTCAGCCTCCGAATACAGACACCCGATCGGCCAGGCGTCCTGGGCCATATCGCCTCTTGTCTGGGAGAGGCCGGCGCCAACATCCTCGAAGTCTCCCATCACCGCCTGTTCCTCGACGTGCCGGCGAAAGGCACGGAACTTGAACTGATGATCGAGACCCGCGACCGGCACCACGCAAAAGATGTCATTGAGACACTTAATGCAGAAGGTTATGCAGCAACCACCCTCGACGCGCCCGGCGGAAAAGAAAGGCAATAAACTGCTTCAAAACCAAACAGTTATGCGAGTTTTATAACTTTAATTATAGGTTGAAGGACGCACCCGCCCGCAGGCGTTCGCTCCAAACCGCCGCCACCGTTCCCCGTACGCGACGCAGCATGCAATGCTGCTTCGCAGAGACGGGGCCGTACCGAATGCCGGCTTTTGAGACTCGTACGGTCCCGTATCTGCGAAGCAACACGGACGTGTTGCGTCGCGCACGGGAAACCGGTTTTCCTAGGTGGGGCGTGCCGAACGCATAAACCAGCCGTTGAAGTGGCGCGGCTCCCGTCTCTGCTTGTCGGGGATGCGAATATTTCTATCCGCTGCCCCGAGCGCTACAACGCCTAGCCGTCACCATGCACCGTTACCGGTTTGATGACCCCGTGCCGGCGCATGATTGCATCGCACATTTCTGATTGAATGAACGCCTGCAGCCCGTCGGGATCCGTGACAGTCATGGACAGGGCCACCGAACTGCCGCCGCCCATGTCCACGAAGCTTTGGATGTCCGTTCCAAACGCACCCATGTTGACACGACGCTCCTCATCGAAACTTTTCCACTTCACGACGTCTTCCACCTTATGAGTGACAACAATCCGCGACATGACATTTTCCTTCCTTATCGAATGTTCGAGGGACAGCGCAAAAACATGCGCTTCCCTATCGGCAAAAAGAGAATGCATCGAAATTCGGTTGTGCATAAGATGGGATGAATCAATTTCTTTATTTCATCTGATCGAACAATGATTGACCACTTGAGGACAATGGCGATTTTCCAGACAGTGGTCGAGGCCGGCTCCTTTCGGGCCGCGGCCAAGCTGCTCAACCTGTCGCCGTCGGTCGTCAGTCATCATGTCTCCCAACTTGAGACCCATATTGGCACGGCACTGCTGTACCGATCGACGCGAAAAATTTCTCTCACCGACGACGGGGCCGAACTGTTCGCCGCCAGCCGGAAAATGGCCGCGGCGGCCCAGGCCGGCCTCGATGCCATTCACCGCCGTTCCGACCAGCCGACCGGGCGCCTTAGAGTGGCCGTTGCCGGGGCGGTCTTCGAAAATCCGCCGTATGTAGATCACCTCATCGCCTTCACAAAACGCTACCCCAAGGTCGATTTGACGATCAGCTTTTCCGATCAGAAGATTGAGCTCATCGGCTCCGAGTACGATGCAGCCGTTCGGATCGGCTGGCTTGAGGACAGCCAGTACCTGGCTCGAAAGCTCTGCACCATCGAACGTGTGCTGGTTGCAGCACCTGGCTACCTTGCCGGCAAGGCCATGCCGAAGGCGATCAGCGATCTGGCCGAATGGGACTGGATCAAGCTCACGCAACTGCCCGTCACCAAACAGCTGGTCAATTCAAACCAGGAAGTTCCCGACTTTTCACCGTCGATTGCGGTCGAAGTCGACTCGGTTTCAGCGTTGTGCCAGATGGCAATGAACGGTATCGGCATTGCCGCGGTACCACGCTGCCTTGTGACGTCGGCGCTTCAAACCGGGAGGCTGATTGCGTTGAGCCCGAATTGGGAACTGATGGCACCAGGGGCCTACGCCGTGTGGCCCAACAATGTATCCCGCGAAAGCCTGACCAACCGTTTCGTCCAATTTCTCGCAGACCAGATGTCGGACAAAAACGCCAGCAGTCTGTGATGGAGCCCTGCCCATGAAACCACCGGCCGAGATCGACGCATCACTTTTGCCACCAGGCATTCGCTCCCGGTTCTTGGACGGCGTCAATGGCTTGCGCATGCATTTCCTGGAGGCCGGCTTTGAACAACCTGGCCGTCCTTGCCTCCTGTTATTGCATGGGTTTCCGGAACTGGCGTTCAGCTGGCGGAAGATCATAATGCCGCTGGCCGGCCTCGGCTTTCATGTGATCGCCCCGGACCAGCGTGGATATGGCCGCACCACCGGCTGGAACTCTGATTACGATGGCGACCTGGCCTGGTTTCGGTTGTCCAATCTGGTACGCGACGCCCTTGCCCTCCTCGCCGGGCTTGGACACGCCAGCGTTTCTGCCGTAATCGGTCACGACTTCGGGTCGCCTGTGGCCGCCTATTGCGCCCTGATCAGACCGGATGTTTTCAGGTCGGTCGCCCTCATGAGCGCACCGTTCGACGGGCCGCCGGATTTTCCGGTGAATGCGCTGCCGGGACAGCCACCGACGACAACGACAGGCGAACACCTCTCCAACCCGGACATACATCAACAACTGGCAAACCTGGCGCGGCCGCGCAAGCACTATCAATGGTACTACGGTACCCGGACCGCCAATGACAACATGCGGAATTGCCCTCAAGGAATAGGCGGTTTTCTGCGTGCCTATTATCATTTCAAGAGCGCCGACTGGACGGGTAACGCCCCTGCCCCACTCGCGGCGTGGACCGCCGGCGAACTTGCCAAATTGCCGACCTATTACATTATGGACCGTGATCGTGGCATGGCCGAAACCGTGGCACCGCTCATGCCCTCCGACGCTGAAATTGCCGCCTGCCATTGGTTGACGGAACAGGAGTTGGGCTTTTACGCCTCAGAATTCGCCCGTACAGGGTTTCAAGGCGGACTCCAGTGGTACCGCTGTACCGCAAGCGAGGAGCAAACCAGGGAGCTTCGTCTGTATGCAGGACGAACAATCGATGTTCCTGCCTGTTTCATCGCCGGTCAGAGCGACTGGGGGATTTATCAAAAGCCCGGTGCCAAGGAGGCGATGGAGACACGTGTCTGCACGAAGATGATTGCCTCCGATCTGGTGCCCGGCGCCGGCCACTGGGTCCAGCAGGAACAGCCTGACGCGGTTGTCCGGCTGTTGCGGCAATTTCTCGACACTTCGTGAGGCGGTGCGAACTGCTGAATTTCAGCAATACGGCGGCCGAATCCACTAGACTGTAGCGTCAGCGAGGGCGCGCATGACCGTGGAACTGCAGATCTGGGTGACTTTTGCCATTATCGGTGCAGCGATAGTGTCCTATGCACTTGAACGTGCCAGTCTTGAAATCACGTCCGTGGCGACCATCGTCGCTCTCTTGATCTTCTTCCACTTCTTCCCGTTGAATGACGCAAGCGGACTAAACCAGCTTTCTCCCGATGTTCTTCTTTCCGGGTTCGCAAACCCTGCCCTGATCACGGTGCTGGCACTCCTGGTGGTCGGCCAGGGACTGTTTCAGACCGGTGCCCTGGAAGGGCCGACACGGCGCATTGCGACACTGGGCAGCAATCATCCCGTCCTGACCCTGACCGCAGTGCTTCTGGGGGCCGGCGTCATCAGTGCATTCATGAACAACACCCCCGTGGTGGTCATGTTCATCCCGATCATCAGCATCCTGACGGCAAGAATGGGACTGAGCGTCTCCAAGACGATCATGCCACTCAGCTTCATCTCCATCCTCGGCGGCATGACCACTCTGATCGGCTCATCGACCAATCTGTTGGTGGCCGGTGTCGCTGTTCGGTACAACGTTGAAAAGATCGGATTTTTCGATTTCGTCGTGCCTGGCGCCATGTTGGCCGGGCTCGGGGCGGTCTACGTGCTGTTCATCATGCCATGGCTTCTGAAAGACCGGGCGTCGATGACCGAGGCCGTGATCCCGCGCAACGGCAAGCAGTTCATTGCCCAGATCCAGATTTCTGCCGGCCATCCGCTACAGGGTCAGATGTCGATCGCCGGACTGTTTCCCGGATTGCGCAACATGACCGTGCGCATGGTCCAGCGCGGTGAGCATCCGATTCTGCCGCCATTCGAGGACGTTTGCCTGACCGAAGGCGACCTGGTCATTGTTGCCGCCACCCGCGAAGCGCTGACCGATGCCCTTCATATCCGCGACGGCGTCTTGTCGTCGGACCCCGATGAGCTTGATCCTGAAGACGACAAGCGCCAACCGGCCGACGAGACCGGCAAAGACACAGCCACCGCGATGGCCACGGAGATGATGCTGGCCGAAGCGGTCGTGGCACCCGGGTCGCGCATGATCGGCCGGCGCATCGAGCAGACGGGCCTGCGCACGGACACCGGATGCATCATTATCGGCGTTCAGCGCCGCAGCCGCATGATCCGCATGCGCCTGAGCGAGATCCGCCTGGAAGCCGGCGACGTCATCTTGTTCATGGGCAACCGGCAGGACATTCTCGGATTGAGAATGAACCGCGATGTGCTGCTGCTCGAGTGGTCGGCGTCGGAACTGCTCGAAGTCCGCTATGGCGCCCGCGCCAGGTTTATATTCCTGGCAACGATACTTTGCGCCGCAAGCGGTATGATCCCTATCGTTATCGCCGCCCTTGCCGGAGCCGCAGCAATGGTGCCGGCCGGATGTCTGAACGTCCGCCAGGCCGCCCGTGCGATCGACCGGCGCATCCTGGTACTCATCGCCGCCGCTATTGCCATGGCTGAAAGCCTTGAAACCACCGGCGGCGCGCAATTGCTGGCCCACGCCGTGATTGATCTGCTGGAAGGCGCCGGTACGGCCGCCGTACTCTCCGCCCTGTTCCTGATGATTGCGATCCTGACCAACTTCCTCAGCAACAACGCGACCGCCGTCCTGTTCACCCCGATCGCCATCAACACTGCGGTGCAACTCGAAGCCGACCCACGGGTATTTGTCTTCGCGGTCATCTTTGCTGCGAACTGTTCCTTCGCCACGCCAATGGCCTATCAGACAAATCTTCTGGTCATGGGACCTGGTCACTATCGCTACTCCGATTTCATGCGTGCAGGGTTGCCGTTGATATTTCTCATTTGGCTGGCATACTCATTGATCGGACCGTGGTATTACGGTCTGTGAACGACTGGCGACACAAGGAACAACGCGTGAGCATCGAAGGCGGGAAATTTCCACAGTTCTACATAACGCCGCCTGCGCCCTGCCCCTATCTGGACGGCCGGCTCGAGCGAAAGATTTTCACGCACCTGATCGGTGATCAGGCGGTGACGCTCAACAACACGTTGACCCATGGCGGCTTCCGGCGCAGTCAGAACATCGCCTACCGTCCTGCCTGCGACAGCTGCACCGCGTGCGTTTCGGTGCGGGTTCTGGTCGACCAGTTCAAGATGACACGGTCCATGAAGCGCACGTGGGAACGCAACCGCCTGGTGACCTCGCACATGACCGACGTGGCCCCCACCCAGGAGCAATACTCGATCTTCCGGGGATACATCGATACCCGTCACCGGGATGGTGGCATGGCCGACATGACGGTCCTCGATTTTGCCGCCATGGTAGAAGACAGCTTTGTCGATACCCGCCTTGTGGAGTATCGGCTGCCCGCCTCGACACCGCTTGAGCATGCCGGCAAGGTATCGGGAACTGACGGACCTTTGATCGCAGTTGCCCTGACCGACCGCCTCGAGGACGGCCTGTCCATGATCTACAGCTTCTATGAGCCGGACATTGCCGACAGAAGCCTCGGCACCTACATGATTCTGGACCACATAGAGCGGGCCCATACCATGGGGTTGCCCTATGTTTACCTGGGATATTGGGTCAACGGATCTCAGAAGATGGAGTACAAGACCCGCTTTCAGCC
>JAJFHD010000110.1 GCA_021775805.1 Alphaproteobacteria bacterium | reverse complement strand
CCGAATACGGTCACCAGCGCATGCGGCCAGGCGAGAAAGCTCTCAAGCGGAATGACACCCTTCTTTTGCGTCTTCATGACCGGATGCCCGGAACGGCAAAGGCAGGAATAGCTTTCCTGGAACAGATACTCCGTATGCAGGTGTTCCGGCACCGGCGCATCCGAATACAGGACAAGATCGAGCCGGCCCTCCGCCAGGTCCCGGAAGACGTCGTTGGAGAACGGCACGACCTCCAGATTACCTTTGGGCGCCATCTGGTTAAAAGCGCTCGCAATGTCGAGCACGACCGTGCCGGCACCGTAGTCGGTGGTGGCGATCCGGAATGTCCGGTCGGTCGATGCGAGATCGAAATTCTGTGTCGACAACAAGTCGGCTAGGTCGTCCACCATGTCGGACACACGCGACGAAAGCTGACTGGCCCGTTCGGTTGGCACCACGCCGCCGGGCGCGCGCACGAACAGCGGATCGTCGAACATCTCGCGCAAATGCGCCAGGGCCCGACTGACAGCCGGCTGGCTCATGTGCAGTTCGGACGCCGTCGCGGTCACATTGTTTGTCCGGATCAGGGACTGGAAGACCACCAGGTGGCTGGCATTGTGTCTGAGCAAATCCGATTTTCGCATGATAACAATTCTATTAATTCATTAGACGAATTATGAGGTGTGGATCAAAGTGCATCGAAAGGCAAGTCTGAAACTCGCGACATTCCCCAACCCCGGAGATCTTGATCATGCAGCCAATTTCCAAAATTCTGGCCACGACGGTTGCCGCATTCACGCTGTTTGTGGCATCGCCGCAGTTATCCACTTCCCCTGCGACGGCGGCGACGGCCGCTCAGCAAGCCAAGATGAAGGTCATGAACCGGCTCACCGGCCGTACGTTCGAATATGAAGTGGCGGGTCACAAGGTACGGACCGAATTCCTGGCAGAGGACAAAATGCGCTGGACGCACCTGGAGGCGCCCGTTGGCCAGGACGGCAGAACCGGTGAGGAGTCGGTTGACCGACGCGACGTTCATTACGGCATCGTGCTTCTGTCCTGGACCGAAAAGAACGGCACCAGCGTCTTTGACGTGCTCGATTTACAGACCATGACGATTCACGCCAACGCGATTCTTGCCAACGGCAAACGCATCTTCACAAAGGTATCGATCCGGGAAGTCAAATAGGATGGCGTTGCGCAACACATCAACGTCCTGGGGCCTTCCAGCCCGCGCTCTTCACTGGGTCAATGCGGTGATGATCATCTTCATGATTGGCTTCGGTGTCTGGATGACCGGTGTCACGGAGAGAAGTGCGGCGGTTCGCCTGCCGCTGTACGGCATCCACGCGTGGGTTGGGATCGGTGTCCTGACGGTGGTCGTGGCGCGACTGTTGTGGCGTTTCGTCAACGTAACGCCACAACCGGCAGTCGGCGGAAAGGTCTGGCAACACAGAACAGCAACCTTGGTGCATTGGTTGCTGTATTTATTGGTCTGCACGCAGTGCCTCCTGGGCTGGGCGCTCGTGGGAACATTTCCCACTGACGCTCTAAAAGCCATGTCGGGCATCGAGATGCTGCCGATGCTGGTCAGTACCACCGACCGGTCGCTTCATGAGACGTTGGAGCTTGTTCACTACACGATGGCGATGACAATCCTGGCGCTCGTGGTTCTGCATGTGGCAGCAGCCCTGCGCCATCACGTGTTTCTCAAGAATAATGTGCTGACCCGCATGTGGAGTGGGCGTCAGCAGGTAAACCAGGAGGATGATTATGGCAAAACTGTCAATCAACCAGGTTCTCCATGACATTGATGTTCCCGGCGATACGCCTCTGTTATGGGCAATCCGGGACATTGTCGGTCTGAAGGGAACCAAATTCGGCTGCGGGGCGGGGCTTTGCGGCGCGTGCACTGTTCATCTGAATGGCGAGGCTGTCAGGTCGTGTCAAACCCCGGTAGCTGACGCTGAAAATGGTGAGATTACCACGATCGAAAACGTTGGAGATTCAGACGTTGGCGCCAGAGTACAGGCAGCCTGGCAGGAGATCGATGTGCCGCAATGTGGCTATTGCCAGCCAGGTCAGATCATGTCGGCCACCGCTTTGCTGACGTCAAATGCGGCACCGAGCGACGAAGAGATTGACGATGCAATGGCCGGCAACATCTGCCGCTGCGGTACCTACCAGCGCATCCGTGCAGCGATCCGTTCAGTATCGACAAGATAGGCAGGCACTCATGATCGACTTCACAATTCTTTCGCGCAGAGGTTTTCTGGCTGCAGGCACCACGGTGGGTGGTGCTTTGGCAGTCGCTGCCGCACTTCCGGGGGCCTCCTTGGCAGCGGGGATCGTGACCGGCGGCCGGAACACGGACGGGGCAGTGTTCCGGCCGAACGCCTATATCGAGATCGCCAGGAACGGCCGGGTTACGTTCACGATCGGCAAGTCGGAAATGGGGCAGGGAACGCTGACGGGAATTGCCCAGCTCCTCGCCGACGAACTGGGCTGTGACTGGGAACAGATTGACATTGTCCAGGCAACGTCCTCACCGGCATACGGCTTTCCGTCCAACGGCTTCATGATAACCGGCGGGTCGTCCGGCCTTCGCACCGAATGGACCCGTATGCGCACGATGGCGGCAACTGCGCGTATGATGCTGCAACAAGCCGCGGCCGCCCGATGGAAGGTTGCCCCGGAATCGCTGGGAGTCGCCAACGGGTTGATCGCGGATGGCCGCGGCAACAAAATTGGATTTGCCGACCTTGTCCAGGACGCCTCGGCATTGGACATTCCAGAGAGCCCTGTCCTGAAGCCGGCCGCCGACCGCCGCGTCATCGGCAAGTCGGTCAAACGTGTCGACACGCTCCAAAAGATTACCGGCAAGGCGCAGTTCGGTATTGATGTGGATCTGCCTGGCATGGTGACCGCCATAGTCATCTCTCCGCCTCAACTTGGTGCGCCGGTCAAGTCATTCAACGCAGAACGGGCGCTTGCGAGACCGGGTGTCGTTGCCGTGGTGAAGATCTCGACCGGTATCGCCATCGTCGGTGACCATTACTGGGCGGTTCATTCCGCGCGCGACGACGTCGATGTCGAGTGGGGAGACAGTCCGTTCGCCGGCGTCGACATGGACACAATCCGCAGCGGCTACCGCAAAGCCCTGGATAAGCCGGGCAAAGTCGCCAGGGATACAGGCGACGTCACCGCGGTTGATCGTGATCGCGCAATCACCCATGAGTTCGAGCAACCCTATCTGGCCCATGCCTGCATGGAACCGATGAACTTTACGGTATGGATCAAACCCGACAGCGCGCAGGCGTGGGGACCGACCCAGGCCCAGAGTTTCGTGCAGGGCACGGTCGCCAAGGTGGCCGGCATCGATCCCAAAAAGGTTACTGTCCACACGACATTCCTTGGCGGAGGCTTCGGCCGCCGTTCTGCACAGGACTTTGTCCAGGCCGCAGCCGAGATCGCCAAATCGACGGACCGGCCCGTGAAGCTTGTCTATTCGCGCGAAGACGACATGCGCGCCGCACGGTACAGGCCGTTCAATCTCACCCGGGCGACCGCCGCCCTCGACGAAAAAGGCAATGTTTCAACCCTCGATGTGAAGATTGCGATCCCGTCGGTGTCCAAGTGGTCGGGCCTGAAGTTCCTGATCGACAAAAACGGTATAGACAAACAAGCCGTGGAAGGTCTCGTCAATATCGCCTACGACATTCCGAACGTGCGTGTCGAATGGATCGATCATGACCCGATGATTCCTGTGCATTTCTGGCGCGCGGTTGGCTCCTCCCACAATCCGTTCGTGGTCGAGAGCCTGATTGACGATCTGGCCCATGCGGCCGGGCATGACCCCATTGCGTTTCGCAGAAGTCACCTGGCGGCAAAACCAAGGCACCTGGCCGTGCTTGACCGGCTGGTCCTGGACTCTGGGTGGGACAGACCCGCGCCCACCGGTATTGGTCGCGGTATGGCGATTGTGGAATCGTTCGAAAGCATTGTCGCCCAGGCGGTCGAAATTCGGCTGGACGACGGCGACCTGTCTGTCGACAAGGTAGCGTGCGTCATCGATTGCGGTGTTGCCGTCAACCCCGGGTTGATCGAAGCCCAGATGCAGGGCAGCATTGTGTACGGACTGAGCGCGTTCCTGCGCAATCAGGTGACCCTGGATGGCGGTGTCGTCGATCAGTCGAACTTCCACGACTACGAACCACTGCGCATGCCGGAAATGCCGGTGATAAAGGTGAGCATCATCGAAGGCGGTGAGAACCCCGGCGGCGTCGGCGAACCTGGATTGCCGCCGATCTTGCCGGCGGTCGCAAATGCGGTCTTCGCCCTTACCGGCAAACGCCTGACGAGACTGCCGTACGAACTTTAGCTGCGCCCGTTTTTGCCAAGGTTCAACCAAAAACGGCAGCAGCCTCCAGGGCCAGGCCGCTGCCAACCGCGCCGAACTTGTCGCACGACTCGATGACGGAAGCTGGAAGCACTTTCCGGATGGCTTCCTGTACCAGGGGCATTTCGGTTGAACCGCCTGTGAGCAAAACCATGTCGACCGCCTCCGCAGCAACATTGCTCATAACCAGGCATTCCTCCACCGCTGCCGCCAGCCGGTCCATGCTGTCATCCAGGACGTCATGAAGATCATCCAGCGTCAGATCCTGCCTCAGGTTGGCCTCCAGATAGCTTAGATCGATACCCGCCGCGGTGCTTTCCGATAGTGTGATCTTTGCGGCCTCCACGTCTGTTGCGATTTGATGGCCGAGGCGTCGGTCGATGGTTCTCTCGAGCCGGCGGAAACGAATGTCTTCGCCTCCCGCATCGATTGCCCAGCGTACGTCACGCATGGTTTTTTCCTGATAGAGCAGGTTGATCTGCGACCACGTTGCCAGGTCGTGAAAGATCCAGTTGGGGGCTGCCATGCGTTCCTTCGGCAGCATTACGCCGCGACCGAGCAGCGGCATGATCCGCCAGAAGTTGAGTTTTTGATCAAAGCCGGTACCGCCCAGCCGGATACCGAAATTGCCGAGCACACTGTCTTCGGCTGGCACGCCGCCACGGTCGTGGGCGGCAATGCGTATGACCGAGAAATCCGATGTGCCACCTCCTATGTCTGCGACCATCGCCAGCCTCTCTCCGGCGGATGACCGTTCGAAATGGCGAGCGGCCGCAACCGGTTCGAACTGAAATTTGATGTTCTTGAAGCCAACGGACGAAAGAATTTCCAGCAACGTGTTTTCGGCAGCCTGGTCCGCCTTGCTGTCGCCATCCACAAAGTGGACCGGGCGACCCTGAACAATGCTGTCGAGCTCAGTTCCCAGATGTTGTTCCGCACGGCATTTGACTTCACCTATGAAGTCGGCAATCACCGACTTGAGCGGTACCCGCCGATTGCCGACTTGTGTACTTTCCTTTGCCAGGCTTGTTCCGAGTACGGATTTGATCGAGCGCATGAGGCGCCCGTCTCCGCCGTCCAGATAGGTGGCTACCGCGTCGCGGCCAAAATCGATTGCCCCATTGTCCTCGTGATAGAACAAGGCACTGGGCAAAGTTGTGTTCTGGTGTTGCAACGGCACAAGTGTCGCCTGACCGTGCTGTGCCACACCCAATGTGGAATTGCTGGTGCCAAAGTCCAGTCCGCAAAACATATTCTCTGCCTGTCACTAAATTGGGGGTCAAACTTTTCCTGCTCAGGTCGTGATCAAATCCAGCAATCGTCATTCGACACGAACAATACGGGTCTGGACGTCGCCACCACCATTGATTTTGAGCAGGTACTCTATAGTCTGTTTGTTACACGAAGAATTGAGGAGGAGACAGATGAAAATCAGACATTTTGCAGCCGCGTCCGCCCTTGCACTGACACTGGCGGCACCAACCGCATCCGCCGATACATTTGTGCGCATGGTTTCCGGGCCCTCCGGCGGATCTTGGTACCCGCTCGGTGCCAAAATCATGCAGGTTCTGGATGAAAAAGTGGATGGCATCACCACGTCGAACACATCGGGTGGTGGAATCTCCAACGTTCTGTCGGTGAACGGCGGCGACGCGGAGATCGGCTGGTCTTATGCTCACACGGCATTCAACGGGTATTCCGGCAAGGGCAAGTTCAAGAAGGCCCAGCCCGACGTCCGGCATTTCGCAACCCTTTATCCGGCCATGTTCCAGGTTGCCGTGCGCAAGGACTCGGCCATCAAGTCGTTCGAAGACATGAAGGGCGCCAACATCAGTCCCGGCAAGGCCAAATGGACCGGGACCGCCTTTGCCGAGTCGATCATCAAGGCCTATGGCTACGGGTTCGACGACATCAAGGCCAATGGCGGCACAGTTCATCATGTGAGCTATACGGAGTCCGTGGCGCTCATGAAGGACAACCATATCGATGTCTTCATGGCAGCGACCTCAATGCCCCAGGCGTCATTCCTGGAGCTTGAACACAGCCCCGGCATTCGGTTCATCGGTTTGCCACAGGACAAACTCGAGTCCATCCTGAAGGCCAATCCCGGCTACATCACCGGCCATATGCCCAAAGGCGTCTACAAGAGCCTGGACCAGGATCTCAATACATTGGGTATCGTGACCAACATGGTTGTGCACAAGGATCTGCCCGACGATCTGGTCTACAAGATGTGCAAGGTCTTCTGGGAACACCATGCGACATTCGCTGAGGTGAAGAAGGTCTGGAACCGGGTGAAGCTTGAAAACGCGCTGGACGGAGCAGCAATCCCGATCCATCCGGGTGCTGCGAAGTGCTACGCTGAACTCGGCGTGAAAAAGGGTTGAGCCACCCGGTATCCTTCGCGACGGGGATGACGGTTGACCGCCGCCATCCCCGGTCACCGTTCCGGTTCTGTCATCCGGCGACGGACTTGCCGGGTTCGGACGTCCGGCAAACTTGTTCGTCGACTGGGGGTGAAGCTCGGACATGAGCACTCAAGCAGCCCAGATCGTCTACGAGGAAAAGCAGGAACTAGGCTTTCTCGAGCGCCTGCTCGTCAGCCGGGGAGGTGAGTCGGCGCATCTCGTGCTTTTGTGTTGCACGGCGATTGCGATCGGACTCGCCGTCTTCCACCTTTATGTTGCGGCCTTCGGCACCCCTGAGGGCCGGTCGTTCCGCTCGGTCCATCTGACCGGAATGCTGATCCTTGCAATCTTTTCGTTTCCGTTGTTCCGCAAGTCTATCCGGGATCCTGTCGTTGTCGCCGGCGACCGGGGCAATGCCTTGCGGTTTGCCGGGTTTGCCATTGACCTGGCCTTGGTCGGACTGGTCCTCTTCATCGAGATCTGGACGATCTACGATATCGATGCGTTCCACCTGCGCTACGGCGAAAAGGAGTCGTCCGATCTTATCGTCGGCGGGATATTGATTGTCATTGTCCTGGAAACGACGCGCCGGGCCGTAGGGTGGGCGATGGTGTTGATCACCGGTTTTTTTGTCGTTCATGCCTTGTACGCCAACCACTTTTTCGGATTCTTTTACGGCCCCCCGGTGGGCTTCGGGAAGTTCATCGACGTGCTGTTCATGAGCAGTGACGGGTTGTTCGGCATCCCGTTGCATGTCTGCTCGACCTACATCGTGCTGTTCATAATTTTCGGAGCTTTGCTGATCCGCTCGGGCGCCGGCCGGTTTTTTATCGATCTGGCTGTCGCCCTGACCGGGCACAAGGTTGGAGGACCGGCCAAAGCGTCAGTTGTGGCCAGCGGCTTCATGGGCACCGTGTCCGGTTCTGCGGTGGCCAATGTGGTGACCACCGGATCGTTCACCATACCCCTGATGAAAAACCTGGGCTATCGCGCCAAGTTTGCGGCAGCCGTCGAAGCCTGTGCGTCATCCGGCGGGCAGATCACCCCGCCAATCATGGGGGCCGCGGCCTTCATCATGGCCGAGTTCCTGGTGACCGCCTATACCGACATCATCGTTGCCGCCGCCATCCCCGCATTCCTCTACTTTGCCACCGTCTACTTCATGGTTCACCTGGAGGCGGAGAAGAACAACATCGGGCGCATAGACAAGGCACGGCTGCCACAGGCCGGCCAGGTCTTGCGCGGCAGCTGGCATCTGTTGATCGCCCTGTTCGTGCTGATCTATTTCCTCATGGCGGGTTACACGCCGATGAAATCGGCCTTCTGGGGGTTGGCCTCGCTTCTGGCCTTGAGCTTCATCAACAAGGGCACGCGGATGAGCCCGGTCGACCTCCTGGCGGCGGTGGAGGCGGGAATCCGCGCAACCATGCCGGTCACCATCGCCTGCGCCTGCGCGGGCCTGATTATTGGCTCGGTGTTCGTTTCCGGCCTGGGCCTGAAGTTCACCCAGTCGGTGATTGAACTGTCCGGTGGCAACCTTCTGTTCCTGCTGGCGCTCACCGGTATCTCGGCCATCATTCTCGGGATGGGGATCACCACGACAGCGGTCTACATAACGGTTGCTGCCTTGATCGTGCCCGCCCTGGTCAAGATCGGCGTCGAACCGATAGCTGCCCACATGTTTGCATTCTACTTCGGTGTAGTATCCACGATCACGCCGCCTGTGGCGCTGGCCTCGTTTGCCGCTGCTGCCATTGCCAAGACCCCGCCCATGGCGACCGCCCTGGAGTCGACGCGAGTGGGCATAGCGAAATATCTGGTGCCCCTGGTCTTCGTCTACAATCCGTCCCTGCTGTTTGTCGGTCCGCTTTGGCTGACGGCGGTATCAGGGGTCTTGGTGCTGGCAGGATTATGGGTGCTTTCGATTGCCCTGGAGGGATGGTTCCGGGGGCCGGTGAACGGCGTGCAGAGGCTCGGCACGCTAGCAGCGGCTGCCTTGATCCTGGCACCGCCCACCACCGACATCATGGGACTGGCCGGTTACTACTGGGAAATTGCAGGAGCCATGATCGCCGTAGTTCTGATAGGCCCTAGGCTTTTGGGCGGTCGGCAACCGACAGAAGGCAGGATCGATGCGTAAACTCTTTCTCGGCAAGCCATGGCATTGGGCATTGTTTTGCACCTTGACGGGTCTCTTGTGGTGGGCGGGAACCGCCAAACTGCATGTCATCCACTTCAACAGTTTTCTGTTGGTTCTAAGCCTAGGCAGTCTGGCGCTTGTTGTGCTTGTCGTACGGACCACGAAGCCGGAAGAGCAAGTCACGCGAGAAAAGCTCGACGAAGGCAAGAGCGATAACGCCGGTACCGAATGAACGAGGGTCTGCGACCCCCGAAACGCAACCAGATTTTCCCGACGTAGTACGCCTGTGGCCAACTTCGCGTTCGCGCTGGACGTATCTGCCCACTCAAGTGACGTTTTTGGGGAATTTGTTTGTTGCCGCGGCAAATATTGTGCGGTCTCGGTGTAGGGCGCAGACGGACCGTTGACGGGCAGGCGGATCAGATACGCGCGCTTCATTTTGACAACCGGTTTTTGTGTGACGCGGCACCCGGGGGCCAGTTGCCGCCATTCACGTCTGATTAGGGGACTACAGACCATGTTGACGACTGACGATCGCATGACACAACGCAACGATTCTCTCGATCTCACCGCCGATGGACCGCCGGCCCGTACGGAGAACCAGTTTTTCGGTGTCGGCCCGATCACGGACATGACGTCTGACGAGGCGGCAAGCCGTCTGCTTCGGTTTGAATTCGACGCCTGGCTGGAGAAAAACTACCGCAAACTCGACGACAAGGGCAATGACGTCGGCCCGTTCACAGCTGCTGAAATCGGACGCAGCATGCATCGCGGCTACCCGGCGGACAAGGTTCTGCTCGACATGATGCATGAGATTCACCGGTATTTCGAATTCCCCAAGAAAAACAAGATGGCCGTGGGCCTGGGCGGCGGTCACAGCGGTTTCACGGTCTGCATCATGCATCTGATGAACGCAAACGATGCAACCCAGCACGTATTCGTCGATACTCCTGCACCAGAGTCTGAGGCGGCAAAGGCCGGCGGATTCTTCCGCCAGTCCTGGGGTGCGCAGATGATCGAACTGCAGCGCTTTGCCGACAATGGCGATGAAACCCGTATTCATTTCACCGATGCCGAGGGCACGATACCCTCAGCCGATGAACTGGAACGCATGGGCGTCAAGGTGTTCGTTGGCGTCGGCCATGAAACCACGGGTGCCACGACCTACACCGATATCGACATTGCCAATTTGCTGGAGTGGATCGACCGGGCGCCTGACGCACATCATGCCATTATCGATTCCACATCGATGCTGGGCGCCATGCCCTGGCCGCAGGACGTTGTCCGCCAGGTGATCGACAAGTGCTGCATGTTCATGCCGTTTCAGAAAGCGGTTGGTGGCATTTCGGGTTACTTTGTAGCCTCGCTCACGCCACAGGCTCTCGATCTGGTTGAGGCCAATCAGAAGGACCCGGCCTGGGCCATTCCCCGGCAGCTCAAGATCGTTGTCCCCGTCGATCCCAAGATGCCCCTCAGCGGCGAGAAGACGGCAAGTCTCGGGCCGATCTACGATCCGGAGAAGAACCAGATGCTGGGCGGCATCATCAACACCTACAGTGCGCTCGCATTTGCGGAAACCACCTTCGGGCTGCTGCGGTCGGAGAAGAATGTCGGACCGGTCGGTGAGCTAAACAAGCGTTCGATTGCCAACCGTCAGGCCATCAACGACTGGGTCGCCGCCAACCCGCTGATCGAGTTGGGTGTCGCCGAACCGGATCGCCGGGGTGCTGCGGTTACCTTGTTGAAGGTTAATGATCCCGGCGTCACCGACCCGGACATACATGCG
>JAJFHD010000109.1 GCA_021775805.1 Alphaproteobacteria bacterium | reverse complement strand
TCCTGGCTGCAGGTTGGGCTTGCTCGCACAAGATTCTGCGCGACGGCACCCGCCAGATTGTCGATTTCCAGATTCCAGGGGATTTTTTGGGGTTTCGCAGCGCTCTCCTGCGAGTGGCAGACCACAACGTCGAAGCTGTCACATCAATCGAGGTGTCCGTGGTCTCGATCAGCAGTCTGCTTGAAGCATTCGCCGAAACGCCTCGTCTGGCAGCCGCCGTCCTATGGGCAGCATCACGGGATGAAGCAATGGTGGTGGAACACCTGGTGAGCCTGGGGCGGCGGGACTCTGTGGAGCGGACTGCTCATTTTCTTCTTGAGATGGGATCACGCATGATGTTGGCCGGTCTCGGCACTCATGAAGGGTATGAATGTCCACTGTCGCAAAACCTGCTGGCAGATGCGCTGGGACTGAGTACCGTGCACATCAACCGCGTCCTGCGCAAACTACGCGAAGATGGTTTGCTGACATTCCGTAGCGGCAAGGTGACGTTTGATGATTTCGAAAGACTGGTGGAACTCGCGGAATTTGACAAAACCTATATGGACGATGGACCGTTGCTCCTTTAGCCCGGAAACGAGCAGCAAAATGGCTCTCGAAGGGTGCTGTCACGTAGCGGAACTGCGGGCGCGCGGATTGCGAGTTCTCCTTTTGGGTTAAGCGATAGCGACCACATCCTGCCACATGTTCATCGCTTCGCTGCGAAACTTGCGAAGAGTTCTGCGGGAGATGAGATGGCGTTGGATGCTGAATGTGTTGTAGATAGCGGCGTGTATTGAGAGAAATCTTTGCGCTGAACCGGCCGACTTGAACCGCTGCATTCGTCTTTCGCGTTGTCGAACCGGAAGATGCGAATTCTCGGCCCTGTTGTTACTTCGCCCGCCGGTGACATGTTTGCCCTGCATACCAAGTTCGCGCAATGCAGCCCCGTAGGATGGAAGTTTGTCAGTCACAACGGCATCGGGTGCATAGCCCTGCTTCTTCAGCAGTTTGCGCATCAGTTTGAGTGCGGCTTTCTGGTTTCTTCGGGATTGAATCAAGATATCAAGCACCTCCCCTCCCCGTCGACTGCGCGCCACAAATACATACGCTTGCCGTTGATGAAGACAAACATTTCATCCAGATGCCAACACCCATCTGCTCGGGCGCGCGATCTTCTTAGCTTACGCGCATAGTCCAATCCAAACTTCAGCGCCCAACGTCGGACAGTCTCATACGAAACATCGACCCCACGTTCAGCAAGCAAATCTTCCAAGTTGCGCAAGCTGAGCGGGAACCGGAAATACAGCCACACCGCAGTTTGTATGATCACAGGTGGAAATCGATGGCGACGATATGAGATAGTACGCATCAGTGACTGATAGCACGGCACAACTGCGCCGCCAGGTTAACGTGACAAAACCCTCAGCCATGTTCTTTCGTTTTCCATTTCAACAAGGAAACGATACCGCCTGAGACAACGGTCACCACCAACAGTGAGAGGACCGCGCCAGCGGCAGCAAGTGCCATGTCCTTCTGTGCATCAAAGACGTCACCTTGAGTTCCGGTATAGGCCAACGCAGCTTTCGGATCTGCGATCTGTGCCACGCACCACTCAATAACCTCGTATGCTGCGCTGATGGTGACAATGATGGTAAAGCCCACAAGTGAAGCCAGTTTCCGTACCGGCGTGATAACACGCAGTGCGATCTCGAATGATGGATGGGCAACCAGCAATCCGAAGCTAAAATGCACCCATCGGTCGTAATGATTACGGCCAAGTTCAAGCGCATCACTGATCCAGAAGCCAAGCGGAACCTCCGAATAAGTGTAATGAGCGCCGAAGGCATGCAAACACATAAATATGAAGATCAGAACATATGAAAGATCGGAAAATGGAAAACGACTGTCAACGCCGGAGTAAAACTCCACCACTTGGCCGGAGCAAAAGTACACCACTTGGGCGTTGCGGAAGGTTGTCCATAGACCCCGCACTGGGACGTGCCCCAGATGGCTGACGACGCAGGGCGGGGGCTGTGGGCAAGCTGGGGTATTCAGGGGTTCAGGATTTTTTCTTTGCGTTTGATCGGCTGTGTTTGAGCCGGAAGCTTTCGCCGTTCATTTCCAGGATGTGGACATGATGGGTGAGCCTGTCGAGCAGTGCGCCGGTGAGGCGTTCGGAACCGAAGATGCCGGTCCATTCATCGAACGGCAGGTTTGATGTGACGATGGTCGAGCCGCGTTCGTAGCGCTGTGAGAAGACCTCGAAGAGCAACTCGGCGCCGGTTGGCGACAGGGGCACGTAACCCAGTTCATCGATGATCAGGAGCCTGTATTTGGCCAACTGCTTCTGGAGGCGCAGGAGACGCTTCTCGTCATGGGCCTCAAGCAGTTCGTGAACCAGGGCGGATGCCGTGATGAAGCCTGTGGTCAGGCCCTTCTGGCAGGCCGCCAGCCCGAGCCCCAGGGCGATGTGTGTCTTGCCGGTTCCCGAGTTGCCGACAGCGATGATGTTCTCTTGTGTATTGATATAGTCACATCGCGCCAGTTCCAGGACCAGCATCTTGTTGAGGGTCGGGATCGCCTTGAACTCAAAGCTGTCGAGGCTTTTGACGGAAGGGAATTTTGCCGCCCTGATCCGCCGCTCGACCATGCGCCGTTCCCGGTCGATCAACTCCAGTTCGGCCAGGCGCAGAAGATAGCGGGAATGATCTACCCCCTCGGCGGCACACTGCCTGGCGACCTTGTCATACTCGCGCAGGAAGGTCGGCAGCTTCAGGGCTTTCAGGTGGTGGGCGAGCAACAGTTGAGGCGTATCGTTCATCTGTCCGATCCCGACAGCAGACTCATGTAGGCCCCCGGGTGTGTGGCCGCCACATGGGCCTTGGGCAGATAGGGATAGACGGTCAGGTCAAGGCGTGGCGGGCGACGCTCGATCCGGCACAGAACCAGATGTTTGACCGCATCAAACCCGATGGTGCCGCGTTCCAGCGCGCTGTTTATTCCGGCCTCGACATCATCGAGCGAGAACGTCTCCATGAGGCGCAGGATCTGCACGAACTCGCGCTTGCCGTTTTTGCCCATGCGCGCCTCAAGCAGGCGGCGCAGCGTGGCGAAGGCCTGCGGCAGTTCCCAGCCGGCCAGAGGGGCTGCCTGGTCCAGGGCATTGGTCTTGTGCTCGATCAATGCCAGGTAATGCAGTGGATCGAAGATGAAGTCTTCCTTCGCCCATGAGCGCCGGTGCCGGGCAATAATCTCGGCCCCGCACGAGATGACGACGTCATGGACGTAAGCACGCACCACCACCTCACGGTGGCCATAGGCGGTCGGCACGGAATAGTCATTGCCGCGGTAGCGCACCAGGGACAGCGAACTCACCCGGGCACAGCGCTTGTCGCAAGCATCATAGGCGACGGATGGTAAATCCTGGAACGCGGCGATATCCCAATTCAGCCGCTCGCCGATCGTGTCCGTGTGGCGGCGAAGCCTGTCGCCCATCCGCTGCCGGCACCGATCCTCCAGCCAGGCATTGAGAGCGTCAAAGTCGGCAAACCGGGGCAGCGGCACCATGAAGTTGCGCCGCGCATAGCCGACCAACCCCTCAACCTTGCCTTTGTCGTTGCCCTTGCCGGGTCGGCCGAACCGATCCTCGAACAGGTAATGGGAGACAAGTTCGCTGAATACGCGCGTGCGCTTGCGCCGGCCATCGCCCAGAATGCGGGCAACCGCGATCGCGGTATTGTCATACAGTATCGATCGGGGAACGCCGCCAAAGAACGAGAACGCCGAGACATGCCCGTCGCAGAAGGCCTCCGTCGTCTCGCCCGGATAGGCCTTCACGAAACACGCGTCGGACTGCGGCAGGTCCATCGCCAGGAAATGGATCTTGCGCTCGACACCCCCGATCACACCAAGCGCTTCGCCAAAGTCCACCTGGGCATGGCCCGGCGGATGCGACAGTGGCACGAACATCTCGGCACTGCGCTGACGGGCGGCATAGACGTAATCCTTCACGATCGTGATGCCACCGGTAAAGCCATGCTCGTCGCGCAACCGTTCGAAGATCCGCTTCGAGGTATGGCGCTGCTTCCTGGGAACCTTGGTGTCGCTCTCAAGGATCTGGTCAATGACACCGGTGAACGGATCAAGCTTGGGACGGCGAACCGGCTTCAAACGCCGATAACCAGGCGGAACCGAGAAAGCCAGTGTCTTGTCAACAGTGCGACGGTCGATCCCGAAAACACGCGCCGCCTCCCGGCGGCTCATCCCCTTAACCAAAACCGCCCGCCTTACCCGCGCATAAAGTTCCACGCCCTTCATCCCCGCCCTCTGCAAAAAGCAGAAAGCCTACCACTGGTGGAGTTTTACTCCGGCCAACAGCCGGACAACCCGGCCGCTTCTGTGGTGGATTATTGCTCCGGCGTTCTCACATTGGGGTCGGTACCTGTTTTTGTCTTCGCTCGAACTCCCAGCGCGGCCGCCACTAAGCCTGAACCTGTGGCTACTTGAATTCATATCATGGCCACTCCCGCAAACATACATTCGTGTGCATCGTAAATGGAAGCGTCTCGGATTAGTACGGGTAGTTGCCCGCCGCGGGGATTGGCAACGCGTCCGGGGAGAAGACGGCGCCATTCACCCAATGCTCATGGCCGCTCGAAAATTCGCTGCGCCATATGACGCTGCTTGCGCGGTCGGTCGAGGTCCTTCGCAAGCCATTGGTCGATGAACCCGGCGGACCCGTCCAGCTTTGGTCGCCAGATCGGCGCCGTCCGCCGATACTCTGGCGGCACCGAATAGACAATCATCTTGTCGACGCTGTCACGCGATATCCCAAAGTGGCGGCCAATCGCGCTCTTGCTCACGCCTTCACGGAAATAGGCGTGACGAACCTTCCGATACAGTTCCACGGTGAAAATGCTCCGCCTTCCCAGAAACAGAAAGGGCTAACATTGGCCGACTTTTCTGTCGCCCGCAGCAATGTCCGTCCCCGCCGCTACCGTTGTCTACTTTCTCACCGCCGATCTCATTGGTAGTCACAGTCCATAAACGTATAGCCCGGCGTGCGCTAACGGACCGGCCTCCGCTCATCAGGAAACATGCCTGCCTCCTTGGTGGTTTCGGAGGTCTTTTCGCCGGATAGATTCACTGTCCAGTGGTCTTGGTCGCCGGTATCGACTTCAAAGAACCCCGCCGTCACATATCCGCGTTGTCCACAGTTCTCGAGGTCTCGGATAGTGAACAGTTTGTCCAGAATGCAGAAATTTTTATAACCGCCCCAGAAGCCGCCATTGTCATAGTCAACTGCATGAAAATAGTAGAACCGATCCTCCAGTGTCCCATTCAACACGGTTTCGCATGCGCCGGGATCGACATTCCACCAGCCTTCGCTCACCCACGCATGTCCCTCTTCGTAACCGAAGGCAATGCCGATATGGCTCTGGGTGTCGTTGCAAAACTCGAGGGCACTTTCTGTCTGATAGGCACCGCTATTCGGATTCTTAGGTAGGTTCCCCCGGTAAGCAGTATCTCCACTCGCCAGCGCCACACGCGTCTCGGCATAGGAGGAGCCCACCGAAACCAGCAATAGTGCCGCAACAAACAGAGCCCTCATGATCCTTCCATCAGCCTGACGACGACCGGACTGGTAAATCCTACACGGGATTATGTTCGCATTTTGTCAAAAATATGCAGAAACTGAAACTCGGCCATCAAATAGCGACTTGGCGACACCGGTTAGCGTTCCATATTCTGCACAAATGGGAATCAATGAAAGTATGACTAAATCCGTGTGTCGATTACTGCCGATTGTGGTGTTGTCGGTATTGATGATGTCTTGTCCGCAATACGACGGTCGAACGTGAAAATACGCCGCCTCCCGGCGGCTCATCCCTTCAACCAACCCGACCGACTTACATGCGCATAAAGTTGCAGGCCCTTCATCTCCAAACTCTGCCAAAAGGCAGAAAGACTATCACTGGCGACGTTTTGCTCCGGCCAACAACGAGACAACCCAGTCGCTTCTGCAGTGGACTATTTTGCCGGCGTTCTCGCGCACTGCTGGTTCTTCGAAAAAATCGGATCAAACTCAATTTTTTTGACTACTATCGGGACGATAACCATCAAAAGCGCCCCATCGCATCTTAGGTGGACCCACGGGTGCCTCACCCCTTAGGGAAGCTCCGATGTTCCATAATTGTCCCGACTATTCGACCGGGTGGATCATTACCAATGGTTACAATTTCCCCACGATTTGGATCTGATTGGCGGAGTTGCACGATGATTCCGCCAGTAGACGCGTCTTTCTCCAATGTATAATACCCAATTAATGCATCGCTCTGGTTCTTACAAACTGCAACCACCGGATCTCCTGAGGACGGCGCAACCTCAGGGTCCACTATTACGAGGTCACCAAAACGGAACACTGGCCCCATCCTATCATCCTGGACAAATAATGCGAACGCATGCGGACCAACGCGACTATGAGTGTGAAGCACTTGTCCAAGAACCTCCGGTTTCTTGAACGGGACATCTTCGGTTTCCCAATTTTTTAATTTTTTCGATAGATGAATTGGCACATGATAAATTTCCGGTCCCAATATCGATAGATCTAGAAGGATGGTCTTGTCTCGAAGTTTTTGCCGCATTGAGTAGGATTGACCGGTGATCAGCCACCTCAAAGACAAATTATAGATTTCCGCCAGGGCACTGATATGGTGGAGTTCCGGTGTTGTTTTGTCACGTTCCCACTGCGAAATCGCCTGTGGAGTAACACCCAACAAATTTGCTACCTGATGCTGTTTGAGGCTTTTTCGACCGCGACCGGATTTTAATCGTTCGCCCAAAGTTGTACGTTTTTCATTCATAATTGCAACTCTAATCCGCAACCTATTAAGACGCCACTAAAGCGATTGTTGTTTTTTTCTTGCAAAAAAGAAAGTATCGCTTTATTTTTTGATAAATGCAAGGCATAATCTCCGTGGGATGAAGCTCATATTTACACACGAGTTTAACCAGTCAAATTAGTTGGAGCTTCGCCAACAGTGATGACTTTGACGTAAATCAGCACTTCAAAAAGGTAGGGCAATGCCTAACCCCAAAATCAATCTCCTGGAATTTGGTCTACTACCGCGAGGCATGAGGCGGGACGTTGCAGCCGCATATGTTGGTGCGTGCGTAACCAAGTTTATGGACGGTGTAAAATCTGGAACTTATCCACAGCCGAACGCCGAAGGTGTGTGGGACCGCGCTAAATTGGACGCCCATTTTGACGGCAAGTTAGAAACAAGTCACCCTGACCCATTCGCGCAGCGGGAAAGAGAATTGAATGGCGAGTGTTAAACTGAAGTTCGTACACGCATACATGGCCAGTGGGCGTACCTATTACTACTTCCGCAGGAAGGGGTTTCCAAAGGTTCGCTTGCCTGACAATCCGTCGTCCGCTGAGTTCGCAAAAGCCTATGAACGGTTGCTTGTGCAGGCTGGTGATATGTCCAGGTTCACCCATGAAGACGGTACACTTGGCGCATTAATAACGGCGTTCAAAGCCTCACCTGAATTTACACAGGATATCAAACCAAAGACACAAAAAGGATACGAGCGGTATCTTTTGATGCTGGAGAAATACAATGATTTGCCTGCCGATTATATGACCCGCCGATGGATTCTTGAGAAACGGGATTCGCTTTCAGATAGGCCGCGGACAGCGAACTATTTTATGCAGACCGTGAGGCGACTCTACTCATTCGGCATGGACCGGGGGATAGTCACCAGCAATCCAGCGTCAAAGCCGAAAATGCTCAAGCAGAAGGGCAGATACAGGGCATGGGCGGATAACGAGTGTGACCAGTTTGAGGCCTCCAACCCGCCGTTACCGATACTAAGAGCCTACATGCTTGCCGTTCATACTGGCCAACGACAAGGCGACGTTCTGCGCATGACATGGAACCAGTACGACGGCGCTGTCATTCGATTGTGGCAGGGCAAAACACAGGACGAAGACATTGATGAACCGCTGGTTATTCCGGTGCGCGACGTATTGCGTGAATTCTTGGACAACCAAGAACGTGACGGGTTGCTTATTGTGAAAACAAAAACCGGCAAGCAATATCTAGAAGATCACTTCCGTCACCAATTCAGAAAGGCGTTGAACGCTGCCGGGCTAACGCACCTTCAGTTCCACGGGTTGCGTCACACGATGGGAAAACGCCTCGCGGAAGCCGACGCGAACGTGAAATCGATACTTGGACAAAAGACGGATGCAATGGCGCTACACTATTCATCGGCAGCAAACCAGTCAAAATTAGCGCACATTGCGATAGAGAAACTGGACAGGAAATAAGGACGTTTCAAGAACATGCCGTTGACCAAAGTGGCTAAAAGTGGCTAAAGAGGATACCGGAACTTCCGGCACCTCAGTAACCTGTTGGTTTTATAGGGATAAATGGTAGGCTGTACAGGGATCGAACCTGTGACCCGCTGATTAAGAGTCAGCTGCTCTACCAACTGAGCTAACAGCCCTCAAAACTCGTCATATCATAACGATGAAAACTGGTTCCGGCAATATTCTCCCGCCTGAACCAACTGAGGGGGCGTATCTAGCAGACGCTCCCCGGCCTGTCCAGCATTGATCGCTCTGCCCGGCTCGCCGGCTGCCCAGACTCCGCTCAAACCATCGCCGTGTCGTGATGGGTAAACTCGATCCGACGGTGAAGCGCCACGTTCATCAGCAGGCCGAAACCGAACATCAGGGTCAGCATGGCGGTGCCGCCGTACGACACCAGGGGCAATGGCACGCCGACAACCGGCATCAGGCCCATGACCATGGCAAGGTTGACAAAGGCATAGAGGAAAAACGTCAGACACACCCCGGTCGCCAGCAGGCGTCCGAAATGATTGAAACTGTTGACCGCAACATATAGCCCGAAGGCGAGGATAATGAGATATCCCGTGACCAGGCTGACACCGCCCACCAGCCCCATTTCCTCGGCGAGCATGGTGAAGATGAAGTCGGTGTGCTGTTCAGGCAGGAAGTTGAGCTGGCTCTGGGTGCCGTGCAACAGCCCCTTGCCCCAGATGCCTCCCGACCCGATGGCAATTTTCGACTGCAGGATGTGATACCCGGCCCCCAACGGGTCACGCTCGGGGTCGAGAAAGGTCAGGATCCTCTGCCGCTGGTAGCCGTGCAGGAAATTCCACGCGACGGGTACCGCTGCCAGCACCGACACCAGGCCGGTGGCGAAGTATCCCCAGTGCAGTCCGGCCACCAGAAGAATCCCAAGTCCTCCCGCCAACAGCAGGATCGCCGTTCCCAGGTCCGGTTGTTTCAGCACGAGTAGCGTCGGCACCAGAATCAGCAGCAGAGGTACCGCCAGTTTGAGCGGTTTCGAGACTTCCTCCCTTGGCAACCGCTCGTAGTAGGCGGCCAGCGCCAGCACCAGGGCGATCTTCATGAATTCCGAGGGCTGGAGTTGAAAGGCGCCCAGGTCAATCCACCGCTGGGCACCACCGGCCCTGGTTCCGAACACAGGCACCAGGGCGAGTAGGGCCAGGGCAAGACCGTAGAAAGGATAGGCCGCCTTCATCCATAATCTGATGTCAATCAGGGCCACCACTGCCAACAGAAGCAGTCCGATGCCAAACCGGAAAAGCTGGCGCGACGCCCAGGGCTCGACATCGCCGCCGGCCACCGAAAACAGCATGACCGCGCCAAAGCAGGTAATGGCGGCAAGGACAAGGGCGAGCAACCAGGCCGGACTGACAAACTTGTCAATGATCGGGATTGACCGGACGGGTTTTTCGTCGTGGTTCATGACCGGTCTTCCTTGCGTCCGCGCTTGGACCGATCCCGGGGTTTTTCCTCCGAAACCATCGCCTTGGCGGCAACCGGCGGCACATATGCAGGTTGGGCGACCGGATCGCGTTCCAGCAGTTGAAGCATGATGTCCTTGGCAACCGGGGCGGCCGCCCGAGAGCCGCCGCCGCCATGTTCAACGATCACGGAAATTGCATAGCGTGGCGCGTCCGACGGCGCATAGCAGACAAACAGTGCGTGGTCGCGCCGATGCCACGGCAGTTGCGAATTCTTCGAAATGCCGCGCCGGCGCTCAGCCTTGGTAATCCTGCGCACCTGTGACGTGCCGGTCTTGCCGGACATCAATTGTCCATTGACATCGATCTTCGACCGCCCTGCCGTGCCGCGCGGTTCGTTGACCACGCCGAACATGCCGCGTTTCACGATTTCCAGATGCTCGTCCTTGATGTCGATCTTGGATACCTTGGGCGGAATCAGGTTGCGATCGCCGATCGCGCGCACGATATGGGGCTCCACAGCATAGCCGCCATTGGCGATCCGCGCTGTCATGATGGCGAGCTGCAACGGGGTGGTCAGCACATAACCCTGGCCGATCCCCGCCACCAATGTCTCTCCCGGAAACCAGGGTTGACCGAAATTCGCCCTCTTCCAGCCCGTACTGGGGATGGCGCCTGCTTTGGCGCCGTAGATATCGAACCCCAGTGTCTGCCCCAGACCGAGCTTGTTGGCGGTTTCCGCGATCCTGTCGACACCGACCTTGCGTGAAATGTCGTAGAAATAGGTATCACACGACTGCTTGATGCCGTTGTGCATGTCCATCCTGCCGTGCCCGCGGCGTTTCCAGCAATGGAAGTCGTGGTTCCCCAAACGGTATCGGCCTGTGCACCGGACCCTGTCTCCGGGGTCTACGAGACCACTCTCAAGTGCGGCAAGGGCAACCACCATCTTGAACGTCGAACCCGGCGGATACTGACCTCTCATGGCCTTGTTCATCAGCGGATTGTGTTTGTCGGCATTAAGCTCACGCCAGAGTTTCGTCTTGATGCCGCCAACAAATTCGTTGGCGTCGAAGCCGGGAGACGATGCCGATGCCAGGATTTCTCCTGTCTTGACGTCAACGACAACCGCAGATGCGCTCTTTTCATCCTTGAGCCTTTCCATGATCAGCCGTTGGATCGCCAGATCAATGGTCAGGACGGTCTCGTCTCCTGGAACGCTGGGAACCTGGTCAAGCTCCCTGATCACCCGTCCGCCTGAGTTGACCTCGACCTTCAACGTACCGGACTGCCCCCGCAGTTCCTGATCATGGGTCTTTTCGACGCCGTTTTTCCCGATATGAAACCCCGGCATCAACAATAGAGGGTCGCCGTCCACTTCATCGACGTTTGCCGACGACACATAGCCGACCACATGGGCCAGATCGCGGCCGTGATGATATTGTCGTGTGGCCCCCATCTGGGGCAGGACGCCCGGCAGGTTGGGGCCGTGAACACTGATCTGGGCAAACTGTTCCCAGTCAAGGTTTTCAACCACCGTGATCGGCACGAAACCGCGCTGGCGTTTTGCACGTTTCATGACCCGGTCAATATCGCTGTCCTTCAAGGGCACGACTGTCGCAATCTTCGCCAGCGTATCGCGCAATTGCGTCGTCTCTTCAGGAATGACGATGACCTGTAGGTTCTCCCGATTTGTCGCGACAGCGCCGCCGAACCGGTCGACGATCTTGCCCCGCAGCGGTGCGATCAGACGGTAATTGATCCGGTTCTCGTCAGCCTGCAAAGCGTATTGATCGGCCTCCAGCACTTGTAGGTAATACATGCGCGCGCCCAGGACCCCGAATGCCGCAAACTGACCCGCACCGAGCAGGAATGCCCGTTTGGAAAACGCTTGATGCCTCAGTCTCTCGTCGCGGTCATAGGCCATGGCGTGTCTTATCCAAACCCGGTGTCCGCTTCACGCGGACACACGCCCAGGATCAGCGAGATCGGGATAAACAGAGCGATACCGGCAGCGAATGCAAGAGATGTCTGATAGGGATCGATCAATTTGCCGAAATACAGAGACGTCAGCCCCCAGGCCAACGCCATGGCAATAGCTGAAATCATCACATACGCCAGACCAATCACAAGCCAAGGCATGGTGAACAACGATGTACGTTGCCCGCGCAGGACGAGATAGGCGACCAGAAAACTCAAGGCCCAAATGCCCAAGGGTCCGCCGTAAAATGCATCGCACATGATCCCGGCGGCAAAAACCAGCCAGTATTGAATGTCGCCGCGCCGCGACAGGGACCAGCAAAACACGACGCAAAAGGCCCCCATCGGGCCCAGCGCCGGTGCTCCATACCCCAGTCCGGCAGGGATTCCGGACAGAATGAGAACAATGAACACAGCGACAAGGACTAGGGCCATCCTCATTGCGCGCAAGAACTGATCTGGTCTGATCTTGAGAATCATGAACGCCGTCTCGTCACTGGCTTTCGCTTGCCCCCGTATTCAGGGCCGCTGCCTTAGGTCCATCCTTCACTGCGACGGTATCCGGGTCGTCAGGGGCTGCTTTGGGTTTCTTGAGCACACGAACGTATTGCTGATACTCGGGCGCCGCACTCAATCGGATATGAAAGCTGCCGCTGGCAGTCGTTTCAACCGTGCCCACGGGCAAGCCTGCCGGAAACAGACCGCCATGCCCTGACGTCACGACCCGGTTGCCCTCTTCGAGCTTCGCCCCCAATGGCAGGAATTCAAGGGTGGGCCTCTCCGTATTGTTGCCGGAAAGAATTGCGCGATAGCCCAGTGGTTCGACCCGGACAGGCACCTTGCTGTTAAGGTCGCTCAGCAACAGCACCCGCGCCGTCTTGGCTCCCGAAGAAACAGTCCGGCCGACCAGACCATCCGCTCCGATGACCGCCAGTCCTTCCGCCACGTCCCGCTCAAGGCCTGAATCAATCAATACTGTCCTGACAAACGGGCTGCTGGTATCCGCAATCACCCTGGCGGTGACGGCTTCCGACTGGTTTTCAGGTGTGGCGTTCAAAAGCCGTTCATACCGCGCGATGTCGCTTTGGAGTTTGGCAACCTGGGCATGGAGTCCCCGCATGTCACGGTTCTCCGCTTTCAGGCGTGAAACTTCGTCGACTAGAAACTGGTAGGATCCGGCATAGCTCGTGGTCTCACGCACGCGGGCGACGGGCTGAGACAGCAAACTGAGCAAGGGGGCTGTGAGATCCGCGGCGAGCCGATGGGCGATTCGGGTCAGCCCGGTATCACTGCGGCTCAGCACCAGCAGGACGAGCGACGCAACGACCAGACCGGCAAACCAGATCTTGTTCACGGATCGCCTTGGTGCAGAAAACCGCCACTTAGGGTACTTAGACACGACCCCTCACCCTTACGTTAGTTCAATTGCGGCTCGTCCGCGCGCAAGCAGCAATCTCTTGGCGACCGCAGATATGCGCCGCACAGTCGGCTTAACCAGCGTCAGTATACCGAAGACAGAATGTTTTTCATCAATTTCAGGTTCTCGATGGCTAATCCAGTACCCAGAGCAACACACGATAGCGCATCCTCTGCAATTGTAACCGGCAAATTCGTTTCGTTGCTTAACACAACGTCCAGATTTGCAAGAAGCGAGCCGCCGCCGGTGAGCACGATGCCATGGTCGACAATGTCGGCGACGAGTTCCGGAGGCGTTGTTTCCAGGGCAATCTTCACCGCTTCAACGATCTGTCCGACCGGTTCCGACAACGCTTCAGCCAATTCTCGCTGGCGCAGGGCGATCGTCTTGGGTACGCCACTGACAAGATCCCGGCCCTTGATCTGAATCGATACTTCGTGTCCGTTGATCGGCACGGCAGCCGTTCCCACCTCTTTTTTGATTCGCTCGGCGCTCGAGTCGCCGATCAACAGGCTGTGGTTCCGGCGAATGTAGGATGAAATGGATTCGTCCATCTTGTCGCCGCCTACCCTCACAGAGCGCGAATAGACAATGCCGCCGAGAGACATGACCGCCACTTCAGTAGTACCGCCGCCAATATCCACGATCATCGACCCTACCGGATCGTTGACCGGCAATCCGGCTCCCAGGGCCGCCGCCATGGGTTCTTCGATGAGATAAACCCGCCGTGCGCCGGCAGACAGCGCCGACTCCTGAATCGCGCGCCGTTCGACAGCTGTTGCACCCGAGGGCACGCAAATAACCACCTGCGGGCTGGCGAATGAATGACGGTTGTGAACCTTGCGGACGAAATGTTTGATCATTTCCTCCGCCACTTCGAAATCGGCGATGACGCCTTCGCGCATCGGCCGGATAGCCTTGATGTTACCGGGCGTACGCCCAAGCATGACTTTGGCCTCTTCACCAACGGCCAGGACTTCACGTTTTCCGTCCCTTTCGATGATAGCAACGACCGATGGTTCATCCAACACGATCCCGCGGCCCTTGACATAAACCAAGGTGTTGGCCGTGCCGAGATCGATGGCCATATCGGATGAAAACATACCAAGAAGACGGGAGAGCATCCTGGTCGTTTACCCCACTTACTCTGAAACTTAAACCGCTGAGTTCATTTACGGCGCGATTGTACGAACAACCGACGCATGCAGGAACACCATACAAGCCCGAGCATGCTTCGCGCTACAGGTATTATCGATCTTTCAGACGAAATTTCATGCTGGCAATTGAAACTATCGCCAGATTGTTGGGCAAATTCCATAGAAGAATTCACCCACCCTCACTTCAATTTCACGTTAACACATATTTTTCATATGGTTACATCTATAACGTGAATCAAGACCTCACCTTGCAGGCGAGTATCGCCCACAAGGCAAGGCTCTCAATAATTCAGGAAGCGACCAGCGCTTCAGGGGCTGTTTTTTCGCGTTTTGTCATCAGTTTGTTTAAAGCGCTCAAGTAGGCCCGCGCCGAGGCAACCAGAGTGTCGGTATCGGCGCCGCGCCCGGTGACTGTCTTGCCGTTCTCTTCAAGCCGGACACTCACGTCCGCCTGGGCATCTGTTCCCTGGGTAACCGCGTGCACCTGGTAGAGCTGCAACGTTGAGTTGTGCTCCACAATTGCCTTGATCGCATTGAACGTGGCATCGACAGGGCCGTCTCCAGTGGCGGTAAAGGATTTCTCCTCGCCCGCCACGTCGAGCACCATCTTGGCTTCCTGTGGACCTTCGGAGCCGGCAACCACGCGCAAGGACACGAACTTGATCAGATCGTTGGCACTGCCCATCTCGTCATCGACCAGCGCCACGATATCTTCGTCGTAGACGTGCTTTTTCTTGTCGGCAAGATCCTTGAACCGGCGGAACGCATCCTGAAAAGCGTTATCGCCCAAGTCGTAGCCCAGGTCTCCCAGCTTGGTCTTGAAAGCGTGGCGTCCGGAATGCTTGCCCATGACCAGTGAGGTTTCCTTCAATCCGACGCTTTCTGGCGTCATGATTTCGTAGGTCTCGGCATTCTTGAGCATACCGTCCTGGTGAATTCCCGACTCATGGGCAAAGGCGTTCTTGCCGACAATCGCCTTGTTGAACTGGACAGGGAAGGCAGATACCGCCGAAACCATCTTGGAAGCCTTGATGATCTGGGTCGTGTCGACACCACACTGATACGGCAGGATATCGCTGCGCGTCTTCAGGGCCATGACCACTTCTTCCAGCGCCGCATTGCCGGCACGCTCCCCCAAACCGTTGATTGTGCACTCGATCTGCCGGGCGCCGGCATGGACCCCTGCCAGGGAATTTGCCACCGCCATGCCCAGATCGTTGTGGCAATGTGTCGAAAACACCGCCTGGTCGGAATTGGGAACCCGTTCGCGCAACATCGTGATCAGTTCGAAATACTCGTCGGGGACCGTATACCCGACCGTATCGGGAATGTTGATGGTGGTCGCCCCCGCCTTGATCGCCGCTTCGACACACCGGCACAGGAAGTCATGTTCGGTCCGCGTCCCGTCCTCAGGCGACCATTCCACATTGTCGGTGTACTGACGCGCCCTGGTCACGCTGCTGATCACGGCATCGAAAACCTCGTCAGCCTCCATCTGCAGCTTGAATTTCATGTGCACCGGGCTGGTTGAGATAAAGCTGTGGATACGCGATTGTTTCGCGGGCTTGAGGGCCTCGGCGGCACGGTCTATGTCCTTGGCTCCAGCCCGTGCCAGACCGCAGACCACCGCGTTCTTTGTTCTTCTGGAAATTTCCTGAACCGCTTCGAAATCTCCATTCGATGCAATCGGAAATCCGGCCTCTATGATATCGACGCCCATGTCGTCAAGCAATTCGGCGACCTGGATCTTTTCCTCCAAGGTCATCGACGCGCCCGGCGATTGCTCGCCGTCGCGCAACGTTGTGTCAAAAATTACGACGCGGTCGTTTTCTGGTGCTGTGTTCATTTTCCTGGTCCTTCGGGATATGTACCGCGGCTGCGCGGGTACAGACAATCAGAGATGCTGGTCTTTTTCATCCCCCAAACGCCCGCCCGCAAATACGGGCCTGCCAGCGCTCAGGGGCTGGTAAGGAGAAGGACGGGAAGTAGGAGCAGGGAGGAACTGGTTGTCACGCAGGCGCACACGGTCCGCGCTGAAGTATCAGTCGCCGATTTCAGATCGTCAATTTGGTTTCGTTCAACCATTTTGCTCAATCCGGCGGTTTCGCCTGCCCGTTTCACATTCAGCATCGGAACTCATCTCCGCTACTGCCGCACATCAATCGTCAACCAGATTAGAAACGACTCGTTAAGGAGACATTAACCATGGTTGCCGGACAGCGTGCAGATACCTTCTAAAACGATTTCGTCGTCGATTGCAAGCAAATCAGACACTTCAGCAATGTTGGCATCAGATTTCAGATTGCGATGACCCGCCGCCTCCGGCTATTTCAGTTCCAGCAAACTCCGGAGATAACCGCCATACTCGCTTCTCTTGAAAAACGCCGCGCGATCGGCCAGCGCCGTACGATCGATCCACCCCTCATTGAAGGCAATTTCATCCGGGCTTCCCACCTGCAGCCCCTGCCGTTTTTCAAGGGTACGGACGAAATTGGCGGCGTCGAGCAAGCTGCCATGGGTTCCGGTATCGAGCCAGGCGTAGCCGCGCCCCAGCGTCTGCACACTCAGGTCCCCGTCCCGCAGATAGGTCTCGAGCAATGCCGTGATCTCCAGTTCGCCTCGAACGGACGGCGAGATGCCGCGCGCGCGTTCGGGCGCCTTTCCGTCGAGGAAATAGAGGCCGGTTACCGCAAAATTCGACTTTGGAACGCTGGGTTTCTCAACGATCGACACGACCTCGCCGTCCTGATCGAATTCGACGACTCCATAACGTTGTGGATCGACCACATGGTACCCAAAAACCGTGGCCCCGACGGTTTTCTGGCCGGCCCGCTTCAAGAGGTCCGGCAACCGGTGTCCGAAGAAAATATTGTCGCCAAGAACCATGACAGATGGCGCACCTGCCAGAAACTCCTCGGCCAGAATGTAGGCATGGGCCAAGCCGTCAGGTGATGGTTGAACGATGTAACTGAACGAAACACCCCACTGTGTCCCGTCGCCCATGAGCCGTTGGAACTGTCCTTTGTCCTCCGGCGTGGTCACAATAACGATGTCACGAATGCCAGCCAACATCAGGACGGAAAGCGGATAATAGATCAAGGGTTTGTCGTAGACCGGCAAGAGTTGCTTGGAGACACCGATGGTTATCGGGTAGAGCCGGGAGCCGGAGCCGCCTGCCAGAATGATGCTTTTGCGACCCGTCATCTCACGAGACGCCCAGTTCTGCTACAAGGTTCATGGGGCATCCCCTCCACCCGGCATGACGCCATGTTTGCCCCCTCAAACACCGAAAAGTTCACCAGGTCGTCTCCCGTTGGTAGTGAGCACAATCACGTTCTTTCAATTCGCGCCACCAGACCTCGTTATCAAGATACCATTGAATGGTTCTCTCCAGCCCTTCCTCAAGATCAACCAGCGGCCGCCATGCCAGTTCGTCACGAATACGGCTTGGGTCGGTGGCATATCTGAAGTCGTGTCCCGGACGGTCGTCGACATATGTGATCAGACGATTGTGCGGTGCGGAGGCGGGCCGCTTGTCGTCAAGGATCCCGCAAATCTTGCGGACCATGCCGATGTTGCTTATCTCGTTCTCACCGCCGATGCTGTAGCTGCGCCCCGGTGTCCCGCGTTCAAGCACCATCATAAGCGCACTCACATGATCCTCCACGTATAGCCAGTCCCGAACATTCTCTCCTGTTCCATAGACCGGGATCGGGTCCCCCGCCAACCCGTTGAGGATTGTCATGGGAATGAGTTTTTCAGGGAACTGATAGGGTCCGAAATTGTTGGTACAGTTCGAAATCAACACCGGCAGGCCGTAGGTTTCAGACCACGCCCTGACCAGATGATCGGCTGCCGCCTTTGATGCGGAATATGGGTTGGTCGGCGCATAAGACCTGGCCTCGTCAAATCGTCCGGAAAGGCCCAGGCTGCCGTACACTTCGTCCGTCGAAATGTGATGGAACCGAAAATCTTTTGGCTTGCCGCGATCTGACCAGTAAGACAACGCGGCTTCGAGCATATTGAACGTGCCGCAGACATTGGTTTCGATAAAAGCGCCAGGACCGTCTATTGACCGGTCCACGTGGCTCTCGGCAGCCAGATGCATCACCACGTCGGGTTGATGATCTTCAAACACCCGATCCAGGGCCGCCCGATTTCGGATATCGGCTTTCTCAAAGCAATAGAGCGGGCTGTCTGCAACCAACGCCACATTGCCCGGACAGGCCGCGTAGGTCAGTGCATCCAGGTTGACGACCGCAAAACGCCGTTCGATGGCCTGGCGCACGACCGCCGAACCGATGAAGCCTGCACCGCCAGTCACCAGCAGCCGCATCGGATCAGGTCCCATCTAAAGCGGCAGAACGCGCAGCGATTGAATCGTCCTCCTTCAGGCCGTGACCGCGAAGAAATCCATACGGGCGTTGGAACGTGCGTTGATCAGCAGTCATACCGAAAGATATCCCATGAGGAGAATGGAGAAGAGCACTGACAGAACAATACCGGCTAACACCAACTGTGCCTACCATTGACCCATTTCACCGCGGGAGTTTCCCCGCATGGCACCCCGTTCGGGTCTGTGGCACACGGCGGCCAAAAAGAAAAAAGGCGGTGTCCGGCACCGCCTTTTTCGAGTCTTTCTCAACAGCTTAGTTGCGTTCTTTATCAACCAGCTTTGATTCCGCGATCCAGGGCATCATCGCTCTCAGACGCTCTCCAACGTCTTCGATGTTGTGTTCCGCACTGCGGTTGCGCATGGCCTTGAAGCTTGTCTGTCCGACCCGGTTTTCGAGCATCCAGTCGCGCGTGAACCGGCCCGACTGGATATCGTCGAGAACCCGTTTCATTTCAGCCTTGGTCTCACTGGTCACGATCCGCGGGCCGGTGACGTACTCGCCATATTCTGCCGTGTTGGAAATCGAATAGTTCATGTTGGCGATGCCGCCTTCATAGATCAGGTCGACGATCAGCTTGACTTCGTGCAAGCATTCGAAATAGGCCATTTCCGGCGCATAGCCGGCTTCCACCAGGGTTTCGAAACCGGCACGGATCAGTTCTACCAGACCGCCGCACAGAACGACCTGTTCGCCGAAAAGATCGGTTTCGCATTCCTCGCGGAACGTGGTCTCGATGATGCCGGCACGGCCACCGCCAATAGCGGATGCATAAGAAAGCCCGATGTCATGGGCATTGCCCGAAGAGTCCTGATGGATGGCCACCAGACAAGGGACACCGGCACCCCGCTGATATTCGCTGCGCACAGTGTGACCGGGCCCTTTGGGCGCGACCATCAGCACGTCGATATCGGCGCGCGGCTCAATCAGGTTGAAATGCACATTCAGCCCATGCGCGAACAGCAACGCCGCGCCTTCCTTCATGTTGCCGACCAGGTGATCGTTATAGATTTCCGACTGCAGTTCATCGGGCGTCAGCATCATGATGACGTCGGCCCAGCGCGCCGCGTCAGCAACTTCCATGACCTGGATGCCTTCGGCTTCTGCCTTTTTCGCCGACCCCGACCCCTTGCGAAGCGCGACGGCGAGTTCGCCGGCGCCTGAATCACGCAGATTGAGGGTGTGTGCATGTCCCTGGCTGCCATAACCGACAACGGCAATCTTCTTGCCCTTTATGAGATTGATGTCGGCATCTCTGTCATAATAAACGCGCATTGTATTATCCCTTCCTGACCGAACCGGTCGTATAGCGAACTAGTCAAATTGGATCGATTGATTGCCGATGTTCGGCGGTGAAAATAGAGAGTGAACCCCAGAAAACAAGTAGAAACACGAATAGAACGGGCAAATGCTAGTGCGCCATGCCCTCCGCACCGCGCGAAATGGCCGCCACGCCGGTACGCGACACTTCAACGAGACCGAGACCCTCCATCAACCTGACGAAGGCATTGATCTTGTCGGGCGCCCCCGTCAGCTCGAAAACAAATGAATCGTTGGTGGCATCGACCACGCGAGCCCGAAAAGCGTCTGACAGACGCAAAGCTTCGACCCGCTTTTCGCCTGTCCCTGACACTTTGACCAGAGCCAACTCGCGCTCAAGAGAGCGTCCGGCGACCGTAAGGTCGACGACCGAGTGAATCGGCACCAGCCGTTCCAGCTGAGCCTTGATCTGTTCGATCACCATCGGTGTTCCGGTCGTGACGATCGTGATCCTTGACACGTGGTCCTCGATATCGACTTCCGTTACCGTCAGGGAGTCGATGTTGTATCCCCGCCCCGAGAAGAGGCCGATGACCCGCGCCAGTACGCCGGCTTCGTTGTCCACCAGAATCGACATCGTATGCCGCTCGACTGTTTGGTCTTCTTTCATGATCGTTCCAACTTTCCGGGCGTCCGCAAGGTCTGGTGCCGTTTTCGATCGACAGCCCCGACAATACCGACGTCAAAATCGCAGTTAATTCTGTTCGCTAAACCAGTACCTTGCCTGCTTCGGAGACTTCGGAGTCTTCGTCCTCGTCACCGAGAAGCATTTCATTGTGGGCCTTGCCCGACGGGATCATCGGGAAACAGTTGGCCGTCTTATCGACGACACAGTCGAACAGCACCGGGGCATCGACCGAAATCATTTCGTTGATCGCATCGTCAAGCTCGTCAGGCTTCTGCGCCCGGATGCCGACCCCGCCATAGGCTTCGGCAAGTTTCACGAAATCGGGCAGGGCTTCCGAGTAACTCTCGGAGTACCGGCCGCCATGCAACAGCTCCTGCCATTGCCGCACCATGCCCATATATTCGTTGTTGAGGATGAAGATCTTGATCGGCAGCCGGTATTGTATCGCCGTCGACATCTCCTGCATGGTCATCTGCACTGACGCCTCGCCCGCAATATCAATGACGAGGGAGTCCGGATGGGCAAGCTGGATGCCGACAGCAGCCGGCAACCCGTAACCCATGGTTCCCAGCCCCCCGGATGTCATCCACCGGTTGGGTTCTTCAAAGTTGTAGTACTGGGCCGCCCACATCTGGTGCTGGCCGACTTCCGTCGATATGTAGGTGTCGCGGTCCTTGGTCAGTTCGTACAGCCGCTGGATCGCATATTGCGGCATGATTACATCGTCGCGGTTCTTGTACTTGAGACAGTCCCTGCCCCGCCAGGCATCGATCTGCCGCCACCAGCTCTCCAGGGCTGCCTTGTCGGGCTGGCTCGACCGCGCTTTCCAGATCCGGATCATGTCTTCCAGCACATGGGCGCAATCGCCGATGATCGGGATGTCGACCCTAATGTTCTTGTTGATCGACGAGGGGTCGATATCAACGTGGATTTTCGTCGACCCGGGCGAGAAGGCATTGATACGCCCTGTGATACGGTCGTCGAAACGTGCCCCGAGGTTGATCATGACATCGCAGTCGTGCATCGCATGATTGGCCTCGTACGTGCCATGCATGCCCAGCATTCCCAGCCACTGGGGATCGGCTGCCGGATAGGCACCCAGGCCCATCAGTGTCGACGTCAACGGGTATCCCGTCATGCGGACAAAGTCCCGCAACAAACGGCTCGCATCCGGACCGGAGTTGATGATGCCGCCGCCGGTATAGAATATCGGCCGCTTGGCGTTGGCAATCAGTTCTACCGCCGCCCGGATCGCATTCTGGTCGCCTTTGACGCGTGGTCTGTAGGTTTTATGTGCAACATTGTTGGGGCCGCTGTACTTGCCTTTCGCAAACTGAACATCCTTGGGAATGTCCACGACAACCGGACCCGGGCGCCCATTGGCCGCCACGTAAAACGCTTCGTGCAGAACCCGCGATAGGTCATCGGGATCCTTAACCAGGTAATTGTGTTTCGTGCATGGGCGCGTGATGCCGACGACATCAGCTTCCTGGAACGCGTCATTGCCTATCAGATGGGTGGCAACCTGGCCGGTAAGGCAGACGATTGGAATTGAATCCATCAAGGCATCCGTGAGGCCGGTAACCGCGTTGGTTGCGCCTGGCCCGGACGTCACAAGAACGACACCGGGCTTGCCGGTCGAACGCGCATACCCTTCTGCGGCATGTACCGCGCCCTGTTCGTGGCGGACAAGAATGTGTCGGATCTGATTCTGCTTGAAGATCTGATCGTAGATGGGGAGCACTGCGCCGCCCGGATACCCGAAAATAACATCCACGCCCTGGTCAACCAGCGCCTTGAGTGTGATTTCCGCACCAGTCATTTGCTGCGCCATCGTACAGAACCTTTCCATCGTCCGTTTGTATAGACTGTCAATTTTGTCAAAATTTGCCCATTTGCGCTGATTTTATAGGGAAAATCTGGCCAAAGGCGGCGAACCCTATCGTTTCAGGGCGATCCGGTCAACTCTTTATCGCGAAGAAATGACAATAAATCTGATCCATTTCTTTCCATATCATGCGCAGAAAGGCTTATCCACGAAATCATATTACCTCGCTGCCACGTCAACTGTCGTTTGGCGTAGCGCCGGGTCCACATCTGAGCATCGGCAATTGCCGATTCAAGGTCAGTTTCCCCTCTCAGATACGCCGCCAGCTGCCGAACGCCGACAGCCTTCATCACCGGCAGGTTTTCGTCCAGGCCCCTGGCTACGAGTTGTGCAACTTCGTCAAGGGCGCCCATTTCAATCATTGTCTTAAATCTGGCATCGCACCGTTGATACAATTCCGCCCGGTCGAGGGTCACGCATATCCGGATAACCTCACAGTCGGGTTTCACACGCCCCTGTCCCGTTTCCCGCTGCCACGCCGCAATCGTCCGGCCGGTGGCGTCATAAACCTCCAGGGCCCTGACGATGCGTTGCCGGTCGCCCGGCTTGATTGTTGCGGCTGCCTCGCCGTCAACGAGACGGAGCGCCTTGTGCAGTGCCCGTGGGCCTTCCGCATCCATCCGGCTGCGCCACTTCTCCCGGATGCCGGCGGGGATATCCGGGATTGCCGTGAGCCCGTTCTCCAGTGCCCGAAAATAGAGGCCGGTCCCGCCGGTAATGACCGGCACCTGGCCGGCATTCATGATGTTCGAAATCTCATCCTCTGCGGCATCCAGCCACTTGCCGACGGAATAGGCCTCCGCTCCATCAACCGTTCCGTAGAGTCGGTGGGGGACCGCCGCCTCATCGGAGATTGAAGGGCGAGCCGAAAGGATGTTCAAGTCACGATAAAGCTGCATGGAGTCGGCATTGACAATGACACCGTTGAGTTCGCTTGCGAGCGCCATCGCAACCGCGGACTTGCCCGATGCCGTTGGTCCTGCAATAAGGACCATCAACGCATTATTCCCCGGTTTGAACGGTTCTGTGCCTGTGTCAGACTCTGTCACTGTCATGTCCCACAACAAGCATATCAAGAGCGGGCGCTCAAGTTTGTCATGAACCAATTCGTCGTCACCCTGATTTCAACGGACACCCTACACCCGCTATCACAAGACGGGGTGGCGGAGGTCGCGGCAGGACTGCCGGGGACACCGTCGATCCGGTGGCTGGCTTCAAACGTCGCATGCGACATTCACGTCGACAACTACAGGGGCGTCCTGGCCGGCCTGAAACAGGCTGCCGTTGATCAGGTATCGGGATTGCCCTGTGATGTCGCTGTTCAGGAAGACTCAAACCGCCGCAAACGGGTTCTCATTGCCGACATGGACTCCACGATTATTGACCAGGAGTGCATCGACGAAGTGGCCGCCGCCTGCGGCAAAGGCGACGAAGTCGCCGCCATTACCGAACGCACCATGCGCGGCGAACTGGAGTTCGGCGAGGCCCTGAAGCATCGCGTGTCGTTTCTCAAGGGCCTTCACGGTGACGCGTTGGCAGATGTCTTCGAGCACCAGATTACGATCCGGCCCGGCGCGCGGACCCTGGTTCGGACCATGCAGCGCCACGGGGCCTACACAGCCTTGGTATCCGGCGGCTTCACCTATTTCACCCAGCGCGTCGCCCAACAGGTGGGGTTTGAAGAAAATCGTGCCAACGAACTCCTTTTTGACGGCGACCTGCTGAGCGGACAGGTCGGCGAACCGGTCTTGGCCCGCGAAGCAAAATTGGACGCTCTCAACGAGTTCACGCAACGGTTGGGCATTACTTCAGCCGATGTTCTTGCGGTTGGCGATGGCGCCAACGATCTCGACATGATCGGTGCGGCTGGAATGGGCGTCGGATTCAAAGCCAAACCGATGGTCGCGGCCTGCGCTGACGTCAGTATCGTCCACAGCGACCTGACCGCCCTGCTCTACCTGCAGGGATACCGGTTGGATGAGTTTTCTCAATAAGAAACGGGGCGCCGAACAACGCCCCGTTTAAAATCTCCGATGTGAGGAGGATCCCTATTTGGAAACCTTCACCGGTGTAAATCGTAATTCGCCGTCCGGTTTGGACACTGTCAGAAGAACCGACCCACGGCCCGACTTCCGGACGTCTTCGATACGGTCAATCACGTCCTGGGGTGTCTTGACTTCCTCCTGATTGACTTCAACCACGACTTCGCCGGCCTGGATGCGTTTTTCTGCCGCTTCGCTGCCGCTGTCGACGCCGGTCACGATTACGCCGGTCACTGCCTTGTCGATCTTGTATTTGCGCCGCAATTCCCGGGTTATTTCAGACAGCTTGAGACCAATGACGGATTTCTCTTCAGAAACCTTCTTGTCCGAAGCGTCCTTTTTCGCAATCAGTTTTTCACCTTCTTCGAGACGGCCCACCGTCACATCAAGGGTGACCTCCTTGCCTTTTCGCAAGACGACAACCTTGACTTCTTTGCCCGGTGATGTATCTGCCACCAGCCGAGGCAGGCTCCTCATGTCTGGCACATCCTTGCCATCGAACGACAAAACGATGTCTCCCGCCTTGATGCCGGCGGGTCCCGCCGGCCCGCCTTTGGTGATATCGGCGACGAGCGCACCCTTCTTGGACTCCAGCCCCAGGCTTTCGGCAATTTCGTCGGTAACAGTCTGAATTCTGACGCCAAGCCATCCACGCCTGGTTTCACCAAACTTCTGGAGCTGTTCAACAACCGGAGCAGCAGTTGCAGACGGCACAGAAAAGCCGATACCGATCGATCCGCCGGACGGTGAAATAATCGCCGTGTTCACGCCGATCACTTCGCCCTGCATGTTGAACAGCGGTCCGCCGGAATTGCCCCGGTTGATTGCTGCATCGGTCTGGATGAAGTCGTCATAGGGACCGGAGTTGATGTCCCGGTTTCTCGCCGAGACGATACCGACCGTGACCGTGCCACCAAGGCCGAACGGATTACCGATTGCCATGACCCAGTCGCCGACACGGATCTTGTTTGAATCGCCGAACGGAACAGCCGTGAGCGGTTTCTCCGGCTTGACCTTCAAAACCGCTATATCGATCTTGGGATCCCGTCCGATGACCTCGGCCTTGAGCTTCGTGCCGTCGACGAAGTTGGCCTCAATCTCGTCAGCGTCGGCGATCACATGGTTGTTTGTAATGATGATGCCCGATGGATCGATCACGAAGCCCGATCCCAGAGACTGAACCTTGCGCGGCCGCTTGGGTTGATTTCCCCGTTGTTGGCGTTCGAGAAACTCTTCAAAAAAGTCCTGGAACGGCGATCCCGGCGGCAATGACGGCAACGGCACGGTCTTGTCGCTGGAAACGTTCTGTGCCGTTGAAATGTTGACAACAGCGTCTGACAACCGTTCTGCCAGATCGGCCACCGATTGCGGACCTTGCGCACGGGCCTGGCTGGCGGCATACATCATCATTATGAGCGAAATGCCTACGACCATGCTCAGGATAAAGGCGATCCGCGGCAATGACGGGGTTTGCGCTGCCTGGGTCACCGATCGAGAGGCTCTATGTCTCTGCACGTTCAAAACCGTTCTCCTCGCTTGCTGGGAATTCGAGACGTCCGAGGTTCCCGTCTGGGTTCCTCATTGGGTCTTGCGTTTCCCTCAACTTCAAATTTCAGGGCATTATGGGCATAATAAGGCTCACAGCCACTGAGATTACCGTGACCGGTGTTGATCATCCTCGCACCAGCCATACAATCAGAACGCCAAACGCCACCGACACACCGCCCGCAAACCGCAGGTTCTGGTCAGGCATGTCGAACAACTGCGCCATCATGCGTTTCATCGCTGACGGTGCCGCTGCATAAATCACACCCTCTATCACCAGGACCAGACCGATCCCAACCATCAGGTCGGTCATTCCGGCGCAGCTCTGCCTTTCGAACCGTTGAAGAACCGGAAGAAGTCGGAATCCGGTGTCAGCACCAGTGACGTATCATCGCCCGCGAGGCTTCTTTCGTACGCCTGCATGGATCGATAAAAGATAAAGAAATCCGCATCCCGACCATAGGCATCCGCAAAGATATTGTTGCGCTGTGCGTCGCCTTCACCCCGGAGTTTTTCAGAGTCTCTCGTTGCTTCGGCCTTGATAACCGTCACTTCCCTGTCTGCCCGGGATTTGATGCGCTGAGACTGCTCCTGCCCTTGCGCACGCAGTTCTGATGCTTCACGCTGACGTTCCGTTTGCATCCGGCGGTAAATCGCCTCCGAGTTGGCTTGCGGCAGGTCAGCGCGGCGAATCTTCACATCGACCACCTGAATGCCGAACTTGTTGGCCTCGGAGTTTACCTGGACGGTAATCTTGCGCATGAGGTCGGACCGGCTGTCGCGCACCAGGGCGGAAAAACTGGAATCGCCAAGTACACGTCTGACGGCCGAGTTCAAAACCGTCGCCATGCGTGACTGTGCGACCTGTTCGTTGCCAACCGACTGATAGAACTTCAAGGGATCGGAGATGGAGAAGCGGGCGAAGGCATCGACGACCAGACGTTTTTGATCCGATGCAATGACTTCCTGAGCCGGAGAATCAAGATCAAGGATGCGTTTGTCCAGATAACTCACGTTCTGGATGAATGGCATCTTGAAATAAAGACCGGCTTCCTTGATCACCCGCTTGGGATCACCGAACTGAAAGACGATTGCCTGCTGGGTCTGAAAAATCGTGAACGCTGAGTTGAAGACAATAAAGGCACCAACACCGAGAACGACCAGGAGGGCTACGAGATAGGACTTATTCATTGCTGGCCTCCTTTCTTGGTCAGTTCATTGAGCGGCAGGTAAGGCACGACGCCTTGCTGACCGCCCACGCTCTTGTCGATAATGATTTTTTTCTTGCCTTCGAATACGCGTTCGATCGTTTCAAGGAACAGGCGTTCGCGGGTAATATCCGGTGCCTTCTGGTACTCGGAAAAGACCGAGAGAAAACGGGCTGCCTGGCCTTGGGCTTCTGCGATTGTCTGCTGTTTGTAGGCTTCGGCTGCCTGCAGAATACGCGCCGCATCACCGCGGGCTTCTGGAATAACCTTGTTGGAATACGCTTCCGCCTCGTTGCTCAACCGTTCCTGGTCCGCCTTCGCGGCCTGAACGTCCCGGAAGGAATCGATAACCTGCGTCGGCGGATCAACCTTCTGAAGCTGAACCTGCGTAATCTCAATTCCCGATTTGTACTCGTCCAAGGTACTCTGCATAAGTTCCTGCACGGCCGTTTCCGTCTTTTGACGAGCCTGTGTCAGGATCGGCTGAATGTCGCTTTGTCCAATGATTTCACGCATTGAACTCTCTGCAACGGCCTTCACAGTTCCCGCTGGATTCTGGATGTTGAACAGATAGGCGCCGGCATCCTTGATGACCCAGAATACGGAGAAATCCACATCGACGATGTTTTCGTCGCCGGTCAGCATCAGGCTTTCCTCGGGCACATCCCGGGCAACCGTTGCCCGGCGTGTCCGCCCGTCGTCACCGCTTGTCCGCAAGCCGATATCGACACGGTTGACCTTGGTCACTTTCGGAGTGAGTGCTGTTTCGATCGGATAAGGCAGATGATAGTTCAGACCCGGTTGGGTCAGGGTCGTAAATTTGCCGAACCGCAGGACAACACCCTGCTCATCTGTCAGAACCCGGTAAAACCCGCTGGCCAGCCACAGAACGGCAATCGCTAGAATAGCGATGATAATGCCTGTGCCGCCAAGCGACCCGCCCGGCAATATGCCTTTCAAGCGGTCCTGGCCGCGTTTGAGAATTTCTTCAAGATCAGGTGGCGTCTGGCCGCCGCCTGTAGGGCCTCTTTGCCCCCAAGGTCCGCGATTTCCGCCGTCCCCGCCGCCACTTTGATTACTCCAGGGCATTAAGACCCATTCCTTTCTTCCACCTCGGCATCGGTGATGCCGGTAAAATTCGTTGTTACGACCACCAAGGGAAAAACAACACCAACCCCTTCAGGTCATGAGAATCATGAGGGATATAGACCACTCCTAAGCCGCAGGCAACGCGCGTCGTGCCCCGACTCCCACCGAAATCGGTCCTTCCAAGTCAATTTGGAGCGCGCAGGCAATAATTCAATAGAAAAAGGAACCGGCGGCGGCATTTATTCCCGTTAGCCATAACACTGCAATCCGGGCATCTTTTCGATCAAGAGCCCCATTGGCGGCAACTTGGCGAAAAGACGCAAGAGAAAATCATGCGTTCTCCCGGATCTCCCAGGCTTTCCGGAATGCGGGACGAGAGCGAACCCGCTCAAAGTAATCCGAAACCGCACCTTCCGGCCAATCGATTCCCATGTTGGACGCCCAGCCAGCGCAGTGTCCGATAACGATATCGGGAACCGTGAAGACGTCGCCCATTACGAATTGATTGCTCCCAAGTCGTTTTCCAAAGACCGACATGGCATTGTTGAAGTCCCAGATACAGGCGTCCACCGCGCCTGCCGCTCGTTTCTCTTCGGGGAAAATGAAGGTGTGTTTTGCAGCCGTCCACAAGATGCCGTCCATGTCGTCGAGCCCGAACTGGGTGAAACTGTCCTGGTGAGCCCGTTCGAGAGTTCCGGCCTTGAAGGTAAGTTGACCGTGCTTGTCCGCGAGGTACTGGATGATCGCTGTTGAATCGATGATGATGGTGCCGTCATCGGAAAATGACGGGATCTTGCCCGAAGGATTCGCAGCGACGGCCGGGTCGGAGCGTGGTGGAACGTTTTCCAGTTCGCATTCCAGCCCGAGTTCCTCAATCATCCACAGAACCCTGAACGCCCGCGTCTTGGGACTGCCAATCAACTTGTACACATTACGCTCCTTGTGCCGGTCCTGCCGACCTCAAAAATTCTGTTGGCTACTATGCACCAAGCGCCTGGGCGTGGTGCTTCACGTGATCGCCGACAAAGGACGCAATGAAGTAGTAGCTGTGGTCATAACCAGGCTGCATCCGCAGCGTGAGCGGATGCTGATTGGCAGCACAGGCCGTTTCGAGCAATTCCGGTTTCAGTTGCTCTTGAAGAAACCCGTCCGCATCTCCCTGGTCGACCAGTAGCGGAGTCTTGACCGCCGCTTTGCCCACCAGGGCGCAGGCATCGTGGTTAGCCCAGGCATCTCGATCATTCCCTAGATACCCACCAAGCGCTTTTTCGCCCCACGGGCAGTTCAACGGTGAACAGATCGGTGAGAAAGCAGAAATCGAACGAAACCGGTCGGGATTCCGCAATCCAATGGTCAGGGCACCATGCCCCCCCATCGAATGGCCAAATATTCCGGCCCGGGGTGCATCGACATCGAAATTCTCAGCCACAATGCCGGGCAACTCGTCGACAATGTAGTCGTACATCCGGTAATGCTTCGACCAGGGTTCCTGGGTCGCATTCACGTAAAATCCGGCCCCCAGGCCGAAATCATACGCGCCTTCCGGATCGTCCGGCACGCCCTCGCCTCTGGGGCTTGTATCGGGCGCCACGATCGCAACGCCGGTCTCGGCTGCAAATCTCTGCGCGCCGGCCTTGGTGACGAAATTTTCGTCCGTGCACGTCAGGCCGGACAACCAGTAGAGCACCGGAACCGGTCCACTTTGGGCTTGCGGCGGCAGGAAAATCGAAAACCGCATCTGGCAGCCGACAGCGGTGGACTGATGGGTCCACTGCTGTTGAGAGCCGCCAAAACACTTTACGGCTGATACTTGTTCCATGTGGGTTTTGCCTCAGAACACAACGACGGATCGAATGCTCTCGCCTTCGTGCATGAGATGGAACGCGTGGTTGATTTCTTCCAGAGGCATCGTATGGGTGATCAGATTGTCGATATCGATCTTGCTGTCCATGTACCAGTCGACAATCTTGGGAACGTCCGTCCGCCCACTCGCACCGCCGAACGCGGTCCCACGCCAGCTTCGTCCGGTAACCAGTTGGAACGGCCGGGTAGAGATTTCCTGGCCGGCGCCGGCTACACCGATGATGATCGACTCACCCCATCCCTTGTGACAGCACTCCAATGCCATGCGCATGGTCTGCACATTGCCGATACATTCAAAACTGTAATCCGCACCACCGTCGGTGAGCTCGACCAGATGTCCGACCAGGTCGCCGTCGATGTCTTTCGGATTGACAAAGTCTGTCATGCCGAACTGGCGGCCCAGGGCTTCACGGGCCGGGTTGAGATCGACCCCGACGATCTTGTTCGCGCCGACGAGTTTCGCACCCTGAATGACATTGAGACCAATTCCGCCCAGACCGAACACGACCACATTGGAACCAGGCTCGACTTTCGCAGTATTAATCACGGCACCCACACCAGTGGTGACGCCACAACCGATGTAACAGATTTTGTCGAACGGCGCGTCCTTGCGGACTTTTGCGAGTGCAATTTCGGGCAAAACTGTGTAATTCGCAAAGGTCGAACAACCCATATAGTGCAGGACTTTTTGTCCCTTGTAAGTAAACCGGCTGGTGCCGTCGGGCATGACGCCCTGGCCCTGGGTCACGCGAATCTTCTGGCAAAGATTGGTCTTGGGGTTCAGGCAGTAATCACACTCCCGGCACTCGGGTGTGTACAGCGGAATCACGTGGTCGCCGACTTCGACGGACCTGACCCCCGGTCCTGTTTCCACGACTACGCCGGCGCCTTCGTGCCCCAGAATAGTTGGAAACGCACCCTCGGGATCTTCGCCGGAAAGCGTAAAAGCGTCCGTATGACAGATACCAGTCGCCTTGACCTCAACCAGGACCTCGCCCTCTCTCGGCCCTTCAAGTTGCACTGTATCGATTTCAAGTGGTTTGCCGGCTTCCAAAGCCAAGGCCGCACGAACATCCATTTTTGACCCCTCCTCAGGTTCTTGTATTGAGTCGCGGCGGATTTTGGCAGCCATCCAGAGGGTGCGCAAGCCCGGATTTCCCGGCAATGGCGAGAGAGGTGTTAGGGCATTTCATTGGATCTGTTTTTTCTATTCAATGGATCGAAAAAGAACAATTTCCAAAACCACTCCCCTGATGCAGAATAATCCCAACACGCAACTTTGAGCAGCCGTCTGGTCAAATATCAGGGGCAGTGAGAAAGGGACTCGGAAATGTCAGTTGAAAAAGTTGATACGCTTGTTGTTGGCGGCGGTCAGGCAGGCTTGGCCATGAGCGAACACCTGAGCAACAGCGGAGTGCCACACCTTGTTCTGGAGCGACACAGGATTGCCGAACGCTGGCGCTCGGAACGATGGGACTCTTTGGTTGCCAATGGCCCGGCCTGGCATGATCGGTTTCCGGGAATGGAATTCTCCGACGTCGGGCCCGACGCCTTCGCGCCCAAGGAAGCCGTTGCCGACTACTTCGTCGCCTATGCAAAACAGATCGACGCCCCCATCCGGTGCGGTGTGGAGGTGAAGGAAGTGCAAAGAATTGTGGGACGGCCTGGCTTCCGCATCGAGACATCAGACGGCGTGATTGAAGCCAACGCCATAGTGGCCGCCACAGGTCCTTTCCAGCGCCCGGTCATCCCGGCGGTGGTTCCGGACAACACGGATATCCAGCAAATACATTCCAGTGCCTACCGCAATCCCGGCCAGTTGCCGGACGGTGCCGTTCTGGTTGTCGGCGCGGGTTCTTCAGGCGTGCAAATTGCCGATGAACTCATGCAATCAGGCAAGTCTGTCTATCTCTCTGTCGGCCCTCATGACCGGCCGCCAAGAAGCTATCGTCAGCGAGATTTTGTCTGGTGGCTGGGGGTTCTCGGCAAGTGGGACGCCAGCGCTCTCGAACCGGGCACGGAGCATGTCACGATCTCGGTCAGCGGCGCACGCGGCGGTCGCACGATCGACTTCCGGCGGCTTGCAGCACAGGGAATGACGCTCGTTGGCCGCACGGAATCGTTTAATGACGGCGTAGTCCGCTTCGCCGCCGATTTGGGCGACAATCTGGACCACGGCGATGCAAACTACCTCTCGCTTCTGGACGAAGCCGATGCTTACATTGCCCGCAACGGTCTCGACTTGCCGGAGGAACCCGAAGCCCGAACTCGGGTGCAAGACACACAGTGCATTACCGATCCGATTCTCCAGGTCGACCTGGCTGAGGCAGGGATCACCACAATCATCTGGGCAACAGGCTTCGCTGTCGATTACAGTTGGTTGAATGTTGATGCCTTCGACGATAACGGAAAGCCGAAGCATCAGCGTGGTGTTTCCGCTGAGCCAGGCGTCTATTTCCTGGGACTGCCGTGGCAATCACGACGGGGATCCTCATTTATCTGGGGCGTCTGGCACGATGCCAAATTCTTGGCCGACCAGATTTCCACGCAGCGCAAATATCTGGCCTACAACACTGTTGAGCACCGCGAGACTGAGGTCGCTTGATCCGAGAATGATGCCAGTTGCGCTCAGCTCAAGGCAAATTCCAGATCGGCGATGAGATCGTCGATATCCTCTACGCCTGCCGACAGGCGGACCAGACCGTCGTCAATACCCAATGACGCCCGGATCTCGGCAGGAATTGACGCATGCGTCATGATTGCCGGGTGTTCCACCAGGCTTTCCACGCCACCTAGACTTTCGGCGAGTGAAAAGACCTGACAGCGTTCGAGAAAGCGCCGTGCCGGATCTAGACCGCCGTCAATCACGGCCGTCACCATGCCGCCGTACCGGTTCATCTGTTTGGTCGCCAGGGCATGCTGTGGATGGGAAGCCAGTCCCGGATAGTAGACCTTTGAGACCTTGTCATGGCCTTCCAGGTATTTCGCAACCGCCATGGCATTTTCGCAGTGGCGTTCCATGCGAAGCGGCAGGGTCTTGAGTGAGCGCAACACAAAGAAGGAGTCGAACGGACCTGTCACGGCACCGGCGGCGTTGTGCAGATAAGCCAGCCGTTCGGCAATGTCCTTGTGCGGCGTCTCTCCTGATACCACGGCAATGCCCAGCACCACATCGGAGTGACCGTTGAGGTACTTGGTTGCCGAATGCATGACGATGTCGAAACCCCAATCGATTGGCCGCTGCACCCAGGGGCTGCAGAACGTGTTGTCGCAAACGGCGATCAGATTGTGCTTGCGGGCAAGCTGAGCGATGGCTTCCAAGTCAAAGACCTTGAGAAGTGGATTGGTCGGCGACTCTACCCAGATCATTTTTGTTTTGGGCGTAATCGCGGCTTCTACCGCACCGAGATCCGAAAAGTCGGAAAACGTGAAAGACAGCCCCGCGGACCGCACTCTGACATTCTCAAACAACCGGTAGGTTCCGCCGTACAGATCGTCGCCGGCAATCACATGGTCACCTGAATCCAGCAGTTCGAGGATCGTGCTGGTCGCGCCCAGGCCTGAGCCGAACGCATAGCCCTGAACGCCGTTTTCAAGATCGGCGATACAGTCCTCAAGCGCTTTGCGGGTTGGATTGCCCGACCGGCTGTATTCATAGCCTTTGTGGACACCTGGGCTTTCCTGGACATATGTCGACGACGCATAAATCGGAGTCATGATCGCACCGGTTGTGGGGTCGGGAAACTGACCGGCGTGGATCGCACGGGTCGCAAAGCCCTGACGGTTCTTTTTCATCTGGATTGTCTCGCTTGAGAGAGTGAAGGATTACTTCGCTATATGAAGTCAGTTGCCGCTTTCCGCAAGGCGCAGGTGATTGAGCACGTCGATTTTCGTAACCAGTCCCTGAAACCGTCCGTCATGGATGATCGGCGCCACCATGCCGCGGGTGAGGATTCCAAGCAAACGATCCATGCTTTCGGATGCATCCACCAGCCGCAGATCCGTGGTCATGATATCGCGTGTCTCGCCCTCGAATTTTCCTTTGCGCTCGTAGACGTAAAGCAGGAGGTCCTCTTCATCCAGAAGACCCACAATCCGGTCATCTTCGAGCACCGGCAGTTGGGAGATGTCGAACAGCTTCATCTGCCGGTAGGCCTCGCCAAGTGGTGTCGATGGCTTGATCGTCACGGTGTGGCCTTCCGCATGTTTGCGCGAGATCAGGTCGCGCAGATCGCCCTTGACCGGCAGAGTGATGAAACCATTATCGGCCATCCAGAAATCGTTGTACATCTTCGACAGATACTTGTTGCCGCTGTCGCAGACGAAGGTCACGACCGTCTTTGGTGTGGTCTGGGCCCGTGCGAACCGAAGTGCGGCAGCGATCAGGGTTCCTGACGAAGACCCGGCCAGTACGCCTTCTTTTCTCAACAAAAGCCGCGCGGTTTCCATGGCCTCGGTATCGCTCACCGTATAGGCCGTCTTCACGTTCGAAAAATCGGCAACCGGTGGCAGGAAGTCCTCGCCAATGCCTTCCACCACCCACGACCCGACATCTTCGCTGATTTCGCCGGTATCTATGTAGTGGGCAAGGATCGACCCTTCAGGATCGGCCAGGATCATCTGGGTTGCCGGGTTGGTCCGCTCGAAATACCTTGACAGGCCGGTGATCGTGCCACCGGAACCGACACCGCAAACCACTGCATCCGGCGTCAGGCCCACGCTTGCACACTGGGCCAGAATTTCTGGTCCGGTTGTCGTCTCATGAGCCAGGGGATTGGCTTCGTTGTCGAACTGGTTGACGTAGAAGTACCCGTTCTCGCGCGCCAGCCGCTCGGCCATGTCTTGATAGTATTCCGGGTGTCCCTTGCCGACATCCGACCGTGTGTTGACGACCTCGGCCCCAAGGGCACGGAGGTGAAAGATCTTCTCCTGCGCCATCTTGTCGGGCACGACGATGACCAGCCGGTAGCCCTTCTGCGCCGCCGTCAGCGCCAGCCCCAACCCGGTGTTTCCTGCCGTCGCCTCGATCATGGTACCGCCCGGCAAAAGGTCTCCGGATGCTTCGGCTGCCTCGATCATCGACCGGCCGATCCGGTCCTTGATCGATCCGCCGGGATTCTGGTTTTCCAGCTTCAAAAACAGGCGGCACGGGCCGGTATCGATACGCGTGACTTCATGCAGCGGCGTGTTGCCGATGGCGTCGAGTGTGGAACTGTAGACAGGAGGGGTGTCAGACATGGGGCTCTCGAATTGTTTCCGCTGGTGTGTGACCACTTAAGACGGGAGTTGCCCGTCAAATCAAGCCCGGCGCCACTTCAGCCACAAGATAGGTTTCGCCGTTCGTAAATGACAAATGCATAATCAGCACTGTCACCCTCTCCGGCTGGATGAGTCTCCCGTGCGGTCTCTCGCCACAGGTCGTCGTCCAGCTCAGGGAACCGGGTATCGCCTTTCACGTCCAGCGACAGTTCTGTCAGATAGACCCGATGCGCGCGGTCCAGGGCCTGGCGATAGATTTCACCGCCACCGATCACCATGATTTCATCGACCGCCAATCCGGTTGCCAGTCTGGCCGCTTCACCGAGGCCTTCCTCGACGCTTCCCGCTACGACGACGCCGTCAGCCGCAAAGTCGCTGCGCCGTGTAACCACAACATTGGGCCGTCCCGGCAACGGCCGGCCAATGGAGTCGAATGTCTTCCGGCCCATGACCACCGGTTTGCCCATGGTAATCCGCTTGAAATATTTCAGGTCCGACGGCATCCGCCAGGGCATGGACCCGGCATCGCCGATGACGCTGTTGCGGGCAACCGCAACGACAAGTGAGATGATCATGCGCACGTCGCCCTTTGCTGGTTCACACCGACACGGTCGCGGCAATATGCGGATGGGGATCGTACTCGGTCAGCAAAAAATCCTCGTAGGCAAATGAAAAAATGTCCGTGACGTCTTCGTTCAATGTCAACTTTGGCAATGGTCGGGGCTGGCGCCCGAGCTGTTCCTGCACCTGGTCCAGGTGATTGAGATACAGATGAGCGTCACCGGACGTATGGACGAACTCACCGGGCCGGTACCCAGTTACCTGCGCTACCATCAAGGTCAACAGTGCATAGGACGCAATGTTGAAGGGCACGCCCAGAAAGATGTCGGAACTGCGCTGATAGAGCTGGCACGACAAACGGCCGTCGGCGACATAAAACTGGAACAGGCAATGGCACGGCGGCAACGCCATCTCGTCAACGTCCGCTGGATTCCAGGCACTCACAATCAAGCGCCTGGAGTTTGGTGTCTCCCTGATTTGCTCAATGACCTTGGCAATCTGGTCAATCTCGCCACCGGTTGATGGCCACGAGCGCCATTGCTGGCCATAGACCGGGCCAAGGTTCCCGTCCTCGTCCGCCCATTCATCCCAGATGCGCACGCCGTTCTGATTGAGATAGGCAATATTGGTATCGCCGCGCAAAAACCACAGCAGCTCATGTATGATCGATTTCAGATGCAGCTTCTTGGTCGTCAGCATCGGGAAACCATCTGCCAGGTCAAAACGCATCTGATGGCCAAAGACGCTCCGCGTGCCGGTACCGGTCCGGTCGCCCTTTTCCGAACCGTCGTCCATGACCCTTTGCATGAGATCTAGATACTGGCGCATGGAGCACCCCTTCGTGCGAATCAGCCCTGGGCCGGCCAGAATGCCATGATACCGGCGATCAGGTTGATAATTGCATGAGCGACGATCGGTGGCCACAACGACCCTGACTTCCACCGTGCAATACCGAAAACCACGCCATAGATAAAGACCTGCGACATGATCAGCCAGGTGTACTGAACATGAATCAGCGTCCAGACGGCCGCCGTCACCAGAATCGTGCCGACGGGTCCCAGAACCGACCGCGAAAGACCGCCGTAAATGAAGCCCCTGAACAGAAGTTCCTCCGACAGTGGTGCGAGGACTACCAGAAGAACGAACGCCAGCCATACCGGCTGGAGAATCTTGACCCACTCGAGCGCCTCTTCCTGGCCGATATCCACGAACAGTTGAGGTATTTCGGTCAGGACGAAAACCGACACGAAGATGAGCAACGTCCACTTTGCGCATGGCTTGAACCCGATCGGCGCAAGGGCGAGCATGACCGCCCGGCTGAGTCCGGCCTTTGGCCTGGTCAGGAGCCACACCATCGCAACGATCAACACCGCCTGCAATACCGTGACAATACCGACATAGTCGCCCGCTACGGTGGTGAAGGCGCTGACCATGTCACTTTCGCTCATGGTCTCCAGGTCGCCGCCGTTCGAGGTCAGTTCGACTGCCGCAATTGCAAAGATCGCTGCAAGGACGCCCAGAAATACGACAATCCCGATGAGAATCGCCCAGCCCACCGTCGCAACCGGGCTCCACTTGAAAAATGACATTTCCTGCGGCGAGGAGGACGAATCCGGAGATGGTTCGTCGAGAATTTTGCCTGTTTGAGACATGGCGCAACGCTATAGCGATTCGGCAATTTTGACAGTTCGACACACAGCACTTTTTTTAAACCCTGTTCATGCTTATATTAGGACTGCCGGCTTGTCCGGCTATGGCGATAAATGGCTGTCGTAATAAACCATTCGGACCCGGGGGCGGTACCCGGCGCCTCCACCAATCTGCACTCGTTGCAGTCGTACATTGGGGGCGAAATAGGATCGACGAGGGTGTAAAGGGCAAGTTTTCGCTCGGCATGGTTCCGCCGATATCGGGCCACTATAGTAGTTGCAAACGACAACTATGCGGAAGCACGTCTCGCTGCGTAAGCAGTGCGACCGCTTCA
>JAJFHD010000108.1 GCA_021775805.1 Alphaproteobacteria bacterium | reverse complement strand
CCCGAAGGGATTTCGCCAGAATCGCCCATTTTCGTGCCATTCGTCGTCGAATATGGAAACCATGTCCTTCCTCCTCATGACCCGAAACTGAACAAATCTGGTGAAACCGACACCACAATCCTGATACTCAACAGACCCTAGTTCAGCCTCTTGAATCCGCCGTGACAGACCGGGCCATTCAACAGACCGTGCACATCTCTTCCATCTTCGCATTCCTTGATCAAGGAGAATATGGCGTCCATGTTTCCGAAATAACCGTCGAGAACCTCCGGCGTATGGTCAATGCAGGGGAACACCAGATTGCTGGCCAGGTAGCCGCGGGCGAGCATTTCCTGGGTAATGAGCGACTTGTAGGCCAGCGCATTCGGACTCAAAAACGAGAAACTGGGTATTGCGGAAAGGCCGGCAACCCGAATGTTCAGCCCGTGGTTTTGGGCCAATTCCTCCCATCCGGCTTTTATGGTCCGGCCGGTTTCCGATATCAGGTCCCAGGACCGTATCTTCTCCATGACCTCCATGGTCTTCAACGCCGCCGTCGACCCGATGCGCTCGGTCCAGAACGTGCTGCTGATAAACGACGACTGCGCCGCTTCCATGACATTGCGCCGGCCGATCACGGCGGTCACCGCATAGCCATTGCCCATGGCTTTGCCGAAGATCGCCATGTCCGGTTCGACGCCATGCTTCTTGTGCAAGCCTCCGAACGTCTCACGGAAACCCGACGTGCACTCGTCAAAGATCAGGACGATCCCTTTTTCGCTTGCCAGCTGCCTGACGCTTTGCAGGAATCCCGGTTCGGGTGGGACGTTACGCGAGACTTCCATTTTTATGACACCGAGATCGTGCTGCCGGGAAAGCTCTTCGAGCTCGTCGAACTGATTGAACCTGAACGGGTAAACCGTATCGCGCAGAGATCTTGGAACGCCGGCCGGTTCAAGACCGGGGAGCAGGTGGCCGTCGAGGTTCTTGTCGTCGGATAGGTTCGCGGACAGATACCAGTCGTGCCAGCCGTGATACCCGCAGATTGCCACCTTGTCCTTGCCGGCGGCGGCACGGGCTATGCGAACCGCAATGGAGTTGGCCTCGCCGCCTGACCGGGCGAATTTGGCCATGTCCGCCCAGGGGTGCAGCGCCACCAGCCGTTCAGCAAGATAGACCTCCTCCGGACAGTTCAGGCTGGACATGTTTCCAGCTGTGACGGTAGCGCTAACGGCCTCGTCCACCTCCGGGTGACCGTATCCAAGAGTGTTGGTGCCGATCCCCATGATGCACATATCTGTGAATTCGTTACCGTCCAGGTCCCAGACCTTGCATCCCTTCGCTTTGGAGTAATAGGCCGGCCATTGATCGGGAAGAAACATCTCGGCGCGTTTCGACAGCAGCATGTTGCCGCCCGGGATCACCTTCTTGGCGCGTTGCCACAGATCGTTGCCTGAATTCGGTGCAGTCTTTGTATCAGTCAGGGCCATTGTCAGTACCGATGAAACTTTCTTTGCAATTTAGAACAGCGTTTGTGCCGGACATTTCCGTGACGCCAATCAAATCCTGTCAACGGGGCAGCGACCGAAGACATGTGTCATTTGCCCGAAACAAACAGGAACTACACGAGCTTGTCCAGATTTCGCCAGACCTTACGGAATGCGGAAATGATGAGATCCAGATCATTGTCATCAAGCTCGTAATGGCAAATGCCGAATCCCATGTAGGATGTATCCTGCAATGTCTCAGCAGTCGGACAGATGCCTTTTTCATAACTGATGTTTTTTCTGCTGAACTCAGCCGTCCACGGAAACCCGTTTGAACCGTAGGCCGTTTTCTGCTGATACATGGGCAGGAGATGGAGGTTCACATATTTGGTCGATACGCTGGTCAATCCTTCGGCGCGCAGGGCCGCTGCAATTTTCTCCTTCGGAACGCCGAGCGCAGCGATGTCGAGGATCATCGCGTAAACATAATAGACATGCGTGCAGCCGGCCTCCACGGCAGGGACCCGTAACCCTTTGAGATCGGCGAGGCCTTCGGTCAGCCTGGCGGCGGCCTGTTGCCTTGTCTCGATCAGTCCTGGCAGCTTCTTCAGTTGTTCGATACCAATCGCGCTTTCGATTTCACCAAGCCTGAAATTATATCCCACCATGTTCACCAGATCCGATCCCGGCCGGTCCTCCATGACCGCTTCCGCGTGGTTGCGGATCATCCGGCAGTTCTCGGCCAAAATGTCGTCGTCAGTGACGATAACGCCGCCTTCGCCGGTGTGTATGTGCTTGTGATAGTTAAGGCTGTAGCCGCCAATATCCGCCAGCGTGCCGGCCTTGCGCCCATGATAAACCGCACCGGGCGCCTGGGCGGTATCCGATATGACCTTAAGGCCGTGACGTTTCGCGATCTCCATGATCGACCGCATGTTGGCCGACTGGCCAAAAATATCGACTGCCATGATGGCCTTTGTGTAGGGCGTAATATTGTCTTCCACCGATTGTGGGTCGAGACAAAAAGTCTGTTCTTCAATATCTGCAAACACCGGAATGGCATTCCAGTGCAGAATCGCCGTCGCACTGGCGCTCATGGTCCAGGGACTGACGATGACCTCGTCGCCCGGCTCGATGCCGATCGCCCCGACGGCTGCGATCAGCCCGGAGGTCCATGAGTTCACGGTGATTGCGTGCTTGGCACCGAAGAATGTTTCGCACCGGCGTTCAAAGTCCCGAACCACGTCGCCACCGTAAACATCGCCGCCATCCCGCCCGATGAACCGGGACAAGACACCGCTTTCGATGACCTTTACGGCGGCCTCCTTTTCTTCCGCGCCAATTGAATTGTATTTCCTGAACGGTGCGGCAATTGCCGGTTCGCCGCCGTGCAGCGCCAAAACGTCTGGGGTGGTCATTCGCGGCAGTCCTCGTTGATAGCGCACATCCATTCGAGTGTTTTCAGAGCGTCCTTGCCCGAGCAAAGATTGTTTGGCTTGTTATCCAAGGCGCTCGCCAGCTGTTCAGCAACATGCATCTGATATCTGGAGAGCCCGGCTTCGATCCGTTCAGCGGCAGGAGGCGTTCCGGCAGGCTTGCCGTCGGGAGGGCCGTTCGGGGCGGCATACCAGAGGACCTCATTGCCTCCCTTCTGATACGTGAGCCGACCCGAAGCTGAAAGGAACTCGGCTGCAGAGTGGGCGGCCAGTTGGTCTCGGACCGCCAGAAAGTCGATGCTGCCGTCCTCAAAGACCACGCGAACGTCCGGTGTGCTGTCTCCGGTCTGCAGACGGCGCCCAGGATCGATGACCCGGTATGACGTGGTCTCGCCCAACCAGAAGTTCATCAGGTCAAAATAGTGCGAACAGTTATGCAGGAAGCCCTTCGAGTACCAGGCGACGCCCTTGACGGGTTTGGCAATCCTGCCGCTGTCCAGCCGGGCCTTGATCTCCAGCACAGCAGGATCTGTCCTGCGAATGTAATTGGCATAGAGGTCAACGTCGTTTTCATCGCACAACGACACGATGCAAGAGGCGTCGTCCCGGTTCAGGGAAAGCGGTTTCTCGCACAGGATTGCTCTTGGTGCGCCATGGTTCACAAGGGTTCTGACGTCGTCGATGTGCTGGTGCGTTGGGGTCGCCACAACGACGAGTTCGGGATCTGTTTCAGTCAGCGCGTCCGACAGGCAGGCGAAGGATTTGCGACTATAATGCTTCTCGAACGACTGCCGGGCCGACGGATCGAAATCGACACCGCCGACAACTTCGAAACGGTCGTGCAAGTGGAAGGCACGGGCGTGTGTCTTGATGGTTTCAGCAACGCCCGTGACAAGGTCGTAGCCAAGCCCGATATTGCCGAGTCCGACGATAAGCGTAGCAAAGCTCACGTATCGCCTTTGCGTTTCACATGTTGGTTGATGTCGAGCAGTTCCGGGTTGCCCTTGAGGAAGTTTATCATTTCCTCACAGCTGAAAAGCTGATTTCCGGGGCCGAAATGTTCAATAATTTTCTTGATGAATTCGTAATCGTCCAATTCATCGAGAGTGACGCCCAGACTCTGCCATCGGGTCGCTTTGGTCGCCGCAATGTAAATCGAGGGGAACAGTTCCGGGTTGCGTCTTATGTGAAACGTCACATGCTCCCGGTCCAGAGGCGCGGTCGTCATGCTTTCCGACTTTTTCAATGCAGCGGTCGAGTACACCTGTGCGCCCATGCCGTCGGGCAATCCGCCGCGGCCATTGTTGACATAGTCGACACTGTTCCGGAGGAAGGTGCGATTGACCTGATCCACCAGTTCCGGATCTATGATCGGGCAGTCTCCGGTGACCTCGCAGATCACTTCGGCTTCAAAATGCTCGGCCGCCGCCAGTACCCGACCCAGAACGTCGTCTTCGCTGCCCCGAAAAACGCCGACCTCGTTCTCGATTGAAAATTCCTCGAGGATGTCGTCCGAAGGACTGTCAGTGGTTGCGACAACAATTTCGTCGATGCTGTCAACGGCCTTGAGCCTGTCAATCAAGTGCCCCAGCATCGGCCGGCCCAGGGCTTCCAACAGGTGCTTTCGCGGCAATCTGGATGAGGACGACCGCGCGCAAACGATGCTAACAATTCTTTTGTTGTCTTCTACAAGAGGTCCCAACTTACCGGTGTCCCTTTTTTGACGGTTTTTGAAATTTTTTTGCCCAGCAAGACAGAGTAGTATTTGGGAGGCAGGCCGCGCCCCGGCCTGATCCGGCGCAGGTTCGAGGACGTGAACACGTCGCCCGCCTGCATGTCCTCGGCAACATAGATTGACCGGCGCCGCAGGCGTGCATTCACTTCTTTTTCCGACGGCCCGAACCGAACGTCACCCAGAGCCAGCCAGGCGGTTTCGGTCTCCTTGACCAGCCGTGCAAATTCGTCCGGTTCGAGGGAGAATTCAGAATCGACACCGCCATCAGAACGGTCGAGTGTGAGGTGTTTCTCGATTACCGTCGCCCCAAAAGCCACCGCCGCCACAGCCGCCCCGATCCCCATCGTATGATCGGACAATCCGACGTCGCAATTGAAGACATCCCGCATGCGGGCGATTGTCCGCACATTGGAGTTTTCCGGAGACGCCGGGTATGTGCTGGTGCATTTCAGGAGGACCAGGTCCTGGCAACCCGCGCTCCGGGCCGCATCGACGGCCTCCGAGATTTCGGAAACGGTAGCCATTCCGGTGGAAATGATCAGCGGTTTGCCGGTTTTCGCCACCCGGTTGATAAGCGGCAGGTCAATGCATTCGAATGACGCGATCTTGTAAGCGGGCACGTCGAGAGTTTCCAGGAAATCGACCGCGCTTTCGTCAAATGGCGAACTGAAACAGTGTATGCCGCGCGACCGGGCGTGCTCCATTATCGGTTTGTGCCATTCCAGCGGCGTCTTTGCCTTCTTGTAGAGTTCGTAAAAAGACTGTCCGGCCCAAAGGGATGTCGGATCGGTTATCCTGAAACTCTCGTCTTCGAGATCGAACGTCATCGTGTCTTCGGTGTAGGTCTGCAGTTTTACAGCGTGCGCTCCCGCATCGGCCGCGGCATCGACAATACTCAATGCCCTGTCGAGAGATTGGTTGTGGTTGCCGGACATCTCGGCGATGACGAAAGGCCTCGTCCCGGTGCCACCCCACAAACCGTTGTTGACGCTATCGGTCATGCCGCATTGTCACCGAGAAACGAGAGTATGCCCTTCACGCTGCGGCAGTTGTCGACGGCTTCATCGGGAATTTTCACACCGCTTTTTTCCTCCACGGAAAGAAGAATCATCGAATGGTCCAGGGAATCTATTCCCACGTCTTCAAAATCCTGATCGTCTTCAAGGCTCGAAATATCCACGCCCTTCACCGCCTCCAGAATGATCGAACGTATTGCATCGCCATCAAGCATCATATTCTCTCCAACAGGCACGTCGCCCAAGCTAAGCCGACTCCGAAACCGCTGAGAATCAGTCTGTTTGCGGAGCCCGGTACATTTTCTGCAAGCATCATCGGCACCGATGATGAGACCGTATTGCCGTATTCGGATGCCACAAACGGCGTTTTGCCCTCCGCGTCAATGCGTTTTGCAATCGTATCGACAATGAATTTGCTCCCCTGGTGAAGCAAGACCAGGTCGATGTCGCCGATCGAATTGTTACTATCAACCAGCACCCGCGAGATACTCTGGGGAACCTCGGTGGCGGCAAAATTGAACACCGCGCGCCCGTTCATCGTCAGTCGGCCGGACTCTTCGACTCTCAATGCCTCGTTTCTGTCACTGCAGGTCCCGAAATCGTAAGGGCCTGCCTTCCATTTCGGCGCATTGCTCAACCATGTGGCAGTGGCCCCGTCGCCGAAGATCATGGAGGTGTCGCGGTCTTCAACGTCGATAATCTTTGAATACGGGTCGGCCGTGACCAGGAGGCCGTTGCTAAATCCTTGACTCTCCATATACGACGCAATGACGGAAAGCCCCTGCACATAGCCCGAACAGCCAAGAGAAATATCAAACACTGTGCAGCTTTTGCTCAGGCCCAGTTTGTGGTGAAGGATTGCAGAGGTATGTGGCAGTCCCGCCGCATCCGGATTCTGAGTGACGACAATCATACACTCGACATCGCCGGCCGGCAGCCCATGTCGCTCGAACAAGGGTCTGACAGCCGCTTCCGCCAGGGCCGAAGTGTCGTCTTCATCGTCCTTGCGGGTCAAATGGACCATGCCGATCTTGTCTTGGACAAATTCGGTCGATACGGAATGTCTTGTCGCCTCCACCAGGTTGTCGACAAGGCCCGCCGGTCTATAGACGGAAATTTCTCGAATTCCAATCATTCGGGTGCTTTCCTCGAAAACATTATACTTCCAACAATTTCATCATCTGCCGTGATTGAGGACTTGAACAACCGCTGCCCGATCTTGTTCGTCAGTTCAATCGATATGGCTGTGCGATCGTCAGGGATGCGGCTCAGCTCCACGCCGGTAAACAGCCACGGTGAAACGCCCTCGAGCTGGTTGAGCAATACCTTGTTGAGGGCAACGATGCGCTCGAAAAAAGTGCCGGTCGGGCCATCACTCTGGGAAATCATGTGACCGTCCTGCACCGAAGACTGCACGACCCGGGCCTCGTCATAGGGCCGGGACTCTGTAATTCCGGTTGTCATGTCCTCCGTAACGCCGACGAACTTCGGCTTGCCTTCCACATCACTGTACGACATCAAGATGCACAGTCTCTTTTCCCGCCGCAACTCGGACAATTTGACCTCATCGATCCAGTGCGCAGTCAGCGCATGCGTGGTCATCTTGTAGATCTGGACGTGGACGTCACGGGCCGGGCCCGACAGCTCCAGAATGGCCGGGACGATGTCCGTGCCATGGAGGTAATTCCTGTCCCCCTTGAATGACAGGCGCAATCGATGACTTTCGTCCAGTCTAGGCATTGCGCTTCATCGGTTTGCTCAAGTGAAACCCGATCAGTGTTCAAAACCGCCGCATTGTTCTGATCGGTGCTGCAGGAACACCAAACACCGATATCCCCGGGGCGATGTTCTTTGTTACGACACTACCCAGCCCGATCTGACAGTCATGGCCAACACGCACCTTGGCATTGATCGATACCCCGACGGCAATGTTACATCGTTCGTCAATCCGAACACCACCGGCGATGCAGGTGCCGGACGAAACCGCGCAGTCGGATCCAATCCGTACGTTATGTCCAACATTCACCAGATTGCCGAGCCGGGTCCGGTCACCGATCATGGTATCCTCCAGTTCGCCTCTGACGATGACGCTGCCCGATCCGACAACAGCGTCCGTCCCAATCAGCACACATCCCAGATGGGGGAAAAACAATCGCTCGTCTTCCGCGGTGAAATGATATCCCAGACCGACACTGCCAACGGTTACGTTGTTCTGCACAAAACAGCCGTCTCCCAGCACCGTTCCGGGGCCAAGATAGCAGTGGCTGCCGATCCGGCAGTTATCGCCGATTTGGCAATCCCGGTCGATTGCCGTGCCCATTCCGATTTCAACACGGTTCCCCACACGTGAACGGCTGTCGATGGACACAGACGGATGTATGGCGGCGTCCGACGTGTCCTTGAAAACTATGTTCAGCGCCCTGATGAACCACGCCAATGGATCTTCAGCGACAATCAGACCCTGACCCGGGCGAACGGGTACTTTCACGGCAGCGACGATCACCGTTGCCTTTGTGTCCTGGATGACCTTTTGCGCTTGCGATTCATCGGTTTTGTTGCAGAAAACCAGGCTGCCGTCTTCGGCCTCCGACGGCGAGGCTATCGAGAGGACCTCTTTGTTCTCCACATTGTCTGCGACAACCGCATCGCCGACCATTTCCACCAGTCGCACGACGGATATCGGTTGAGGGAGCTTTCGCGGAAACGTGCTCTTCATAGCTGGAACTCACCCACGATGGTTTCCGCAACCCGTATCCGTCCCATTCCATCGACAAGACGATGCGTGTGGCAACCGTCATCTGAAGCTCTGATTTTTTCGATGGTGTCCCGGGTTTCCCTGAGCAACACGTCCGTGTCCATGCCGTCGAGTTCGCCCAGGTACTTTGCCGCGCCCGTTTGGGCCCATGCCCTTGAGTGATTGATCTGGTTTTCCGCTATTGCGATCAAGAGCATGGGAAGCCCAAGGCAGTTGACCTCGTAGACCGAACCGCCGCCCGCCATGATGGCAAGATCGCAGGACGAGATCAGTGGCGCGATCGAAGGGGGGTTGATTTCCAGTTGCACGCGGCCGGCGCCTCGGTCCGCTATCCACTTTTCTATGTCGGCGTTGCGCGGGTTCTGGCTGCCGGAAACAACAACAAACTCGACATGTTGGGGCAATGCCGGAACCAGCGTTTCCAGAACTGAAAGGACCGATCCGCGGTCGTCTCCGCCGCCAAAGGTCAGCAATACTCTCAGGGTTTGATCCTTATGCCTTGGTTCGCCGTCCGGATTGAACTCTGACCGCAACACCGCAAAACTAGGACCAAGCAAAAGTCGGGAATCGGCGATCTTCAATGAACGTTCGTAGTCCTCTGCATTGGCTTCAGGGCTTGGGTTTAGAATAATGTTGGCCCAAAGCGGCTGGTGAGGTTTGCCATTGAATTGCAACCAGTTGATGCCGGCGTTCCTAAGCTCGATCTGATAGGTCTCGTCGACCCGATAGTCGTCCAGCACTGCGGCTTTGGTGGAATGTTTCGACATCAGTTCGACAAAGTTCCTGGCGTCGTCGCTGGCGGAACGTCCGAATGGCATCGGAATCCAGTCGGCAAAAACCTCATTGGCCCCACCGGTATTGAAGTCCGCGGAGGGCCCTACCAGGACACTCTCCTTGCCCAGCGAACGAAGCCCCTCTGCCAGCGCGCGACACCGAACGAGATGCCCCATGCCAAGTGTCGGGGAGGCGTCGCATCGAAACAAAATCAAATAAGGTTCACCCCCTGGCGCCGGCAATGCATCACGCTGCGATAGACAGGACGGTCAACACGCGTACTGCAATTCAAGAGCGCTGCCATAAAGACGGATTGGCAAGCGCGGGGTCGACAGTGTCTGGCCAGTCGGGGAGGTCACTCAGACATCCGTTGCTGGCGGATGCGATTTGCTGCAGGTGGTCAAGACTGTTGACGCCGACCACGACCCGGTCGACGTCTTCCGCCGATATGACATAGCGCATGCAGGCTTCAAGCGGGGTCAGTTTCCGTCCCCTCAATCATTGTTCCCATTCGGTCCAGATCGGCTGCCACTTGGCAAAGGTTTTGGGTCTGTCCTCGGCTTGCAGCAACAACAGGCCCTGCAGGAAAGCGGAACGGGAATGCAGTTCAATTCCCCGTCGCCGCAATTTGGCGGCCCAGCCGGACTCGATCAATCTGCGGTCGAGGATGTTCAACGGTGCCTGCACGATATCGATATCGAAGTGTTCGCAGTAAACGTCCAGTTCGTCCGGTGCATAGATCGAAACACCAATTTTGACGGCCAGACCTTCAGCCTTCAAACCGAGCATCGCTTTGTAAAGCTCAGCGCCGATCGGGCCGGTCAGTTGATCGGGGCGGTGCAGCAACACGGCATGGACACGGTCCACGCCCAATCTCTCAAGCGAGGCGTGAATTTGAGTCTTCACCCAATCCCCGACATTCGCCAGATCGTCCGGAAGTCCGGACAATTTGGTTACTATGTTGAATTCCTGGACACCGATCTGCCCCAGTACCGCTTCGCTGTTGCCGTAGGCAATCGCGGTGTCCAAAGTGTTCATGCCGATGTCGGCGGCTTCATCGAGAATGCGCCTGGCTTCTGTCAGGCTCACCTTATCGCTGCTTGCGGTCATGCCGTAGTTCAGCCCGAATTGTACCGTTCCCAGTGCCAGCCGGTTGAGGTCTTTCCGCTCCGCCCCGGTCGCTGCTGCAGAAGAGGTCATGCCTGCAGCGCCACCTTGAGCGCATCCACAACGGCCTGCTGCTCGGTTTCGCTCAAAGCCGGATACATCGGCAGGCTGATGGCTTCAGCGTAATAGGCTTCGGCGTTTGGAAAGTCGCCGCGTCTGAACCCCAACTTCTCATAGTAAGGTTGAGTGTGGACCGGAATGTAATGGAGATTTACGCCGATGCCTTGCTCCCGAAGGCTTTCAAAAACCTGACGATGCGTCTGTTTCACCGCGTTCGGATCCAGGCGAATGACGTACAGATGGTATGCCGAGTGGCTGCTGTTGAGTTGCTGTTGCGATTGTATCGGCAATCCCGAAAACAGGTTTTCGTATTGGGCGGCGATCTCGTGCCGGCGGGCAACGTATTGGTCCAGCCTGTCCATCTGGCTGACGCCAAGCACTGCTTGCAGTTCGGTCATGCGGTAATTCAGACCGAGCGCGATCTGTTCGTAGTACCAGGGCCCGTCCGGCGTGCGCGTCATGAGATCCGGGTCGCGGGTGACGCCGTGACTGCGGTAGAGCGCCATGCGATCGGCGGTTTCGGGATCATTGGTGACGGCAATACCGCCCTCGGCAGTTGTGATAATCTTCACAGGGTGAAAACTGAAAACCGCGATGTCGCTGTAGCGGCAACTGCCGACCGCATCGCTTTGATAGCGGCCGCCGACGGCGTGGGAAGCATCCTCGATGAGGAAAAACCCATACTTCTTCGACAAGGCGTGCATAGCCTGCATATCGCAGGACTGACCGCACAGGTGCACCGGAACGACAATCTTCGGCAAACGGTCTTCGCGGGCTGCGGCCTCGAGCTTGGCCTCAAGCGCGCTCGGGCACATGTTGAATGTACCCGGGTCAATGTCGACAAAATCGACTTTGGCGCCGCAATAGAGTCCGCAATTTGCCGAGGCGACGAAGGTGATTGGCGACGTCCAGAGCCAGTCGCCCGGCCCCAGACCCAGCGCAAGACAGGCAACATGCAAAGCCGACGTCGCGCTGTTGACCGCCACGGCGTGGTTGGCACCACAATAGGCTGCAAGTTTACTCTCAAAACGCGGGACTTGCGGACCTTGCGTAAGAAAGTCCGCCTTCAGCACGTCGACGACGGCGTCGATGTCCGCCTGGGTTACGTCCTGTCGGCCGTAGGGGATCAAGTCAGATTCGGCCTATCTTGCCGCTGTTCTGTTCCATCCAACCGCGGAGTTCCTCGATTGTCATCCACTCGGGGTTGGTGTTGGACACATATGTGAAATCGTCGCTGACCCTGACACCTTCGCCCTGGCGTTTGGGATCGTTGCCCCAGCCGTGAATTGACGGAAGAATCTTGAAATGGCCGGAGAATTCATGGGTGTAGGGCGCATCCTCCGGGCCGATCATCTGCTCATGCAGTTTTTCGCCAGGCCGAATGCCAATGATCTCGTGAGCGGTCTCGGGTGCCGCCGCGCGGGCGATGTCCACGACCTTCATTGAGGGGCATTTTTTTACGTATATTTCGCCGCCCACCATGTCCGAGAAGGCATGCCAGACCAATTCGACGCCCTGTTCGAGCGTTATCATGAACCGCGTCATCCGTTCGTCCGTGATCGGGATATTCGGACTGCCGTCTTTGGCAAGGTTCATGAAGAAGGGGATAACCGAACCACGCGACCCCATGACGTTGCCATAGCGCACAACCCCAAAGCATGTCTGTTGAAACCCCGTGTAGGCGTTCCCCGCCACAAACAGCTTGTCCGATGCAAGTTTGGTTGCGCCATAAAGATTTGCCGGATTGCTCGCCTTGTCCGTTGACAGGGCGACCACCCGTTTGACGCCACGGTCGATTGCCGCGTCGATCAGGTTCATGGCACCGTTAATATTGGTCTTGATGCACTCAAACGGGTTGTATTCCGCTGTCGGTACAATTTTGGTGGCAGCTGCGTGCACCACATACTCGATGCCATCGAGGGCGCGCACCAGCCTGTCCTTGTCTCGAATGTCGCCGATAAAAAATCTGACACGATCGTCGCCGGCATACAGTTTCGCCATCTCCCATTGCTTCATCTCGTCTCGGGAAAAGACCACCAAGCGGCGAGGGTTGTATTTCTCCAGCGTCATTGGCACGAAAGTGTTGCCAAACGAGCCGGTCCCGCCGGTCACGAGTATCGAGGAGTTTTCAAGCATCAGATTTTGGTACTTCATACATGTTTGGCGGAACCTCCGGATTTCAGCAACCTGCCGTATTCGCTCGACTGGAGAGACAGCAGTGTCGCTACTTCGAAATGTGCAATTGTGTTTCGCACTAAAACTGCTTAGCTGACTAAATGTCTCCGGTCGCCATCAAGGCATAGCTACCGCACGACCGTACACTTGGTGCAGGCCATTCCGATAGGTTTGGTCTATGTTTGCGAACAAATCATGAGGTCTGTTCTGATGCAAACTGTTAGCTCAACTGTGATCCAACTGAAAGCCCAAATTAGCTGAATGCGTCAACAAGCCGGATATGTTCTGCCCGGACTTTCACAGATACAGCTGGAAATGGCGGGTTGATCCGGGCGTCGATTGCTGATTGATGAGGGCATAATCAATCGGTCAGCCTGTCGAAAGAGGAATGCGCATCATCCCAAAATTGTGTCCCCGTTCTCCGCTGCAGTGCGCTATAACTCCGGTTCCTTGAAAAGGGAGTGAAAAGTTTGTTGCGTGTAGCCGTCCCCCATACGCTGTTCACTGCCGCAAAACGGGCTGTTGCGCCCGTTCGGCTGATGGCGACATTTGTGTGTTTGACACTCGGTTTTGAACCGGCATTGGCCCAGTCTGAGGCTAAGCCCCCGGCAGGACCGCCGGCCGCGCTCGTGCGGGTCGACGCCGTGCGCGAAGAGCCGATGGTCCAGACCGTGCCCGTGATCGGGCGGCTGGTCGCCCGCCAGGCCGGCAACGTGGCTGCACGGATCGCCGGTCCGGTGGAATCATTTTCCGTGGAAGTCGGCGACCGTGTCGCCAAGGGCGACGTCATTGCCGTTTTGAACCCCGATACTATGGCAGTGCGTAAAACCCTGGCCGAAGGCGGTGTCGAGGAAGCCCAGGCCGATCTTGCCACGGCACAGGCGGAAGCGACCCTGGCCGAACAGGAGCTTGACCGCCTCGAAGGTCTGCGCAAGACGGTGGCGTTCCCGCAAGGACGGTTTGACGACGCGCGCCAACGTGTGGTTGTGGCAAAGGCCCGTGTCACCAAGGCCAAGGTCGCCATCGTGGCGCGCAAGGCAAACCTGCGGCTGGCCGATCTCAATATGTACTACAGCCGCATTCTGGCACCCTATGACGGCGTGATCACCCGCCGCCTGACCGAAATGGGTTCTTACGTTCGTGCGGGCGATTCTGTGGTGCAGATGGTCGGTGATCGCTCCCTCGAAATCGAGGCCGACGTGCCGTCAAACCGGTTATCGGGGCTGAAAAAAGGCACCGTCGTGCAAGTCGTGCTCGACGATGGCCGCCGCTTTGATGCGGGCGTGCGTGCTGCTTTGCCTTCTGAGAATCCGCTGACCCGCACCAGGGCGGTTCGGTTGGTGCCTGACTTCGGCACTGAGTTGCAGGGGTTGGCGGATGGCCAGTCGGTGACAGTCGCCGTTCCGGTGGGTGCACAGCGCGATGCCGTTACTGTTCACAAGGATGCCATTATCAAGAAGGTTTCCGGCAGTGTCGTGTTCGTCGTGGTCGACGGTAAGGCAAACATTCGGCCGATTCGCCTCGGCGAGGCGACCGGCGCTCGCGTCGAGGTTATCGACGGGCTGAAAGTCGGTGAAAACGTCGTGGTCCGCGGCAATGAAAGGCTTCAGCCGGGAGCTGCAGTCCGCGTTGACGGAGGCTCGTAATGGATCTGATAAAAGTATCCATACAACGCCCGATCGCCGTCATTTCCGCGGTCCTGATGATTGTTCTGTTCGGCCTGGTTGCCCTGAAAACCATACCGATCCAACTCGCCCCCGACGTCAACAAGCCAGTTATTACCGTCACGACCCAATGGCCCAGTGCTGCCCCGGCTGAAGTCGAGCGTGAAATTACCAACCGCCAGGAGGAAGTGCTCAAGGGCATCAACGGGCTTGCCGATATCACCAGCCGGTCCGAGCAGGGCAGGGCGCGGATCACGCTGGAGTTCGACGTCGGCACCAATATGGACCGGGCACTGCTTCTGGTGGCCAACCGGCTTGACCGGGTAAACGGATACCCCACCGAGGTTGATGAACCGACCCTGTCTACAGCCGGCGCCGAGGATCGCCCGATTGCCTGGTTCATCCTGACCCGCGTCAAAGGCAACGAGACCCCAATTCACGAATTCGGCGACTTCATGGAAGACGTCGTCAAGGACCGCATAGAACGCGTGGCGGGCATCAGCCGGGTCAATGTCTATGGCGGCAGCGAACGCGAAATCGGCGTCACGGTGAAACCGGAACTGCTGGCGCGGTTCGGGTTGACGGTCACCCAGGTGGTCGATGCCCTGCGCCGGGCCAACGCATCCGTCAGTGCCGGAGATGTGGATGAAGGCAAGCGTCGTTATGTGGTGCGAACCGAGGCCGAGTTGAACACAGTGGAGGAGATCCAGGGCGTCGTCCTGCGATCACAGCGTGATCCTGCGACCGGGCGTCTTGCCCGGGTCACGGTCGGCGATATCGCTGACGTGGCATTCGCTTACAAGGATCCGGGTTCCAACATCCGCATGTTGTCGCGCCAGGCGATTGCCATGAACGCGTTGCGTGAAACCGGCGCAAACGTCATCGAAACCATGGCCGGTATCCAGACGGCCCTGGACGAACTGGAGGCCGGGCCGATCTCCGGAGCCGGTCTGAAAATCCAGCAGGTCTACGACGAAACCGTCTATATCAATTCTTCGATTGATCTTGTCACCCAGAACATCTGGGTTGGCGGCGTCCTGGCGGCCATAATCCTGCTGGTCTTCCTGAGATCGTGGCGCGCCACCGTCGTCGTCTCCCTGGCAATTCCGGTGTCCGTCATAGGATCCTTCGTGGCCATGGCAGCCCTTGGCCGTTCGCTCAACGTCATATCCCTGGCCGGCATCGCTTTTGCCGTCGGCATGGTGGTCGATGCCGCCATTGTGGTGCTTGAGAACATCTACCGGCTGCGCGAGCAGGGCCATCCCGCCCATGTGGCAGCCTACCGCGGCGCCAAGCAGGTTTGGGGTGCGGTGCTCGTGTCCGCTCTTACAACTGTCATGGTCTTCATTCCAATTCTGATCATGGAGCTTGAAGTCGGTCAACTGTTCCGCGACATCGCCGTCGCCATCTCAGTGTCGGTGCTCCTGTCGCTCGTGGTGTCGATAACCGTGTTGCCGGCCCTTGCGAGCTATCTGCTGGTGGATCCTGTGCCGGACGCCCAGCGTAATGGTCTGTCGCGGGCAATCCTCGGCTTGTTGGGCGTGGTGCTGATGCCTCTCAAGTTCCTCGTCAGGATCGTTCTGGCGGTCGCAGACCTGATCGGGCACGGGTTTGTCGCCCTTGTTCAGGGATTCGTGCGCCTTGTCACGGCGAGCCGGATCGCGGCGCTTGGCATCGTCACGGTAGTCTCCGTTGTCGCCGCCGGCGGCGCCTATACCTTCCTGCCCAAACTTGAATACCTGCCCAATGGCAATCGCAATCTGATGTTTGGTATCATCATTCCGCCACCGGGCTACAACCTCAAGACCATGACCGAGATTGCGCAGGGGATCGAAGACGCCACGCGGCACTTGTGGGCTGAAGTATCCGGGCCGGAGTCGGAGCCGGGCGGACCGCCCAAGATCGACCGCTTCTTTTTCGTCGCGTTCCGGGCAACCACCTTCATCGGCGCCGCCGCCGTAGAGGCCGATCGGGCAAATGAACTCAAGGACGTTCTGGCAGCACCGGTCTACAAGGAACCCGGTACATTTGCGCTGATCAACCAGCTTTCTCTGTTTTCCCGAGGGATCGGCGGATCAAAGAAGGTAGAACTCGATATCTCAGGGCCCGATCTCGAGACTATCCTCACCGTGGCCCAACAGGCGATCGGCCGGGTCGCGCAGGCCTTGCCGCTCAGTCAGGGCAATCAGTTCAGACCGGTCCCGGGTCTTGAGTTGGGCGCCCCGGAGATCCGGGTTCTGCCGGACCGGCTGAGGCTCGCCGATAACGGCGTTAGCGCCCGTGAACTGGGTCAGTCGATCGACGCTTTCAATGACGGTTTGCGTGTTGCCGAAGTCACGGTCGGAGGCAAGCGCCTCGATCTCATGTTGAAAGGCCCGCACAACGATATCGTTGAAACCCAGGGTATCGGCGCGTTACCTGTCGTCACCGGCCAGGGTCAGATTCTGCCCGCATCCTCCCTGGCGACCATCGAACTGACGGCCGGGCCGACCGAGATAAGGCATCGAGAGAGGGTCCGCACGGTCACCATCGACATCGTCCCGTCAGACAGTATCGCGTTGGAAGAAGCTGTCGAGATCATCCGCGCAAAAGTCGTGGATCCGCTTGAAGCCCAAGGCTTGCCACAAGGCGTCAAACTCAAGATTGCCGGCACCGCCAACAAGCTTGATGTGACCCGCGAAGCGATGCAATGGGATCTGCTGCTTGCCATCATAATTGTCTACCTGGTCATGGCGGTTCTGTTTGAGAGTTTCATCTATCCCATGATCATCCTGTTGTCGGTGCCTCTGGCGGCTGCCGGCGGGGTCGCCGGTCTCGTGATCCTCAATATTTTCAAGCATCAGCCGCTCGATATGTTGACACTCCTGGGCTTTGTCATTCTGGTCGGCATCGTTGTGAACAATGCCATCCTGCTTGTTCATCAGGCTTTGTTCCATCTGCGCGAAGAAGGCATGGACACGGCCGCCGCGATCGCCGAGGCCACGCGCAATCGGATTCGCCCGATCTTCATGTCGACGCTGACATCGGTGGTCGGCATGTTGCCTCTGGTCCTGTTCCCCGGTGCCGGGTCGGAATTGTATCAGGGACTGGGTTCTGTCGTGGTCGGCGGGCTCGCATTTTCGGCGGTGCTGACCCTGCTGATCATTCCGCCCATGTTGTCGATTGTCGTGGGCCCGCTTGAAATGCGTGCAAGAGCCCGGAAATTGCAAAACCCGCAAACCACGGAAGCCTTCTGACGCGTTAGGTCAGGCAGACGCCTTCGGCGGGCTCCACCCGGATTTCCATTTCGCCAGAGGCACCACGGTCGGTTCCACGCCATTGGCATAGAACCACGAGTCCATGGTATAGGCGGCGCCGCTTTCCTTTTCCACGACCACTGCGGTGTTGTGTGGCCAACGATCGATGAACTGGCCTCTCCAGGCGGCCTCCCCGACGTTATGGAAGCGCAGGAGATTCTCGCGGTCGAGCAGTCTGAGATACGTCGTCGTGTTGACAGTCTCGTCGATGCAATCCTGCTGGAATTTGTTCTTGGCAAACAGCGACGCGCCGGCCTCGTCCACATCTGTGCCTGTTGCCGAGCCCACCTTCTTCTCCAGCAGAGCCACGGCGCGGGCAATAGTCGCGCGTTCTTCGGAAGCGTTCTGCGGCGCCTTTGCAAACACCGCCTTCACCTTGTTCCAGCCCGCTGGAGATATCTCCACTCGGGCCTTGTGCAGGCAGCCATAACCATGACAGATCGTGAAATTGGCCGGGGTAGGGGTTGCTTCGGTGTGTGAAACCACAAAATCCTGGCCCCGGGCGCAAGCGCCCAGCAGCAATGTTGTAACGAGAATTGAGATACGGCCGTGCCTGTACATTCGATTTCGATTGAAGCTGTTGTCGCCACCCGCATTGGCGGGTGTTTGATTTGTAGTCAAGAGCAACATCGCCCAACTCAATTGTCAGAATATCACACCCGCGCCAATGAAAATTCGTGTCGTTGCACCACCGTCGAGCTTGTCGGTATAGACAAAGTTCGAGGCAGACGTACCTGTTACCTTCATGTCCGGCGCCCAATCGATGGCAGCGCCGAATCGAATAAACGGAACAGGCCCGAATGGCGTGTTGGCAATGCCCACATTGCCGGCATTTCCAATGTTAAAGAGACCAGGCAAAGGCATATCGACGTCGAACCCGAGCGTAAAGCCGACATCGGTCTCCGAATCCTTGAACGAACTTACGGTGCCATTTTCGTTTGTCGTGAACTTGGCTTCACGGCCTTCCAGGCGGAGACCGGTGAATATCGTAAAGTCAGCCGGGGGCAGGTTGCCGAGGACGAAGCCGAACTCGTAGCCCACGTACGGCATGATGAAGTACTTCTTCGAATATTCCGCAGAAGTGTCATTACCCACAGGAACCGGATGAAAATCGAGGGCGACGCTGTTCTGGTCGTCGCCACCCAGGAACACCCGTCCCCACGCACCGGCCACAGGCCCCTTGGGGTAGAAACCCGAGCTATGATCGGTACCGACATTGCCCATATTACCGATGTTTCCGAGATTGGAAAAACCGAACAGGAGACCGAGCGGAATGCGGTAATCAATGCCGAGAGAGGTAATCGTACTGCTGTCTGAACCGCTGCGCTGACCGAACAGGACACCAGCACTGCGCTGTTCCACATCACGGTCGGGTTTCGCAAAGCTGAAGCCCAGATCGACGCTGAACTTCGAGCGTTGCTGGTACATCGAATTGCCGTTGGCAACCGGATGCGCGACAGTGTCAGGGTCGGCAAAAGCGGTTGCGGAGGAGACGACAGAAGCGACGGCAAATGCCCCGGCCGCAAATGCTGACAAGAATATGTTTTTAGACATTATGGTTCCCCAATAAAAACACCATATCTTGACGTCACAGTAATCTTGCGGCCGCGGGACTGTCAAAGTTGTCCTATGGAGGTCAAAATCAGCCAGTTTTGGCCAATTTCTGCCGCATTCCGGTTTTTTAACGCAATCTTAAGGGGTTACGAATGTCCGTGTGCGGACCCGCCTGTCGAGGTCGCAAATCCGGCGTGTCGCTTTTTTGTGAAACGTTGCCAAAATAGCACAATTCCGGCGATTCTGAGGCGCCGTCTGAGGACTGTGCGGCGGCGGCTGGTCCGGTGACAGTGCGAGCGTCTGACTCCCTGTCGATGATCGCCGTGCGGACAATGACTTTGACGGGGGGTTCTGGCCGCATCCGGCCCAAAACGGTATCATCGCCTCAATCACTCCCGGCCAACCTCTCATCCGCTTCAAGAGCACAATGCCCAAAACGCCTTTCACTGTCGCCTTTCTGGTCATTCCGGGGTTTTCCATGGTGGCCCTCAGTTCCGTGGTCGAACCGTTGCGCGCCGCCAACCAGCTCACCGGAAAGCATCTGTACGAATGGGATCTCATCGGTCTGGAAGACGGGCTTGTTGCGGCCGCCAACAGGTTGGAAATCCGGGTACACCACTCCATCGCCAATGCTCCGGAAAGCGATCTGACGATCGTCGTTGCCAGCCAGGGAATTTCGACCTTCTCCGACCGCGAGTGCCTGAGATGGGTGCGTCAGCGGCGCGGTCAGATCGGGGCGATCAGCAGCGGCGCACTCATTCTTGCAAGGGCAGGCCTGCTGGAAAACCGCCGCGCGACGGTTCACTGGGACATGCAGCGCCAGCTCGCCGAAGAATTCGAAACCGTCGACGTTGTGCCCGATCTCTATTGCGTCGACGGCAATGTCATGACCGCTGCCGGGGGAATTGCCGCCATGGATCTGATGCTCGACCTGATAACCCAAAGGCAGGGCCGTGAAGTCGCCGTCGATGTCTCGGAGAATTTTCTTCATGGCCGCATACGGGCCTCGCGGGAGATGCAACGCCAGGACGTTGCATGGCGCTACCAGACGACAGACCGGCGTGTGGTCTACGCCATCGGCATGATGGAGAATGCGATCCGGCAACCGGTTGCAATTCAGGCGATCGCCAAGGTTCTGGGTATATCCGAACGTCAGTTCGAACGCCTCTTCAAGGCCCATGTGGGGCAAAAACCGTCGGAATTCTACATAAATCTCAGATTGAAGAGCGCCTATGAGCTGCTGCGACAGTCTACGTTCAGTCTTGATGAAATAGGCGAAAAATGCGGGTTTTCCAGTGCTTCGCACTTCAGTCGCGCGTTTAAGCGCCGGTACGATGAAACCCCCCGCACCGTGCGTATCGCAAAAAAGGAACAGTAATGTCGGAAATTTGAAAGGAACTGACGACTCGATGTTAAGCGATATCCGGCACCTGGGTTATGAATCGGACATTGGAAATTTGCACACGGACTTGATCGCGATGCGGTCTCAAGAGCGAACACCCAGTATGAGTTTCAGAACCAGCGCCGGCGCGGCCGGGGAATTGGCGGAGACGGCGCGATGATGAAATTCATCACCGCCAAGGGAGTCTGGTCAACCGCCTCAAATGACCATCTGCATGAAGGACTGCCCGGACTGTTTCAGCAGGCCAGCGACAAGGTGCTGAAGTCGCTGTGCACCGGCCGTCCCGATCTCGACGATGAAATCTGCAGCCTCACAATCAACCACAGCCACTGGCACAGGGTAGGCCACTTGCCCGATGGCGAGGCCTATACGGTTGCCAGCGAAATATCACACGTCGACACACATCATTTCACGATTTCCCACGAGGTGCGCAATGCGACACGCCAGTGCGTTGCGCGCTGCGACGTCGAAATCGTGGAAGAGGCGTGCGGCCGTGCAACGGCACAGCCCCTCTCTCCGGGCCTGCGCGCGTGCCTCAAGAGCTTCCTGAAGTGTACCTGTCGCCAGCACCGCGGCAGCGCCGAAGATCGCCTGTCGACATTGGCCGGGGCTTCGGGGACAACCGGCGCTTCTTACGGCACGACCAACGGCCTTTGCCTGATCTGATCCGAGTGCCGATTCTATTTCCGTCCAGGCTGTACTATCGTCGGATGACCCTTTGAGAGAACCATCCGATGTCATTGTTTCGTCAGTCGCCGCGAGATCCCGAATTCGTTCAGAATCCCTATCCGGCCTATCAGCGCATGCGCGACCTGGGACGGGCGGTGTTCTGGGAGGAATATGGCTTCTGGTGCTTTCCGCATTTCCATGAAGTGCACGCCCTGTTGCGTGATCGCAGGTTTGGCCGCGAGGTCCTGCATGTGGCGGCCCGCAAGGAGTTGGGCTGGACGCCTGAACCCGAACACCTCGCGCCGTTCAGCGCGTTTGAAGCCGCAACGATGCTTGAACGTGAGCCCCCTGTGCATACCCGGCTCAGGGGTCTTGTGAACCGGGCATTTACCGCCCGTGCGACTGATCGTGTCGAACCGTATGTGCGGGCCCTCGCCAACCGCATGATCGACGAGTTCACGGGTGACGAAACCGACTTGCTGAAGACGTTCTGCACCCCGATTCCGGTTTACACCATCGCCCACCTGCTCGGCATGCCGGCTGAACGGACCGACGACATGCTCGGCTGGTCCCACGCCATGGTCGCCATGTACCAGTTTGGCCGTGACCGCGCGACCGAAGAGGCCGCTGTAGCGGCCACGCTGGAGTTTTCGGCATTCGTCGAGGACTACATCGCAACCCGCCGGCGCAACCCGGGCGATGACCTGTTGTCCCATCTCATTGCAGCCGAGGAAGACGGCGACCGGCTGTCCACTCAGGAGCTGGTGGCGACCTGCATCCTGCTCATGAATGCTGGCCACGAGGCGACGGTCCATGCCATGGGCAACGCCATCAAGACTCTGCTCGAAACCGGCGTTGCCGCTGGCGACGCGTTTGAGTGTGCCGCACGCGCGAAACGAACCGTGGACGAACTCCTGCGGTTTGACCCGCCGCTTCACATGTTTACGCGGTTTGCCTTGCAGGACGTCAGGGTCGGCGATGTTTCCTTGAACAAGGGCGATCGTGTCGGCCTGCTGCTGGGCGCCGCCAACCGGGATCCTGCCCGCTACGATGCGCCCGACCGGTTCGCCATCGATCGCGAAGCGCTGACCCACACCAGTTTCGGCGGCGGCATTCACTTTTGTGTCGGTGCCCCGCTGGCCCGCCTCGAGTTGGCCGTGGCGCTATCCGCCCTGTTTGAACGACTGCCGGGCCTGGCTCTCAGCGGCACACCGCGTTATGCGGACACCTACCATTTCCATGGTCTTGAAGCCCTGCAGGTCAGGTTCAACTCAGGGGCGTGCTGATCCCGGCCTTGCGGATTTCAACGAACAGGGCATCCATGGCGTCGACTTCGCGGGGCGCGATCTCACGGTCCGCCATCACCAGTTCCTTGCAGGTATGCCAGATATGCACGATGTCCGTGTCGTCGCGTTTGGCGATACGTTTGATTGCCCGCTCGAAGGACAGGTAGTCCGGATGCATGTTCCGCACCCAATCCATGATGCGCTTGTGATCGTAGCCGGTCTTGACGCCCCGTCCCAATTGTGCGGCCCGGTCGCGGACGTAGTCGGAAATCACGTTCTGCTCGTCGATCTGAAAATCGCCATCGGCATATGCCACATAGAGCACGATCTTGAGTTCATCGCGGACCGCAGTCAGGACCTGTTGGGTTGGCGTCGATTCTCCGGAGTCGGATTCCGGCTCGGCGACGTCGCGCCACCGGGCAATTTCGATGTAAGGCTGGAAAAACTCTCTGGCATCAGTATGTGTTTTGCCGGTCCAATAGTCGATGACTTCTGTAACCCGGTCGATGAAGAACGTCCGCTCCGCCTCGCGCAGTTGACAGAACCCGTGGACGTAGTCTCCCTGTTCCGAGGGACCGATGGCATGGACCCTGACCATGCGTTGGCTGACATTACCTTCGGTGTCCTCGTAGGTCAGCCCGAGAACCAGCCCGTCGACATTGGCCTGCCGACGCGTGTCTATGCCGGCGAACATGTCGGCGCCGTCGGTCTCGGAATCGGCGCGCGCTGAAAACTTGTCCGGGCCGGTCAGGGTACGGTCGGAGTCTGCCGAAAAGACGTCACGCAGTGATTTCAATAGGCTCATGGTGTGTCCCGCTCATCTTATCTTTTCCCATAATCACCGCGTGCACTATATCAGATTTGCCGCCTTGGGGCCTGTTGAGTGTCCGGGAAAGCGCCGGCGCTTTTTATCTCGGAGATAAAGATACTCGATTGAATTTCCGTAATGCCGGGCATGACCGCCAGTTTGTCTTTCAGGAAAGCCTCGTATTCCTTGAGATCACGCATGTGCAACCGCAGAATGTAGTCATAGGCGCCGGTGATGAGATGACACTCGGTAACGTTCTCCAGGGTCTTGACGTGATTTTCGAACAGGGAAATTGAATCCCGGGTGCTTCGTTCAAGACGCACAAAAACAGAAATCGTGATCGGATATCCGAACTTTTCCGCATCGATCACCGCGGTGTAGCCCTTGATGACGCCGGCGTCCTCGAGATGCCGCACCCGCCGGTGACACGGCGACGGCGACAGACCGACGCGGGCCGACAGATTCTGATTCGAAATCCGCCCGTTGAGTTGCAATTCCCGGACGATCGCCCGGTCAATAGGGTCGAGATTCACGAAAGTTTCCTCCGTCTTAGAAGATTCTTCCAACAATAGAGCAATTTTCGGCGGAATAAGAAAGCACATTTCAAAGCAACGGTGACATAATCCATCGGAAAATTGGCAAGGGAGGCCGGTTAATATGACGATGTTTGATTGCAGGGGAGTCCCGGTGTCGTGCAAGGATGCCGGCTTGATCGACGCGCTCGAGCGCTGCCATGTGGAAAGCCAGGCCTTTGTCGGAGATCCGGTCGGCGGCATTGACAAAGTTCTGGCCGGCGCACCGGATTTTGTCATGGGACATTGTTTCAAGGCCGGCATGCTGACCCAATCCATGGAAGTCCGCATCTACGACGAAATGGTCGCGAGCGTGCAGGCCGCGGAAGCCTTGTGGTATGACGCCAACGAGCGCGAGAGGGGGCACATTGCGGCCCTGAAATCCTGGATCGACGGTGATTTCTTCGGCGCGGTCCAGCACTGGGAAGAAGTGCTCGTGCTCTATCCCCACGATTTGCTTGCCATGCAGTTGGTTCACCTGACAGACGTCCTGCTCGGCGATGTGGTCGGCCAACGCGACTGTATCGCCCGGGTGTTTCCACTATGGGACGAATCCATGCCCGGCTACGAGTTTGTTCTCGGTTACTACTCCTTCGGCCTCGAGGAGAACCGCGACTTTGCCTATGCCGAGGAACTCGGCCGCCAAGCCGTCGCCATCAGGCCGCAGCACCCTTACGCCGTCCACGCCGTCGCCCATGTCATGGAAATGAAAGGTCGCCAGTCGGGCGGCATATGGTGGATGACCAGCCGCAAGGATGAATGGGCCAAGAGCAATTTCGACAATCACCTGTGGTGGCATTTGTCCCTGTTCCATCTCGACCTTCAGCAAACCGATGAAGTACTGGCGATCTATGACAATCACCTGCGCCGCAGGGAGCCCAGTGAAGAGAAGTATGCCGAACTGGATTCAGCTGCCCTGTTGTGGCGCCTCAAGCTGATGGGGATCGAGACCGGTTCGCGCTGGAAGGACCTTGCCGATAAATGGGAACCGGCAGCAGCCGACACGCTTTATGCCTTCAACGATGTCCACGCGATGATGACGTTTGTCTGTGACGGCCGCAACGAAGCCGCCGATACGCTGCTCAATTCCAACGAGCGTTACGTCAACCACGCCAATGATGCCAACGTCGCCATGAGCCGGATCATCGGCCTTCCGTTCTGCAAGGCGCTGCAGTATTTCGGCAACGAGGAATACGGCAAATGCGTCGACGCCTTGCTGCCCGTCCGTTACATGACGCACCGGCTGGGTGGCAGTTTTGCCCAGCGTGACATCATCGGCTGGACACTGCTGGAAGCGGCCTTGCGTGACAAGCGCTATCAGCTGGCTTTGGCGCTGGCGAACGAACGCTGTAGCCTCAAGCCGACCAGCCCGCAGAACTGGAAGATGGCAGCCCGGGCCCACGAAGGCCTCGGAAATCGGGCGCTCGCCGGCAGGGCTGCAGCCCGGGCGGACTCCGTGATGGCGGCATAACATACAACGCCGAATCGCCGCTGCCGGACGCCGGACGTCACCAGATGCATCGAATCTGACGCACGAGTTTCATTTTTTCGCTGAGAAGACGGTAGTGCCTGGCTGTGCATTGGCCTTCTCTGGCACGGGTTTCCTCGATCCGTCCGGTGATCACCGGTTTGCCACTGCGCCATTGCCAGATGTCCTGTCCGCTTACCGATGCATCGAGACGCCAGAATGCGCGTATTTCTTTTTCTTCGCCAAAGATTTCGGGCGATGAAATCACATCGAGCAGCGGTTCGCGCACGAACTGTTTCGTCTCCGGGTCGTACAGATAATAGTTGTAAGGGACATTGGCGCCTTCAGGCAGTTCCGCCATCAGGGCCACGTCCCGGTGACCGTCGAAGTTCAGGTCTATGAACAGAATGCCGACGGTTTCAAGGTCGATTGTCGGGTGAATGTCGGTCTGCAGAACCTGAAAGGGTTTTTTGTCCTGTCCCCTGGTCAGGTCGACCGCGGTCACGTGATTGGGGCTGGTGCCGACAAAGCCGATCGAGATCGCGTCGCCGCCCTCCCGGAACAACCCTTCGCAGCGCGCCAGTTCACCGTGCCCGGATATGCCGCTCAGTTTGCACGACAGCCCTTCGGTGGCGAAGGTTGCCAACGCCTCGACGGCATAGGCAACAAAAAGCAGGAAGACAAACGCCGCTGAAATATGTGTCTTGATCGACATGAACCTCAACAGACCCCGGAGCGGTTGTGCGGCACGAAGCCAATGACATGGTACTGCGAAAGCCGTCGCCGGGAAGTAAACCTTGCGTGCACGGGGCGCGAGCCGTCGAGGTTGCCCTACAGCCGGTCCCAGGTGTCGACGGATTTCGCCAGCACCCAATCCCTGATCTTGGCGTCGAAATCCAGAAAGTGCGGGCTCTCCAGATGCGCCCTGAAGGCATCGGCGCTGGCGTAGATTTCGTACAGAAAGACCGAACAGACATCATCCGGCGCGATACATACATCGAACCGGCTGCAGTCGGCTTCACGCTCCAGCGAGTTTGCCGCCTGATCCACGACAGCCGCCCTGAAGGCATCGCTGTGTTCGGGTTTGATCTTGAATGTGACGGTCACCACAAACATGGCGCAAAGTCCTTTATCCGAATTTTGCCTTGAGGTCCGCCACCTGTTCAGGTGTCAGGAAGCGGGTCTTGTGCTGGTGCAGGAGCAGGTAGAGCTTGGCCGTTTCTTCCAGTTCTTCAGTGGCGTAGACCGCCGCGTCAAGGGATGTCCCGGCGACCACCGGTCCGTGGTTGGCCAGCAGGACGGCGTGGTGCTTGCCGGCGAGTTTGCGCACGGCGTCTGCAAGAGTGCGGTCGCCCGGCGGGTAGTACGGCACGAGCGGCAGCTTGCCGACCCGCATCACGTAATAGGCCGTGATCGCCGGCAGGACGTCGTCTGGGTCGACATCGTCGAGGCAGCTGACGGCAACCGAATGGGTCGAGTGGAGGTGGACCACGGCCTGGGCGTCAGCCCGTTCTTCATACATGGCGATATGAAGAAAGGTTTCCTTGGTCGGCTTGTCGCCGGAGACATGATTGCCGTCAGGCGTCAGTTTTGATATGCGGTCCGGGTCCAGATTGCCAAGCGAAGCATTGGTCGGTGTCATCAGCCAGCCGTCATCTGTCCGCACACTGATGTTGCCGGAACTGCCCATGGTCAAGCCGCGGTCGAACAGCGATTTGCCGAAGCGAGTGATGTTTTCCCGTGTCTTGGTCTCGCTCATGGCTCCTCCAGCATTTTGATGGCCTTGGCAAAAAAATCCGGTGCACCGAAATTGCCCGACTTCAGGGCAAGGGCCTGAGGCCTGGCGCCGGTGGTCACCGTCCATGGCACGCCCGGATCGATTTCAGGTCCGATCCGCAGGGCGGTCGCATCGAGGGCATTGACGACCGCGCCCGAGGTCTCGCCACCGGCAACCACAAACCGGGTGACACCGGCGTCGACGGCGGCGCGAGCCAGTTCGGCGAACATCTCTTCGATCCTTGAACCGGATTCCTCCCGGCCGAAACGCTTCTGCACCACTGAGACCTGTTCGGGCGAGTCACTGGAGTAGATCAGGACAGGCCCGTCGGTGGCATTGTCGCGCATCCAAGAGATCGCCTGCTCGGTGACAGCTTCACCCTCGAGCAGTGGCACCGGGTCAATCTCCAGAGACGGAAGCGTGGTTCTGGCGATTGCCAGTTGCTCCCGGGTGGCCTTGGAACAGCTTCCGGCAAATGCCACCGTCATTCCCTGCGGCGGCGTGAAGTTGTCGTCGACCGCTTTCTCCGGCACAAGCTGTGCCGCCCGGTAGTTGTCGGCCAGCCCCATGGCGATGCCCGAGCCACCCGTCACCAATGCGCAGTCGGCCAAGGCATGTCCGATGGTCACCAGGTGTTCGTCGGTTATCGCATCGACAATGGCGACCGTCGGGTCTGCGCCGTCCAGGCCAACGATCCGCTGTTTGACGCGGTCCGCGCCGGCAGCCACGTCGCCAAGCGGGATCAACGCCACGCGCGCCCTGGACTGGCGGCCCAGGACCCGCACCAGGTCCGAATCGGTCATTGGATTGAGGGGGTGGTCCTTCAGCGGCGATTCCGACAGGAGCCGGTCGCCGACAAACAAGTGACCCTGATAGACCGTCCGGCCGTTTTCCGGAAATGCCGGGCAGGCAATTGTTACGCGAGCCCCCAGCGCCGCCATCATGGCATCGCAGACCGGACCTATGTTGCCGCGGTCGGTCGAATCGAATGTGGAACAGTACTTGAAGAAAAACTGGCGGCATTCTCTTGCCTGCAGCCAGGTCAACGCAGCGATTGACATCGCCACGGCCTCGTCCGGATCGATCGAGCGGGACTTCAGGGCAACCACGACGGCGTCGGCATCGCTGATGTCGGTCTGGTCGCCGGGGACGCCGATGACCTGAATGGTGCGCAGGCCCGACCGTTTCAAGGTCAGTGCCAGATCGGTCGCTCCCGTCAGATCGTCGGCGACGCAGCCCAGGATCGGTTTCATTTCAGTGGTTCCACATATCAGTCGGGAGGCGGTAGGGTTGACCATCATTCAAACAATGGTCAAGGCGATCTTGCAATCTTTGTTGGAATTAATGTATGCATTAACGTATGCGTTAAATTCCGGATTGTCCATGCCCGTTGTCTTAATGACATGAACAACACGATGTCCGGACTGAGGCGCCTGCACACCAAACACGAAATGGAATATTGCGATGACCACTGACCGGACCTTCAACGTCGCCGTTATGCCGGGAGATGGCATCGGCCAGGAAATCATGCCGGTTTGCCTCGAGATTCTGGACGCCGTGAAATCCCGTGTCGGCGGTTTTGAACTGTCCTACATTCCAGCACCAGCCGGCGCTCAGGTCTACCTCGACACCGGCGACGCTTACCCGCAGTCGTCCCGAGATATTGCCGCGCAGGCTGACGCCATACTCCTGGGCGCCATGGGTCTCCCCAGTGTACGCTATCAGGACGGAACCGAAATCACGCCTCAACTCGACCTGCGCTTTGACCTGGGACTCTATGCCGGTGTCCGGCCGGTTCGCTCGATCCCCGGCGCACCCAATCCACTGTCGGATGAACGCGGACAGGCAATTGATTTCGTGCTGATCAGGGAGTCCACCGAAGGCCTGTTTGCCTCCCACGGCAAAGGCACGGTCGATGACAACCGGGCGACCGATACGATGGTGATCACCCGTGATACCTGCGAACGGCTTTTCGATTTTTCCTTTGCTCTTGCCCGTCGCCGCAAAACCGAGGGCAAGAGAGGGTGTGTCACCTGTGTCGACAAGGCCAATATTTTTGCCTCGATGGCTTTTTTCAGAAGCGTGTTCAACGAGCGCGCTGCTCTGAATACCGACCTTGATGCCGACTATGCCTATGTCGACGCCATGGCCCTGAACATGATCCGCCGGCCCTGGGATTTTGACGTGCTGGTGACCGAAAACATGTTCGGTGACATTCTGTCCGACCTGGGTGCCGGCTTGATCGGCGGCATGGGCATGGCGCCGTCCGCCGACATTGGCGACAACAACGCGGTATTCCAGCCCTGCCATGGCAGCGCCCCGGACATCATGGGGTCCGGCAAGGCAAACCCGACCGCGATGATCCTGTCCGCGGCCATGATGCTCGACTGGCTCGGCCTCAGGCATGACAACAGCCGATGCGTCAAGGCAGGCGCTCTGCTGAGTGCGGCCGTGGATGATGCCTTCTCCGGCAACCGTCTGCTGCCCCATGAACTCGGCGGCACGGACGGTACAGCCGCGATCGCCGGTGCCGTGATGGCTGCGCTCCGGGGATTGGACGTGCCGGACGGACTGTGACGGGTCGACTTAAAGGGCAACGGGCGCGCCCGGGAGGGCTCCGATGACAGCAAGATCGCAAAAGCAGGCGGATGTGGCCTACAGCAAACTGCGGCGCCGCATCCTTGAAAACCGCATGCCGGCGGGCACACAGGCCCTGGAGGCGGAACTCGCCACCCTGCTTGGTATGAGCCGGACACCCGTTCGCGAGGCGATGATCAGGCTCCAGCAGGAAGGACTGGTCGAAGTCCGGCCACGACACGGCATGCGGGTCCTTGCCATCGAAGCCGAAGACATGCGTGAAATCTACCAGATCCTTACAAGCCTTGAATCGACCGCTGCGGGTCTGATTGCCGCCAGAGGACTGACGGATCGTGAAGATGACGCCCTGAACAGCGTCATCGACGACATGGAAGCAAGTCTCGAGGCCGACGATCTGACAGCCTGGGCCAATGCTGACAGACATTTTCATCACCTGCTGGTCAAGTTCTGCGGCAACCGTCGCCTGGCGGAAATTGCCGACAACTTCATGGATCAGTCCCACCGGGCACGGCTGGTCACACTGCGGCTGAGGGAAAAGCCGCAGCGTTCAGCCAGTGATCACCGCGAACTGATGGCGTTGATGCGGGCCGGGGAAGTGGAACAGGCCTCGGCATTTCACATACGCCACCGTGAAGGTATTGCAGAGACGCTCGTGGATTTGTTGGAAGGTCTTGGCCTGCAGTAGGTTTAAGGCATTGTTACCCGAGTGGCAAAAGGCTGGTGCGCCGCCGGGAATTGTCGCATAGGGTCGCGCTGGCGATTCTGAAGACATGAAAATTCGAGATACTTTGAGAAGGAAAAACACCATGAACGCGATAGATCTGAGCGGCAGGATTGCCGTCGTAACCGGTGGCGCCCAGGGGATCGGCTATGCGGTGAGCCAGCGGTTTCTGCAATCGGGCGCCCAGGTGGCGGTTTGGGACATGGACCAGGGCATGCTGACACAGGCCGCCGGTGCCTTGTCGGAACACGGTAACGTGCATTCCTGCCAGGTCGATATCACGCAAGCCGACGAAGTCGCGCGGGCCCTGGACTCGACCGTCTCGACTTTCGGCAAGGTGGATATTCTCGTGTGCAACGCCGGTATCGCCGGCATGAACGCGAAGACCTGGGACTATCCGGTCGAAGAATGGCAGCGTGTCCTCGACATCGACCTGACCGGCGTCTTCCTGTGCTGCCGGGCGGTCACCGCCGTCATGATCGAACACGGATACGGCCGTATCGTAAACGTCGCTTCAATTGCCGGGAAAGAAGGCAACCCCAACGCGGTTGCCTACAGTGCCGCCAAGGCCGGCGTCATTGCGTTGACGAAGTCTCTGGGCAAGGAGCTTGCCGACAAGAACATCGCCGTCAACTGCATCACGCCGGCGGCGGCCCGTACCCGGATTTTCGATCAGATGTCCCAGGAGCACATCGACTACATGCTTTCGAAGATCCCCAGGGGACGCTTCGTCACGGTCGACGAGGTTGCCGGAACAGTCGCCTTCGCGGCATCCGAGGAATGCTCGTTTACGACCGGTGCCGTCTTTGATCTCTCCGGCGGACGGGCAACCTATTGACGGCATTCAACATTCGCTCCGGTGAAACGGAGGGCGGTCCTTCATGCCACTGATGTCGGCCGTCACCACCGAACGCGAAGCTTATCTGCGCGGCGCCCTGTTGTTTTGCATCGGCGTTCTCTGTTTCGCGCTGCTCGACACCTGCGCGAAATACATGGCGCGTGAACTGCCCGTGCTCCAGATCGTCTGGATGCGCTATTTCGTCAATTTCCTCTTTGCCCTGGCGGTTACCACACCCTGGCGCGATACCCGGTTGCTGCGCACCCGCAACCTGGGTTTCCAGGTTTTGAGGTCCATCCTTCTCTTTGCCTCGACGGCGGCGAACTTTGTTGCCCTTCAATACCTTCAATTGGCGCAGACGGTATCAATCCTGTTCACCGCGCCGCTGCTTGTTGCATTGCTTTCGGTGTTTCTGCTTGGAGAACATGTGGGTCCGCGCCGCTGGTCGGCTATCGTCATCGGTTTCATCGGCGTGCTGGTCGTCACCCGGCCAGGCGGCGACACGTTCCAGTGGCCGGTACTCCTATCCTTCGGAAGCGCCGTTTGCATTGCCTTCTACAACATCATCACGCGTCACATCGCCGGTGCCGACAGCGCCCGCACGTCGCAGGTCTACGTTACGCTGATCGCCTGCATCGCCCTGACGCCGCTGGTCCCGTCCACGTGGCAGACACCGTCCGGACCGCTCGTATGGACCATGCTGATCGCCGTCGGTTTTTTCGGCTGGATCGGACACTGGTTGCTCACCGAAGCCCACGCCCATGCATCGGCCTCGCACATCGCGCCTTTCATGTATTCCCAGATCATCTGGATGATCGGTCTGGGCTATTTTGTATTTGCCGACGTTCCCGATATCTGGACAATAACCGGCTCGTGCATCGTCGTTCTGAGTGGCCTCTATCTTCTGCGCCGTGAACGCATGGTCGCGACAGCCCAGGAGTGAGTGCGCGCAGAGGTTCGCGCTCTCGGAGACAACTGATTGCGGTCTTCTGTATCGGTGAAAAAATGGAGACTAAGAGGTTGATATTAAAAGAAAGTATGCCACCAGCTGATTCACTTTGTTAAGGTCCGTCATGACCGTGAATCACGATTTCCGCTGAACAGAATAGGGGGATGACATCTGGGCTGCAGATCCCTAGGATCGTGGCGCCGAAGTCAGATCAACACCAACCCGGGTTGGAACTGTGCCACATCATCGTAAATCTCCATCCGAACTCCGCAGCCAGAACTGGTTCAACAACCCCTTGAATCCGAGCATGACGGCGCTCTATCTGGAGCGTTATCTCAACTACGGGTTAACCCGGGAGGAACTGCAATCCGGCAAGCCGATCATCGGCATTGCCCAGACCGGCAGCGATCTGTCGCCGTGCAACCGGATCCACGTGTCGCTGGCATCGCGGGTGCGTGACGGCATTCATGCCGCCGGTGGTGTGGCCATTGAATTCCCGGTGCATCCAATTCAGGAATCCGGCAAACGCCCGACCGCCGGACTTGACCGAAACCTCGCCTACCTCTGCCTCGTCGAAGTGCTGCACGGCTACCCGCTGGACGGCGTCGTGCTGATGACCGGCTGTGACAAGACGACACCCGCCTGCATCATGGCGGCGGCGACCGTCGACATGCCGGCGATCGCGCTGAACGGTGGTCCGATGCTCAACGGCAATTACAAGGGCGAGCGCACCGGATCGGGCACGATTGTCTGGAAGGCCCGCGAAATGATGGCGGCAGGCGAGATCGATTTCGAGGAATTCATCGAGATTGTTGCCTCTTCCACACCCAGTGCCGGCCACTGCAACACCATGGGCACCGCCACGTCGATGAATTCACTGGCCGAAGCTCTGGGCATGATGCTGCCCGGAAGCGCCGCCATCCCCGCACCTTACCGCCAGCGTGGTCAGGTATCGTATCAGACCGGCAAACGGATCGTCGATATGGTCTGGGAGGATATGAAGCCGTCCGACATCCTCACCCGGGAGGCCTTCGAAAACGCTATTGCGGTGAACAGCGCCATTGGCGGGTCGACCAACTGTCCTGTCCATCTCAACGCGATTGCCCGGCACGTCGGCGTTGACCTGCACATCAAGGACTGGCAGTCGCACGGCCATGAAATCCCGCTGCTGGTCAACCTGCAGCCTGCCGGAGAGTATCTGGGTGAAGACTATTATCGTGCCGGTGGCGTGCCTGGCGTTGTCAACGAACTCATGGGGGCTGGCAAAATCCATGAGGACGCGCTCACCGTCAACGGTCAGACCATTGGCGACAACTGCCGCGAGACCGGGGTCGAGAACCCTGCAGTCATCCTGCCCTATGACCGTCCGATGATGAAAGACGCAGGTTTTATGGTCCTTGGCGGCAATATGTTTGACGCCGCCTTGCTGAAAACCAGCGTGATCTCGGACAGTTTCCGCAATCGCTATCTGTGCCGCGACGGCGACGAAAACGCCTTCGAGGGCCGCGCCATCGTGTTCGAGGGACCGGAGGACTATCACGACCGCATCAATGATCCCGACCTTGCCATCGACGCCGATTGCATTCTGGTGATGCGCGGAACCGGGACGATTGGCTATCCGGGATCTGCGGAAGTCGTCAACATGTTGCCCCCGGATGCCCTCGTGCAGCAGGGCATCACGGAACTGCCGTGCGTTGGCGATGGCCGGCAGAGCGGCACATCGGGCAGTCCGTCGATCCTCAACGCGTCGCCGGAAGCGGCCGCCGGTGGCGGTCTCGCATTGCTCAAGACCGGGGACATCATCCGGATCGATCTGAATGCCTGTACGGCAAACATGCTTGTGTCTGACGAGGAACTCAAAGCAAGGGCGGCAAACGGTTCTTTTACCTACCCCGAACACCAGACCCCCTGGCAGGAGATCTACCGCTCGCAAGTCGGTCAACTGGCCGAGGGCGGGGTGCTGGAAAGCGCCGTCAAATACAAGCGAATCGTCAAAACAATTCCGCGCGACTCGCATTGAACAGCCAAGAAAAGAAAACACAGGAAATTCGATGACAGACAGACTGAAGGGCAAGACCGCACTGATAACGGCCGCAGGGCAGGGCATCGGCCGGGCAACCGCACTCGCTTTCGCACGCGAAGGCGCCAGCGTTACCGCAACCGATCTCGACGCTACTAAACTCGAAAGCCTCAAGGCAGAAGGCGTAGCCGCCGTTCGTGCGCTCAACGTCACGGATCAGGATGCGGTCAACGCCATTGCTGCGGACATCGGCGCCGTCGACATCCTGTTCAACTGCGCAGGTTTTGTGCATCACGGCACCATCCTCGATTGCCCCGAGGAGGATTTCGACTTTTCGTTCAATCTCAACGTCAAGGCCATGTACCGCATGATCCGCGCCTTCCTGCCGGCAATGCTCGATGCCGGCGGCGGGTCGATCATCAACATGGCCTCGGTGGTCGGTTCCGAGAAGGGGGCTCCAAACCGGTTCGTATATGGTGCCAGCAAGGCCGCCGTCATCGGGTTGACCAAGTCGGTCGCGGCGGATTTTGTCGGGCGCGGCGTTCGCTGCAACGCAATTTGCCCGGGCACAGTGCAGAGCCCCTCGCTTGACGGCCGCATTGCCGCCTTCGATGACCCGGTCGCCGCGAAGAAAGACTTCATTGCCCGCCAGCCCATGGGACGCCTGGGAAGTGCGGAAGAAATTGCGTCCCTGGCGCTTTACCTGGGCAGCGATGAGAGTTCTTTCACCACCGGTACGCTGTCGATGGTCGACGGCGGCTGGTCGAACTAGTGTCGAATTGGCCAATCCATGTTCGTTTCCCGGACAAGCGCAGCGCGATCCGGGACCCAATTCTGGATGCTGCGAATCCCGTCGTTTGAGAGTGGGGCCCGGCTCGGTGGCCGGGGAATGGTAAGCCGCGCATGTGTTGCTCTCTTGAGGGCACCTGCCAAGACAACTTTTGGACACCTGCGGCAATTCACGTATTGGCGGATGCGGATTCACCGCCTAATGTCCGGCAAAATCTGAATCTATGAAGCAACAACTGGGAGCAAACACATGAAACTGTTGCGGTATGGTCCGGCCGGTGGCGAGAAACCGGGACTGCTCGATGACAACGGCATGATCCGTGATCTGTCAGGACATGTGAACGACATTAACGGTGAGACCCTCTCGCCCGAAAGCCTCAAGCAGTTGCAGGCAATCGACCCGGCGACGCTTCCCGAGGTGGCCGGTGAACCGCGCCTGGGACCCTGTGTCGGCAACGTGTCGAAAATGCTTTGCGTTGGGCTGAACTATATCGATCATGCCCACGAAACCGGCGCCAAACCGCCCTCGGAACCGATCCTGTTCATGAAGGCGACGACAGCCATTGTCGGCCCCGACGATACCGTCATCATCCCGAGAAATTCCGTCAAGACCGACTGGGAAGTGGAACTTGGCATCGTCATCGGGACCGAGGCAAGCTATGTCGACGAGGCCGATGCCATGGATCATGTGGCCGGCTATTGCATTGTCAACGATGTGTCCGAGCGGGAGTTCCAGATCGAGCGCAAGGGCCAGTGGGTCAAGGGCAAGGGCTGCAACACGTTCGGGCCAACTGGGCCCTGGATGGTGACCAAGGACGAAATCGACGATGTTCAGACCCTCGACATGTTCCTGGATGTGAGCGGCGAACGGCGCCAGACCGGTAACACCAGGACGATGATCTTCGGGGTCGCGCACCTCGTCCACTATATCAGCCAGTTCATGACTCTGCTGCCCGGCGATATCATCCCGACAGGCACACCGCCCGGCGTTGGCATGGGCATGAATCCGCAGACCTTCCTTAAGCCCGGCGATGAAATGCATGTTGGAATCCAGGGGCTTGGAGAGCAACGCCAGAAGGTTGTGGCGTGGCCCGGTTGAGGCGCGATCTGACGCTGGACGTGAGACAGGCGCCATGAAGATTGCCATCACAGGAGCCGCCGGTCTGATCGGGCGCAAGCTGACCGAGCGACTGGTGGCGGACGGTACGCTTAATGGCCGGCCCATCGCGCACATGCTGCTGATGGATATTCTCGAGCCGGCCGTGCCCGAGGTCGCGGGCGGTTCGGATATCGTCTTTGATACCCAGGCGGTCGATATATCGGCTCAAGGCGCCTATGACAGGCTTGCGTCTCTGAAACCCGATGTTGTGTTTCATCTGGCGGCCATCGTCAGTGGTGAGGCGGAACTCGATTTCGACAAGGGGTATCGGATCAATCTCGATGGCACGCGTGCCTTGTATGACACGGTTCGGCAAGGGGGTTTCAATCCGAGGCTGGTGTTCACCAGTTCGATTGCCGTCTTCGGTGCGCCGTTTCCCGACGCCATCGACGATGATTTCCACTCGACCCCGCTGACATCTTACGGCGCACAGAAGGCAATGGGAGAACTGATGCTGTCGGATCTTACCCGCAAGGGTATGCTCGACGGGATCGGCATCCGTCTGCCGACCATCGTGGTGCGTCCCGGCAAGCCGAACAAGGCAGCCTCCGGGTTTTTCTCAGGCATTCTCCGCGAACCCCTGATGGGACAAAGAGCGGTGTGCCCGGTATCGGCCGATGTCATGCACTGGATGGCGTCGCCGCGCTCGGCGGTCGGTTTCCTGATCCATGCCGCCGGTCTCGATGGCGCCAGGATCGGCCCTAGGCGCAACCTGACCATGCCGGGCATCGCTGTCACTGTCGGCGAAATGGTCGAGTCGCTCGGCCGTGTCGCCGGATCCGAGCCGGTAAACCGGATCGACTGGGAACCCGATGAATTTATCTCAGGCATCGTCGCCGGCTGGCCCCGCAACTTCGATGCGGCCCGGGCGGCAGAGCTCGGGTTTACGGCCGAGCAGGACATGGACTCGATAATCCGGGTTTTCATCGAGGATGAACTCGACGGCACAACACACTGAAAAGACTCGGCCTCCGCTTGGTAATCTTGCCGGACCTCAGGGCTGTGCGCTGAACCGGCCGGTGCTGGAACTGACGATGCCGGACGGGATCTAGGAAAACGTTTTGGGACTACTCGACAAGATATCACGCACACCTTTGGCGCCTCTTCTGTTCACACTTTTTGATGGCTTCGAGATCGGACGCCGGTTTGGAGTTGTGCCCTATTTCCCCGTATCGTCGGACACCTATGACAAACGGGAACGTGAAAAGCCGCGTCCGTTTGATCTCGGCCGGCCCGACGGTCTGCCCAGGGACGTGCCCTGGGACACCGACGAGCCCTTTCCCCAGCTCATGAACTCGATTGTCACCATCCCGAATGGATCGGCAGACAGGCTTGGGTTTGTCTTCAATGAGCGGGGTCGTCCCGTCAGCGGTGCAATCCACACCCAACGCCAGATGAGAAAATACCGCTGGCGGCTTCGGCGCGACGGCATTTCTGTCCCCTACATGCGAGAAATGCCGAAGCCGGAACACTTTCCCGGCAAGGTGTTTGCCGTCACCGGATCGGACCAGCATTTCTTTTATCACTGGTTGTTCGATGTCCTGCCCAGACTGCATCTGGCGATTCAGGAGATGGGCCCCGACGACCGGATCTACATCCAGACCAAGGCACACAGGTTCCAGGCGGAGACGCTTGCCTACTTCAGCGAGTTTCAGGACCGATTCATCGATGCGGACGAGCATCCCTGGATCAAAGCCGACGAACTGGTCGTGCCGTGCCATCAGATACTGAACGGTTATCACTACTTTGACTGGGTCTTGAGCCTGTTGCGCGAAAGGTTCCCGCCGTCTCCGCAGATCGGCGCGTTGACCGAAAAACGCCGGCTCTACATCTCCCGGGCCGCCGCCAAGAACCGGCGCCTTCTCAATGAAGACGAAATCTTCGCCCTGCTCGAGCCGCTGGGGTTTGAGTTGATCGTTTCAGAGCATAGGCCGTTTCAGGAACAGGTGGACATGTTCGCAAGCGCCGAGGCCGTGATCTCGCCGCACGGTGCCGGGCTCTCTAATCTGGTCTTTTGCGAGCCGGGAACGAAGGTCGTTGAACTGTTTCCGACCGGTTCAGTCGATGCCTATCACAGGCTCTCGGTCGGTATGGGGCACGCCTATGCCTACACAAAGACAGACGTTGAGCGGTCCAACCGCCGGGCCAATGAGGATTTCACCATAGATCCCGCGCATTTCCAGGCGGTCATCGAGCGCATCGGTATTACTCCGCGAAACGACGCGTAGGGGATCTGCGCGCAATCTTGCTAGGAAAGGGCCGCCGACTCAGCCTGCTTCATGGCGGCGACATATTTGAGCAGAGCCTTGTATTTGGCTGTCGGAATACCGCCCTGCCGGTTTTCGATGTCATCGCAGGTTCGGGTCAGCTGGGTTTCCACATCGTCGAGGCTGACCGGGTTGCCGGAAGATATCAGTGCAATCAGATCGATCAGTATCTTGACAGTCTCCGCTTCACTCGCCCCGAGCATTGAGGAGAACAGTTCATTTTCCGAATCCGACATCTCGTCACCTTTTCGACCTTGAACGGACTGCCATGGATTGATTCCCATGCCGCATGCCACAGTCCTATACCGCAATGTGCTTGTAATGACCTCATAGAATTCCGATTCGCAACGCAAAGTGGCCTCACAGGCAGGTGCGTTGACACTAGGCTTCGTGGCGTGGTCCTTGTATACAACGGATTCTGAAGGGCGACCGGGGCGGGGCGGGGAAGTCGACATGAAATGGTACCAGTCAATCAGGTCTTCAGGCCGTGTTACAAAGTTGTCCGTGTTCGTGGCGCCGGTCATCGCCTTCGTTATCATATTGAGTGCCGGGCTCCCGGCCGAAGCCCAGAAGGCACCGTTGAATAACAAGCTTACGGCGGACGCAATTGCAAAGCAGTTGTCCAATGAAGATGTTCGTCGCATCCTGCTTGAAAGCCTGATTGATGAGAAGAATGCCAAGGCGAAGCCGGTGGAAGAATTCAATCCGGCGGTGATCATCTATCGCTTTCAGCGCGATCTGGGCGTGCTCAGCAAGGAACTCGACGGCATCTTCCGCTCGGTGAAGGAACTGCCCGATGTGTTCCCAAGAGCCTGGGCGAAGTTCACCGCCGACCGCAGCGAGGGCGGGGTCATGTGGTTCTTCTTCGCGGTGGCGATTTCCATGGGACTGGGCTGGCTCGCGGAGACGGCGGTGAAAGGGCGTTTGCGATCCGCAGTTTCCAGTGCGTCGGCAGCCGTTTCTGGCGGCACGCGCTACAAGGTCAAACGGCTGCTTTCCAGGGTGCTTCAGCGGTTTATCGTGCTTGCGATTTTTCTCGCAATCTCGACCGCCGTCTACCTTGTGTTCTTCGACGACACCCAGAAGGACCGGATCGCTTTCTTCTTCTATCTGGCGGCGGCGGGTATGTTCCGGACGATCGCCGCTCTGTCCGAGGCGTTTCATGCACCGGGACGGCCCGAGCTTCGGCTACCCCTTTACAACGACGCCGACGCCGCATCGCTTCACCGGACCGCCCTGTTGACGGTGGCGTTCGGCGCTTTTGCCTATTTCACGTGCGCCCTGTTCGGCACCCTGGGCATTCTTGGTTTTGTCCACGAACTGTTCCTGATCATTGTGGGGACGATCACCACCACATTGCTGGTCTACACGATCCTGTCCGGCCGCCGGGCAATCTCCGGCGATATTGCCGGCGGTGCCCAAACCGGCAGTGCGACCCGCATCTTCGCCGAACTGTGGCCCTGGTTGTTTGCGGCGTTTGTAGTCGTGTTATGGGTGAGCCTCGTGGTCATCGAACTGCTTCGCGACTTCGTGCCTTACGGGGCAGGCCTGTTCACGGTCGGACTGTTCGCGGTCCTGCCCAGTCTCGATGCCCTGTTGCGGCGTGACACGACACGGTTGCTGGACGAGGGTAAAACAGCGCTGGGAGCGACGGCACGAGGCGCGAGGCTCGCGCTCTTGTTCGGTGTTGTCATCGTCCTGACGTCGGCCTGGCGGATCAACCCGATCGGGATGGCCGAAAGCGGAATCGGCAGTCAGGCGACCGGGGCGGTGTTTCAGATTACCTTGACCTTGCTGGTCGCCTACATCGTCTGGCAGACCGTTCAGATCTTCATCGACCGCAAGATCATGGAGGAAGACGCGGCCCTGGCAGAATCCGGCGTCGACGCCAGCGAGATGGAGATCGGCGGGCAGGGGCTGTCGCGCATGCGTACCTTGCTGCCGCTGCTCAAGCGCACCGTGCAGATTACCCTCGGCGTCATCGTCACCATGATCACGCTGGCCTCTCTTGGCGTCGATATCGCCCCGATTCTGGCTGGGGCAGGCGTGGTCGGCCTGGCGATCGGTTTCGGTTCCCAGACGCTGGTACGCGATATCGTGTCGGGCGCGTTTTTTCTGATCGACGATGCCTTCAGGCTTGGGGAATACATCGATGTGGGCGACGTCAAGGGTACGGTCGAGAAGATGTCGATCCGGTCTTTGCGGTTGCGTCATCACCGGGGTGCCGTTCACACGGTGCCCTTCGGAGAAATCAAGACGCTGACCAACTATTCGCGTGACTGGGCAATCATGAAGCTCAAGTTCCGCGTGCCGTTCGACACCGACGTCAAGAAAGTCAAGCGCATCTTCAAGCAGATCGGCATCGACCTGCTCGAAAACGAAGCCATCGCCGAAGATTTCATTCAGCCGCTCAAGTCCCAGGGTGTGCTTGAGGTTGACGACTACGGATTGATCATCCGGGCCAAATTCATGTCCAAGCCTGGCCGTCAGTTCATGATCCGCAAGGAGGCCTTCGTTGCGGTCCAGAACGCGTTCAAGGAACACGGCATTGAATTCGCCCGGCCGGAGGTTCGTGTCGTGATGGATGATGACGAAGACGACGAGGACGAACTGACGCTCTCTGAACAAGCCGCTGCCGGTGCCGCAGCCAAGGTGGTAACAGCGCCAAAACCTGTTCCGCAGGCTTGAGCACTTTTTGCAGCGTTTGAATTGGACTCCCGCTTAAAGCAACGCTGCAACCAGTCCGTCGAGCATTGAGAGGGTCGGAAAATGCCCCGCGGGCAGAGTCTGGACATTCCCGACTGGCCAGTTGCTGATCATCTTGTCCTGAAGCGCCGGGGCGACAATCTTGTCCAGCGACGTGCGGGACTGAACATCTAGAATGGGAACCCCAGAACCGCGGTGACGGCATGCGACCGGGAGCTTTTGAAGAACTCACCGGTATAGGCCACGGTCGCCTCCGGTCCGAAAGGCAATCTCCAAAGGACGCCGCCGGTGAGGCGCAGGCCGTCAGCCTCCGGGCCCCTTGCGATGGCAACATCGCCCAGATCGCCAAGCACGGTTGAACTTGTCTGGGCAGAGTACGGCCCGGTTTGGAAATTGTGTGCCCATCTGGCGCTGGCGAAGGGCGACAGCAGTCCATTTGTCTCCAGAGGCAGGATGACCGATACCGTCAGTCCAAGTTCTGAGCTCAAACGCTCGTCGTCGATTGCCGCGACACTCAGGTTGGCAGGACCTGCCCCGGTCTCATTGAACGCATCGGCGTGGGCGACGGCATGGCGCAGCGTAGCGGCCGGTTGGAGGAACAGCCATTCGGTCAGCCAGATGTCCTTGTGCACCGAAGCATCGGTGTAGATATGCCATCCTTTCGACCGGGATTCGGCAAGAGCGCCGGAGAACTGATCTGCGCGGACAAGACGATACTTGTCATGACCCGCCAGAATTGATGTGGAAAAGCCAAATCCGAAAAACTCAGCCTCGAGTCCGGCTTTCACGCCAACTGATTTCCAGTTGAGGAAGCTCGCCTTGGAAAACCCCGGTTCAATCCGGTCATCCGTCGTCCGGTGGTTCAGCCCCACCACGGCCAATTTGCCTGCCAGTTCCGGCGTCAGTTGCCTGCGGACGGTCAGTGAGTGCACGTTGCTTCTCGATGTCGACGGGGCAAAGCCCTGCAGTTCCTTCGTCCTTGTTCGGTTGAAAGTCAGGTCATGACCCACCTTCCACCTGGGCTGGGAACCTGAATCGGACGCCTGGAGGGACTGACTGAAGCCTGTCGACGCACACACAAACAGCAGTGCCCGTCCGATATGTCGAAACTTCCGCCGGCATGCCGTTGCGGGCATGATGAATTCCCCCCCCTGGAGCCCCGTCAATAGTAAAAGCGCAATTGATCGCCATGACAATGGTGCAGCTTGACCGGCATTGCGGAAAAGCTTTTACAATTCAAGACAGCGGTTAAGGGGATATTGCGCTTTTCGGCGCACTGGCGCAGGCCGGCGATGCCGACAACGTGATCAGTTCGCCCGGGTCCAGACCCATTTGCCGCGCGTTCCCTGCCGGTCTTCCCAGTAGCCTCTCAGCGTCCCGTGCTCGCCTGGCTGGATATCGAGAATTCCGTTCCCGGAGCCCGCGCCGTTCTTCCAGTTGAAATCGAGAATATAGTATTTTCCGGAGTCGTGGGGCTTCAACAGGCCACTGAACTCGCCCGAATTGCCATTGTGGTAACGGATCCTGCCTTCGATCTGATCGACGACCTGTTCCAGGGTAGCAACGCCGTAATCGGTTTCCCACGTGCCCGCCAGTTTGGGAAGTTTCAGGGCGAGGCCGGCGGCTCTCTGTTCCGCGGTCAAGGCCTGTTGGGCCCGTTCAATCGACGCCTCCCGCCAGTTGATGAACCCGTAAACACCGGCAGCGGCAATTGCTGCCGCAACAACTGATGCAAGGACATGATTGCGGATCAGATATTGGAAAGATGTCGCCAGGGACTGCTTGCGCGGCATTGAAGGTGAAATTCCGTCCGGAGATTTGAGCGTGCCTGGCATGTTTTCTGCGCCAGGCACGTTCGCCACTCGCATGTCCGGAGGGTCGCCAAGTCTGGCAGCCAGCGATGCAATCAGAAGGCGAAACCTGTCGTCATCGGGATCCCCGGACCAGTCGACCAGATTGGCAGCGTTCACCTGCCGGAACACCAGGGGGATATCGACTGGTTCGAGAAGAACCGGCACCAGAATTTCCCGGTTGAGGGCATCGCCGGCTTCCGCCCGGACCCAGCTCGATTGAACTGATGAGGCCGACCAGCACACCACGATGCAGCGTGCAGCCTTGACCTGTTCTTCAATGACCACATCATAGACCTGGCCAGGTGGAATTACCGGATCCCACCACAGGCTCCATCCGGTCTCGGCCAGTTTCCCGGCAAGGACAGAGACTTTCTCCCTATCCTTACTGCTGTAGCTGATGAATATGTCTGTCATCGCCAGACTTGTGATTTTCCGAATTCCACCCAGAATGAAAACTATGCGGACCTTGCCAGGAATTTGCAAGACTGCGTCAGGTTCCGAACCGGCCCATCAGAACTTGTAATCTCTCGCCAGCCAAGCCATCATCGCGCCGACATTAATGATCGGCTCTGCTCGACCGGGCTGAACTAAAAGAAGGACGCTGGAAATTGGACGCATCAGGTAAGAAGGCCATTGTATTTGGCGGCACATCCGGAATAGGCCTTGCGGCGGCCAAGCAGCTTGCGGCTCTCGGCGCCGAGGTCATCGCCGTCAGCCGCAACCCGGACAAGGCCGGCGATCTGCCTGCAGGCATCAGTCTCAAGCAGTGCGATGTGCTCGATCGCGACGCCATGGCGCAATTGTTCAGCGACTGCGCGCCGTTCGACATACTCATCAGTGCGGCAACCGGAGGCAGCCGCGCGGTCGGTCCCTTCCTGACCATGGATATGGACGGCTACAAAGGCTCTTTCGACAAGTTATGGGGTTACGCCAACGTGGTGCGCTACGGCACCGAGCACATGAGCGAGGACGGCACGATCGTGCTGGTCAGCGGCGCGCCTGCACGCAAGACCAAGCCCGGACAAGTGGCCATCGGATCGGTCGGCGGAGCGGTCGAGGCGATGGTTCGCGCAGTGGCACCGGAAATCGCACCCCGGCGTCTGAACGTGGTATCGCCGGGCCAGATCGATACGCCAATGGTGGCTCTCCAGGGCGCTGAGCGCGAGACTCTCTATGCCAAGATGACGGCGGGTCATCTCATCCCCCGGGCGGGCACCGCCGACGAAGTTGCCCAGGCGATAATCTTCATGGTGCAAAACGATTTTGTCACCGGCACAACAATAGACGTGGACGGCGGCTGGCTGCTGGGGTGAGCCGCTGGCCCCGGTCGATGAAACCTGCCGCCACGATCTGTTTCAGGCCCTGGCGCCCACGGGCACCAGTTTACACCAGTCCTTGGTGACCGGTTTTTTGCCCTCCGGCGGGTCGCCGTTGTACATTTGCACGGTGACTTCGCCGACCAGCGGAGAATTGGCGGACCCGGTCGATTTCTGTCTGACATTGACCGGAAACCACCCGTCAAACTGGTTCGACCGGGCGTGCCGCTTCGCGCGGCAGTACAACACCGCAATGATATCCTGGAAGGAATGCTGCGCATCGGCAGCAGCCGTCAGAACATAGGTGCCGGTGCCAGCCGGAGCCACAACGACGCTGCTGACGCTCTGTATGCCAGTCAGCGGAATGTCGCTTGAAATTTCCCCGCCGGCGAGACCGCTGCTGTTCCCCCCGATTGTCTGGCAGCCGCCAAGGATGGACATCGACAATATCGATGCCCAGACAGTAAATGACTTCGCTGACCGGAATTGCATGGACCTGTCCTTTCGATCAAGACAACCATGCACCGATTTATAGCACGTCCGGCGGAGGCGGGCACCCCACGCTCCTGTTGGCGCGGATCAGACTTTCGTGACAAGGACGGAGATCAGGCAGCGTCCCGCCTCAACGGTTGCGCCATGCAGTGGATACCGCCACCGGCACGCGTGAACATTGAAATGTCCGGGTCATAGACGTGAAAGCCGAGCGCCCTGAGTTTTTCGTTGAGCCCGGCACTTCCCGCGTTGGACAGGATCCGGTCATCGCCCAGCGACATGACGTTGCAGCCAAGGGTCATGGTGTCCTTGAAGCTCACGGGCACGATTTCGATGCCCTTCGACTTGAGCCAGTCGACCACGTCCTCTTCCGTCGTATCCAGGCACACCGCAGCGCACTTCTCGTTCAGCATGCACACCATCAGATCGATATGGACGTAGAACGGATCGATCGGGGCGTATTTCACGTCCCAGCCTTCATCCTTGAACCAGCCACCGATCTGGACGGCGGCTTCTTCCTCGCAGCGGAATCCGGTGTAGCCGATCAGCACGCTGTCGGGGGTAACGATATTGCAGTCGCCGCCCTCGAAATTGCCGGCGCTGACCATGTCGTATATCGGAATGCCGTTCGACAGGTAGAACCGCAGGCATTCGGCATACTCGCCGCGCCGGCGCGGGTTCGCCAGCTGGCAGATCACGGCACCCCACGGCGTCATGAAACTCGAGTCGCGGGCATAGACCTGATAGGGCGTGTTTTCGTTGGCGGGCAGAAAATGCACCTTGACCCCGGCCTGCTGGTAGGCATCGACCATTTCGCGGTGCTGGCGCATAGCGGCCTGCTTGTCGAACGTGTAACCCTTGCGCAGGGTATCGCGCACGATCGAACTGTAGGTGGCGTTGTCGGCCATCCAGTGGAAAGTTTCGGCAGGCCCGAGCAGGACATCGCGCAGGCGTCCGGCTTCGGACTTCAGTCCCCAGTCGGCCATCTTCGGTGTGCCGCCGCCCGGCACCCGGGCCATCAGGGGTACGCCGCCGTTGGCAGTTTGGTTGGCAGATTGGTTTTCGCTCATGATGCTCACCCGCATGTTCTGGTTCCGCTGGACTTGAAGTCTAGCCGTGGCCAATCGCGAGCGCCATACCGCACTTGCGGTATCCGCTGTCTGTCAGGTTTCGGGCGCCTGTTGCTCCGGCTTGCCTTCGATGCCAAGCGCCGTCAGAAATGCCGAGAAGAGGTCGCCCTGGGACGTCAGCCCCATCTTTGCGTAGATGTTGCGGCGGTGGACCCTGACCGTCTCGCTCGATATGGAAACCAGGCGTGCAATCGATTTCGACGAATGCCCCAGAAGAATCAGCCGCACGATCTCTGCTTCCCTGGGAGTGAGTTCGCCGTGGGCAAAGGTACGGAAGACTTCCAGCACATGGGCGTGTGTCGATTTGGTGTTTTTGGTGTTTTCCGGTCCGACTGCGTTGCCGTCGTCCCAGTGGCGTCGAACCAGAGCCGCAAACAGGGGCAGGGTGATCGACAGGCGGGTGATATCGCGGCTGCGGAAAGCTGGCTCATTGCCGTCACGACCCAACGAGATCATCGCGCAGGCCTTGTTCGGGAGGGGCACGAAAATTCCGATCAGATCCGAAAATCCGATCTGGCTGTAATATTCTTTGTAATACTCGCTCTGCTTGAAGCCATCGGGTGCCAGCGTCTTGAGGGTCTTGACCGCAGGCGTGTGGCAGGTCCGGGCTTCCCGGTAGAACGGGCTTACCAGATAGATACCGGAGAGATAGGCAGACGTGAAACGATCCTGCTGATCGCGTTCCAGGTGATCGTGGACAATGAAGGGCGTGTCGTCCCGGCGGTAGATCAGAACCATTGACGAACTGAAGTCCAGCATTGCCGATAGAGTACGAACAAGGCATTCGGCAAAGCCGGGGCGCTCGACCTCAGTGCCAAGATCGGCGAGGAGGGCATACCATTCAGGTGTTCGCAGATCGATCGTCATCGCACCAGTGTTCTTTAGAAACGCTAAAGGCTGCGTCTCATGGCGGAGCAATTGGACAGGAGACAACGCCTCATTTGCGGTATCCGGTCGGTCACTATCTGTACACAATCCCTTGTTTGGCGCCACCATAATGCCAATATTTCTACGTATCTGCATCGCAAACGCGAATGGAGGGGCCGCAGCACATCGCGGTTGTTGTGCTCACAGCGCGCGCAATTGGGAGAACCAGCGTCCTTTGCCACCAGCGTCTTTTGCCAAATGTGTGTCGTCAATGTTTCACCACTTTGTGCGACTCACTGAATTGGAGTAGATCTTGGCAGGTACGGACACAGATCCCCATATGAAACGTTGGGCAGCGGTGAATTGCCCGCGTTTATGCAGTTGCCGAAGGCGGCAACGACGTCGAACAATTTAGAGGAAATGATCGAAATGGATTCTTTGATTAAATTCTCTCTGCGTTCAGCCGAACGCCTCACATCGTCAAGCCTGGCGGCGGTGGTTCTGGTTGTCGCTCTGATGGCCGGCAGCGGACAGGCCTTTGCGTTGAGCGGGCCGGAGAAATACGCCGGTAAAGTCGGCAATCAGGCGATCGTCACCGCACGGGCGGGAGGGTCGAAATCTCATCTGACCAGCGGTTTCAAAAAAATGCTGCGTCAGTATTCGAGCATCCGTGCGGTGTCGCCGCAATTGCTCGGTCCCTACAGGCGCAAGCTGCCGGCGACAAAGAAAGGCGAGTATCAGCGCCTCGTCGAAGAATACACCGCTCGGCTGTTCGCCAGCTACTACAAGCAGTTTGCCGGCCAGAAGATGCAGGTCAAAGGCAGCCGCAAGAGAGGCGCGCGCCACACCGTGGTGACGACACAAGTGCTCTATGACGGCAACGTGACCTCCAGTCCGATCGAGTGGATGATCACCGGGCGTCAGGGCCGCTACCGGATCGTCGACATCAGCGTCTACGGGGTCTGGCTCTCCGTCCACATGCGCTCGGAGTTCAAGAAGGTCCTGCGCAGGTCCAAGGGCGACTTCAACGCCTTGTTCGCCTTCCTGAAGAAGTGACACTCATAGCCGGGCTTCGCGCATTCCCGGGTTCGGAGATCTCGGGTTCATCGCTGGAACAACATGCCGGGGCCGCGTCCTTGCGTTGAACCGCCGGCCAGTCGTACGCCTTGCCACAACGATACCTGGTTTGCGGTCAAAACAGCACAACCCAACCGGGACTCCAGAGGTTCAATCAGATGCATGGATGGCATGGCTGTGTCGGGGATCAGGAGGGCGCCGTTTTCTGGAACGGCAAGGGACTCGGCGGCGTCCGTCAGCCTTTGGCTGCCGAGGTTCGCTGCGGCCGGGCCCGATGGAGCCCCAAGTGATGTGCCGTCACAGACGTCGATGCCGCACTCTTTCAAAAACCCGCTGAATGCGCTGGCCGCTTCCTCGGGATAACTCGCCAGCGTGGCTACCTGATCGATGCCGAGGTGGCGCAGCCCCGAAACAAACGCAAGCGACGTGCTTGAAGCCGGGCAGGCAGTAATCTCTTCAATCGCCTCGACCTGTCGTTCGGCATGAGCAAGCCCGTCGATGAAACTGCCGCTCGTGCATGCCCAGACGACGCTGTCGGGCTTCATGCGGGCCATGACCCGGGCATGCATCGTCAGATGGTCGATCGATCCGGTCCGGCTCAGATGGTGCGGCGCGTGCTCGTCGTCGTCGCCAAAAATGCGTGTGCCCATGAGAAGGATCCGCACGTCGCCGCCGACCGCCTCGCCGTGCATGTAAAGCTCGTCTTCGCCGCCGCACGGGGGAAACAGAAACCCAAGTCGCAACCGATTGCCTCCCTTGCAGTGTTGAGCACGCCGGAGTCGCCTCCTTCATGTGCCGCGGCGCAAAGCCGGACAGGCGTGGATGACAACGCAAATGGCATGGAAAAGCAACACGCGTGAAACGGACCGCGGCCGATGTGAAGCTGAGACAGAGATCTATTGTTTCTATAAACGCAATAGTTAATTGAAATTTATGTGAATTATAACGTTTTGCGCAATTGAATATATCTCAAGTGTCAGGACGCAGAAGCGACCGGACAGTCAAGATCTCAGGAAACGTCACCAACCAACCCTCGTAAGGAGGACGCCCAATGACCCGCTCCCTCAAATCACTGTTCGGTGCAAGCCTCTTGGCCCTCACCGTTTCTCTCCCGATTGCGACAGCGTCACCGACCTTGGCCGTGGATGCCCAACGGGCCGTCCAAGTCGAACAGGTCGCCTTCCGTTCGGAAACCATCGACGGCGTCAAGATCGCCTATCGTGAAGCCGGCGATCCTTCGCGTCCGACCGTTCTCCTGCTGCACGGATTTCCCACATCCTCGCACATGTTCCGAAACCTCATTCCGCATCTCGGGCGCAAGTATCATGTGATTGCGCCGGACTTTCCAGGCTTCGGTGCGTCCGGCATGCCGCAGGCGGATGACTTCGAGTACTCGTTTGCAAAGATTGCCGGCATGATGACAACACTGCTGGACCGCAAGAAGGTCGACCGCTATGCGGTCTATCTCATGGACTACGGTGCGCCGGTCGGCTTCCGCATGTATGCCGAAAACCCCGAGCGTGTCAGCGGCTTCGTCATCCAGAACGGCAATGCCTACGAAGAGGGCTTGCGTGAATTCTGGACTCCCATCAAGGCCTATTGGGCAAACCCGACAACGGAAAACGGCGACAAGCTGAGAGGCTTCCTGACGCTGGATGCCACAAAGTGGCAGTTCACCCACGGCACCAAAAACCCCGAGCGCGTCAGCCCCGACAACTACTGGCACGTCCAGTACCTGCTTGACCGAAAGGGCAACCAGGAGGTCCAGCTCGAACTGTTCCTCGACTACGGCACCAACGTCGCCGAGTATCCAAAATGGCAGGCCCTGTTCCGCAAGCACCAGACCCCGGCGTTGCTGATGTGGGGCAAGAACGATCCGATTTTCCCGGCCGACGGCGCACACCCCTACAAGCGCGACCTGAAGAGCCTCGAGTTTCACCTGCTCGACACCGGCCACTTCGCCCTTGAGGAATACGGCCCTCAAATCGCTGCCCGTATGATCGACTTTCTCGACCGCAACAACTGACGTCGACATCTGTCAGATCGAAAACAGACCGCGTAGCCGTGAAAAGCAGCGCGGTTTTCAGCGTTGCGGTTTCGGCCTAATTGAAACTCGAATCCGGGATGCCGTCTCGCCCGATCAACCGTTTGACCAGCCTCCCGAAGCCTGAATTCGTTTCCAGTGCGGCCTCGGTGCCGACGCAGCATGAGCTTATCTCGCGGGCGATGGCCATCTTCTCACTGAGAAACACAACCTGTCCGATAGACTTTCGGTCTTTGGCAGGCCGAGGCTTGTTCATCGTCATGTGTTGTCTCCTACAAATCCCGGATCACGGATCGAGCAATTCAGTCAGGGTCACGTGAATGTTTGCCATTATAGTAGTTTCTGGTTTTGGTAAAATATGTTCATATTAAGTTAGACTGTCTCGAATAATGGGATAATAAGATGGATCAGCTAAGCGCCATGCGGGTGTATGTTGCGGTCGTGGAGGCGCAGGGTTTTTCCGCAGCGTCGAGATCATTGAAAATGCCGTTGCCCACGGTGAGCCGCAAGATCGCCGAGCTTGAGGAAAGTCTTGGCGCACAACTGCTTGTCCGGACGACCCGCCGCGTGACCGTCACCGACAGCGGCGAGCGTTACTATGACGACATCAAGCCGATCCTGGAGGATATTGACAATGCCGGCCGCCAGGCCTCCGGCGAGTATCGCACCGCCAAGGGTCTGTTGACGATCACGGCGCCAAGCCTGTTTGGGCGGCTTCATGTCCTGCCGATTGTCCACGAATTCATGGCGGCGCACGACGAGATTGAGGTGCGTCTGCTGTTCACCAATACGCTGCTGGACCTCCAGGAGGAGCGCATCGATCTTGCCATCCGGATCGGACCGCCTGCATTGGCCGGCGCCATGGAGTTCATGACGGCGGGCATCGTCCGGCAGATCGTTTGCGCCAGTCCCGATTACTTTTCGGCAAAGGGCCGCCCGACGTCACCCACCGAAATCGTTCCGCATCATCACTGCATTACATTTTCACGGACGGGCGGTTACACGCCATGGGACTTCAAGCTGCCTTCCGGCAGGCCGCGGCAGATCGTCGTCAAATCGAGACTGCGGCTCAATTCGGTGGCGGCCGCCGTCGAGTCGGCACTGCGAGGCCTCGGTCTCGTTCAGTTGTATTCCTACCAGGCAGCGAATCAGCTTGCCTCCCGTGAACTGGTTCTGGTCCTTGAAAAATTTGAGAGCGATCCACAGCCGGTAAACCTCATGTTTCCACATGGCCGCCGTGTGCCGCGAAAGGTAAATGAGTTCATTGAATTTGCATTGCCGGCCCTTGAGGAGCGTTTGTTGAACGTGGCCCGATTGTGCGATGATTGATCCGCACCTGACATTCTGGAGTACGGGCGGGTCATGCCTTTTAAAATAGCGGTTCGAAAAACTTCCGGGATCTTTCTCACGGTGGCATCCCTTTTGGGTGGCGCAGCCGCCAAGGCAGACAGCTCGTCTGCTCACCTTGCGGCCTACTATGAACGCAAGATGGTGGTTTGCGATGGACGTGCCTACCAGTGGCAGGGCGTCGACAAGCCAAAGCCCGTAGCATCCAACGTTGCCCAGATCGGTGTCGGCAGAGACGCCAGTTATGTGCTGACCAGGAACGGCAAGTTGATGGGCTGGGACAAAACGCCCGACACAGGCCTGCAGCTTCTCGACCAGGTCAGGTGGTTTGCGGCGGGACGCAGCGGTGTCTTTGCCATCCGGTCCGACGACACGCTGTGGTACATCGCCAGATCGAAATCCTGGTTCGGGCCGGGCAAGGTCGTCGAACCGGTCAAAACAGCAGATGACGTGGCGGCCGCGAGCATCGGCGACAGCGCCGATTACTACATCACCAGGACCGGCGTCTTGTACGTCGGGGGCCTTGCTCATCGCGGCCAATACGGCGATGGCAAGCTCAGGCCCTCCGGCAATTTCATCCCGGTCGCCCAGAATGTCACGTCAATCAAGGCTCACACCGGACACGCCATTCACCTGACCGGCGACGGTGTCGTCATGGGCACGGGCGGAAACATCTACGGGCCGTTGGGTCGCCACGGACTGGGTGACAAGGCCATTGTCTGGGGCGAGATATTCAAGGGCGCGGCGTCAATTGCCACCGGGTCCAGTCACTCGGCAGCCATCCGGCCGGACCGGTCCTTGTGGATGTGGGGCCGCGGCATTGGCCTCGACCCTGTGAAAGTATTGGAGAACGTTGTGGCCGTCGCTGCCGATACGAGGCAGACGGTTGCCCTCGACGAGGACGCGACGGTTTGGCAATGGGACCGGGATCAAATGCCGAAACCTTTCTTCCGCTGCCCGCAATGAACGGTTCGTGGGATTTGACTCCAACCCGCACGGTAGGCGCGTGACGGATTGCACGCAGACGTCTTTGTGGCATTGTATCTGGAGGCTGGTGCCGCGAGCACACAAAACCTTGCGTGGCACGTCTGAGGAGGGACAGAAATGCGCGAGTGCGATTTTCTCATCATTGGTGCCGGTATTGCGGGAACGTCCTGCGGCAACTGGCTGTCACGGGACCATTCGGTGATCCTGCTCGAAATGGAGGCCCATCCGGGCTACCACACGACCGGGCGCTCGGTTGCCGTCTATACAGAAGCCTACGGACCCCGCACTGTCCGTGCCCTGGCAAAATCGGGCTTTTCGTTTCTGACCGCACCGCCGTCCAGCTTCACGGATGTCGCGCTCAGCAGGCCATTCGGGTTTCTCTTCATCGCGCGCGAAGACCAACTCGCCTCCCTCGATGCAGCACTCGGTGCGGTTCAGGAACTCTCTCCCGACATTTCCATGATTTCGCCAGACGAGGCCGCGGCGAAGGTGCCGGTCCTGCGCCGGGACTATCTTGCCGGCGCGTTTCTGGATCCCAATGCCCTGTCGCTCGACGTCAACGCCATCCACCAAGGCTATATCCGTGGCCTGAAAAGCCACGGTGGCGAGATTGTCTGCAACGCGGCGGTTTCAGAACTAACCCGCAAAAATGGCAAATGGCATGTCACCACGCCGCAAGGTGAGTTTGCCGCACCGGTCGTGATCAACGCGGCGGGCGCCTGGGCCGACGTGGTCGCTGAAATGGCGGGAACCGGGACCATCGGCCTCGTCCCCAAGCGGCGCACCGTGATTGCAACCATACCGGCAAATGTCGCGGTCGACGATTCCTGGCCGCTGGTCATGGATACCGACGAAGAGTTCTATTTCAAGGTCGATGCTGGCACCGTCCTCGGGTCGCCGGCGGACGAAACGCCGGTGCCGCCGCAGGACGTGCAGCCCGAGGAGATCGACATCGCCTATGTGGTCGACAAGCTCCAGACCGCAACGACAATGGAGATCCGTCGCCTGCAGCGCAGCTGGGCCGGTTTGCGCAGTTTCGTGGCGGACGGTGTGCCGGTGGCGGGCTATGCGCCGGACGTGGATGGATTTTTCTGGTGTGCCGGCCAGGGCGGTTACGGCATCGAAACGTCATACGGCATGGGCCGGTGCTCCGCCGCCCTGGCGGTTGGCGACGATCTGCCGGCAGATGTGCGGGCCTTCGGTGTCGCGGCCGGAGATCTGTCTCCGGAGCGGTTGTAGCCGTGAGCGTCCAGGGTGGTTTCCGGACGATACGATTGTAAGTCTTTACCAGACAAAGGAGGGGCGTCCTGCTGGAATCGGCACGGGCAGGCCATGACACAGCGCGGAGGATGTTCGCGGCTTTTGGTCCCGCGGAGCGATCAGGTTCCTCACGATTGCCCTGAACACCGCCATCGCCGCCGACAAAGGCCTGCCAGCCGGGCAAAGCTCAGATGCACCGGTCCTTCAGGCACAGCCGGGCACCGAGGGCAAAGAGCGGCGAGCAAAAATCCTGCCGTTGGAAACATGTGTATTCCGCTGCCGGGGGCACCTGAAGGCCTGCGAGATTATGGCAGACCAGATTGTAAAGGACGGTTCGTCCCGGGAACACGCCGCACGGCTGTTGCTGAACTGCAATAGGAAGGCACTAGAGTGCGCAAGGGCCTGCTGGTGCCCGACCGGCATTCTTGATTCCGATACTCACTCGTATATGGATGAGCTTGCCGCACTTTGTTGGATTTCAGCAGGATAAACCAAGGTTTGGAAATCAAATTGAGTTGCATCATAAACGAATCGGTGTAGTGTTTTTGCAACACTAATTGTGTTAAAAAAACGTTGAAATTGCGGCAGCAGCGGCTTACGGTGAACCAACAGGGCGGTCTGAGCACGGCAAAGAATTACAAGTGTTTGTTTTTTGCGGTGAATTAGTCGGGTACAAACAAAAAATATAATGTCGAATTTGACTTTCAACATTGGTGCCAAAGCCATACTGGCGGGGGTGGGCATCGCAATCATCGCCGGGACGACGGTCCCTGCGTGGGCGCAGGATGCGCAGGGGACCTTGCCGGTGCCGACGCCCGCGGTGCAGCCCGGTGTGCAAGCCCCCAATAATGCGGTGACGTCGAACTTTCAGGAGCCTGGAACGACAGACATCAGTGGCAACCAGACCGCAGATCCTAATGCCGCTGTCTGTGCGCAGCAGCTTGATGACGAACTCATCCGTCTGGCACAGGTATCTCAGGACGCAGCGGTTGCCCAGGCTGCGCTGACGGCCACTAACCTGGCGGCGGACATCGCCGGACTCGTCGCAGAGGCGGCTGGTGAGCCGGATCCGACCGGCGCTGCCGCAGCCGCAGGGATCGCACTCCAGATCGCTGCGATTACTCTTCAAGCAGCCGACCTCGCGGCCGAAGCGGCGATTGTGCTTCCCGCAGACCAGACATCAATTAATCTTGATACTGTTGTGAATGGCTTGCCGGAATGCGACACGACCTTCGTTGGGACGGTCAGGATAAGACCGTTGACCGGTCAACCAAGCAATGTGGGCCTGGATGTTGACGGTGAATCAATATTCCGAAACGACGTTAACATTGTCGGCGACATACAATTGAAGGGCGGCATCGGCTTCGACGATGGCATCGCCATCTCCGGTAGCCGCACCAACTCGGCGACTGTTACGGATGTCTCGGCGATCGCCATTGGCGACAATACACTCGCAGTCGGCGCAGGGACGGTTGCCCTGGGCAGGGATGCTCAAGCCAACAACGCAGGCTCGATCGCTATCGGCGATGACGCCGACGTTGCGGCCGCGGCGATCAGGGGCATTTCCATTGGCGCCAATTCGAATGTCGATGGCGACGGCGGCGTCGCCCTTGGCGATACGGCTAATACCGAAGCCGACGGCGGTATCGCCATCGGCGACCAGGCGAACGCCAATGCCGCCGACGGCGCAATTTCAATTGGTGACGTATCCAGTGTGGCGACGGGCGCGGAACAGGGCATTGCCATTGGTGACGGCGCCAATGTTGGCGCTCTGGGCACACAGGCGATTGCCATCGGTGAGATCGCAAGCGCGACGGCAGACGCCGCGATCGCCGTGGGCGACGGCGCAGCGGCCAGCGGCGTCGAAGCCATCGCAGTGGGTAACGCTGCCGTGGCGTCCGGTGAACGGGCCGTCGTCGTTGGCGCGAACTCTGTCGCCGCGTTTGATAACTCGGCGGCGTTCGGCAATGGCGCGGTAACAACCCGTGCCAACCAGCAGGTATTCGGCAACGCCTCCAACACCTACACAATGCCCGGAATTACCTCCAGAGCGAGCAAGGCGTTCCAGTCCGGTCCGCTGGAGGTGGTCACGACCGACGCCAACGGCAATCTGGCAAGCGATGGCGGACAACTGTTCAAGCAGGTGGCGCGCAACCAGGCCGGTATCGCTATTGCAACGGCCATGCAGACGCCAGATCTGACCGGCAACGAGAGCTTCGGTTTCAAGGTCAGCTACGGTAACTTCGATGTGGACGCCAATGCGATTGCGATCACATCGGCAGGCGTTCTTGGCCGCGATGTGCTCGTGAAAGGTGACCGTTTCACCGTTGACATCGGCGGCGGCGCCGGCATGGCATACGGGTTCCAGAGCAATGCGGAAAAAGGCATCTACGCCGGACGAGCCGGAGTGCAATGGACCTGGTAAGCCGGCAATAGTTATTGTTTGGCCTGTACTTTGTTTATTGGAATAGATGAGGTGTTGTCAGCGGTTCAAAAGCTGGAAGATCACAGGTTGGCAGGCGACCCATTGTGTGCCGCTGGCCTGACGTAACTTCCCGCGCCGCTGCGTTGACTTTTCAAATCGTTGTTATTCTCGATCTCCGGGGCTGGGGACAAAAGCAATGACATGTTCGGATGGTGTCACCGCACTTGGGCCTGTGGTCGTGCTCGAAACCGTTTCTGAATCAAATCCGACCGATAAACACGGACGGACACAGAGACCGGTGCGACGCGATCACCCAATGATGCCGATGGCAACGGTCTTCGCAAGGAACGGGGGACCAATGGTGATTAACGATAAAACGTCGCGGCCGTTCAGCGCGGTTCCTATGCCCGCTACAATGACCGACCGTCCGCAGCAGTGGTGCGCCGAACGGTCTGTCGGGGCAGTGGGATGCAGGCAATGATGACAACGGCGTTCGTGGGAATTCGCGGAAACGCGTCAGTAGTTCTGGGTGGAGCCGGGTGCCGTTGCGGCGGACGACAAATACGGAATCTGCGGGATGAGGGTTTGCGGCCTTCATGCCGATGGCTGGTGAGGTTCGAAGAGGAAGGGTTATGAAGCGTCAGTTATTCGTTGTTGGTGTGTTTTTGGCGACGCTGTTTTGCGGGTCGGTTTCCGCATCTGCAAACTGGCAGACCGCCTGCGACGGCAAGCGTTGTCAGTTGTACCAGCAGATTCTGAACAAGAAGGGGGACAGGCCGCTTTCAATGTTGTTCTTTCAGTTCCTTCCCAAGAACGACGATGGCGCAGACAACACGCGGTCGAAACGGCAGATCAGAGGATTCCTGCTGCTTCCGTTGGGCCTCTACATCCCCAATGGTGTGAGTATCGACATCGACAAGAGCATGAGTCTGAAAGCCAATTTGATCGCATGCGATGTTAAGGAAGGCTGCCGCGCGACGTTCGAGGTTCAGCCCGCGACACTGAGTGCCATCAAGCGCGGTGGCAAGATTGTCATTACCATTGTCGACGCGAAATCACGCAAGTCGATTCATTTCCGGTACTCGCTGAAGGGGTTCTCAGCCGCGTACACCGAATTTTTGAGGAAGATCTAGTGACTACCGGGTTTCCAGTACGGACGGGAAACCGGGGGGTCCGTAGACCGGGTGGGTCGTTGACCTGTCGGACGGCAGTGGTGGCCGTCCTTGGTTTATTGGCAATTCCGCTCATGTTTTTGGATCACCCTGCCGCCCAGCAGGTGCCGCCGCAACGGGTTTCGGGTGCCCAAATCAGCGCACTGATCCGCAATACGGTCATTGCCATCAATCAGGCCAACCTGACCGGGAACTATACTGTCCTGCGCGATCTCGGCTCACTGAGCTTTCACAATTCCAACAGCGCTTCCAGTCTTGCCGACATCTTTCGTCCCATTCGCAAGGAAAACATTGATCTGTCAGACACGGTACTGCTTGATCCCAGACTCAGCGAAGCGCCGAAATTGACCACCGACGGCGTATTGAAACTAAAGGGTTGGTTCCAGACCAAGCCCCGGAATCTGACTTTTGATCTGACATACCGGTTTGAAAACCGGTTGTGGCGGGTTATGTCGATATCGCTCGGCTTCAAACCCCACGTCGATAAGGCGTCATAACCCAATTCGCGTTTGACCTTGCTTATCGGGTCAAGTGTGTGGATGCCCGATAGTCTCAAAAACTGTCTTGTACGTGCTTGACACGTACGTCTCCTGAATCGCAATACAGCAGATCCCCGTGTCGACGCAAGGGGACGACCGTTTGGAAGGGCTGTAAGACCAATTCTGCCGAATTTCCCTGCGGATCAGCTCAGGCAAGAATCCCACAAGTCGCAATCGGCGTTAGGTGATCAGTCCCAAAGCATGGGCGTCGCTGTACGGCGGTGGCGAATGCATGTGTCGACAACCGCGATCCGGCAAGTCCAGCCAACTTCCACCAATCTGAGTTGTTTTCCTGCAACGATATCCCAATCAATGGCAACAGTGAGTGACCGGACGCGACGGATTATCGGACTCTGGCATTTCGAACTTGAAAAAACCGTTGCAGTGGAGCAACATCGCCTGGGCAACGAATATGGCTGGGGTCGGCATTCAAATTCTGCGGTACTTGAGGATTGGCTGAAAAGTTGCCTTTGTGAGGCGCGACGATCGCCGAGTTTCCCTTCGCGGGGGTAAGATCGGGCTGTAGTATGAGTACAACTATCCTTGTGACATTTCTTGCAACCGCAGGCTCGCTGGCGGTCGCCAGTGCGGCATTGTTCTGGTATTTCCGTCATGGGGCGGCGGATGACCCGGGTGCAGCTGTTGCATTTGAAAAACAGGTGCGGCACCAGAACAGGCCAGCCTCAAAGTCGAGACGGCCGGCACCCAAGTCCCGGCAGGCCCCTTCCAGGAACAAGCAGGCTCCCGGTGCAGGCAACCGTAACGGCAGACCGGCCACGACGGCAGTGCCGGGTGCCACCCATCGGGTCAAAGTGGCAGAACTGACCACCACCTCGATTCCGACCGATGCAAGACCCGAACGCATCCATTTGAGGAGGTCCGTGGTCGATGGAGCGGTACGCATGGAGCTGACCGACAACCAGGAGAAGAGCGGCCCGTTCGCAAGAATTCAGATAGAAAAACAGGCGCCGCCAATGACTGTGCCGGTCGCAGCCGTTCATTCCACCAGAAGAACAACCGGGAAGCCGGCACAGACAGACTCTGAATCCATCGACGCTGCCGACGAGGAAACACCACAGACACACACCACGGCATGGTCTCCGCATGCACACCACTCCACCGCAGAAGGCGTGGTGGCACATGCCGCCGGCTTCGCGCTGGAGACAGACCTCGGGTCCGAGCCCGTCAGTCGGCTGTTGCCCGACGAAAAGAAACATCGCCTGGAGAAAGTCCTGGAACCGCTGGGCGGACAACCGGGAAGTATTGACGCCAGACAAAGGGTGGTTGTCGGATCGCTTCTTGGAAAACCGGCGCCGGACTGGATGTCGCAACAGCAGGCCGGCGTTCTGCTGAGCGTGCGGTGTTGCTGTCAGAACATCCTTGAGGACATTTTGAAAGTTCAGGACGACGAGGCCGTCGATCCCGATGTGTTGAGGCGGCTGACGATTGCCACCGTCTCCGATCCGTTCGTCCGCAATCAGGTGGTCGAATGGGAGGCCAGCGCGATGCTCGACTCCTATGGCAACCCGGTATACCGCGCCCGCGATCCGAAAACCGTGGGCATTATCGAGAACACGGCGCGATTGTACCTGGAAGAATGAGGTTGCGAATCAGGCGGCGGATCGACCGCAGCGATCCCAATTGACGGGCCTGTCGCGCCGGCCGTTTCGGTCAAACTGTTGCCGAAACGCTGCATCTTGTCTTTTTTGCACTTTCTGGCGCTTTTTTGAATGTTTTTGATGCAAAAATATCACGTATTTGCAGGTTTTTGGCGACAGATTGTAGAAAAGACTCGTGTTCTGGTCCGTGATCGTTTTTACTGCAAATTGGGCTGAACGCGTCATGCGATTGCATGCAATAAAAAGATTGACAGGGGTTGGCTTGATGCTCGGACATTTCATGCGCACAACGACGGTCTGCGCAGGACTGTTGGTCGCTGTTGCAGCGATGGTGCTGAGCTATCCGGGCACGGCGCATGCGCAGACATTGTTTGCGTGCGACGCAATCGCGGACGACGGCGATGCTGACGGCAATTCCCGGATCGGCAACGGCACGACCGGCACGTGTGTCGACGGCTCAACCACGACGGAAGCTGAATTTGACGGCGTGACCACTGACCAGGCGGATTTTCGTGTCGGGATCTTCGACCAGACCCCGGCGGGTGGGACCACCCGGATCCGGATCGAACATGGCGACCTGATAAGCAATGTGGTGGCGCCCGGTTTTACCGGCACCGACCCTGGGTTCATTGATGTCCCGACCGCCAACGAGTTCAGCATAACGATCCAGTTTGACTTTAACGGGGTTACCCATTCGTTTCCGGTCTTCAAGCAGGCGGCCACCAGTACAATCAGTTCATTCAGCGCCACGGTGGCAAATCCGCTGGTCGACAAGACCGAGTCCGACATCCTCACCAACCAGCAGTCCACGCTTTCATTTCTGATCATAAACGAGCATGCACGGGTCCTGGGCGATGTCGTCTTTGACAAGCTGAGCGATGTCTTCAGGCCTGGTGTCGGTACCCAGATCTCTGCCAACGGTTTTTCGACCAGCACATCGGGGGTGGCGACCTGGATCGACCAGAAGCAACAGGAGAAATTGCAGCGCCAGTTGGCGGATCTGCCGCGCGATGAAAACGGACGTCAGATCTACGTCGCACCCGTCGCGGATTTCGCGCCACAGAAAGCCCGCAAATGGGATGCCTGGATCAAGGGCAGCTGGACGACCTACGAGGGTGACGATTCAACCTTCGACGGGCGCAAACTTGATGTTCTGGCAGGCTTTGACTACAGGGCCAATGACACGGTTGTCATCGGACTCCTGGGCGGCTTCGGCAACGCGGACTTTGACACGCTGGTTGCCGGCAGAAAGGGCGCGTTTGTGGCGGACGGCTACACCGTCGGCACATATGTGGGGGTAAAACCCACCGCCCATCTTCAGTTCGACGCGTTGGCGGCCTACACCTATTCCAACTACGACAACAGCATCGGTTCCACGGACGGTAACTTCGCCGCCCACCGTGTGACCGTTGGGGCGCAGTTGAAGGGGATCTGGGAAAGCGGCGGCTTCTTTATAGAACCCGGCGCGCGCATCACGTATTCGGAAGAACAGCAGAACAAGTATACCGATTCCGTGGGGGTCGCGCACACAAGCCTGTCGATTGTCGCCGGACGGGCCTCCGTTGGGCCAAAACTGGGCTACGTCTATCACAGCCCGGAAGGCGGTCTGTTCCGGGCATGGGTTGCGGTCAAGGGCGAGTACGACTTTTCCAACAATGGCAACGACAATCCGGCGCCCGCCTCAGGACTGCCTGATTTGGCCGACGACGTATATTCCGGCCGCATCAGCGCAGGCTTCGACGCCAGTTCCAATTACGGCGTCTCGATTTCCGTGCAAGGCGATATTTCAGGCCTCGGGTCCGGCGATTACCTGAATGATGTCGAAGGTGCGGAGTACCTGGCCTACGGCGGGTCGGCGCGGGTAGATCTGCGGTTCTGAAAACGCGTGCCGCAGCCTTCAGACGGCCGAACCCGGTTCCAGCGATTTTCGGACTTCCATGATATCACCGGCCTTGCGCGTGCGCGTCGAGCCCGACAAATTCCTTGCCCACGGTCCAGAATGCGTCCACCAGCCGATGACGGGCCCGGTCCTTGAGACAGACCAGCGATTCCGGCATCTGGCGTTCGCAGCCATTGATGGACAGCACCGACAGGCGTTTGTCGTCGCCGAATTCAGGCTTTGACAACACGCCGACACCGACACCGGCAAACGCTGCCTCGCGGATCGCCTCGCGGCTGTCGGCCTCCATCACCACGTTGATACGGATGCCGATTCGGGCGGCTTCCTCCTCGATCGTGCGTCGGGTGTGAGAACCGGTTTCCCGCAGAATCACCGGTGCCCGAGACAGTTCCTGCAGGTCGATCGACGTGTTCCTGGCGAGCGGATTCCCGGGATGGACGAAGGCAATAATCGAATCGACGCTGAGGGTGATGCGCAGCAGTCTGTCGTCGATCGGTTCAGGCGAAATGACCGCGGCATCGGCGTCATAGTCGAACAGGGCCTGCAGGGCCGCTTCGGAATTGCAGACGTGGAGCGATACCGTGATGCCGGGATGTTTCTGCCGGAAGGCACCGATCAGACGGGCGGCATAAACCGGCGAGTCGGCGGCGATGTTGATATGGCCGACCTTGAGCGCGCGGCTCTCTGTCAGCAGTTCGATGGCCTGGCCTTCGATGTCGAACATCCGCCGGGTAATCTCGAACAGCCGTTCGCCCAACTCCGTCGGCCTGACCGCCCGTTTGCGCCGGTCGAAAAGCACCACGTCGAACAGGTCCTCGAGCTTTCGCACCTGGTCCGAAATCGCCGGTTGCGTAAGGTTGAGCTTGTTGGCCGCCTTGGAAAAACCGCCGTGCTGGGCGACCGCATGGAAAGCGCGAAGTTGCGAATAATACATAAGTTCACCCTATGAGATGTATCGCTAATGACGATTTGATTTATGGTGCGTTGAAGCGCTTTGATTGGTCAAGAGCGTTCTTGTCCTGCCCGGCACAATTGTCATTATACTGACACTGAAGCCCCATAATGCCGCAGACCTGACGTTATTGAGAGAAAGGACGCCGGGAATGCGATAGGATTGCCGTGTCGAACTGATGGAAACTGATTTGCGTCTGGTCAGGGCAGACTTGGCAGCCGTGCGGAAGTTCCAGCCGTAGGACGTTCGAGGTAACTGACGTAACAAAAGAACGAGTATCGAGACCGAGTACCAAGACACCTTGCAACACCGCATCGTGTAACTAAAATATCAGGAGAGGGATAATCTCATGCAACTATCTGGACTGAAGAGCCTTTTGGGCGGCGCCTGTATCGGATTGGCCGCATTGACGGCGTATTCCGGTATGGCGAGAGCCGAAACCGAGTTGACCGTTTATACCGCCGTCGAGGCCGAAGACCTCAAGCGTTATGCTGAATCCTTCAACAAGGATCACCCGGACATCAAGATCAAGTGGGTTCGTGACTCCACCGGGATCGTGACGGCAAAGCTTCTCGCTGAAAAGGACAACCCGCAAGCCGATGTCGTCTGGGGGCTCGCAGCGACATCTCTGTTGCTGCTCAAGAGCGAAGGCATGCTCGAGGCCTATGCGGCAAAGGGCGTCGAGGCTCTGGACAAGAAGTTCGTCGACAGCTCGACGCCTCCGGCGTGGGTTGGCATGGACGCCTGGGTCGCCGCCATTTGTTACAACACCGTCGAAGCCAAGAAACACAACCTGACGCCGCCAAAGTCCTGGAAGGACCTTCTTGACGCGAAGTACAAGGGCCATCTGATCATGCCGAACCCGAATTCGTCGGGCACCGGCTTCCTCGATGTCTCAAGCTGGCTGCAGATGTTCGGTGAAAAGGGCGGCTGGGAATACATGGACGGGCTGCACGCCAATATTGCCCGTTACACCCATTCGGGCTCGAAACCGTGCAAGCTTGCTGCCGCCGGTGAAATCCCGATCGGCATTTCGTTTGCCTTCCGCGGTGCAAAGTCCAAGGCCCAGGGCGCACCGATCGACATCATCGTTCCTGAAGAAGGCGTCGGTTGGGACATGGAAGCAACGGCCATCGTCGCCGGCACCGAGAAACTCGATGCCGCCAAGACGCTGGTCGACTGGTCGATCACCAAGAAGGCCAACGAGATGTACAACACCGGTTATGCGGTTGTCGCCATGCCCGGCGTTGCCAAGCCGGTCGAGCACTTTCCGACAAACCTTCTGGAAAAGATGATCGATAACGATTTCGAGTTTGCCGCCAACAACCGCAAGGCTATTCTCGGCGAATGGCAGAAGCGCTACGATTCGAAATCCGAACCGAAGAGCTGACGCGCTGCATCAGACGCACTCCCGGCCTGTTCGCGGGCCGGGAGTTACTATTGAAATCTGGCGGGCAAGATGCGTTCGTTCGGTATTGGGGGCGTATGCGCCATGACTGATGGTCAGGAACACGGCAGAACGGATCGTGCATTCTTGCAGATCCGGAACCTCACCAAGAAATTCGGCAACTTTGTTGCCCTGGACAGTGTTTCCCTCGATATCAGGGAAGGTGAGTTTGTCTGCTTTCTGGGGCCTTCCGGATGCGGCAAGACCACGTTCCTGCGCGCAATTGCCGGTCTCGACATTCAAACCTCGGGCACCGTCGAACAGGCCGGCCGGGACATCTCGGCTTTGCCGCCGGCGGAACGCGATTTCGGAATCGTGTTCCAGTCCTATGCGCTTTTTCCAAACCTCACGGTCGACAGGAACATTGCCTTCGGACTCGAAAACGTCAAAACCCCGCGCCCCCAGATCGAGGCCCGGGTCCGCGAACTCCTGGAGCTGGTGGGGCTGCCTGACCAGGGCAGCAAATACCCCGCCCAGCTTTCCGGCGGACAGCAGCAGAGAATCGCGCTGGCCCGTGCGATCGCGACCTCGCCGGGCCTCCTGCTCCTGGACGAGCCCTTGTCGGCGCTCGATGCCAAGGTCCGCGTCCATTTGCGTCACGAAGTCAAGGAACTCCAGAGGCGCCTTGGCGTGACCACGATCATGGTCACCCACGATCAGGAAGAAGCCCTGAGCATGGCCGACAGGATTGTCGTCATGAACCACGGGGTCATTGACCAGACCGGCACGCCGATGGAAATCTACCGCACGCCGGAGACCGCGTTTGTCGCAGATTTCATCGGCAAGATGAATTTCGTACCGGGCCGGATCTTGTCGGCCGGATCTGACGGATCAGCGGGCACCGTGAAAGTCGGATCGGTGACCCTGGCCTGCGACACCCGGGAATTTGCGCCGGACGAAGCCGTGACGGTTGCCATCCGCCCGGAGGACATCACTGCCGTCGAAACCCAGGATCACGGCAATCTGGTCGAAGCGAAGATCACAGGAATGGAGTTCCTTGGTTCCTTCTTCAGGGTGGCGCTTGAAGTCGGCGGTTTCGAAGGACATGATATCGAGGCCGATTTCTCGATCAACCTGGCGCGCCGCACCAATGTGGTTGTTGGCGACAGCCTGAGGGTTGCCTTCCCGCCGAACCGGATTCGAATCTTCAAGTCGCGGAACGGCGATGACTGATACCGTGCAATCAGACAAGGTAATGACCGCGCCGCTCATAAAGCCCAAGACCGGCCGCGACCAGTGGATCATGTTCGCTTATCTGGCTGTCATCGGTCTCTATCTGCTCGCCGCGCTGGTCTTTCCCTTGTACGCCATGATTTCAAAGTCGTTTGAGGACTATGTCTTCCGGCTGGAAGCCTTCGAGATTCAGGTCGACAAGGGCGAGGGATGGAGCGACGCCAAAACGGCGGCACAGCTCAACGACGAGGTCAAGGCGTACGCGCCGGCCGACTTTGCCACCAGTTCCGATGGCCGTCTTGCCGTCACCAAGCTGTTTCCCGATTTCAGTTTCCGGTCGCCGACCAAATACAGGATTCGGATCGTCGGACCGGCGGGAACGGCATTCCTCGTGGGCAGCGAACGCATTATCCACAACGACTGGGTGGAACTGACCAGCAACAAGTTCCGCAAGGTCGTTCTCCGGCCGGATCAGCAAACCGGCGTATCCAACTATCGCCAGTATTTTGCAACGCCCGCCTTGTTCAACTCGATCTTCAATTCGATCTTCATTGCGCTTATCAGCACGGTCATCACCGTCACGCTGGCTTTCATATCGGCTTATGCGCTGACCAGAAGCTGCATGCGCTTCAAGGGCGCTTTCAGGCTGATCGCCATGGCGCCGATCCTTGTGCCGTCACTGCTGCCCGGCATAGCGCTGGTCTACCTGTTCGGCAATCAGGGCATGATCAAGGAACTGCTGTTCGGCTATTCGATCTACGGCCCGATCGGCATCGTCATCGGCTCGGTGTTCTTCACGTTCCCCCATGCGCTGATCATCATTCAGACCGGCCTGTCGATTTCCGATGCGCGGCTGTATGAAGCCTCGGTAGTGCTGCGGGCCAGTCCCTGGAAGACTTTCTGGACGGTTACGATCCCCGGTGCCCGTTACGGACTGATTTCGGCAGCATTTGTTGTCTTCAATCTGGTGATCACCGACTTCGGGCTCCCGAAGGTCATCGGCGGCCAGTTCAACGTTCTCGCCGTGGACATCTACAAGCAGGTCATAGGCCAACAGAATTTTTCCATGGGCGCGGTCGTCAGTGTCGTCCTGCTTGTCCCGGCCTTGGCGGCTTTCATCGTCGACCGGCTCGTCCAAAAACGCCAGGTCGCACTGTTGTCAGCAAGGTCGGTTCCCTACGAACCCAAACCCGACCGGAACTTCGACCGCATCATGCTCGCATTCTGCAGTGCCATGGCGATCTTCATCGTCGGATTGCTTGGCGTCTGCCAGTTCGCCGCCCTGATAAAATTCTGGCCCTACGACCTGAGCCCGTCGCTCAACAACTACAATTTCGATGTCATGGACGGCGGCGGCTGGGACTCTTACTACAACTCCATCCGGATGGCCTTGTTGACGGCCGTGATCGGGACCGTCGTCATTTTCACCGGCGCCTACATGGTTGAGAAAACCAAAGGCTTTGGGGGCCTCCGGGGCGCCATTCAGTTTTTCGCCATGCTGCCGATGGCCGTGCCCGGCATGGTGCTGGGCCTGGCCTACATATTCTTCTTCAACAACCCGGCAAATCCGCTCAACCCGATTTACGCCACCATGACCATTTTGGTCGTGTGCTCTGTGACGCACTTTTATACCGTGTCGCACCTCACGGCGATGACCGCGCTCAAGCAGATGGACCCTGAGTTCGAGTCCGTTGCGTCTTCCCTGAAACAGCCGTTCTACAGGGTTTTTGCCAAAGTCACGGTTCCGGTGTGCACCCCGGCGATCCTCGATATCTCGATTTATCTCTTCGTCAACGCCATGACCACGGTGTCGGCCGTCGTCTTTCTGTACAGTCCCGATACCAGTCTTGCTTCGATCGCCGTGCTGAATATGGATGATGCCGGCGATGTGGCGCCGGCGGCGGCGATGGGCATGATGATCTTTTACACCAACACCATCGCCCGGATCATTCACGCAGCCCTCTCGAAGGGGATTCAGCGCCGCACCCAGGCCTGGCGCAAGCGATGAACCCATCGCAGGCCCGGGCGTTTGAAGACGCCCCCTGGGCATTCGATCGATACGAGGCGGTACGCGAACGCACGCCACCCGCCCGGTATCCGGTGGCACCGCAGCATGCGGAAAACCTGGGCGCCGTAGCCGATCACTTCGATGTCTTTGTGCTCGATGCCTATGGTGTCCTTAATGTGGGCGAAGAAGCCATTCCGGGCGTTGCCGACCGCATCGCGGATTTGCGCGCCAGGGGCAAGCGGATCTTCGTGTTGACGAACGGCGCCACCTTCGATGCCGAACAGGCGCTTGCCAAATATCATCGCATGGGCTTTTCGTTCGACGCCCGCGATGTCGTGGCAAGCCGGGATGCGGCGACGACGGCGCTCGCCAGATTTCCCCCGTCCTTCAATTGGGGCGTCATGGCGCCGGAAGTTTCACGGCTGGACAAGCTGCCGGTCACAACCACGCGCCTGACCGCAAGTCACGTCCGCAGTGACGGTTACGACACAGTTGATGGCATCCTGCTTGTCGGCTCGCGCAACTGGACCGAGCGCCATCAGCAGACCCTGGTGGCAAGCCTGATCGACAACCCGCGTCCGGTGATTGTCGCCAATCCGGACCTTGTCGCCCCGCTTGAAGGAATGCTCTCGCGCGAACCCGGTTACTTTGCCCACGACATAGCCGACAGAACCGGCATCGACGTCGAATTTCACGGCAAACCGTTTCCCAGTGTTTTTGAAGCAATTGTCGCCCGGGTGGACTCCGGTTGGGGCACCGGGGCCCGGATTGCCATGGTCGGCGATACCCTCCACACCGACATTCTCGGCGGTGCCGCGGCAGGCTGGGGGACCGTCCTGGTCTCAGGTTTTGGGTTGTTTCGTGGACGCAACGTGATGACCTATATCGAGAAAAGTGGAATTGTTCCCGACTTTGTGGTACCCAAACCCTGACCATCCGAACCGCTTGCCTGAGGGTGACGAGGCAATGGACAACTCAGAGTCGGGGTTCGGTCGCAGTCGACGACGCAACCGCGAGCGGGGGACAAAAATGGCGCAGGCCTTCCGTCCAAAAAAAAAGACTCCACGGCACCTTAATCTGACACGGCGCGAGCTGCTGTGTTTGAGTGCGGCAACCGGCGCGCTCGCTCTGACCGGCCTGAACCCGGGTTCAGCGTCTGCAGCCAGTGATCCCGTCGTCCGCTACATGAACAAGGTTGCCACACGGCTCCAGAAGGCCGCTCGTCAGGCGTCACCGCCGGCGTTCCTGCAGGTCATCAGAAAACATGCCGACACGCCATCCATCGCCACGTACTCTCTCGGCAGGTACCGCAGCGGCCTGAAACGATCCCGACGCAGGACCTACTACAACGGTGTTGCCCGCCTGATCGCACACTATTTCGCCGAGCAGACCAAGCAATACCGGGTCGAAAAATTCGAAATGGGCGACCGGACCTGGCAGGAAGGCAAGTACTACTTCATCGACAGCACGGTCACCCTGACTTCAGGATCGCGCTACACGGTACGCTGGAAAATCATAAAGTCGGGACGGCGCCACAAGATTGCAGATGTCCGCGTTCTGGGCCGCTGGCTGACCAGACTGCTGCGCAAGGATTTCGAGGACTTTGTCAGTTCCAGGGGCGACAATGTCTCCGCATTGCTCGCGGCCCTCAAACGGTTCTGATTTGACATTCAGGAAATCTTCACAGCAATCGGAAGTTCATAGATCCACCTGATAGTCGGTCATCATGTCGTCCAGACCTATGGTGCGCGGGAGGTGCAACCGACACCTCGCCAGAGCGGTAACAGCCGCCGGTTGTGTGACCCCATCGACGCAATCGGCCTGCTGCACGCACGCACGCAGCGGGTTCGCGGGCTTCCTCCCGGGAAACGCGGTTTCATGGAAGTGGGAGATGTTTTCACCAACAAATTGTGGCTGACAAGTGCCGGGAGCGATAGATTGAAGCGGCATTGCGGCTGTCGATTGAGTCTGGCGAGAGGAGACCATGGTCAAGCAACTCACCGGAGAGGAGGACTTCAACGGCCTCGTGGTCGCGGAACCGACCCTGCCGAGCCATGCCTATTTCGATCCTGCACACCATGGCCACGAACTTCGCTCGATCTGGTACGGCAAATGGGTCTATCTGTGCCGCGCCGATACTCTGGCTGGCCCGATGAGTTTCCGGACATTTGACATCGGCACACAGAACATTCTCGTTCTGCGCAACAGCGATGACGTTCTCAAGGCATTTCACAATACCTGCCGTCACAGGGGGTCCGTAATCTGCCCGGAGCGGGAAGGGCGCCTCAAATCGAAATTGATTGTGTGCCCCTACCATCAGTGGGCCTATGACGGCGACGGCAATCTGGTCCGGACGTCGTCGCTTTCCCAGGCGCCGGATTTCTGTAGCGGCGACTACGGGCTCTACAATGTTGCCCTGACCGAGTGGCGCGGCTGCGTCTTTGTCTGCCTCGATCAAGAGCCACCGTCCTTTGAAGACAGTTATGGCCGCGATGCGGGCATAATCGACAACTGGCCGCTGGAAACACTGGTTGTCGGTCACACCTGGCGCAAGACCATGGCATGCAACTGGAAGGTTTTCTGGGAGAATTTCAACGAATGCCTGCACTGTCCAAACATTCACCCGGAACTGAGCGATCTTGTACCCTTGTACAGCCGTCGCGTGTCGCAGCCGCGCGACGACCCCGACTGGCAGGACCATGCCGGTTCGGAGGATCCGAAACTTGTGGGCGGTTTGCGTGGCGGGGCGGTCTCCTGGACCATGGACGGCGCTGCCGCCGGGCACGCCTTCGAACGGTTGACCGACGCGGAACGCGCCCTCGGTCAAGCCTACTTCGTCAGTCTGCCGTCGGTTTTCATTGCCTCCCATGCGGACTACATGCGCATCGTCCGGATATTGCCCACCGGGCCGGAGGAGACCGATCTTGAGGTTGAATGGCTGTTTGCGCAAAGCACCCTGGACGATCCCGCCTTCGATCTGTCACGGGTCGTCGATTTCGCGGTGACCGTGCTCGAACAGGATGCCGCTGCGTCCGAGCTGAACCAGAAGGGCTTGCGCTCGATCCGCCACGACCATGGGGTTCTCATGCCCGAGGAGCATCATGTCCACCGCTTTCAGACATGGGTCCGTCAGGCGATGGCGGGGAATTGAACCACCCGGCAGTTCCGTTCTGGAACGGCCCCGGCCCGCCCTGACGGGCGTCCGGAGAACGAAGATGGTGAACCGGGATCGCAACAATCTCTACGGTCAGTGTGGAACGGTGCCGGGGTGCCGGCGAAACACCCATCCGGTGTCAGTTGGCCGTTTGCGAGACCACATCTTTGGTCGACCGGCCAAGAAGCCATTGACGGTTGTCCGCAGGCTGGCGCACATTTTCATTCAACGGTCGCAACGTATAAACAATTAGGAGATACTTGATGCCAGGATACTGGATGATACGCAGCACGGTTACAGACAAGGACGCTTTCGCGGAATACGCCGCGATTGCCAATCCGGTGCTGACAAAACATGGCGGACATTTCATTTCGTTCGGAAACCGTTTTCAAACCCGTGAGGGCACCGACATCCCGCGTAACGTCATTGTCGAATTCCCGACCTACGAGGCAGCCGTTGCCTGCTATAACGATCCCGATTACCAGGCCTCGCTCGAGCACGGGCGGAAAGCGATGACCCGTGAACTTGTTATCGTCGATAGCGACCGGCCCGGTTAGGCGTCGGGCGGATCTGTAAATCAGGACAGGAGCAAAACTATGCCAAGAACAACACTGCGGCCCCGGAGCCTGGAGTTCCAGCCCCGGCCGACTTTCCCTTATTCGCCGGGCGCCAGGGGCGGCGATATGGTCTACACCGCCGGGCAGGTTGCCTGGGACCACACCGGCAATGTGACCGGAATCGGTGACATCCGTGCGCAGACCATCCAGACCCTGACCAACGTCAAGGCCGTTCTTGAAGAAGGCGGCGCCACCCTCGATGACGTTTTGAAATGCAACGTCTATATGAAGGACATCGGCGATTTCCAGATCATGAACGAGGAATTCGCAAAGTTCTTTCCCGAAAACCCGCCCGCGCGCACGACGGTCCAGACCCCTATGGCTGAGCCGGAGATGCTCGTGGAGATCGAAGCGATCGCCTATGTCGGCAAATAGGGAGGCGTCATGAGCATTCGTCCGGTCAGGCAGATTTCGCAGGCCACCCCCGCCATGGAAGGGGCCGGCGTCAGGCTCCATCGCGCGTTCGGGTTCGGCAAGACCGAGGAGTTCGATCCGTTTCTTCTGCTGGATGACTTCAGAAACGACAACCCGGCCGACTATCGGGCGGGGTTTCCGTGGCATCCTCACCGAGGCATCGAAACCATCACATATGTGCTTGCCGGTTCCGTCGACCACGGCGACAGCCTCGGCAATACCGGCAGCCTTGGGGCGGGCGACGTTCAGTGGATGACAGCCGGCAGCGGTATCCTCCATCAGGAAATGCCCCACGGCGACGCCGACGGACGCATGCACGGGTTTCAACTATGGGCAAATCTTCCGTCGTCACTCAAGATGACGGCGCCGCGCTACCAGGATGTGACGGCGGGTGAGGTGCCGGAAGTGACCGACGATGACGGAACCAAGGTTCGGGTCGTATGCGGATCGTTCTGGGGCAAGACCGGGCCGGTTGACGGGGTGGCGGCTGCCCCCCGGTATCTCGATGTCAGCGTACCTGCCGGGCTGTGCCGGACTCTTGCAGTTGAGACCGAGCGGCATGCCTTCGCCTATGTGTTTGAAGGCTCCGGCACGTTTCACGACGCATCAAGCCCGTTTGGCGTCCTGACGGAAAAGCAGGGAACGGACGGCGAATATCTGGTGCGCGAAAGTTCCGGCAACCGGTCGCTGGTTCTGTTTGATCAGGGTGATGAAATAAGTGTGCAGGCCGGGCCACAGGGGCTGCGGTTCCTGCTGGTGTCTGGCAAGCCGATCAGGGAGCCGGTCGCATGGCACGGCCCGATTGTCATGAACACGCAGGACGAGATTCGCCAGGCGGTCAATGACCTGCAGAACGGATCGTTCATCAAGCCTTCCTGAAAAGGGTTCAGGCTTGTTTGCTTGATCCTGGCCTCAGCCAGCCGAACACGCGCCCGTCAATGATCAGCAATGCGCTTGCGATCACAAGGGCGCCGGTTATCTCCTGGATCCTGACGATTTCGTCGAGGATCGAGGCACCGAGCAGGATCGCGGTTACCGGGACGAGCAGCGTGACAAGGCTGACATTTGCAGCACCGGATCGTTCAAGGATCCGGAAAAACAGGATATAGGCAAAAGCGGTCGAGACCACAGCCAGCCCGATCAGGCAAAGCCAGGTCGTTACGCCTGGCATGGGCAGGGTCCAGGGTCGCTCGAACAGGCAGGCCAGAACGAGCATGACAAGGCTGGAGCAAATCAGCTGTCCGGTCACCAGCAACGAGAACGGAATGACGTTGTTCAACAATCCCATGCTGAAAAAGGGAATCCATCCTTTGACGGTGACCGGCAGTCTGCGTCCATTGATCCACAGGAACGGCAATAACACCGCGGCGCCAAGCATGACCCGGACAAGCACAATGGTCAGGGGCGGCAGTTCCTTGATCGCGACCTCGGCAAAGAAGAACGAACCGCCCCACACGATTGACAGCGTGACAAGAAGTCCCCAGTCCCGAGAAGCCATCTGGTTGGGAATCTGTCTCATGCCATACCTGTTGTTTGGGCGACTGAATGCGCACATTTCGCTAAGCAAGTTCGCAAATCCACCCGATTCTTGCTGTGGCGGGGGGGCGGCGGTTAATCATTAATTTTCAACATGATTCAGTTGTTTCTGGTGTTTTCCTGAATTGGAAGTTACGCTTTCGTGAACAACCAGCGGATAGATTCTGACATGCTCAATCCAACTGCCATTGTCGCCGAAAAATTCGGCGATCATCTGGCTGACCTTTATCTGGAATATTTTTCCCACCGCAAGCCGGAGTACGCCTCTTACCTGGGCGGTGCAGCCCGTTTGGTATTGCAGCACATTGCCAATTCCAATGCCCTGTACCACAACGTTGAGCACACGATCATGGTTACCCTTGTTGGCCAGCAAATCATCCGTGGACGGTTGTTGTCTGAGGCCGTGACCCCGGAAGACTGGTTGCATTACACATGTGCCCTTCTGGTCCACGACATCGGGTTCGTTCGTGGCATTTGCCCCGGTGATGGCGACTGTGACGTCGTCATCAACGACAGAGGCGACCGGATCACGCCACCACGCGGCGCATCGGATGCCTTTCTCGGGCCGTACCATATCGACCGGGGCAAGCTTTATGCCCGTGAACGCTTCAAACATTCTGATTTCATAGACGGGGAGAGGATTGCGGCGTCCATTGAGATGACGCGGTTTCCCGTGCCAGACGGCGCAGACCACGCCGAGACTGACACCGAGGCAGCCATGGTGCGCTCCGCAGACCTGATCGGCCAGCTTGCCGACCCGTTCTATCACCGAAAGATCAACGCCCTTTATCAGGAGTTTGTCGAGCTCGGCGTTGCAGAAAAACTCGGATATAACAATTCCTTCGATCTCCTGGAGAAGTATCCCGACTTCTTCTGGTCCATGGTCGAACCCTATATACAACCGGCCCTGCGGTATCTCGAGCTGACCGTAGAGGGCAAGAGCTGGATTGCAAGCCTGCACAGTAACGTATTTCAGGTTGAGCACCGCGCCTGTCGTATTGGGCCGTTTCCGGGCGAAGGTGGCCTGTGCGCGCAGATCCTGAAACAATCCCAGGGATAGTCTGGCCCCCGCCTGCGGGCGTTTTCCCGCATGGCACATTCGGTCACTTGGCAAATCGCGAGGTGCGCAATAGGGTGTCCTGCGGCGGCGGCAGCCGCAAAAGACGCGGCACAAGCACGGACAGCACAGATGGCAGCCAATGATGACGTCAAGATACGGGTGACGGGCCTTCAAAAGAGCTTTGAGGACAAGCAGGTCCTCCATGACATCGATCTCGAAATTGCCGCCGACAAAAAGACCGTGCTGATCGGTCCCGCGGCATCGGGCAAGACCGTGCTCATGAAATGCCTGGCGGGTCTCTACCGCGCCGACGCCGGTCAAATCGAGATAAACGGCCAGGCCGTACCGCCTGCCGGCGACCGTGAGCACGAGACACTCATGAAATCGGTCGGTGTCCTGTTTCAGCAGGGCGGTCTGTTTGACAGCCTGAAGATATGGGAGAATATCGGGTTCAAGCTGATCCAGAGCATGGGCGTCGATCGCGAAGAGGCCAGGCGGATCGCCATCGAGAAGCTGGCCAAGGTCAACCTGCCCGCAGCCACCGGCGATCTGCTGCCTGGTGAAATATCGGGCGGCATGCAGAAGCGCGTCGGCATTGCCAGGGCGCTTGCCGGCGATCCCAAGCTGCTCCTGCTGGACGAGCCGACAGCGGGCCTGGATCCGATCACCACCGCAGCGATCAACCGGTTGATCGACAGCAGCACCAAGGAGATCGGCGCAACAGTCTTGTCGATCACCAGCGACATGGCCTCGGCGCGCAACGACTACGACAACCTGATCATGCTCAATGAAGGTGCGGTGGTCTGGGCGGGTCCGGTAAGCGAAATCGATGCCTCCGGCAATCCCTATGTATTGCAGCTGATCAACGGGCACGCGGAAGGCCCGATCAAAATGCGCCTCAAGGCCCGTGCATAGGTCAAGGGCGAACTATGTCCAATCAACCGTAAGTCTCGTCATCGGCTGCTGGAAAAAGCGCAGCGAGACGGCCTAACTATCTACACCAAAAGATGAATTTTCCCCGGTTTTGATCTGCGTCAAGGTCACTGCCGCCAGGATTCGGCAGGATCGCTCAAAATGATCTGGACCAGGGCGCACGGTCATCCGGTTCAGTGGCACGGCCGCCTCGTCGGCGGCAAAGTCTAGGAGCGATAATGAACCACAAACACCGCAAAGTCCTTCACAGCCTGTTCGCCCATCCGGTGAGCGGCAACATCTCAACCCGGGCCGTGGAGTCCGTACTCAAGGAACTCGGCGGAGAACTGGAACAGCGCCATGGCGGGCGATGGGGCGTCCGCCTCAAGGGGCATTTTGCCGAATTCTCCCACAACGACCACTCGCTTCATCCGGGACAGGTGCAACAGATGCGGAAATTCCTCGCCGATGCCGGTATCAATCCGGAGCAGGACTATCCATTGTGATGTCCTGCCGCCATCGGTCCCGTGCAAAGAAGGTGGTCCATGAAGGCACATGAAATCATGACGGCGCCGGCGATAACGACCGGACCCCATACGCCGCTTGTGGAAATTGTCGATCTGATGCTGCACAACCGCATCAGTGCCGTTCCGATTGTGGATGGCGCCGGAAACCTGATCGGCATTGTCAGCGAAGGCGACCTGATGCGCTGCAAGGACCTTGGCTCCTTGTCCGGCAAGTCCTGGTGGCTGCGTGTTCTGGGCGGCAAGGTCATGCTGGCCGAGGACTTTGTCAAGGCCCATGCCACGAAGGCCGGCGAACTGATGACCCCCGAAGTCATTGCAATTGGCGAGGACACTTTGTTGCCTGAGATTGCCAGACTGCTGGAGAACCACCGGATCAAGCGTGTGCCGGTCGTGACCGACGGCAAGGTCGTCGGCATCGTCAGCCGGGCCAATCTGCTGCAGGCCCTGTCGCTCGGCCATGCCGAATCGTCACCGGCGCCGTCGGGGACAGACCGGCAGTTACGCGACCGGGTCATGGAAACACTCGCCCATGAAAAGTGGGCCGACGTTTCCCACCTCAACCTTGTGGTGCGCGACGGAACGGTCTTTCTGTGGGGCGAGGTCAGTTCTCCAGCGCAACGCAAGGCCCTGGTGATCGCTGCAGGCGAAGTGCCGGGCGTAAAGGATGTTGTCGACAACACCCGGACCTTCCAGACGATATTTTGAGGAGCGAACATGCGACAGGGCGGCCACCGACATTCTCCCTGGACGGTGGTCGCTGCCGCTGTTGTTGGAGCCCTGATCGGGGGCTGGGCAACGTTCGGCCTGTACGCGCCGCCGCCCGTGCCGCCGAGACCGGATCAACGGGAGAGCGCGCAGCGTGGCCATGACTTGGCCGTGCTGGTTTGCGCTCGTTGTCATGGCGTGACGGCCGCCGCGAAAAGCCCCAATCCGCAGGCGCCGCCATTTCCGACGTTGATTTCAAGACTGTCGGAGGAGGGGTTGCTGGAACAGCTTGAAATCGGCCTCTCTCTCGGGCACCGGCCCATGCCTCCATGGCACTTCAGCACCGAACAGGCAGACGATCTCCTGACCTACATGGTGTCGCTGGAAGGTCAGTAGATCAGCAGGCCGATGTGAGACGCTGTATGGCTGTCTTGAGTGCCCTGGTTTCGCTTCTGCGTGGCTTTCTGCCCTCAAAAGCGGCACGTGCCGCCAGGCCTTCGATCAGGTCAAGGATGAACGCCGAGCATTCCTGGGGTTTCAGCCGCGTAACCGCACCGTCCTGCTCGGCCATACGCTCAATCAGAGTCGACGTCAGCGCGTTCAAACGCAGCCGGTTTTTCGTGAAACCGACCCCGATGCTCGGATTTCGCATGGCCTCGGAAGTGATTTCGGCCGCCAGCGTCGCATTCTCCGGTCGGCAGCAATAGTCAATGTAGAGCGCCACGAACCTCTCCAGGGCCCCGGTCGGATCCCGAACCCCGGAGATCTCTTCTTCAAGGGCAGTCAGTTCTTCAGCCTCCAGCATCGCGATTTTAGCGATCAGCGCTTCCTTGTTTCCATCAGTCCCATCCAGAATCGGTCGTATGTAAGTCACGGTACAGCATATATAATAATGAATGATCGTTCATTCATAAACTTCAAGGGTGGCATGCTCTCTGCCGGTTTTAACACCCTCGAAACCCAGGGACCACCACCCGGGAATGAGCTGGTGTCGTGGTTCTCAACAATCTACAAATTCACGCCTGATGCTGAACGCTGACCATTCGCTTCGGCGGTGCAGCAAGCCGCGAAGTTCCGGGCTGGACCGGTCCGGTTACGCAGATCGAGGTCTCCGGGTCAGCAGCGCCCGCGGCGGCGCCAGCAGGTCTGCCTCAGTCCGGTGCGGCAGTCGTGCGGTCGGACATGCATGTGTCGGAAGTATCGGAGGCGTAAGGGCAGCAACGGATAGCTGTTGTCCCGTCTCTTAGCGTGTCATGAAGACAATCGCTAGCCAGCCAGCGCCCTGGTCATTCGCAGCAGGTTCGCAATCCCTTGTTTCTTGGCCGTGGCATCGGCAAGCGTGTAGCGGTCGAGGGTAGCAAAAAACGCATCGCTGGCTTCATCGAACATCGACTTCATGCCGCACGCCCCTTCGATCGCGCAACGTCCGCTCGGCCGCATGCATTCAACCAGGCCCGATCCTTCTTCGGCCGTGCGAACGACGCTGCCGATCCTGATCTGCTCGGGCGGCACGGCCAGTGTCAGGCCGCCGCCTTTACCCTGCGTCGCGATCACGAGTTTCTCGCGCGTCAGCCATTTTGCTGCCTTGGCGATGTGATGAACTGAGATGCCGTAATGCTCGGCGACCTCACGTGCGGAGGCGCGGCGGCCGTCGCAGACGGCAAGAAAGATCAGTATTCTCAGGCAGTAGTCGGAGAAAGTTGTTATCTGCATGTGCAATTTCCGGCAGATCGCCCTTGACAGTTCAAGCGAATAATCAATAATAGGTATTTCATATACCTATTATATATGAGGGGTCCATAAAATGCAATCCACCGTTCTTGTCGTCACGCTCATTCTCATGGTTGTCGTTGCCTGTCCATTCGTCATGGCGGTCCATGCAGCCGACGGGGAGGAGGCGCCCGGTGCCGTGGAACCGCGTCGCAACAAGCTGATCTGGGGTCTGGTGGCAGCCGGCATCGTCATTACCCTGGCAAGCCTGCGCGAATGGCCACACGCCATTGCCGCCGGCGAAGGCGTCGTTCAGGTCAATGCCACAGGCGGACAGTGGTCCTGGGAAATCGACACCCAGGAAGTTCCCGCCGGCAAGACGGTTGTGTTCAATCTTCATACGGAAGATGTCAACCACGGCTTCGGCGTCGTGGATTCTTCTGGTGCCTTGTTGCTTCAGACCCAGGCGATGCCCGGTTATGTCAACAAGGTCCAGTACGTTTTCGACAAGCCTGGTGACTACCGCGTGATTTGCTTGGAGTTTTGCGGCGTCGGTCATCACATCATGATCGACGAATTCAAAGTCGTTTCACAATAGGCGGGGACGGATATATGACCGATACGACACCACAGCCACACACCGGTGCTGTAAAATTCTCCATGCTGATTGCCGGTGCGGTCTTTGCCCTGATGATGCTCATCGGCCTCGTCATGCGCGCTGCCCAGGGTAATCTCATCGACCTTGAAGCCGCCTTCTTCTATCAACTCCTGAGCACACACGGTGCCGGCATGGTCGGCACCGCCGGTCTCTCGGGCGCTGCCATCATGTGGTACTTCGTCGGACGCTACGTTCCCTTGAGCGCCAACATGTATTGGGCATTCATCAGCCTGTTCCTGCTGGGCGTTGTTTTCATTCTTGTATCGATCTTTGTCGGACAGAACGGCGGTG
>JAJFHD010000107.1 GCA_021775805.1 Alphaproteobacteria bacterium | reverse complement strand
GTGTTCAGATCTGGGAATCGGCGTGAGTGAAGGCGAATCTGTTTTGACGAGAGTCCGTCGTTTGATCGGATCGTCGGGTACTGCCGTTCCCCGGCCATTGCGCCGGAGTCCAATCGCGGTCGCTTCAGGCTGCTACATGGGCGAGTAGGTCCCGGCGCGAGGTCGGGAAACGGATGGCGTTTGAGCCGCTGGTGATCAGGGCAGGGAACCGGGGTCCAGTCTGTCGGCGAATGTCTCGATCATCTTGTGCTTGAGGAGTTTGCCGATCGGCGATGAAGGAAGGGCGGTGGCGATGATGATGCGGGAAGGACGTTTGTAGGGCGCAAGCTCGATGCTGGCGAACTCCTTGAGTGTATCTTCGTCGATCTGATCGCGGTCCAGCACTTGCGCGAAAGCCAGGACTTCTTCATTGCCGTCGACAAGTTTGCGGCCGACCACAGCGGACTGTACGACCGATGGGTGTGCATTGAGAACCGCCTCCACATCCGGCGGATAGACATTGAAACCCGACCGGATGATCAACTCCTTGCAGCGCCCGACCACGAAGAGTGTGCCTTCTTCAGTCAGGTAGCCCAAGTCGCCGGTGTGAAGGAACCCGTCCGGGTCGATGGCCTTGGCGGTAGCTTCAGAGTTCTTGTAGTAACCCTTCATGACATTGGGGCCTTTGGTCACGATTTCACCGACTCCGTCGACCAGGGCATCGCGGCCGGGAGCGGGCACGATGCGGACATCCTGGGCGCCGATCGCACGGCCACAGGACAACCCCTCATAGGTTTCGCCATAGTGGGTCGCGGCAACCCCGGGAGAGGCCTCCGTCAGGCCGTAGCCGTTTTGCAGGACGACACCGAAACAGTCTTCCACGCGTTTTTTGAGATCCGGGTCGAGCGGTGCACCGCCGGTGGACAGGTACCGCAGGTTGGGGGCAGGGGCCTTGGTGATGCCTTGCGCCTTTGCGTGGTCCAGCAGGTGAGCAAACATGGCCGGCACTGCCGGCATTGCCGTCACCCGGCCGGCGAATGCGTCGAATACGGCCTGGACGTTGAAACGCGGTACGAATTCCATCACCGACCCGGCATAAAGCGCAGCTGCCGATATCGAGGCAAAGGCAAAGACGTGGGTCATGGGCAGGACACAATAGAAATGGTCCTGGGCTGACAGTCCGCGCATGGCACAGGAAGCACTGGCCATGAACAACAGGTTGGCGTGGGTGAGCATGACGCCCTTGGGGTCGCCGGTGGTGCCGGTGGTGTAGAGTAGGGCTGCGACCTGTTCGTCGGGTGACTGTGACGTCGGTTCGGGCGTGGCGCTGCGGTGGCCTGCGATCATGACGCGGCCGAAAGCCTGTTGACCGAGTGCTACGGCATCAAGCGCTTTGCCGTGGCCTCCTGCCTCAGTGGATGCCCCGTGGGTGAACACAATCGCCCGCGGCTCCGCGTGTCCGGCCAGTCGCTCGATCTCCCGGAGCGTGATCCGCGCGTTAACGAGCAAGGCCCAGGCATCGAGCCTCGAGCAGGCAAGAATGAAAGCGAACAGGGCCAGGGAGTTTTCGGCAACAATCATGACCCGGTCTCCGGGCCGGACACCGTTGTCCGTCAAAGAACTGGTGGCTTCATCGACGGCTTGTCCTACGTCTGCAAAAGAATGGGTCTGACCGTCATGATCGATGCACAGGAGACGATCCGGTTCTTGCCGGATCCAGCGGTCGAGCAGATGATGCAGGCGTGTCGGCGTTTCGCACATGAGCGGGTCTCCCAGACGCGCACAGTATGGCTTTTGTTCCGGCATTAAAAGCTTGGGAATCGGTATTGGTGTTTGCGGGACTCAGCCGTTGGCCTGTTGTCTGATCTTGTGCTCGCGGTAGAAGATCAGTAGTCCGCTGCCGATGATCAGTGCAGCCCCGATCAGGGTCCAGCGGTCCGGGAGACTGTCGAACAGGGCGTAGCCAAAAACAGTCGCCCATAGAAGCGACGTATATCCGAAGGGTGCGACAAGCGATGCCGGTGCGGACCGGAATGCCCTGATCAGACAGAGGTGACCAAGGCCACCGGCAATGCCCAGACACATCAACAGACCCCAGTCACTGAAGGTCGGCGGGGTCCAGTGAAACGGTACCGCGACAGACATGACGACGGCGCCGACAATCGCTGTGTAGAATAGCGTCGTCATCGGATCGTCGTTCAGGCGCACTTTGCGGGTCATGATCTGATAGAGCGCGTTGGTGAAGGCGGCGGAGAGCAGACATAGAGACCCCAGAGACAGTCCGCTGACATCGGGCCGGACCACGATCATCGCACCGATGAAGCCGACCACGACCCCCGCCCAGCGGCGCGGGCCGACCTGTTCCCCAAGCAATGGAATCGCCAGAACGGTCACCAGGATCGGCGACAGGAACATGATCGTCGATGCCGTCGCCAAAGGCGTCGACTGGAGTCCGGTGAAAAACAGGACGGTCGTGACGCACATCAGGACCGAGCGCAGCAGTTGCAGTGGCAGGTTGTTGCTCACCATGTGTCGGCCAACGGCCAGCCCCATGGCCAGCATGACAAACAGCATGTGGAAGAAGAACCGTCCCCACAACACCTGGATCAGCGGATAACTCTGCAGGACGTACTTGGCAAGGGCGTCGAGCGTCACAAACCAGAACATAGTTGCCAGCATCCAGAAAATGCCGCGTGTGGCGTTCTCGGGGAAAGGTATGGCGGGGGATAAGGTGGACATTGGCTGACGCCGAATTGTGGTTGATCCGGGATGGTATGGCGCTGGACCAGTGCACGCAATGCCCGATTGTGCATGGCAAGACTGTGGTTTGCGCATGGCTCGACGGGCTTGAGGTCTCACCTGCTGGGAATGATGTATCTGACGGCTTGCCCGCTGAGGCTGTGTCGTGCTCTAAATTCGGTCGATTCAATTTTGCCTATGAACGACAGGGTCAGGAGTTCTTCAGTGAACAGTCGAACTGAGATTGCCGGTGGAGCGGAAGTGGATTCGGACATATGCTTCCACCAGTCCGAGGGCATCGGCACCATAACGTTCAACCGGCCTCAGGCACGTAATGCCCTGACCTTCGAGATGTACGACCGGCTCAAGGAGGTCTGCGAAACGGCAGGCGGCATAGCCGGCCTGAAGGCGCTGATCGTCACCGGTGCAGGCGGTCGGGCGTTTGCCGCGGGAACCGACATTTCAAAATTTCGCGCGTTCGAAACGCCCGATGATGCACTCGCCTACGAGGCCCGCATCGATGGTGTTCTGACGGCTGTCGAGTCCTGTGCGGTACCGACGATCGCGGCGATCTGCGGCGCATGCACCGGCGGCGGCGGGGCGATTGCGGCGGCTTGCGACTTGAGGCTGGTGACCAGAGATCTCAAGTTCGGATTTCCGATTGCCCGGACGCTCGGCAACTGCCTTTCGAATGCAAGTCTTTCCCGTCTGGTCGCGCTGATTGGTGCGGGACGGACCAGGGAACTGATCCTAACTGCGCGCCTGGTAGGCGCAGAAGAGGCTCTGGCTGTGGGATTAGCGGCAGAGGTGCTCGACGATGAGGAAGCGCTGATGGTGCGGGCAAACGAACTTGCGCGCCAAATTGCGGGTCATGCGCCGCTGACGCTGAAAGCGACCAAGGAGGCGTTGCGGCGGCTGCGGTTGCACCAGACCGACAGCAAGGACGAGGATCTCATCACCATGTGCTACATGAGCGAGGATTTCCGCGAAGGGCTGGAGGCGTTCCTCGCCAAGCGCAAGCCGGACTGGAAAGGCCGATGAGTGACGCCACCACAGGCGCAACGCAGATCGGGCCGCTCAAGGGTATGCGTGTGATCGAACTGGCCCACATCATGGCAGGGCCGGTATGCGGGCTGATGCTGGCAGACATGGGCGCGGATGTCATCAAGGTCGAGAAATCGTCGGGCGGAGACGACACCCGCCGGTTTCTGCCCCCGGACATCAAGGGCGAGTCGGCAGCCTTCATGATGATGAACCGCAACAAGCGCGGCATCGCCCTTGACCTCAAGACCGACGAGGGCACGGCGGTACTGCTGAAGCTCGTCGAAGGTGCCGATTGCCTGATCGAGAACTACCGGCGCGACACGATGGACAAGCTCGGGCTGGGCTATGACCGGCTCAAGGAAGTAAACCCGGGCTTGATCTACTGTGAGATTTCCGGGTATGGGCGGACCGGGCCCTACGCGGACAGAGGCGGCTTCGATCTCATTGCCCAGGGCATGTCGGGCCTGATGTCGATAACCGGCGAAGCCGAAGGCCGGCCGCCGGTCAAGGTGGGTGCGCCGGTATCGGACATAACCGCCGGAATCCTGGGCGCGATGGGCTGTGCCGCTGCCTATGCCCACAAACTCAAGACCGGGGAGGGACAAAGGGTCGACACCTCGTTGTTCGAGGCCGGGATTACGCATACCTACTGGCAGTCGGCTATCTGCTTCGCGACCGGACAGGCGCCCGGTCCGATGGGTTCGGCACACCCCCTCAACGCGCCCTACCAGGCGTTCGAGACGGCAGACGGCTGGCTGAACCTGGGGGCTGCCAATCAGACGAACTGGGAGCGGACGCTGACCGTCCTTGGTGCCGAAGCGCTCAATGACGATCCGCGGTTTTCGAGCAATCACGGCCGGATCAGCAATCGCCTGGCGCTCGAAGGCGAACTCGAGGGATACTTCAAGGGCCGGACCACGTCAGAATGGATCGTGCTGTTCGAAGATGCCGGCGTGCCTGTGGGGCCTGTCCTGTCGGTGGACGAGATGCACGAGCACCCGCAGACCCTGGCCCGCGAAATGGTGACCGAGACGGAACATCCGGTTGCCGGCCCTGTCAAGACCATAGGCTTGCCTGTAAAATTCCACTCAACACCAGGTGGTGTCACTCGCCCGGCGCCCGTGTTTGGTGAACACTCGAGAGAGGTTCTGACGGATCTCGGTTATACGGATTGTGATATTGACGGCATGCTTCGTTCGGGTGCCGTGAAGGGAACGTGACTCGTGACCGGAGTGAACAGCCAAACCACGGATACGGCTTCGACCGGAGTCTATGACTACATCATCGTTGGCGCCGGTTCGGCGGGCTGTGTGCTGGCCAACCGTCTGACAGCATCGGGTGGATACAAAGTTTTGCTGCTCGAAGCCGGTGGCCGGGATATCAGTCCCTGGATTCATGTGCCGCTGGGTTATGCCAAGCTGTTCACGAACCGAAACGTAAACTGGATGTACGAGACCGAACCCGAGCCTGAGCTCAACGGCCGGCGGATCTTCCAGCCGCGCGGCAAGGTTCTGGGCGGCTCCAGTTCGATCAACGGCCTGGTCTACATCCGGGGTCAGAAACAGGATTTCGACACCTGGCGCCAACTGGGAAATGAAGGCTGGTCGTTTGACGACGTATTGCCCTATTTTCGGCGGGCGGAAGACCAGCAGCACGGCGCAGATGAATTCCATGGAGCAGGCGGCCCGTTGAGTGTTTCCGACCAGCGCGAACCGCACCCTTTGTGTGATGCCTTTATCCAGGCGGGTGTCGAAACCGGCATACCCCACAATGATGATTTCAACGGCGCTTCCCAGGAAGGCATGGGATATTTTCAGACCACGTCGCGCAACGGCCGCCGATGCAGCACTGCGGTGGGCTATCTCAATCCGGCAAAGTCGCGCAAGAACCTCGCCATTGAGACGAAGGCGCACGCGACCCGCGTTCTGTTCTCCGGATCGGTCGCCAACGGCGTCGAGTACGCGCAGAACGGCATTCTCAAGCATGCCGATGCCGCCAAGGAAGTCATTTTGTGTGGCGGCGCGATCAACTCGCCTCAACTTCTCGAGCTTTCCGGTGTTGGCGACGGGGACCGTTTGAAATCGCACGGGATACCGGTTTTGCATCATCTGCCGGGCGTTGGAGAGAACCTGCAGGATCATTTGCAGGTGCGGATGATCCTGGAATGCTCGCAGCCGGTAACCCTCAACGACCAATACAGGAGTCTGTTTGGCCGGATTGGGATCGGGGTTCGCTATGCACTCCATCGTAAGGGTCCGCTGGCGGTCAGCGCCGGCTATGCGGCGTCGTTCTTCAAGACACGCCAGGAACTCGAGACGCCGGACGTGGAGGTGCATTTCCTGGTTTTCAGTACCGACAAGATGGGCCAGGCCCTGCATTCCCGATCCGGGTTCACCGCCTCGGTCTGCCAATTGCGGCCGGAGTCGCGCGGGTCGGTCCACACACGCAGTGCCGATGCGTTTGCTCCGCCGGCGATTCAGGCCAACTACCTGTCGACCGAAACCGACCGGCAGACCAATGTTGCGGGGCTCAAGATCCTGCGCAACATTCTCAATGCGGAAGCCATGGCGCCGTATCTTGCCCGGGAGGTTGAGCCGGGGCCGGACGTGGTGAGCGACGAAGATTGGCTGAGTTATTGCCGTGGAGCAGCATCGACGATCTATCACCCCTCGTGCACGTGTGCCATGGGCACGGACGCGATGGCGGTGGTTTCCGGCAGGTTAAAGGTTGCCGGCGTCGACGGGTTGCGCGTGGTCGATGGATCGGTGATGCCGCGGCTGGTGTCGGGCAATTCAAACGCGGCGATCGTCATGATTGCGGAAAAGGCGGCCGACATGATCATGACGGATGCTTGAACGATAACGGGAAGAACGCCCTCCAAACAGACAGAAGGTAAAAAGTTATGGACATACTTGCCGCGAACAGCCGGGCGACACGTCAGGCGAGTGCAGAGTACTTCACGGGAACCGTTTGGCAGGACCCGATTATCGAGGCCCCCGATCCCGCCCGTATCCGGGGTGTGCGTGTAAGCTTCGAACCGGGAGCTAGAACCAACTGGCACACCCATCCGCTGGGACAGACATTACATGTGGTGGCAGGCATTGGGCGCGTCCAGACCTGGGGCGGACCGGTCCAGGCAATTCATCCCGGCGACACCGTCTGGATTCCGCCCGGCGAGAAGCATTGGCACGGTGCAGCGCCGGACCATCTGATGGTTCATCTGGCCTTTCAAGAGGCGCTCGACGGCGTGCACATCGATTGGCTGGAACCTGTGAGCGACGCACAATATTCAGCAGACTGAACAAAGATCCAGACGGCAGGTCTTGAATTTGGAAAAGGCACTATGGCGAAGATTACCGCAGTTGAAACGATTCGACTGGACGAGTTTCCCAACGCCCTTTGGGTGCAGATTCATTCCGATGACGGGCTTGCCGGTCTGGGCGAAACCTTTTTTGGCGCGGCGACAGTCGAGGCCTATGTCCATGAGACGGCGGCCCAGCGCCTGCTTGGTGAAGAAGCAGGCCAGATCGATCCGATCCGGCGAAAGTTGCGGCCCTATGTGGGCTATCAGGCGCCGGGTGCCGAAGTGCGCGGCAACTCCGCGATCGATATCGCCTTATGGGATCTGTGGGGGAAGCGCACGTCGCAACCGGTCTGGCAATTGCTGGGTGGACGGTCACGGGAAAAGATCCGCACTTACAACACCTGCGCTGGATACAAATATGTCCGCGGGTCCCGCGGACAGGATTCCACCAATTGGGGCCTGTCCAATAACCAGGGGGGACCTTACGAAGATCTCGAAGCCTTTTTCGACGATGCCGGGAAGCTTGCCGAAAGTCTGCTCGACCAAGGCATAACGGCAATGAAGATCTGGCCGTTCGACCGCTATGCGGAAGCCAGTGAAGGGTTTGCTATAACCGATGCGGAACTCAAGGAAGGCTGTGAGCCTTTTGAGAAAATCCGGGCTGCTGTGGGTGACCGGATGGCGATCATGCTTGAATGCCATTCCTTGTGGTCCTTGCCGGTTGCCCTGAAAATTGCCAAGGCGATGGAGAAGTACAACCTGATGTGGATCGAGGATCCGCTTCAGGCAAGCGGGCTCAATTCGCTGGCGGACTTCCGCCGTCAAACCACGATCCCGGTCACCGCCAGTGAAACGCTGGCCACACGGCAACAGTTCCGCGCGCTGATGGAGGCCGAAGCCGCCGACATTATCATGCTGGATATCGGTTGGGTCGGTGGATTGAGCGAAGCCAAGGCAATTGCCGGCATGGCCGAAGCCTGGCATCTGCCGGTTGCCCCTCACGACTGCACGGGTCCGGTGGTTTATGCGGCATCCGTCCACCTGTCGATTAACGCACCAAACGCCCTCATTCAGGAAAGCGTCCGTTCCTTCTATACGGGCTGGCACACGGAAGTGGCGACAGTAGGGCCGAAGATGAAGGACGGCTTCATTTTTCCAACGCATGCAGCGGGGCTCGGCGTGGAACTATTGCCCAACATACGTGAAAGAAGTGACGTGCACGTGGTCGTGTCGCAGTGAACTGTTTGAAATTCAAGTACGATTTGTAGTCATATTAAGTAAATTGGAGTCATGCAGACGGTGTCTGTTCGGTCCATGTGAACCGGTCTTTTTTGCAACACAGACCTTCAAATCTAAATACGCCCGTCCTGGTTTCCACCAATCCATGTCCCGCCCGGAATTCTACTATGATAGCCTACCCTCACCAGAATCGGTGTACGGTTTGAATGCGGGTTGCATTGGCATTGTGCCGTTATGCACTTTCTGGAGCATTAATCTGAGGAGGTTGTGACAAGATGTCTAAAGCATTCATTGTTGCCGTGGACGGCAGCCCTGGCAGCGACCGGGCACTGCAGGTGGCGATCGATCTGGCAAAGAAGACCGGGGTTGAATTGACACTCGCTCATGTGATCGAGTGGTCGCCGTTTTCGTTTCACACACCCGATGAACTTGCCGAGCGGCACAAGCGTCGGGAAGAAGAACTTGTGCGGGCGAAAGAAGCAATCGTCGGACCATCGGAAGCGGTGGTTAAGTCAGCGGGACTGACGTGCACGACGACCGTGCTTCACGGGCATCCGGCCGAAACGCTCACCAAGATTGCCGAAGACAAGAATGCATCCCAGATCTTTATTGGCCGCAAGGGGCAATCGAAGATGGGGACTCTTTTGTTTGGCAGCGTGGCAGGTTCGCTGATCCAGATATCGTCCGTACCGGTGACCGTCGTTCCCTAAGCGGAACCGCCGGAAACACGGATTTCTACAATAACGACGAGGGGAATCGTCATGAAGAGATTTTTGATAGCATCTATCCTGTTACTTGCGATGCCGCAGATTGCTTTTGCAGCCGGTTTCGATGAGACCATTAACACGCTCACCGCGCCGATCGCATCGGCTATCGGTGCCTTTGTATTTTTCAAGATTCCAATTTTTGGCGCCCAGTTACCGGTCGTGGTTCTGTGGCTCGTGATTGGCGCCATATTCTTTACCTTCCGGATGGGGTTTGTGAACATATGTGGTTTCAAGCACGCCATACAACTGGTCTGAGGGGACTATGCTGATCCCAACGATGCCGGTGAAGTCTCGCATTTCCAGGCGCTTGCCACAGCGGTTTCAGGCACAGTGGGTATTGGTAATATCGGTGGTGTGGCTGTTGCCGTTACCGTCGGTGGGGCGGGGGCAACTTTCTGGCTGATCATGGCCGGATTCCTCGGCATGTCGACCAAGTTCGTCGAATGTACGCTGGGCGTAAAATACCGTAATGAAAACCCGGACGGTTCGGTTTCGGGTGGACCGATGTACTATCTGCGCAAGGGATTCTCCGAGCGTGGCATGGAAGGCTTCGGGAAGTTCATGGGAACTTTCTATGCCATCGGTATCTTTATCGGGGCACTCGGGATTGGCAATATGTTCCAGTCCAACCAGGCCTATGTTCAGCTCAACAATGTCACCGGCGGCCTGTTCGACGGTCTTGGATGGCTCGTCGGTATCGTGATGGCGGCAGTGGTTTTTGCCGTGATCATCGGCGGCATCAAGTCGATCGCCAGGGTTACGGAAAAAATCGTCCCGTTCATGGCGGTCTTCTATTGTTTCTTCGCTCTGATCGTCATCTTCATGAATTTTGCTGCTATTCCGGAAGCAATAGCGAATGTGTTCGATGGTGCATTTACAGGCGAAGGTGTCGCCGGTGGTGCATTGGGCGCACTGATCATCGGGTTCCAGAGGGCGGTGTTCTCAAACGAAGCAGGCATTGGTTCGGCATCGATTGCACACTCCGCGGTTCGGACCAACGAGCCGATCACCGAAGGCATGGTGTCCTTGCTGGAACCGTTCATCGACACGATTGTCATCTGCACGATCACGGCGATGGTCATCGGTACGGCCAATGTTGCCAGCCCGGGTTTTGCCGGAGATGCCACAGGGATCGCCATGACGTCTGCGGCCTTTGAAACGCAGATTTCCTGGTTCCCGATTCCGCTGGCTTTCGCGGGCATGCTGTTTGCCTTCTCGACGATGATTTCATGGTCGTATTACGGGCTGAAAGGCTGGACTTACATGTTCGGCGAAGGCGACATGGGGCAGACGATCTACAAACTGTTGTTCTGCGCCTTCGTTGCCCTTGGCTGCATGGTTCAGCTGGGTCCGATCCTGGATATTTCGGATGCGCTTGTGTTCCTGATCTGCGTCCCGAATATTCTTGGTCTCTATATCCTGTCGCCACTGGTTAAAAAGGAACTGGACCACTACATGGCACGGATCCGCAGCGGCGAGATCAAGAAGTTCAAGGACAGATAGAAAAACCTGTTGGTGTGCTGACCAACAAACGCGAAATCAAACGGCACCTCGTTGTCAAACGAGGTGCCGTTTGTGTTTCTTTGGTTTGTGACTTTCGGATGCTTTGACGGCAATCTGACCGACACGGACCTACATGGTTGCCCCTATTTGCCAGGGTACGAATTCGTTGTCGCCCAGTCCCTGGGCTTCCGACAAGGACGGACGCCCGGAAGCGACGTCGAGTATGTGCTGGAAGATCTCACGGCCGACGTCTTCCACGGTCGCATTGTCGGTTACGATCCGGCCGGCATCGATGTCCATATCTTCGGGCATGCGGGAATAGATGTCAGAGTTTGTGGCAATCTTGATCGATGGAGACGGTTTGCAGCCATAGGCCGAACCGCGCCCGGTCGTAAAGCAGACGACGTTGCATCCGCCGGCCACCTGGCCGGTCACAGAAGCGGGGTCGTACCCAGGTGTGTCCATGAACACAAAGCCCTTGCGGTCGACGGGTTCGGCGTAACGGAACACGCCGTTCAAAGTTGACGTGCCGCCCTTGGCCACAGCGCCCAGGGATTTCTCGAGGATTGTCGTCAGGCCGCCGCGCTTGTTGCCGGGGGAGGGGTTGTTGTCCATGGATCCGAAATTGCGGGCGGTATAGTCCTCCCACCATTCGATGCGCTCGATCAGCTTTTGTCCGGTTTTCTCGTCGATTGCGCGCCGGGTCAGCAAATGCTCGGCGCCGTATACTTCCGGTGTTTCTCCCAGGACACCGGTGCCGCCGTTAGCCACCAGCAAATCGGCGGCAAATCCCAGGGCGGGATTTGCTGTGATGCCTGACCAGGCGTCGGAGCCGCCGCATTGAAGGGCGACCATGAGTTCGGATGCGGAACAAGTCTCGCGCACTGTTGAGTTGGCCGAGGGCAGCATTTCCCTGATCATCTCGACGCCGGCATCGACGGTTTTCCTCAACCCCCCGGTTGTCTGAATGTTCATGGTTCTGAACAGCGGGCCCTGCTTGATGCCATAGGCGTCGAGCAGAAAGTCGATCTGGTTGACCTCGCACCCCAGTCCAACGAGAAGGACTCCAGCCAGGTTCGGATGGCGGGCATACCCCCACAGCACCCGCTGCAGGTTTGCAAAGCCGTCACCGTTGTCGGCCATGCCGCATCCGGTGCCATGGACGAAGGCGGCGACGCCGTCGACGTTCGGGTACTGCGCCATAACATCCGGCGTAAACGCCTGGGCGATGAAGCGGGCAGCCGTCGCGGAACAGTTCACGCTGGTCAGGACGCCGATGTAGTTTCGCGTACCGACCTGGCCGTTATCGCGCCGGTAGCCCTGAAACGTTGCCTGCTGGGCGGTGGGTAAGATGTCGATGTCACGCCGGTCTACACAAAAGTCATAGGTCTGGTCGGTATTGCGAAATTCCAGATTGTGAACGTGGACATGCGTCCCAGCGGGGATGTCCTGGGCGGCATAACCGATCAGCTGAGCATATTTCAGCACGGGCTCGCCGGCGGCAATGGCGCGTACCGAAACCTTGTGTCCCGTGGGCACATCGCCTTGTACTGTAGTGCTCTCGACGGTCTCGCCCGGCTGCAGTTTTCGGATTGCCGTCACCACGTTGTCGGCTGTATCAAGCCGGACGTAGGGGTTTTTCGTGTCGAGCATGGGCAATTTCTCCGAGTGTTCACGTCGTTGTCAGTGGTGGGTTTCTATTTTGCCCGAACAGCGGCTTCAATGCTAATCCTGCGTGACCTGGTTGACGCGTCGTGCGGCACTTCTTCCCGCGATCCGGCCCAGGGTCACGGCGGTCAGGAGACCGTTGCCGGAAAGATAGCCCCAGTCCGATGGTCCGGACACGCCACGGGCCGCCCCGCCGCCAGCGTAGAGATTTGGCAATCTGGTGCCGTCCTCACGCATGACGCGGGCGTTGTTATCGACCACAAGACCACCTTGTGTATGGAACAGATAGCCGGCGACCCTGATGGCGTGGTATGGCGGGACCATCGGCCGCGTCGATGTGAAATCCCGGCCGAAGCGATCCTGACCTTCGCCGTTTGCCAGTCTTTCGATTGAACGGAAAGTTTCTGCAAGTTTCTGAATGGGAACATCGCAAACGCGGGCGAGTTCCGAGACATCACTTGCATGTCGCACTGCGCCGGCGCGTTCAGCCAAGCGAAAATCCTCGAAACCCCGTCCCAGTTCCGCGAGGCGGTCATCAAATACGACCCAGGCCAGGCCATCGGGTTGGGCGGCAACGCGCCGGCCCTGTTCGGAGTAACCGTCATGCTCGCTGGAGAAGCGTTCGCCGTGCGTGTTGATCTGAATGCCGCCGTCCATCATCAAGGCCCAGGTGATCAGGATGCCGTGTGGATGGGCCACCGATCCGTGGCCCTGAAAGGAGCCGAGGTCGGCGGTCTGCGCCCCAAGCGTCCCGCCCCAGGTGAGCGCATCGCCCTGATTGCCGACATGCCCGAAATATCCAGCGTCTGCCATGTCGGGGATATGGAGGCGGACCAGATCGGGATTGCCGCCAAAACCATTGCAGGCGAGGATCAGCTGATCGCAACCGATCCTGCCTTCGCTTCGATCGGGACGCTCGTAGACCAGGCCATTGATCCTTCCGTCGGCTTCGGCATACAGGCCGGTCACGCAAGCGTCGGTGAGGATGGTGATGCCGGAGGTCTCCGCCGCCCGGGTCAGGCCGCCGATCAGGTCGGCCCCGGTGCGCGAAACCGGGGCGTGCATACGCAAGCGGTTGTGACCGGGATAGAGAAATCCTTCAACAAGGGTCAATGGCAACCCGTGACACTTGACCAGCCAGTCCACCGCCGGACCGGATTCCCTGCAAACCAGATCCACAAGATCCGGGTCGGTCCTGGAGCGGGCCTTGGCGAGGATATCCTGCGCCATGATCTCGGCGGAATCGGCAATGCCCGCCTGGTTCTGAAGCTCGGTGCCGCATGCGGGAATCATGCCCGAAGAAAGGGCAGTCGACCCACTGGGCAGAGGGTCGCGCTCCAGGACGATGACCTCGACGCCAGCGTCGGCGGCAGTCAGAGCGGCAACCAAACCGCAGGCGCCGGCGCCAACGATTGCAATCGGCGCGTGTGCATCGCAGGATATGCCGTCTGCGGAGCGGACCGTCATGGTGCGCGGTCGAGGGCTTCCACAACCGTGTCGCAAGTGGACACGGTGGCAATTGTGGAGAGAGAAGCGATGCTCGACTCATGGGCCCTCCGGTTGAAAGCGGCGCAGCCGTCCTCGAGGACGATGCAGTGAAAATCGCGGACATGGGCATCGCGCGCTGTCGAAGCGACGCCGCCATTGGTGACGATGCCGCCAAAAATCAGGGTCTCCAGGCCGGCCCGCCTCAGCACCCATTCGAGCCGGCTCATGTAAAACGCGGAGAAGGCGACCTTTTCCACCGTCAGGTCGGCAGGCCGAAGTTGATCGATCAGCGCCTGCCCCCAACCACCGGGAACAAAGTCGCCTGCGGTGAGGAATGGTCTCAGCCGGCGGAGATGATCGGATATGAAGGGCTCGTCACTCTTGCCGGGCACAAGTGTGAAATGGGTTGATATCACCCATCCACCGGCACGGCGCACGGCTTCGGCGACAGTTTTGTGTTTCGGGACAAGGGCAGCGATATCATCCGACTTCTGTCCGGCCCGGCCGTAGGCGCCGTCCGGGTGCAGGAAATCATTCTGCATGTCGACAATGACGAATCCTGTCTTCGCAGTATCAAATTCGATCATGACTCTGGTTCGCTCTTGCGGGAGATAATGAGGTTACCGAACTGGTCAACGGACCCATAAAGGTCAGGTTCGAGAAATATCGTAGTGTCGGGTTGCTCGAACAGGGCGGGTCCGTCGACCCGAGCGCCGACCGGCAGTGACAGACGTTCGTAAACGCCTGTTTCATGCCAGGCGTCGTCGATCCAGACCTGCCGTGTTCCGGTCAGACAGTTTTCGATACAGACATCGGTACCGGGCGCCAGGACCGACAAATCGAGCTTGGGGCGGCGTCCGATCACGGAAACCTTCAAGTTCAGGATGCGGATATCGATGGCTTGCAGGGGCTTGCCGTAGGTTTCCCGATACCGTTTTTCGAATGACTCGCGGATCAGTTTCTCCGAGAGAGACAATTCAATATCCATCGGCGCCTCAGGCAGGTTTACGTCGACAGTATGCGTCTGGCCCATATAGGACATATCGAACCCGAACACCGTATCGATCCTGTCGAACGCCATCTCCGCTCGCTTCAGTATTTCGATGCCATCCGCCGAAAGCGAAGACATACGCCCGGTGAGGTGATCGAGGTCCAGCGCGCCAAGGACGCCGTTGACGGTCTGAACGTAATCGTGGCGCATATCCGCGATGGTGCAACCCAACGCGCTGGTGATGCCGGGATACCTTGGGACGAGCGCGCTCTTGAGTCCGACATCCTTGATCAGGGCTCCGGCATGAAGCGCGCCGCCGCCGCCAAACGGCATGGCGGCGAAGTCCTTGGGGTTGTGTCCGCGTTCGATCGACACAAGACGAATGGCGCCTGCCATCTTGGAATTGGCCACCCGGATGACTGCTTCGGCGGCCGGCAGCAAGTCAAGTCCGAGGGGTTCTGCAACATGTTGCGTGATCGCATGGCCCGCGGCCGCCACATCGAGGCGTTCGAGTTTGCCGCCGATGGGACGATCAGCATTGATCCTGCCGAGTACTAGGTTGGCGTCGGTCACGGTCGGTTCCAGATTACCCTGTCCATAACAGACCGGACCGGGATCAGACCCCGCTGACCGGGGACCAATCTGGAGCAGCCCGCCGCGATCGACCCAGGCAATAGAACCGCCGCCGGCACCGATGGTGGTAATCTCGATCATCGGCGTGCGAATGACCATACCGAAGTCGACGGCTGTCTGTGCAGCCAGCGCACTTTCACCACCGGCGACGAGGGAGACATCGAAACTGGTGCCGCCCATGTCGCAGGTTATGACGTTGGGAAAGCCGGCTGACGTGGCGATATGGGCGCTCGCGATGACACCGGCAGCGGGGCCGGAGAGGGCGGTGCGGACGGGCAGGCGGCGTGCCGTGTCTACAGTCATAACGCCGCCATTGGACTGCACGATCAAGACGTCGCCAGTAAAGCCGCCGCCCTGCAGGGCCGATTCAAGCCGTTCTAGATACTGGCCAAGAGGCGGCTGGAGGTAGGCGTTGAGGGTGGTCGTGGAAGTGCGCTCGAACTCCCGGATTTCGGGAAGAATATCAGACGAGACATTGACGTAATCGTTGGGCCAGACCTGTCTCGCGGCGTGAAGCGCGGCCTGTTCGTTGGCCGGGTTGGCATAGGCGTTTATGAAGACAATCGCCAGGGCCTCGACACCGGCATCGATGAGTGCGCGAGCAGCAGCCTGAATCTCCGCCGGGTCGACAGCTTCGTGAATTGTGCCGTCGGCCAGGGTCCGTTCGCCAACCTCCAGTCGCAGATCACGGGGAACCACCGGATCAAACTGACCCCAAAGGCCCCAGGTGCGCGGCCGGTCCCTGCGCCGCATTTCAAGGGTGTCGCGGAATCCCCGGGTTGTGATGATGCCCGCCCGCGCGCCCATGCGCTCAAGCAGGGCGTTCGTGCCGACCGTCGTGCCATGAACAACGGTTGAGATCTGCTCAAAACTGTCGACGCCGGCGCGGATGCCGTCGATAAAACCCTTCGACTGGTCGGGCCGTGTCGAGGGTACTTTGGCAACCCGGCATTCGCCGTTTTCCTCGTCGAGGACAAAGACATCGGTGAACGTGCCGCCAACGTCGACGCCGATGATGCAACGGGCAGGGGATGTCATGAGACGGCGGCCTTCCTGAGCCGGTCGGTATCTTCGCGGTCAACGACGCCGTCTTCCGATAGAGATACCAGGTAGTGTTGCCGTGCACTTTCAGGACTCACATAGCCAAGCCTGACGTCTTCGGCGACCGCGGCTGTGTCGCGTTCGCCGGCGATACCATATCCGCCGCCGCCGGGCGTCTCCAATCTGATGTGCTGTCCTTTTTCGATCTTGAGGCCGACCATCTTTGAGACGAACGGCGGTGAGTGGATGCCGTCGGCTTGTTCATAGGTAAAACGCGTCATCGCCGCGGCCCCGCCGCCGATGATGCCGGGCGGGGCAAACCGGCCGCGTTCTCCGAACAGGAAAACATCGGCGTTTTCCTCCAGAAGTTCGATTTCGTAGACCGCTCCAAGCCCGCCCCGGTGGCGTCCGGGACCGCCACTGTCGGGCCGCAACGCCCATTGTGTAAAGAAGACCGGATAAGCCGCTTCGAGGATTTCAGCCGGTGGGATTGTGGCGGTTGAAATCGGCGCGTTGCCATGATTGAGACCGTCGCCCTCGGGATGGCCGCCGTGACCGCCACCAAAAAAACTGAACATGACCCAGCGCCGGCCATCGCGGCGGTAGCCTGCCAGCGACAGCGCATTGATGGTACCATAGGCACAGCCGTTGGAGCGTTCCGGTGCCGCTTTCGCAATGGCCCCGAAGAACACATCGATGATGCGCAAGATTGTTTCGGTGTAGCCGCCGACCGGTTTGGGGGCGTGAACCGAAAGCAATGTGCCCTCCGGAATCACGATTTCAACCGGATCGAGGACACCCGCATTCGCCGGTACGTCGGTAAAGACGTGCTTCATGGCGACGTAAACCGAGGCGATGGCTGTCGATCGGGAAATGTTGACAGGCCCGGCACAGGCGGGCGACGACCGGGAAAAATCCAGTGTCATGGTGTCGTCTTCGATCGTCAGGTCGAGGGCGATCTTCAAGGGTTCGTCGACGATACCGTCATTGTCGAGCCAGTCGTCGCAGGAATAGGTGCCGTTCGGCAGTTCGGAGATGCTCGCCCGGATCAGTTGGGCGGCGCGGTCGCGTAGTTCTTGCAATGCTTGCTTGACCGTGTCGTCACCGTATTCGTCAAGCAGGCTGGTTAACCGTTGGATACCTAGATCAAGAGCATTTATCTGGCCGTACAGGTCGCCGTAGAGGGAACCAGGCTGACGTGAGTTGGCCTGAAGAATGTCGGTGATGTCCTGGCGGTAGCGGCCCTGCTCGAACAGCTTTACCGGCGGGATCAGCATGCCCTCCTGGAAACTCTCGGTTGCCACCGGGTTGTAGTTTCCGGGAACGTTGCCGCCGACATCGTGCCAGTGTCCGACGGATGCGAGGAAACAGAACAGTTTGCCGTCGCGATAGAAGGGCCTGACAAGCTTGAAGTCGGACAGATGGGTGCCGCCTTCGTACGGGTCGTTGAAAATGTAAATGTCGCCGTCTTTCATGTCGCCGTCGCGCTGTGCCTTTTCGATGACGGTGCGGACGGCAAACGACATGGCGCCGACGAAGATCGGCAGGCCGGATTTGCCCTGGATCAGGGTTTCGCCGGTGTCCGGTGCATAAAGACCGTGGGATGCGTCATGGGCCTCGGCGATGATCGGGTTGAAAGCGCTGCGAAACAATGTAGCGTCCATTTCGTCGGCGATCTGCTCGAGCCGGCCCTTCAAAACCGCCAGCGTTACCGGATCAATCATTGCCGGCCTCCTTGATGGTGGCATCGTAGCGGGCGCCATGCCTGAGGTATTCGTCGGTCCCGAGCAACGCGTTCAACTGGGTAATATCGAGCATGCGGTCCCGGAAGGGGTCTGTGCCGCCATGTTCGCGTAAACTCGAAAAATATTCCTCCGCCATATGGGCGAAGGCACGGACAAGACCGCCCGGGAATATGACGATTGCGTAGCCCAGTTCCTCCAGTTCCGATGCCGTATGCATCGGCGTGCGTCCACCCTCGACCATATTGGCCAGGAGCGGGATCCGGCTGCCGAACCGCCGGATTATGGTCTTCATGTCTTCGGCGCTGGACGGCGCTTCGACAAACAGGATATCGGCACCTGCGTCGGCATAAAGCTCCGCCCGGTCCAGAGCCTGTTCGAATCCTTCGACCGCGATGGCATCGGTGCGCGCAATGATCAGCGTGGTGTCGTCTTGCCGGGCGTCGAGGGCGGCCTTGACCTTGCCAACCATTTCGCTTGCCGGGACCAGCGACTTGCCGGACAGGTGGCCGCACCTCTTGGGCAATGACTGGTCTTCGAGCTGAATCGCGTGTGCACCGGCCCTTTCGAATGCTCGTACCGTACGCTGAACATTGAGGGCGTTGCCGAACCCTGTGTCCGCGTCGACAATGATCGGCACATCGACACGGTCGGTGATCGCAGACAGCGTGGCCGCCACCTCTCCCATGTCGACCAGGCCGATATCAGGCACGCCGAAGCGGGTATAGGCGATGCTGGCGCCCGAGAGATAGGCTGCGGGAAACCCGGCCCGTTCGACAAAGCGGGCGCCGAACGCATCGAAGATGCCGGGTGCCACGACGATATCCCGACTTGCCAGGCGTTGCTTCAGATCTGGTGTTGTCAAGTAGCGTTCCCCCTGATCGTGCGCGGACGGTTTTGTTTGAGATGGGCGACGAGACCTCCGGCGTTCACCATTTCCATAAGGTGAGCCGGAATTGGCTTGCAGGTGTGCTTGGTGCCGGTCGTGAGATTCTTTATGGTGCCGGATACGGCATCCACAAGAACCTGTTCCCCGGACCTGACCCGTGAGACATCGTCGCTGACCACGGCTGTGAGACCGAAGTTCAGGGCATTGCGGTAGAAGATGCCGCCGAAAGATCTTGCCGCAATGGCGGCGATGCCGAGCGACTTGAGAACCTGGGCTGCCTGTTCGCGTGACGAGCCGATGCCGAAATTCTTGCCTGCAATTATGATGTCACCCGATTGAACGCTTGTTGCAAATGAGGGGTCGACGGTTTCAAGACAGTGGGCAGCAAGGGTTTCAATCGGCCCTTTCATGTAAAGTCCGGGTGCCAGAACGTCGGTGTCGATGTCATCGCCGAAAACCCAAGCCCGGCCCGGTTGCTGGGACGAGGTCATGACGCGGCCGCCGTCAGGTAGTCGCGCGGATCGGCGATCCGGCCTGCGATCGCCGACGCGGCTACGGTGTAGGGAGACGCCAGATAGACCTGTGAGGTGGGATGGCCCATGCGGCCCTTGAAGTTGCGGGCGGTCGAGGCAATGCAGGTTTCGTTTTCCGCAAGTACGCCGGCACCGTATCCGGCACAGGCTCCGCAACCGGTCGGCATCAGGATCGCACCGGCCTCGGTGAGTGCCGCCAGTGTGCCGTCGGCGGCGGCCTCGGCGGTAGCACGGGTGGAGGCCGGTGCGATGAGAAGCCGGGTATCGCCGGATACCCTCTGTCCCTTGAGCACAGCAGCCGCCATCTGCAGGTCTTCAAGTTTGGCGCCGGTACAGGCGCCAATATAGGCCTGATCGATTGGCGTTCCGGATGTGTCGCCGACGGGGCCTGCATTGGCCGGGCTGTGGGGGGCTGCAACCTGCGGGGCCAACGTGGTTGCATCGAACTCGGAATCGGACAGATAGGTCGCGTCGTCGTCACCGCGCCACTGTTCGTAGGCACCGGGGTCACCGCCGGCGTTTCTAATCTGGTCGCACGTGGCCTCGTCGGCGGCAATGATGCCGGTCTGGGCGCCCAGTTCGGCGGCCATGTTGCACAAGGTCAGACGTTCGGCCATCGAAAGCCGGTCGATTGTTTCGCCGGTATATTCCACCACCTGGTATTCAGCACCGCCCAACCCCATCTTTGCACACGCGGCCAGCATCATGTCTTTGGCAGACAGACCAGTGCCCAGTTCTCCCGACCAGCGGATGAGATGGGTTCCCGGAACCTCGATCCAGGTCTCGCCGGTCACCAGAACACCGGCCATGTCGGTGGCGCCAACGCCAAACATGAAACAGCCGGCGGAGCCACCCGAAGGTGAATGGCTGTCGCCGCCGACCACGAACATGCCGGGTTTCAGGTGACCGAACTCCTGAAGGACGACGTGGCAGATGCCGCGCATATCGTGGAAGTTCCTGACGCCGTTGGCGGTGACCCATTTTCGGGTGCCGTCGAGAATCCGGGCGCTTTCGGCATCGACGGCGGGAACGTAGTGATCGGTGACGACGACAATTCTGTCAGGATCCCAGACACCGGCGTCGAGTTCTTCGAGGATAGGGGCAACGCGCCTGGGTCCGCCGGAATCGTGCATCATGGCAAGATCAACCCGGCAGGTCACGACGTCGCCGGGTGCCACACGATCAAGGCCTGCCGCGCGCGCGATAATCTTTTCGGATAGTGTTTGTCCCATCAGGGTCCTGTTTGAAAAAGCCGTTGAGGTTATTTCTTATCTTGTCGAGGCGTGCTTGTCAGTAACGCGTCATTCCACCGCGTGGCAAATACGGTCTTGACCGGCGGGATTTGGTCTCACACAAACACTGCAACGACCTGCAGATTTCGGGAACCTGACTATGGCATTTTCCTTTGATTGTTCACGGGTGTTCATCGGCGGCCGGTGGCTTCCCGGTACCTCGGGGCAGACCCTGGATCTGCTCAACCCTTCGGACGGATCGAGCCTCGGCGAAATTGCCAGAGGAAATGCCGAAGATATCGATCTTGCTGTGTCGGCGGCCCGTGATTCTCTTGACGGTGAGTGATCGCGCCTGAGTGCCGGGGAGCGTGGCCGCGTGCTCACGAGAATGGCACGGGTTATCGAGGGCCGCCGCGACGATCTGGCGGCACTGGAAGCCGACGATGTGGGCAAGCCACTCAGCCAGGCCAGGGCGGATGCAGCGGCGTTGACCCGGTATTTGAGTTTTTCGGCGGCGCCTGCGACAAGGTCCATGGAGACACGATCCCTTATCTCGATGGCTACACAGTCTTCACACTGAGGGAACCGCACGGTGTTACCGGGCACATCGTTCCCTGGCACTATCCGATGCAGATCATCGGGCGCAGTGTCGGCGCGGCGCTGGCCATGGGCAATGCCGCGGTCGTGAAACCGGCGGAGGAGGCATGTCTCACGGCGCTTGCCTTTGGCGAAATGGCGGTGGAAGCGGGTTTGCCGGCCGGTGCCCTGAACATCGTTCCGGGCCTCGGCGAGGAGGCCGAGGCTGCTCTTGCCGGTCATTCCGGCGTTGACCACATTTCGTTCACCGGTTCGGCCGACGTCGGCCCGCTCGTGAGCAACCGACAGAAGCATGTCGTCGAGGGTTTTCTCAAGCGGGCATACGACGACAAGATCCGTGTTGTAGCGCAAGGTGAAATTGTCGAAGACGCACCGCGCGGAGGAAACTACGTGGCACCAACCTTGCCTGCGGATGTGCCGTCCGGACATGTACTGGCACGCGAGGAGATCTTTGGACCGGTTCAGACGATAATTCCGTTTGAAGACGAAGATGAAGCGGTCGAGATTGCAAACAGCACCGATTATGGCCTCGTTGCAGGCGTCTGGACACGCGATGGCGGCCGCCAGATGCGTATGGCCGGACGTATCAGGCCGGGGCAGGTTTTTGTCAACAACTACGGTGCCGGTGGCGGTGTCGAACTTCCGTTTGGCGGTGTCAAAAAGCCCGGACACGGCCGGGAAAAAGGTTTTGAAACGCTCTATGGATTTTCAACTGTCAAGACGGTCGCAGTCCGGCACGGATAGGTTTCACCCGAGCCAGGTGCGCATTGCGTGAACAGGAATCACGCTGGAGTCACGCAACCCTCCCCACACTCTGAGATGACAGGAATGTCTTGGCGACGATCCTGACTTTCACCGGGTCTGGAAGTCAGACAAGTCTGGTGAAAGTGACCATTGTTCAGTGGTTTCGATGACGCGTATTGAGTGAAATTTGGGGAGACACGCTATGGAACACTATTTGGATCTTATCTTCGACGCCCTCAATGACGAGCCGAAGGACGGGGCGGACTTTGTGCCCGCCGATCACATGACACTTGAAGACTGGCGCAACGTTGCCAAGGATCTTGGGGGCATCGTCCAGGAAGAATTCGAGCGTGACGATTTCCGATTCAGCGGCGGAGAGATGTCCGCTTTGTATCGGCAGAGTCTGCAATCATTGTCCGGCTACATCGATGAAAAACTCAAGAACGGTGTCGTGCTGCAGATGGCGAGTTGAAACACGACGGTTTGAGTTGATCGGGGCGCCGGGGACCATGATGTGATTCACGGTCGCCGGCGCGTCGTCGACCGGTGACGCCTTTCGGTTCCGGCACAGCACTTGTCGTTTGCGTTGTGCCGGCATGAAATCCTGCCTATGTTCGGCGCTTCAACGCACCGATGGCAGAACCGGCCGGTACATGACGGCAAACCAGGAAATCGAGCTGAAACTCCGGGTGACCAAGGAATCCCTGGCGGTCATCCGCAAGTCGCCGTGGTGGAAAAGCCTCGGCCGGGCGCGGCGGCGCACGTTGAACAGTGTGTATTTTGATACACCGGATGGGCTGCTACGCTCGCATACCATCAGTCTTAGAGTCCGAAATGACGGCAATTCCACCGTCCAAACAGTAAAAATGACCGATGGAGGTGGTGCGTCGATTGCACGACGTGAATGGGAAGTGCATCTGCCGGACACGGGATCGAATTCCTCAAAACCGAATCTTTTGCGCCCGGACCTCGATGCGATGGCAGACGAGTCTCTTCCGAGCGTGCTCCGAAAACTCAAGGCAGCCGAGCTTGTTCCGATTCTCGAAATGCGTGTCGTTCGCAGCACGAAGGAAACCCGGTTGGAGAATTTTCGGGTCGAGTATGCGGTCGACCAAGGGGAGGTGCGCACCGGCAGCCGTACGGCCCCGATCAGCGAAATTGAACTGGAACTTCTCGATGGCGATGCTGGCGGATTGTTCGCCACGGCGCGGCAACTGAACGATGTCGCCGCGACGCGGCTTCATTTGCAGACAAAGTCCGAAACCGGATTGCTGCTGGGCCGGCGGACGGTCCCGGTCTGGTTCAGGAAACCCAGGGTCGAGCTTTCCGGATCAATGACCGGTGGAGACGTCCTGAAGAAGGTAGCCCAAGGCTGCCTGAAGCACCTGACGCTGAATGACGATTGCGCGCTGATGCAGTCTCACGAGGAAGGCGTCCACCAGTGCCGGGTAGCCCTCAGGCGTTTGCGGTCGGTCTTGTGGGTCTATCGGCGAGATCTGCCGGTCGACATTGCCGGCAGGCTGGAGGGTCAAGCGCGATGGCTCATGGGCGAACTGGCTGCGGCACGAGACCTTCTGGTGTTCCGAACCCAATTGCTGGATCCGATCATAACCGCCGTGGAGGACAAGGACCTTCTTGCAACCGTGAAGAAGGAGATTCTGGTGCGAGAGGCGTCGGCCCAGTTGGGGGTGCAGCGTGCCCTGTCATCGTGCCGATATGGGCGATTTCTGATCGACCTGGCGGAATTTGCGTTTCTCGGCATAGAAGACGATGCCATCACGTCGAGGCAGCGCAAGCGGCTGGCGAGGCCGGCCAGGACATATGCTGAAGAAGCGCTCTCCCGGTCGTACCGAAAGCTCAGGAAGCGAGGGCGGAAGTTCGAGTCGTTGTCCACGGCCGAACGGCACGACGTGCGAATCGCTGTCAAGAAACTGAGGTATGGGGTGGACTTCTTCAAAGGCCTGTTTGAAGGAAGGTCTCGCCACGAGTTTTCCAGTCGCCTTGCCGGACTCCAGGACAAACTCGGTCGCTTGAACGATGTGGCGACCGCACAGGATCTTGTAAGAGATGTGCTGCAACAAGATAGCCCCGATCAAGCCGGCGCAACGGAACTGCCGGCGACGACAGAACGGGAATTGCTTGCCGGGGCAGGCATCGTTTTGGGCTGGCAGATTCGCCGTGCAGAAGAGATTGAGGGCTGCCTGGCCCGGGATTGGTCCGATTTTTCCCGGATGGAGCCATTCTGGAACTGCCCGGTCTAAAAAGTGCCCGACACGTCCGCAGAACAGCGGAAATCCAAATTGAATAAGCCGAGTTCCAACATGATTGTTCTGATTTTTGCAAATTGAACAATTCTGAGGGTTTGCCTTCCAACGGATTTGTGCTTCAATCCCCTCAGCCGCTTTTAATGGTTTCGGCGCAAGAGGTTGAGATAAGGGGAGACAATCTCGTTCACTGGTGGTTCCTTAAAGACTTTCAGTCTTGCCAGCGAACATGGTCGCTTCATCCTTCCAACCAATTGTCCGGCACATGAGGACGGTGCAATAGCTCGGGGAAAGACCCGGGACGTTTAAACGGGAGGTTTTCTATGAAGCTCACTAAAATTCTTTTGGCGGCAGTCGCTGCGTCCAGCCTGATGGCGTCGCAGGTGATTGGTGCCGAAACAAAAGGTCCGGTGACGGACGAGATTGGCGTGGTCATGGTGCCCAAGGGCGCACCGATATTCATCGGTGGCTACTGGACTATTTCCGGGCCGGACACGGCTCTTGGACTGGATCAGCAACGCGGTGCTGAAATCGCACTTGACGATGCTGGTGGAATGGTAGCCGGGCATTCTGTACGCCTGGTTGTTGAAGACAGCCAGTGCAATGCGGAAGGCGGCCAGACGGCAGCGACCAAACTTGCATCGAACTCCAACATCGTCGTTGTAGTTGGTCCTGACTGTTCAAGTGCCGGGACACCGGGCGGCCCGATCCTCTGGAAAGCGGGTATTCCAAGCGTTGCGACGTCGACCACAGCACCTTCATTGACGGCTGCGGACCGCAAGCCTGGCCTGCACGGCTATATGCGCACGATCTACAACGATCTGGCTGCAGGTGCTGCCGATGCTGAATATTTCCACGGCCAGCTTAAATGCACGACCATGGCGACAATCCACGATGGCAGCCCTTATGCGGAACAGCTCGTTCGGGTCGCCGAAAGGCGCTTTACCGAACTTGGCGGTAAGGTCGTGGCGTCTGAAGCCATAACACCTACGGACGTGGACATGAAACCGGTTCTGACGGGTATTGCCACGGCAAAACCGTGTGTTCTCTACTTCCCGATCTTCGTTGCCGCCGGCGCCCAGATTGCGCGTCAGGTCAAGGAAGTGAAAGGTATCGAGGGCACAAAGATCATCGGTGGATCCGCTCAGATGGCTCCTGGTTTTCTTGAAGCCGCAGGCGATGCAGCCGTTGGTTTCCAGTTCACCAACCCGGATGCTTCCGACGACGCATACGGCAAGCGTTATCCTGAAATGGTCAAGAAGTATGAAGCCAAATATGGTGAAAAACCCATCCAGGCTTTCCATGCCAACGCCTATGACGGCATGGCTGTAGCTCTTGCCGGGATCGAAAAAGTTGCCCAGAAAGACGACGATGGCAACACCTATATCGGCCGTAAAGCTCTTCGCGACGCGCTGTTCGCAACCAAGGACTTCGATGGTATCGGCGGTCCGATCAACTGCAACGAACATGGCGATTGCGCCGGCTTCAAGTTTGCCGTTTACGAATTCACAAACGGCGATCCGGCGACCTTCGAAATCGGCGTGAACCCCAAGAAGATCTATCCGTGATCTGTTGGGTTGATTGAACCGATCAACACGAACTGACCGGAACCGGCCTCATCTGATTTGGCCGGTTCCGGCGACACCAAAAAATGGGGCGCGAGGGGACTGCTGCAATGACCGCTGCACACAGCACTATGGAGTCCGAAGGACTCGGCAAGCGACTTTCCAGAATTACCTTTGTAGATGTCATCCT
>JAJFHD010000106.1 GCA_021775805.1 Alphaproteobacteria bacterium | reverse complement strand
GACAACTGGCGCTGTCACCCAGGTGGGCAATGCCGGCGACGATAGGCTTACCGGCGGTGCCGGCAACGACTATCAGACCGGTGGTACCGGAAACGACACCCTGTCTGGAAATGCGGGCAATGACCGCATGTATGGCCAGGATGGTGACGACAAGCTCAACGGCGGTGCCGGAAACGATACACTTGTAGGCGGTACTGGCGCGGACGCACTTGACGGTGGTGACGGAAACGACACGCTCTACGTAGATGGCAACGATACCTTGGTCCAAGGCGGCGATGGAACAGACCGGGTGATTGTTCAGGACGATGTTGGCGTATCTCTCGACATGGTGACCAGCTCTATCGAGCGTGCCGACGGCGGTACCGGTGATGACACATTCGATGCCTCTGCAGCAACCCAGGCGGTAACACAGGTGGGAAATGTTGGAAACGACACGCTCATCGGTGGCGCGGGAAACGATCGCCAAATTGGCGGCGAGGGAAATGATAGACTTGTCGCGGGTGAGGGCAACGACAGCATCAATGCCGGGGAAGGCAATGATTGGATCGACGCCGGAGAAGGTAACGATTATGTCATTGCAGGAGAAGGTGACGACTGGATCGATGTCGGCGAAGGCAATGATCGTATTTTGGCAGGTGAAGGCGATGATTGGGTGTCAGGTGGTGATGGCAACGACTTCTTCGAAGGTGGAGAAGGCTTTGATACCCTCATTGGCGGCAAGGGCGATGACACTTTCCGGTTCGTCATCGGGCACGGCGCAGATGCCATTGTTGGTGGCGATGACAACGACCATATTGTGATTGATGGTGTCCCAGGTCAATCGACAACTTTCCTTGTCGAGGATGCAGCGACATTCAATGCTCGCACTGGCGGCGATGCCGAGGAAGGGCAGATACTCATAACAGCGGATGGAGCTTTGATCATTACGGCAACCGACATCGAGCGGCTGACGATAAACGCCAATTCTGAGGACGACAGCCTCACGGTTCGCGGCGACTTTGCTAGTAGCAGCTTGCTGCCGAACGGGATTGCATTCAACGGCGGCAGTGGCGACGATTCTGTCGATTTTAGTGGCATTACCTCAAACCTACGGGTCGTCGTCAACAGTCAGGACGGTGACGATGCGTTGATCGCCGGCAGTGAAGATGATCGACTCATTGGCGGTGCAGGCAACGATACGCTCAACGGCGGTGCAGGAAATGACATTATCTACGGCCAGGATGGCAACGATAGGCTATTTGGCGGCGATGGCAATGACGCCCTTTTCGGTCAGGATGGAGACGATCGCCTTGAAGGGAATGCGGGCACGGATGTTCTTTCAGGCGGAAATGGCAGCGATTTTTTTGTCTTCCGTAACGGTGACGGCAACGATCGAGTTGACGGTGGCAGCGGCAGCGCATGGACTGACACACTCAAACTGGAAGATGCCGACGGTGGCGAAGTTCCGACGGGATGGACGGTGTCAATCGACAGTGGGTCGATTTCAGACAGCGGCGCAAACTACTATGATCTGACCAATGATGCGTCGGGCTCGATCACACTAACGGACGGCAGCGTTGTAAACTTTGACAATCTCGAAAGAATTGAGTGGTAACCTGCATACGACGATATCTTGACAGCAATGTCATTCGTGCTGTCACGTCGAGGCACAACGGTCGCGTGGACTCTACGCATCGGTTGGTATCGGAATCTGTCACGGCAACTCGGTGACCGGGGACTACGGGGACTATAGTGTCGTCAGATACAGATTAATTCCTAGTCCTTTGTGAAGAAACCGTAGGTCTCTGATTTTCAGTTGCTTTTGGATTTCTCGAAGTATCCGATATTGCAAGTTGTGTCAGGTTTTGGGTGCGAACTCTTGCAATTTGTGATTCCCTTTTTCGTGCTGATTTGCACTTTGGAGGGATCGCTTGATGAAGCCAAAGGACCGCACCGACGACGGATCTGAGGACCTGTTCCGTCATCGTCTTGAGAACATCATCAATCCGCGCCATGAACTTGTACGGCTGGCTGCAGCGATCGACTGGGAGCGGTTTGACGAGGCGTTTTCGCCGTTGTTTTCCGACATCGGCCAGCCGGCCCTGCCAACACGTCTGATGGTCGGGCTGAACATCCTCAAATACATGCACGGCCTTTCGGACCCGCAAGTGTCGGCGCGCTGGCTGGAGAACCCGTATTATCAGCACTTCTGCGGCGAGATCTATTTCTGTCACGAAGCACCGTTCGACCGCTCATCAATGACCCGCTGGCGCCAGAGGCTGGGTGAGGACAAGCTTGCCGAACTGATCAAGGAAAGTCTCGCCACGGCCCAGCGCACAGGCGCCCTGCGGCTGAAAGATGTGCGCCGGGTCACCGTCGACACCACCGTCCAGCCCAAGAACGTCGCTTTCCCCACGGATGCCAAACTTCTCTACACATCGATGATCCGGCTGGGACGCGAATGCCGGCGCCATGGCGTCAAGCTGCGGCAAAGCTATGTGCGGGTTGGCAGACACGCATTGATCAAGGCCCAACGCTACGCTCACGCCAAGCAGTTCAAGCGCCACAGGCGCGAGGTCAGGTTCCTCAATGTCAGGCTGGGGCGGGTGATCCGCGACATCCGCCGCAAGACCAAGGGCGATGCGGTACAGGAGGCGGCGTTCGCCGAAGAACTGTCTGCCGCCATGCGCCTGCGCCACCAGAAGAAGCGCCAGGACGGACCCAAGATCTACAGCCTGCATGCCCCCGAGACCGAGTGCATCGGCAAGGGAAAGGCTCACAAGCCCTATGAGTTCGGGTGCAAGGTCTCGATTACAACCACCAACGCCTCGGCACCTGGCGGCATGTTCGTCCTCCATGCCAAGGCATTGCACGGCAACCCTTACGATGGTCACACACTTGGCAACGTGATCGAGGAGGTGACCGACTGGATCGGCACAGAGCCCGAACGCATCTATGTCGACAAGGGGTATCGCGGACACAACGCCCCCAAACCACTGCGGGTCTTCCGCTCCGGCCAGAAGCGTGGTGTCCACGGCACCATCAAGAAGGAACTCAGACGCCGCAGTGCCATAGAACCCGTCATCGGCCATCTCAAGGCCGAGCACCGGGCAGACCGCAATTACCTCAAGGGACGCGACGGCGATCGCATCAATGCTGTCCTCGCAGCGGCCGGATACAACTTCAAACGCATCGCACAGTGGTTGAAGGATCTTTTGTGCAAAATCCTCACTGCCATCATCCAGACGCAGTACGCAGTCACCAGCCTGAAAACAGGGTTCTTCACAAGGGACTTCCTATACTCGATACCGATTGCCACCCAAGACTGTTCAACAATCAGACTGCTTGTTGAAGTATTTCCGGTGTGAAACAGTGGCGGACATGTGAGATCGGCTTCATTGGCACAGACTTCCGTACGGTCGCTTACCAATCATCTTGTTGCCGTGACAACGCCCACCGACATTCTCGACCGTATCGCCGATCACTAGGGTCTGAACCCAATTCACGGGTTTGATTTTGCTTATCGAGTTGTAATTCACAACTTCCATTGATGGAGGTTGTTATGGTACGATTTGATTTGGCCGACGAAGAATGAGCATTAATCAGTCCTCTTCTGCCACCGCAAGGACGCGGTCCTAAGCGCAAAGACGACCGGAGTATTCTGAACGCGATCTTCTATATTCTTCGAACCGGCGCCCCTTGGCGCGATCTTCCCGAACGTTACGGCCCCCGAACCACGGTGTACAACCGCTATGTGCGATGGGGTCAGCGTGGCATCTGGAAAGGCATATTCGATGCCCTGGCCCAGGAATGCCAGGACAGTCTGATCTTCATTGATGCCTCCATTGTAAAAGCCCATCGTGCAGCGAGTGGGTCAAAAAAGGGGAACTGGAAGAAGGTATTGGCCGCTCACGAGGAGGCCGCACAAGTAAGGTTCACGCGGCTGTAGACGCCAAAGGCCGCCCGCTGAGTTTAGAAATCACCGGTGGACAGGTCCACGACAGTCAGGTCATGGATGCGTTTCTCGACTGGGATAAAGCGCCATTGGCCATCATCACTGACAAAGCCTATGGCAGTGTCCGGATCAGGTAACAGATTGCCGATGAAGAAGCACTGGCCGTCATCCCCTCCACGAGCAATGAGCGTAATCCAATACTACACGACGTAAATCTCCACGCCCAAGGAAATGTCGTCGAGCGCTTCTTCTGCAGGATGAAAGATATGCGACGCCTGGCGACAAGGTCTGAGAAAAAGGCGCTAAACTTCCTCTCAATGCTGCAACTCTTCGCAATCAGATGTTGGTGCAATTGAGTCCACACCCTAAATCACCAAGCTGAACGAGCTCATGCCTTGGAGTTACGCTCAGACCTGAGCGTAACCGGTAATTGGTCCACCGGTCCAAGTCTGCACCAGAGGACGGTTATCCTTGTAGCCCTGATAGCCGAACAGCTCCAGCTGCCAGTTGAGTTCCCGCTCCGTCAAGGGAAACTGATCGTTTTCTTCCGATAACAGCAGGTTGTCTTCGGAAATTCCTCCGACGGTCGACTGCAACAGTTCGATCAGGGACGCCGGCAGACCTGCAACCCAGACCAAAGCACAGACCGCCTTGGCGTTGCCGCTTGAGAAGATCCGATAGGCGAAGGCCGTGTTGGTTCCACTCAATATGCCCAGAGAGACCCACACCGCCATATGCTGTTCGTCCTTTGCCAGCTCGGCGACATAACCCGCATCGAGTTTTCCGCGTTTGTGCTGGTTTGCCAGCTCCTTCTCGAGCACATCGAGCACCGCTTCGCGGTCAACGACATTGCCTTCCTGGGATTCCAGCCGTTGCTTCAAGCGTCCGGAAAGCAGTTCGGTCGTATTTGAGTCGAGGTCGTTTCTCTCACTCAGCCGTTTCAACAGATCGGAGGCGATGTAGGTTGATATCTTTTCTATCACCCGGGCCGACAGGATCGGCCGCAAGGCCAGCGGTTCATGCCACGGTTTCTGATCGGTCCCAGCTTCGGCAATGAGATTCAGCGTCTGCTCGCGGATCTGGGCTCCCGAATTGACAAGAAGGGCGGAGATTGCCTGCGTGTTCGAAGTTCCCGCGATGTGGTCAGCAACCTCCTCCGATACCGCTTCACGCCGCGCGATGGCACTCAGGGCCGGCGTACACAATTGCTCAGTGATGATGCCTATCAGGGTCGTGTCGTCCAGAAGCGGTGAGTTTTCCAACACTGGACAACAGATGATTTCGTGGGAGTCCCTGGCGAGCCGGTGCACGATGTCGACAGGAACGTTGTCGCTGGCCTTGATTTCTTCTGCCAACATCTGGCGAATTGCGACCGATTGATCGTTCGCCAGGCGACGCAGAATCCCCCTTGCTACCTGATCGACCTTGTCGGTGCCGGCTAGCCGCCCCACCATCTTTCCGATGAGCGGCATGCGGACACGGTCTTCGTGGTCGCCGCACAGGATTTCATCGGCCTGATAGGGCGTCGACGGATTAGTGGAGATGGCGACGCGGGTTTCAATGTCACCGGACGCTGCCAGGTAGAACAACATTTCCGGATGAGCCGTATGATCGGCGGCCACTACGCGCATGCCAGCGGCGTCTTTACGCTCAAGGACGCTGCGCGCTTCCTCGTAGGATCTGGCGTCCCCGGTATCTGGCGCATCCACCCGTAGTTCAGATTTCACATCTGCTGTTGTCATGACACAGCCCTCCCGTTTTCTTGATTTCTTTGGTTGTCTTCACAGATTGTCCGGGATGCGCAGAAAGTTCGTGTACGGCAACTGGTGACCTGTATGGATTGAGGTAATGCACCAGTGTTCAGAAAATCCAATCCATCGCAAACTGAACGCGTTTATTGGCGACCACCGCGTTCACTTCGTTCTTGAAGTTCGTATAGGCTTTCCGCGCGTCTTCATGTTTGTTTCTGGAGCCATGTCGCAATTGAGATCGGAGATCAAGCAGTCTATGCCATGATCGAGGGTCTGTTCTTTCTCCCGGGATTTTGATGTTTGAAGATGCCAACTGGCGGGTTACCAAGCTTGCCGCGTGTTCCGGAGACTGGCCTGACATTATCAGGATATCAATAGCCACACAGGCACGCCCGAGTTGAATTTCATTCAATACGTTGTCACGATTACCTTCTACCAGTTCTCTTCGCGGCACAGGTCCAGCATCTGCATCGTGTTTTTCACAGTTGCGTAACAGGCTATTTGGTACGGCCATTGTGGTTCTCCGACAAGTCGTCACAACATAGCACTTATGGAGTTTAGGAATTGTGAAGCTCCCATACCACGATCAACATGCCTTTTACCGGATATTAAGCCGGAGAAGGCATGTTCATTTGGCTGGTCCAGCTCTCCAGTTTGCCAGCGACATCGGTTGTAAGTCCCAGATAAAGCGCCCCCCCGCCGGTCTGGGGCTTTTTTACCGATTGTGAACCAAACCAC